>CAIQWD010000092.1 GCA_903875445.1 uncultured delta proteobacterium | reverse complement strand
TGGATTGAACTTCTGGCAGTGTCGCGGGGGGAAATGCTGGTGATTGATCCATCGGTAATCCTCCATTGGTTATAAGAAGGGTACCGATTGTAGCAGATCAATTTTTTGGCGTCATGGCAGGCTTGCCGAAAAGACACGATTATTCGAAAACCCCAAAAATTCCACGTCCAACTCTCGCGCTGTCGAAATCCTTCAGGGTTGAGGTGAAAAAGAATAAAGAGATATGCGCTCAGTATGCAAGCGGACCTTGTGGTTGGGGCGCGGATGGCGATGAGTATCTGGATGCGCAGGAATACGAAGCCAACTTGAGTTACGAAAGTTCCGGGATGTCTATTGCCGAAATTGGGCCCAATTTGTTCCAAGTTACGCTCAATGTCTATCCATCCGTTAAAGATGCCGGTGACTATTACCAGAGAACCATCATTTACAAGATGGTAAATGAAAATGGGGCATGGGTCGTTGATGATGTGATGTATGCGGACGGCGTTTCCACTCGCAAAAAAATGGCGGAAGAAAATGCTTTTGTTATCGCTCACCCAGATCCTGATGTATCCGCCAAAAATAAAAAATGATTCTCGGCTTTCAAGAGGATCATTTCAGGTAAGAGATCTATCTTTAGAACGGAAAACGCGACAATCATGCCAGGCAAACACGACGAGATCGTTCAGATAGTCGATCGACACAACAGAAAAACCGGCCATCAACCGCGCTCCCTTATGCGAGCGGAAAGGCTGACCCACCGGGCGAGTTATATCCTGGTTTTCAACGACCAAGAGGAATTTTTTCTCCAGAAAAGGACCGATGACAAGGATATCTACCCGGGGTTCTGGGATGTAGCCGCCGGCGGGGTGGTATTGGCGGAGGAATCCTATGAAGCTTCGGCGGTTCGAGAGCTTGCCGAGGAACTGGGGGTGAGCCGGGTGCGGCTGCAATTTCTCTTTGACCACTACTATGCAGATGCCGGCAACCGGGTCTGGGGACGCATCTTCGCTTGTCGCCACAATGGTCCCTTCGTCCTGCAGGAGTCGGAGATAGCCGGCGGCAGGTTCATCTCGGTGGCCGAGGCCCTCCGCTTAAAAGACACGGAACCATTCACCCCGGACGGCGTGGAAATCCTCTATAAACTGGAAAAACACCGGCAGCCTACGGCCGGCGGCATCTTCTTTCTGCACGGCCTTGACTCGTCAGGACAAGGCACCAAGGGCCGCTTTTTTCAAGAGCACTTTCCCCACATCTCTTGTCCGGATTTCCATGGGACGCTAGCCGATCGGCTGCTCCAGTTGACCGATCTGTGCCAAGGCCTGTCCAACCTGACCTTGATCGGCTCAAGCTTTGGCGGCCTGATGGCCACTTGCTACGCCACACGTTTTCCCGAGAAGGTGGGCCGCCTGATTCTCCTCGCACCGGCCCTGAACTTCGGCGAATTCCAGCCGCCGGAAAAACTGCAGGTCCCTACCCTCTTGGTCATCGGCAAGGAGGATACGGTCACCCCGCCGGCCAGGGTAATCCCCTTGGCGCAACAGACCTTTTCCTGCTTGGAAATCCGTAACGAAGAAGACGACCACATGCTCCATAAGACCTTCGCGGCCATGGCCTGGCACGAACTCCTTCTGGGCTGATAGATATTTTCACTTATAGTGTGTTCACATTCGCAGAATGTGGACCACTCGTTTTTCCTTGTCGACGGAATAAACCAGTCTGTGTTGGATATCGATCCTGCGTGAAGAAAAGCCTTGCAGGTTACCGACCAGTTTTTCATAACGCGGCGGTGTCGCGAAGGGGTCCTCGGTGAGTAAAAACAGCAACTTCTTCACCGTGGGGGCAAGACCTTCACCTGACCCTTCACCCCTTTCTGTCGAACGGTTTCAAGATAAGCACTTAAAGGGGTAGCGCGGTGTAAGCCTTTGGCGATCTGGCCAGAACTATTCGGGGCGCAGAAAATGCACCGCTTTTTTGATCCCCTCGGTCATCAGGACCCCGCCTGCAGCTCAAGGACCATTCCGACTTTCATAAGGGCCTGCCGCAGAGCGACATTGATCGGCAGGCGTTGGGTGCCAAGGCCTGGATGGAGAGCAGTGATGCGCAGCCCGGCCTCGACAAAGAGCGGCATCGGCGCAAGAGGGTCACCAACGACAATCGCCGCTTGCTCCGCTCCCGCCTCCTTCATAATTCGGCACAAGGCCAGCCGGGGGATTCCGTCCCGGTCAGGATTGCCGGCAAAGCCGAAGAGCCGGCAAATCACCGTCCGCGTCGCGTACTGGCTGCAGCCCCAGAATCCGGCGCGGGTCAAATCGGGACGATAGAGAACGCACTGCCTGTCATTCCCATTCTGTTCGAGCCGTTGCAGCACAAGCTCCGCCTCGGAGGTGCGGAACAGGGAAAATGCCAGGGGAAGGCATTCGAGGACCGTCGCCTCAACTTTTTCCGACACGCAGCACTGGCCGCAACCCTGCGGACAGCGGAGCCCGGTGCGCTCTGCAAAGGCCGCCACGGTCGCGTCGAGCAGCCGATATATTTCGAGAACCTGGAATTCCAACTCCTGCAACATGGCCGTCACCGCAACTCAGGCAAGCAGCAGGGAGTCGAGCGCCAACTCTTCCCCTTGCGCTTTGTAGAACTGTTCCAACAGGTCGGTTACCGTCAGATTGTCTTTTTCAGGGCCCTGCAGATCAAGGAGTACCCGGCCCTGGTGGAGCATGAGCAGCCGATTGCCGAAACTGATGGCGTGTTTCATGTTATGGGTGATCATCAGGGTCGTCAGTTTTCGGCCCTTGACGATCTCCTGGGTGAGGCCGAGGATCTGTCCGGCGGTCTTCGGATCAAGGGCGGCGACATGTTCGTCGAGGAGCAGCACCTCCGGCTTAATCATCGTCGCCATGAGCATTGTCAGGGCCTGACGCTGGCCGCCGGAAAGGAGACCAACCTTATCGAGGAGCCGATCCTCCAGACCCAGCCCGAGCTGCCGCAGTTCGCCGCGAAAACGCTCGCGGTCCCGGATCTTGACGCCTCTTGCAAGACCGCGCCGCTTGCCGCGCAGGCCGGCGATGGCCATATTTTGTTCGATGGTGGCCGACGGACAGGTGCCGAGCAGAGGGTTCTGGAAGACCCGGGAAATCAGCGAGGCCCTTTTATATTCGGGCCAGCCGGTGACATCCCGGCCGGCGATGGAGATCTTGCCGGAATCGGGGAAAAAGCCGCCGGCGATGCAGTTCTGTAGGGTCGACTTGCCCGCCCCGTTGGAACCGATGACCGTCACAAAATCCCCTTCATCAAGCTGAAGATTGATGTTGTTCAGGGCGAAGACCTCGTTAACGCTGCCCTTGTGAAAATATTTTATGATGTTTTCAAGTGTTATCACCGGGCAATGAGTCTCTTCTTGAGGTTGGGGGTAATAAGGGCACCGATGACCAGAACGGCGGTAATGAGATTGAGGTCACTGGGATTGAAGCGGAAGTGACCCAACTGAAGGCCGAGCGCCAGGGCAACGGCCAGCCGGTAGACGATGGAGCCCAAGAGGGCGGCGATAAAGGCGCGGGCCATGGTCTGACAGCCGAAAACCGTCTCGCCGATAATCACCGAGGCAAGCCCGGCAACGATGGTCCCAAGCCCCATGCCGACATCGGCGGCCCCCTGGTTCTGGGCGACCAGCGCTCCGCTGAGCGCCACCAGTCCGTTCGACAGGCCCACTCCGAGGATGATCACCAGGTGGGTATTGACGCCCTGGCTGGTGATCATCTGCGGGTTGTCGCCGGTGGCGAGAATGGCCTGGCCAAGTTCCGTCCCCATGAACCAGATGATAAAACCGAGGACCAGCCCGGCAAAGGTGCCGAAGATCAGCAGCCCGGCGTAATGGGCGGGAATTCCCAGGCGGGTCACCGCGTCAAACACCGTATCGACGCCCAAAAGGGCAATATTCGGCCCGGCCATGATGCGGATATTGATGGAATAGAGGGCGATCATGGTGAGGATCGAGGCAAGCAGGTGGAGGATCTTAAACTTGGTGTTAAGAATCGCCGTCACCATGCCGGCAACAAAGCCGCCGGCCATGGCCAAGAGCAAAGACAGATAGGGATTGACCCCGCTGGTTATAGCCACCGCCGAGATGGCCGCCCCAAGCGGCAGGCTGCCGTCAACGGTCAGGTCGGGAAAATCGAGGATGCGAAAGGTCAGGTAGACGCCTATGACCATTATGCCATAGACCAACCCCTGTTCGACGGCGCCCAGCGCTGCATATAAAGTCATGATATCGTCCGCCGCTTACCCATAGACCTGGGTTGCTTTTGTCAGCATGGCTGCCGGGCGGTTCAAGACCCATCGGCCGGGAATCGCGGGCATTGATATCGCTTTTATAGGCGAGAATCTTTTCATCTTCCTTTCCTCCCAAAGTAATCACTCGGTGTCTTCTCTTTTCCCCTGACGCTGTGGTAGGGGGATGCGAGGCGGGTTTGCACACATCTAGCCGATAATCATGGGAAGGTCAACGGTGCTTTTATTCTTTTTGCGGAGATACCGGCAGGCAAAAGGTCGTCGCCAAGAAGGATGCAGAACTGTGCTGTTTGAGCAATCCGACGGTGAAAAAAAGAAACCCCGCCCGCGCTCTGGTTGACCTTGCGGTAGCAACGAAGGAGCGCGGACGGGGCCGGGAGGAGAGGAATGCTTCTTGCCGAGACTATTGCTGCGGGGAACCAGGACCCATCATACCGGGCCTTCCACCGGCACCCGGCCCACGCATACCCTTGCCACCGCCCATCCGGCCGACATAGTCAGAGACTCCGGCTGCCTCGGCCTTGTCATGCAGGGTTGTCCGCAGGTCAAAGAGTTCCCCGGCGACTTTGGCTGCCGCTTGCGGATCAGGTTTTTCACTGCGCATGATGGCGTGATTTTCTGCTTGTTTCATGATAAGTTGTTTGTGCAATGCCTGGTTATCTTTAAAAAATTTTGCAATTTTTGCCCGGGTTTCCGGATCCGGTGGCGGCATCATCTGCCCCTGCATCATCTGTCCCTGCATCTGCGGGCAATTGCCGGCACCATCCCCTCCTCTGCCCCAACTTGTCGATGCGGCGGTTGCCACGGTCAGTCCGGCTATAAGGACGATTGCCATAATTTGTTTTTTCATTGTGCTTCTCCTTGTCTAGGTTATCTGCTCTTGTGAGCAGTATGTTTTGTCTCTGTTACCTCCGGTATCGGCCTCCAGCTTCAGGCCGTGTCCGCCGTTTTCCTTTGTTAAAGGACATAGCAACTCCGGTGCCAGTTTGGAAAATATATTTAATATATTGATATTAATAATATTTTATCTAAGAAATTCAGCAGTCGTCGAAGAGATTCGCCAAGGCTAGGTAAAAACTACCCACCCGTCAAAACCGGTATCGGGTAGATACTTCCCATCTCCTGCGCAGAGAAACCGAAGTCCTAGCCACCCCAAGCAATAGAATACTCCCTTTTTCCCTGTCCTTTCCTTGACCGCTCGAAAAAGTTGGTGTATTTCTACAGTTTCCGGCCAGGAAGACAAGCAGAACCCCAAGGCCTATTTTCTCACCAAAGAGCGAGAATTTTCCGGAACAGAAAAACATGAACTCCCCTGACACGCAACACACTCGGAAGAGAGGGAAGTTGGCCAGTGCCGCCGACTCTTATCGGGCGTTTTTTGAGGAGGCCGTTGACGGCATGTTCATTACCGACCAGCACTGGCGATTTCTGGCGGCGAACAGGCAGTGGCTGGCAATAACCGGTTATTCCCTTGAAGATCTTCTAGCCACTCACTGCACTGCGATGATCGATCCTGAGGATTTTCTTAGGCAGCCGCCCCTCGGCGTTCTTGTGCAGCAGGATCGGATAGCCACCAGAGAGCAGTGTTTCCTGCACAAAAATGGTAGCCGGTTGCAGGTGGAAATCAGTCAAAAAATCCTTGCCGACGGCAATATTCTCAGTGTTGCTCATGACATAACCGAGCGCAAAAAGGCCGAGACAGCGGCCAAAGAGCGCACCAGGGAACTAGCGGCCCTCCATGCCCTGGGTATGACGGTGGGTTCCTCTCTGTCCCTTGACCAGGTGGGCAAAGCCGCCATGCAAGGCATCTTGACCGCAGTTCAGCCTGACCTGGCATATTTATTCCTCCGTGATGGCGACAAATTGCTTCTCCAGGAGGTTGCACCACCGGAAGGAAGGCAACGGTTGGGCATAATACCCGAACACCGCGTGGGTGAGTGTATCTGCGGGCTGACGGTGCGGGAAAACAAGGCTCTCTATTCAAGAAACATTCACAGGGACAGCCGCTGCACCTGGGATGAGTGCAAGGAGGCCGGAATTCACTCCTTTGCATCGCTCCCCTTGCGCACCGGCTCGGAGATCATCGGGGTCATCGGTCTGGCCTCACTGACCGATCGAGACTTTGAGGCTCAAGCGGGTTTTCTGGAAATCCTCGCCCATCAGGTTTCTCTCGCCCTTGCCAACGCCCGGAACTACGAGTCGGCCTGGCGGGAGCTGGCGGAAAGAAAGAGTGCCGAAGAACGACTCCTCCAGGAAACCGTCTTCAACCAAACCGTCCTGGACAGCCTGCCCGGCCTGTTCTACCTCTTCGACCATAAGGGTCGATTCCGGCGCTGGAACACCAACTTCGAAAAAGTTTCCGGATATACACCCGACGAACTAACGACCATGTCCCCGGAAGATTTCTTCGAGGGTCAGGGGCGAGAAGCTATTCGAACTGCCGTGCGGGAGGTCTTCCAGAACGGTGAATCAAGAACCGAGGCCGTTTTTCTTGCCAAGGATCGCACGGCAACCCCCTATTTCTTTACCGGACGACGTTTCTTCCTCGAAGGCCAACCCTGCCTCACCGGCATGGGTATCGACATCACCGAGCGTAAAAATGCCGAGGCGGCACTCGGGGAGAGCGAAAAGAAATCGCGTGCCATCTTTGAACGTTCGCCGGTGGGGATAATCCTTCTTGACAGTCAATCGGTAATCCTCGATTGCAACGAGCATTTCGCCGCTATCTTCGAGGTGCCGCGCGAACGTTATCTCGGCATCAAGCTCCTCGATCGTCTGCCGGACGGCCCCATTCGCGACAATCTCCTTAAAACCTTGGCCGGCGAGGGAATTCATCGCTTCGAGGATTCTCATACCTCCATCTTCAGCGGCAAACAGGTCTATCTGTCAATCATCAGTGAAAGACTCACTCCGGACCTCCTCATCGTCGTCATAACCGACATCACCGAGCAGAAACAAGCGGCCCTCGCCCAGGAAAAGCTCCAGGAACAGTTACTGCAAGCCCAGAAGATGGAGTCGGTGGGTCGGCTGGCCGGCGGCGTTGCCCATGACTTCAATAACATGCTGACCGCCATCCTCGGGCATGCTGAACTGGCGATGACGAGTTGCTCGCCCGAGGATTCGATCCATGCCAACCTCAAGGTTATCGAGAGTGCCGCCCGTCGTTCCGCCGATCTGGTCCGCCAGCTGCTGGCCTTTGCCCGCAAACAGACGGTTGCCCCGAAGGTCCTCGATCTCAATGACTGTGTGGCCGGTCTCTTGAAAATGCTGGTTAGGCTTATCGGCGAGGACATTGATCTGGTATGGAAACCGGACCTTGAGGTGTGGCCAATCAAGATTGACCCTTCGCAGATCGACCAGATTCTTGCCAATCTCTGCGTCAATGCCCGGGACGCCATTACTGGGGTAGGCAAGATCACCATAGGCACCAAGAACATCACCTTCGATGCCGAATACTGTACCCTGCACCCGACCAGCAGCCCCGGAGAATACGTGCAACTGAGCGTCAGCGACAACGGCTTCGGAATGGACAAAGAGATCCTTGAACATATCTTCGAACCGTTTTTTACCACCAAGGAGGTGGGCAAGGGCACCGGCCTGGGGCTCTCGACCGTATACGGCATTGTCAAGCAAAACCAAGGCGTCGTCAATGTTTACAGCGAGCCGGGCAAAGGGACTACCTTCAAGATCTACCTGCCGCGGTTCGCCGCCCCGGCAGGGCCGGCTGAGGTTGAAAAGAAAGCGGCAATACCGCGAGGCAGCGGCCAGTTGGTGCTCCTCGTTGAAGACGAGGAGGTAATTCTAGGCGTCGGGCAGGCGATGCTTACCCGGCTCGGCTACCAGGTGTTGCCGGCAATATCACCGACTGAGGCTCTGCGCCAAGCCCATGTCCATGCCGAGGAGATCGAACTGCTCATCACCGACGTCATCATGCCGGAGATGAACGGCCGCGACCTGGCGCAAATACTCGTCGGCATCATCCCGGGGCTGAAATGCCTGTTCACCTCCGGCTACACTTCCGATATCATCGCTCTGCATGGGGTACTTGATGAGAAAATCGATTTTATTCAAAAACCGTTTTCCTTTATGGAGCTGGCCGTCAAGGTGAACGAGGTGATGAAGCGGAATGGGGATTGAGGTTTTATAACATTGCCCATCAAAGATCACCGGTCAGACCAAATTCGATCGGCGCCTTCACGTAAAAGATATTCACACCCTCCTCCTTCAGCCTGGCAAACAATCGATCGGCATCCGTGCTGCTCACCGCCATGGTCACCTCGATGGGCTGATCGGTCAGTTCAAAGAAATGGGCCGAGCGGATTTTCCGGTCATGCCCGAAGCCCTCGGCTCCGGTAATCAGGGTAGCACCACGAATCCCCATCCTGCGAGCCTCTTCGAGCAACCAATGGGCCAGGGAATGACTGCCATGCTTGCGATCCTGCTGGGTAAAAAAGGTGAGTTGATAGCCGTTCATAGAGAGCCTCTTTCTTTCAAATTCGTTTGCACAGGGCAACACTGGCAATACCGACAATGGTCATCAGCAGCGAGCCGACAACGTGGGCAGAAATTGCCATTCCTGCCCATAGCAGTCGCCCTTCCTGCAAAAGCGACGTAACCTCCGCCGAGAAGGTGGAAAAGGTGGTCAAACCGCCGAGAAAGCCGGTAATAATCAACAGTCGCCACTCCGGCGCGAGATCGGGATTGCCTGCAAACACTGCCACAGCCACACCGATGAGGTAGCCGCCGACGAGATTGGCGGTCAAGGTGCCAAGCGGAATGGTGGGAAACAGCGAATTCAATGAAAGCCCGAGCAGCCAGCGCAATACCGCTCCCGCCGATGCCCCGAGGCTGATGGCCAAAATGGAATTCAACATATACCGGTCCTTGTCAGAAATCTGGAGAATAGCCGGGGATAACAAAACAATGCAAGAGAAAAACCGGGTATACCAAGAGCTTCACTCACGCACTTGCTGCAGGAGTATCTTCAACTCGTCATAAATATAGGGTTTATTCATAATTGCCCAAGGTTGATCGGCATGTTCTCTGCAGGCTTTTTGATCGATTGCATAGCCGCTGGTCAAGACGACAGGCAACTCCGGTGCGATTGCCCGTATACAGCTTATTGTCTGCCAGCCATCCATACCGGGCATGGTCAGATCGCAGAGGACCAGAAAAATTTCTTCCCGATGCTTTTCAACAAGTTGCACAGCCTCATCACCACCTGCTGCAGTTAGAACTGCAAAGCCAAGGCTTTCAACCATCATGCCGACAATATCCTGGATAAACGGTTCATCATCCACCACCAGCACGGTGGCACCTTTCGTTTCTTTGCGCATTTCTAAGGTCATTTTTCCTCGTTATCGGTTTTCTTATGTCAAATTGCAGCGGAAAATTCAGTCCGCCCTCACATACTTCATGGCAGGATGAATAGAACGCTAAGCCCCGGAACAAGGTCCGCTTCATCGATATAACCGACAGCACCCTTGGTCGAGCGAACAAACTGTATCACCGCCTGGGCGTTTTCCACCTCGGGGGGCGGTGTACCTTTACCGATGGCACGTCGAACAATCCAGTAGGCAACATAGTCATCATCGCTCTGTTGCAGAATCGTCCTCAGAAAAGAGGCCCGCTTTGCGTCGCCGGTCTTCATGTTGACCGGCTGCACCGCGACTCCCGCAACCTGGACCGTTCTGCCGGTGTAGATTCGACCGACCACGGTCTTGTCCATCTCCTGAAGGATCTCATGGCCGATTACCACTATGCCGGCATGGCAGAGGGACGAGGTACAGGCCATGACCAGGGTCGCCAGGCAAAACAGTGCCCCTCGCAACAATCCGGTCATGTGAGATGATACCGCGGCATTCATAGACTCAGCTTTTCAATCCTAGAAAGAAAAATTATAGGACAGAGAATAGACCATGACGTTTTCATGGGCGATATCTCCATCAAACATGGCGGAACGGTCGCCCACATGGGTGAGCATCACCTCGGCCTTGATCTTCTGTTTGGGAGTGAAGGCATAGGATGTGCCGAGCATCCAGGAGTTCTGGTCGAAGACCGCCATTTCACTGGCCGTATCGTCAATGATTGTCTGGGTAACGCCCTGCTGGGGAACAGCGGTGGCGCCTTTGACTTTACGCCAAGTATCCAGTCCATCCGTCCACGCCTGGGCGTAGGTAATGTACGGCGTCCAGTTGCCCAGCTTGCGGGACACGTTGAGATAGGCCCCTACGGTCGTCGGTACCGTATCAACATCTTTAGTGATAACGGCTGTACCCTCACAGGTGATCAGAAATCCGCCGAGAGGAATGCGGGCACCAAGAAAGAGAGTAGTGGCCGTAATTTTTTCGCTAAAATCAGGTCTTCCAAGTGTGTACAGACCGTTTCCCAGCGGTATGAAATTGAATGTATTAGGAAATTTTCCCTGGTCCGGTTCAATCTGATTGATACTCCACCCTGCCCGGTACATGTCCTGGTCATAATCGGTGACGGTTAAAACAAGACCCCCACCGGTAACATCCCCCGAAACGTATTCAGATTTTTTGCTGCCGTTGGCATACAACCGGTAATTTCGTTTCTGCATGCCGAATGTTCCGTCCAGGGTTATTTCATAATCAGTGGTACTCCATGTCTTGACCAGGCTCAATCCGTCAAAATCATAGGCGGAGGAGAGGAGGTACACCTCGTTCGGTAATCGCGCCATGTCATAGGTAACCCCTACCTCAAGGTTTTGCTGATTGAGCAGCCCGCCCAGGCTCAACCTGCCTGCCCGGATCAGCCAGTCGTTGGTTGGACGATACGAAAGAAGGGTCCACTTGAGTTGCGGTTTCAGCACATTGTCTTCATCAGTGGCCGCGGCCAACACCACCTGTGAGGTTGCCGACCACTGATCGGTAAATTTCGCGTCAAGCTGGACGCCGACCAGGGAATCGCGCATCAGGGTGCCATTGTCATCAATATAGTGTTGATAGGTTGTGTCGTGGTCGGAAATCGCTCCGCCCAAGGTGCCGAAACCGGATAAACCATAATCAACGGCGAGGGCATTGCTGCAGGAAAATACAGCTATCCAATAGAATATTGCGCACTTACTCAGATTTGTTCGCATCATCCACAGTTCTCCCGAAAATTTAATGAACACCAATGGCGTAATGGATCGGGCTCTTCCTTAACGGTCACCCCATTGATGACGAATATTTTGCACCTGCACGTCACATGCAAGAAAGACATCGACGATTTGCGAGTCAAAATGGCTGCCGCGACTTTCCCGTAAAATGGTGATCGCCTGTTCGTGCGACTGGGCTTTTTTGTAGGGGCGCTCGCTGCGGACGGCATCATACACGTCGGCGACCGCCATCATCCGCGCAGCCAGGGGAATATCGGCACGCACCAGGCCGTCGGGATAACCCGAGCCATCCCATTTTTCATGGTGCGAGCGGGCGATCTGCTGGGCGATCTCCAAGAACCCGCCGGTTTCGCCGAGGTTTTTTTTAGCCTGCGAGAGAATTTCATAGCCGCGGATCGTATGCAATTTCATGATTTCAAACTCCTCAGCCGTGAGTCTGCCGGGTTTCAGGAGGACGCTGTCGGGAATGGCAATTTTTCCGACATCATGCATGGGGGCGGAGGTAACGATCTGGGCAGTTCTTGCAGCAGTCAAATATTCTGCGTGCTCCGGGAGTTTTTGCAGGTTTTCGGCGATCAGGCGGATATATTCCTGGGTCCGGCGAACATGGTTACCGGTTTCCTCGTCACGAAATTCGGCAAGGCTGGTGATGACATGAATGGTTGCCTCCTGCATGCGGTTCAGTTCGGAGATGCGGCGCGACACCTCTTCTTCCAGCCAGTGATTGCGATTGCGCAGCAGGTCATTGTACTTCTTGATCTGCAGATGATGGTGCACGCGGGCCAGCAGAATAGGCGGACTGATGGGTTTGTGGATATAATCGGCGGCGCCCAGGCTGAGGCCATGGGCTTCATCCTCCACCTGGGTCTTGGCAGTGAGAAAGAGGATGGGGACGGCCATGCACACCGGATCGGCCTTCAAGCGGCGGCAGACTTCCAGTCCATCCATACCCGGCATCATGATGTCCAGAAGAATCAGATCGGGAGGACTCGCTGCGACAATCTGCAGTGCCTGGAGACCATTTGTCGCGGTTTTGACACGATAGGTTGTTTTTAACAACTCCACCAGGAGATACAGGTTGGTCGGCGTATCGTCAACACAAAGGATGGTGATCTTTTTATCCGCAGTCTGGTTCATCGGTTCCCGCCTTCCGAGGAGGAGAGCAACACCATGGCCTCCTCGAATTGAAAGCCGGAAATTGTCAGGGCAAGTTTTTTTGCCACTGCCGGCGGCAACATTTTTTTGAGGGCAAGTTCATGCGCAATCCAGAAATCAAGGGCAGCGCTGTCCGACTCACCAAGCAGATACCGCAACTGTTCGAGGAGTGAATGTGAATCCCTGGTCGCTTCGGAAGCAGTTGAAGTCGCCACGGGTTCGTCCTGTCGAACGGCAAAATGGCGATGCAAGGCATTAAGAGTAACCGGCAGGAGTTCTTCCAGCTCCCCGAGCAGAGACACAAGGGCCGGCGAACGCGATGCCCCACCTCGTTCGATACGTTCCCCGAGATCGCGAAGGGCCTGGGCACCGATGGTCGCCGACAGGCCTTTGAAGCCATGCGCCAGGTTGGTCAGCTCCTCCCATTGTCCATTTGCCAAATGAAGCCGCAGAGTATTGACAAATGGTGAATATTCCAAGACATATCTTTCAAGGATTTTCCGGTATAAGTCGACCTTACCGGCACAAAGGCCAAGGCCCTTGCCCATGTCTATTCCCGGAATCGATTCAGGCAGGCTAGCACCGAAGCGGGGTGTTTCGACGCCTTCACCTGCTGCAGGCTGCATCGGCCAGGAAAGCGCCTTTGCCGCCGGGGAGTACGATGCGAGTATCCGCAAAAGATCCTCCAGTTGAAAGGGTTTTGCTACATGGGCATTCATGCCAAGGGCGACACAGCGTTCCTGTTCTTCGACCATGGCATGGGCGGTCATGGCGATAATGGGTAGGGTAGCATAGCGGGGCTGTTCGCGGAGCAGCCGTGTCGCCTCGTAACCATCCATGACCGGCATCTGAATGTCCATGAGCACGCCATGATAATAATCATCCGGGTTTGTGCCGATCATGTCAAGGGCTTCCCTGCCGTTATTGGCAATATCGACCACTATGCCATGATAGCCTAACATTTCTGAAGCGATCTCCTGATTGATCAGATTGTCCTCGGCGAGCAGGATTCGCATGCCTTTGAAACCGGAAAACCTGGCGGCATCTGGGAGAGTATCTTCCTGCCCGGTGGCATCGAGTAAGAGATGAAAATCCTCCGGCAAGGCGGCTTTTGGCAGGAAATTTCCATCGTCGTTGGGAACGGAATGACCTTCCTGCAGCTCTTCCCGATTGGCGATTTGCAGGGTGATGTCGCAGGTGAAGCAGGTGCCTCTGTTCGGTTCACTGGTGACGGAGATCTCCCCGCCCATCAGCGTCAGAAGTCGTTTGGTTATGGCGAGCCCCAAACCGGTACCGCCATGCCTGCGCGTGGTCGAGCCATCGGCCTGGGAGAATTCCTGAAAAAGTCGTTCAACCTGCTCCGGGCTCATGCCGATGCCGGTATCCTCAATGTGAAATTGCAGCTTGCAGGCGCTAACGGTCCGGCTGCTTTCCTGTATGCGGAGTTGTACATAGCCTTTGTCGGTGAATTTCACTGCATTGGTAAGCAGGTTGGAGAGCACCTGTGCAAGGCGTAACGGGTCACCGAGAAAGGTGCCGGCATCACCGATCAAACCTGCATCGCCGATATCAAACAGCAGTTCAATACCTTTTTCCAGGGCACTTTGGCGCAACAGGCTGAGGACGTTGTCCACCAAGTCTTCGAGCCGGAAGGTCACCTTTTCCAGTTCCAGTTTTCCGGCCTCGATTTTGGTAAAGTCGAGGATATCATTGATGATC
Organism: uncultured delta proteobacterium; assembly: GCA_903875445.1. Lineage (GTDB taxonomy): Bacteria > Desulfobacterota > Desulfobulbia > Desulfobulbales > Desulfocapsaceae > Desulforhopalus_A. The sequence continues at coordinate 17,618 of CAIQWD010000092.1, read as the reverse complement.
TGCAGGAGGGATTGGGCAGCATTCTGGATTTTACTTATGTAATTTTGCTGCCGCTGGTTGAGTTCGGTGTTGAGAGCCAGATAGGTCATACCGACAATGGCATTCATCGGGGTTCTGATCTCATGGCTCATATTGGCGAGGAACAGGGACTTTGCCCGTGTCGATTCCTCCGCTTTAGCACTGGCTATCTCTAGTTCCCGGTAGATCTTCTCCCGTTGCAGGATGTCTTGCTGGATGTTGTCGGCCATGGCGTTAAAGGTCTTGCCCAGCGCCTGCAGTTCAAGCACACCCCCGCCGGTGTCCACCCGGATGCTATAGTCTCCGGCCCCAATGCCAAGAGCCTTTTCCTTGAGAGACCGCATCGGTGCCAACACCTTCCTGAAGATGACACCCATGGCGACCAGCACCAGGATCAGGGTGATGGTTATGATGACAATGGCGGTATAAATACTCGTGTTCAATCGCGACGAAACCCGGTGAACCGCCGCTTGTGTCCGTTCGTCCGTCAACCGTGAGAAGGCCTCCACCTCCTGTAGAAGTGCGTTCTCCAGCTGGAGGTAGCTCTTGCTGTAGACAAAATTATTGGCAAAGCGACGTTCGGGTTGACCCTCGTCGGTAAAAGTTTTTCGCACCGGGTCATACAGGCCCTGGGTTGCGGCAAAGGCGATTTGATCCTGTTCGAACAGGGTGTTCGAACAGGCGACGATCTTGTCCATAGCGGCAAACTCTTCCCGGCTGAAGCCCTGGGCCTTCATCCGTTCAAGAAGGGAGGTGCCGGGTCGGTTTTCCGGCATAACATGGGCGCGACTGCCGGCTATGACCTCGGCCCAGTAGGTGGGGCCGTAACCATCGGGCGCCGCCTTCTTGCCTTGCCTGATATCGATAATGTCGTAATAATAGCTCAAATATTTGGTTTCGGCAGAAGTCGTATAGGCGCGTACCATCCGTGAAAGAGCGGCGGTCTCCCGCTGAATATCGGAGGAGATTTGCAGAGATTTCTGGCGGTTCTGCTGCTCGACCAGAGTTTTTGTGTGCAACTGTAAAACATATATCAGTATCCAGCCGTTGCAGGAGAGGGCAACAAAGACGCCAACGGCAAAGGCGATTGCCAACTTGTTGAGTTCGAGGCCTTTCACAATCCTGCCCCTTCTTGCTCGGGCGATTGAGCAAGAAGGCATTTCAGCTCATTTTCCACCCCGGCGTATTCCTTTTCCAACTCCTGGAGGATAGCGGCGATATCAGAAAGTTGCCCTGGAGTCTCCAGGTTTTCAAGCCTCCGGCAGATGTCCGCCATCGGATTGGCGCCTATCTGCGCATTGCTCGATTTCATAGTATGGGCCGCCTTGCATACCGCGTCCAGATCCCCCGCCAGAAGAGCGGCACGGAGTTTATCGAGCAGTACGGGGCTTGACCTGAGAAAGCTGCCAATGATACGACTGATGATTTCCGGACGATCCGGCATCTGCCGCCGCATATCGTCGAACACAGCGGGATCGATATGGCAAAAACCATCGTTGACCAATGAGGACTTCATAATCTCACCATAGGTTTTTTCTTTTATCCTGCCGGGCTCAGGACTTGCCGCGAACAATTTCCGAAACGCCTCCGTCAGTTGCGGCGGCTGGAATGGTTTAGTGATATAGCCGTCCATACCGGCAGCAAGGCACATCTCCCGGTCGCCTCCCATGGCGTGGGCGGTCATGGCAATGACCGGCAGATGCCCGCCAAAAAGCCTGCTGCCAAGGGCGTGACATAAGTCATCCGGCAGTTCCGGAGTCGGTAATTGTCCTTTTTCCAGGCTGCGAATGATGGCGGTCGTGGCTAGACCGTCCATAAGCGGCATCTGCACGTCCATAAGGACCACATCAAAGGACTGCCGGGAAAGGGCGTGCAGCGCTTCCAAACCGTCGCCCGTTACAGCCACAAGGTGATCTTTTTCAAGAAACATTTGCGCCACGTCCCGATTTACTTCATTGTCATCGACCACGAGAATCGACAATTCCCGCGCTGCTTGTTCGGAAATATGCGCACTTACCGGCCCAGGGTTAAGCATCTCGGCGGCGCATGGCTGAAAAGCAAGGATAAAATGAAATGTGCTGCCCACATTCACTTGGCTGTCGACCCACATCCTGCCGCCCATGAGTTCGGTCAGTTGTTTACTGATCGTCAATCCCAGACCGGTACCGCCGTATTGTCTGGTATACGAACTGTCCGCCTGCTGAAAACTATTAAAGATCTCGGCCAGTTTCCCAGGGACAATGCCTATACCGGTATCGGTAACACTGAAATGGAGGGCGATTTTTCCTTCCACGGGTTGGTCGATTGCCGGCTGCACCGTAATATCGATGCTTCCACTTGCCGTGAATTTGACTGCATTGCCCACCAGATTAAGAAGAATCTGCTGGAGGCGAAGGTCATCGCCAATAATCGCTTCGGGCAGCTTCTGGGCCTTTACAACCTGGAGCCGCAGCCCCTTTTCGACGGCGGGGACATTCAAAGTGGAGATAATCGACTCCAGCAACCGCTCAAGGCTAAAGGGCCGAAATTCAAGCTGCATCTGTCCAGCTTCAATCTTCGAAAAATCGAGAATGTCGTTAAGAATACCGAGCAGGCTCTCCGCCGAATTCTTCACCGTTCCAAGAAAGCGTTGTAGCTGCCCTTGGTCCTTCGTTTCTCTGGCAAGATAGGTCATGCCGATAATGGCATTCATCGGCGTGCGGATCTCATGACTCATATTGGCGAGAAACTGGCTCTTCGCCCGGTTGGCTGCCTCAGCCTTCTCCTTCGCCTCTAAAAGATCGGCCGCCTGTAATTCCAGATCCTTGGTTCTTTCGGCAACCTGCTCTGCCAGATAGGCATCGCGTTTTTCGATTTGCTCGATCATCCTGTTGAAACCTACGGCCAGTTGTCCCAATTCATCTTCCCCGATCACGGCTGCTCGAACATTGTATTTTTTTTCCAGCGAAATTATTTTAGTCAACTCGGACAACTTAGTGATGGGTTGAATAATACTTTTCAGCAATCGGGAGGCCAGCAACATTGCCAGACATGACCCAATCGCCAGCACTCCGCCCATGAGCGCGGCGATGGTGATGGTATTGCCGCGCATCTCTCCGAGATCAACCTCTATGAACAGCTCGCCAACCCGTTCGTTGTCGAGGAAAATGGGTTGCAAGAGTTCGGCACGATCCCCCAGAAACCTGAGCCCCGTAAAATTGAGACTGTCTGTCCGGTGTTCAGCAAAATTTGCACCTGCAGCATTACTTTTATATTCGGCATAGATGTCGCCGTTTTTGCCGAAAATCTTCGCCTCGGTTATGCTTTTTTTGGCAATCAGGGAATGGAGAATAGTCGACAACGCCTTCTTGTCTTCAAAAACCAGGCCGGCTCGGCTGTTTTCGCCAATAACATCGGCAAGCGTCTGGATTTCGTCACGCAGCTGTTTTTTAATAAGATGCTGCTGGATGAGAAAAGATACCGAGGTTGCCAGAAGCAGAGCTATGGTACTGGCCAGCAGGACAATACTGTAGAGTTTGAAACGAATGGGTAATTGGACAAAGGATCGTTGTGGAGAGAACATAGGGATTATCGAATCGACGCAGCCAGATTTAACAGAGAAGAGCTGGCTCGCACTCTCCGCTCTTTCATAGCGGTGTTATTAATGACAAACGAGAGCTTATCATCTTTCAGAACCAATTCGATGACGCCCCCGGCAGCTGCAAAACCAGCGCTATCGCTTACCGTAACCACGGGCTGGTGATTGAGGATTCTGGCCTCCAGGCCGGCAAGGCTTGCGGCCTCCCACTGACCGGCAAAAAGGAGGTGGCATTGTTGTTCTTTGTTAAGCGTCTCAATGTTTTTGACTTTAAGAGTACGTTCCCCAACTTTCTTGCCGTCAACGTCGCCGAGGGCATTACCAAAAGGATTCTTGCCAAGCACACAGAGAGTCACCTGTGGATTTTCAGGGGAAAAAGACTCCTCCGGCCAGGTAATAAAGCGGGCAAAATTAACTATAAATGCCAATTTTAATTGATATTCCTTTGATATCTCTTCAGCCCGCAAGGCAACTGCACTGCTAAGGAAGATGAGCAGACAGAGCAAGAGGATCCTTGGTTTGCAAGTGATAGTCATCTCTTTTTTGAATTTAGAAACTCCAGGTGACTTTCGCGTAGATGACCCTCTGAATCTCGGTGGGCGGCGTGATCAGTTCAGAAACATACTGCAATTGGCTGCTCTTCAACAGGTTTTGTCCCGCCAGCATAATTTCCATATTTTTTTTCGGTTTATAGACAAGATTGGCATCGAAATAAAATTGCGAAGGTATTGCTATCGCGGACTTGGTATCGACGGTATTCCTGCCGGTGAAATGATCAACATAGCGAAGCCAGAGATTACTTTGCCAGTTTTCGGTGAAATCGATGAAGGTACGAATCGCCGCCTGATTCTCAGGAGAGTTTATCGTCGGGCTGCTGCCGTCAAACCCTGCTACCATCGAAGCATTTTTAAATTTCAGATCAAGCTCTTGCCAGGTATAGGTGAAATTGAATGACAGCCAGGAACTGGCCTGCCAATTGGAGGCAAATTCCACCCCATGCCCCGTCCCTTTCTGACTGTTACTGAAGTGTAAGTTAGGGTCGAGCGGGTTCGTACCGCGAACGGCGGAATAGATATCATCATAATCATTATAGTAGGCAGCTATATCAAAAGAGATGTTGCGTCTAGCCTGCCAACGATACCCGGCTTCATAGGCAATAAGAGACTCGGAATAGAAGTCGGAATTGCCTAGTAAACTCGATTGGCCCGTGCCTCGCGGTGTCGGAAAAGTTGCAAGCGTTACGCTGCCGCTTCTTTCTACCATCGACGGGGTCCGCACCGCCCGAGCGACCGCAACCCAGACCGACTGCTGCTCATCGGGCTTCCACAGCAGGCGAGTGCTCGGCTGCCACTCGCTGCCGGTAAAATCATTGTGCTCGTATTTTGTTCCGATCGTCAGCCAGAGTCGACGATCAACGAGCTTGATCTGGTCCTGTAGAAACAGACTGTACAAATCTTGATTTTGATTGGGAATGGTCGCTTGAAAGTTATCTACGAAATCGCCATCTACATGACGGTATCCAAGGCCTGTTGTCAGATTGTTCCAGCTGCCGAGGACAAATTCATACTGCATGTCCAGGTCGAGGATGTTGAATGTCTGTTCGTAGTAGGATTCTTTTCGATTATTGTTGTCATAATAGGTTTTGAAGGTAAGCGAGCTGTCGTCGGCGAACTTATGTTGCCAACTGCCGGTAAGATTACCGCCACGGGCGGAGTAACTGCCGTAGTTTGCCGTCAGATAGGGAGGACGGTCAACCCAATAAGGGAAGACGATCTGATTACCATCGATTTTGTAGACATCACCCTGCAGAGTCCATTCGTTAATTGTGCCGACCTTGCCATCGAAGCGAAATCCACTCTGGATATTCTGCCAATCGTCGTTGGCATCCCGGCTGCTATTGCCGAGAAGGTCTTTATGAAGAACATTGCTGTCATAATCGCCTGCGATGGCATAGAGGCGACCGAAGGTTGTTTCGCCGATCTTAAAACCTTCTCGCGCAGCAGCTCCTTGTTCGCTATTACCGACCCTGACCCGAACCAGTGACCCTTCCGTGGCCTGGGCCTTTTTGGTGATGATGTTGATCACCCCGTTGACTGCATTGGCACCCCAGATGGTCCCACCTGGACCGCGGATAACTTCAATCCGCTCGACATCCTCCAAGAGGGTATTCTGTGTATCCCAGAAGGTGCCGCTATAGGCCGGGGTATACAAGGAACGACCATCCATAAGCACCAACAACTTATTGGAGGTATATCCACCAAACCCGCGGGCAGAAATCGACCACTTACCGGCACTGATGCGCGCCACCTGAAGTCCGGGGGCCATGGCCAAAGCTTCGGGAATCGAGGTTGCTCCGGAACGACGGATATCTTCCTGACTGATGACGTAAACCGCCGCCGCGGTATCGGCAAGTGGCTGAGGCTTTTTTGCCACTGAGGTTATGGTCACCTGCATCAATTGGGCAAGATCCATATCCAGATACTTGTCCAAGGTATCAGACGCCGCCCAAGAAGGTGCAAGCCCATGTAAAAGTATGGTCTGTGCTACAAGGAGTGCCTGGGTTTTAACTAAGGTCATTTTTTCTGTCGCCATTGAATCTAACTTAATACTTTTATTGGGGGATATTGCGTTTTAAAAATTCCCTGAGAACTCTTCGACACCAGTGATAATAAAAGATTATAGAATTAAAAACCCATTGTCAATTGTCCCTTGGGGAATATGTATGTTGGACATAGCACCAGCGGTCGAAGCGTAACGCTCTCGACAAAAGACATCTTCATCTTATAGTTTGTCACCAAACCGTCTCTGTTCCTCTATAACCAACCCCGTATGGCTCTTAATCCCGGGATGGAGGTCGGCACAATTGGCGAGTACGGCAATAACCCATCAACAAGGGAGAACATAATGACACATTCACTCTTTGATGCAGTACAAATCGGCGATCTGCATCTGAAAAACCGCATAGCCATGGCCCCCATGACCCGCGCTCGGGCCGGCGAGTCGCGGATAGCAAACGATATCATGGCCGAACACTACTTCCAGCGGGCTTCGGCCGGCCTCTTGATCACCGAGGCGACCGTCATCAGCCGGCAGGGCATCGGCTGGATCGGGTCGCCCGGCATCTACACCAAGGAGATGGTTGCCGGCTGGCGCAAAGTAACCGGCAGACTGCAACCCACCGGCACCCCTATCTTCCTGCAGCTCTGGCATTGCGGCCGGGCTTCGCACAGCGATTTCCATGATGGTGAGCTTCCTGTTTCGGCCTCTGCCGTAAAGATCGAGGGCGATGGTATCCACACTCCCCTTGGGAAAAAGGACTACGAGGCGCCACGGCCAATGACCGGTGCAGAGATCAAGGCAACGGTTGAGGATTATCGACAGGCGGCGATAAATGCCAGGGAGGCGGGCTTTTCCGGAATTGAGGTGCACAGTGCCAACGGCTATCTGCTCAACCAGTTCCTCGACTCCAAAACCAATCTCCGGACCGACTCCTACGGTGGCAACCTTGCAAACAAATACCGTTTTCTCGGAGAGGTGCTGGCGGCGGTGCTTACGGTCTGGCCTGCACATCGGGTGGGCGTACGGCTTTCTCCCAACGGCGTGTTTAACGACATGGGCAGTGCCGATTTCCGCGAGATCTACCTCTACACCATCAAGGAGTTAAGCAAATTAAAGCTTGGCTATGTCCACATCATGGACGGTTTAGCCTTTGGCTTTCACCAGCATGGGGAACCAATGACCCTGGCGGAATTTCGTGCCCATTACGACGGGATTCTCATCGGTAACTGTGGCTACAGCAAAGAAGATGCCGAGAAACGACTTGCCGAAGGCGTTGTTGACATCGCCGCTTTCGGCAGGCCGTTCATCACCAACCCCGACCTGGTCGCGAGGCTGCAAAACGGCCACCCTCTGACCTCCTGCGACGACATGTCAAGGTGGTATACCCCCGGCCCGGAAGGATATATCGATTATCCAACGTACAACAACAAATAGAAAAGGAGACGCTATGAACTTTAAAGACATTTCCGAAAAAAGACGAGCCATCAATTTCTTCGATGCGGACAAGAACCTCTCCGAGGAGCTTCTCGGGCAGATGATCGAAACCGCCGCCAAGGCCCCTTCCAGCTTCAATCTCCAACCTTGGAATCTCATTATCCTTCGTGACAAGGCCGCCAAGGAAAAACTCCTGCCTCTCGCCTGGAACCAGCCGAAAGTGGTCGAAGCCCCGGTAGTGCTGATCGTTCTCGCCGATAAAAACGGTTGGCAGGAAGGGCATCCGACTGTCGAAAAGAACTGGCAGGAAATGCTCACGGCGGGCAGCATGCAGCCAGCCCAGCGGGACTGGTTTTTAAACGCCGCCAAGAGCCTGTATAACTGGAGCCCGGAGGCAAGCCTGGCCTTTGCCGCAAAAAACGCCGGATTTTTTGCCGTGAGCCTGATGTACGCCGCCACCAGTCTTGGTCTTGAAAGCCATCCTATGGACGGCTTTGACCATGAAGGGGTGCGGAATGCCTTCAACATCCCCGACAATTTCTGGGTTCCTCTTCTGCTGGCAGTCGGCTATGCCAAGCCGGGGCTGGTACTGCAGCCCGCTAAATGGCGGAAAACAAAAGAGGAGATTGTTGTTTCCTTTGCGAAGTAATTCTAGAGGTGCAACTATTTCAAAGAATCCGGTGAGTAGAGGTAGGAAGAAAATTGCCGGCATACTTGGCAAAAATTACTTTCGTATGCCGGCAATCGATTGAACTTATTGTTGAACGACGGCTTAGGTCAGGGTTATTCTGTTTTCCGACCGTCTCACCGGAGGTCGTTTTTGCTGCGGTTGAACCGGCAAAGAATCACTTTTTGGCAGAGACTCTTTTCCAACCAAGTCAGAACAGTGGAAAAAAACATACCAATCCCCGCGCTGAGATTTCTTTGTTACCGCATGAAGACCGACACTTTGTCGTGAAAAATACCTTTTGCCAACGGATGCCAGCCACCAGCTCCGTACATGGTTGCCTACGGTCATGGCCAAATGGACGGCGCACATCGACAGAATAAAAATTGAAAAGTATTGATTAGCTTCCATTGCTCACCTCCGTTAGGGAGAGAATTGTTAATTCTCTCCCTAAGTTGTCTTGATACGGTTGCACAATCCAGCCCTAACTATCAATCCTGGAAAAAGGGCCGAGCAACTCAAACTGCCTGCCGTTCCGAAACACAATCACTCATGTCGGCAAGATCCCGGACACCATTGTTTGCCAATCTTTTCACTACCAAAATTGGTTTGAAGGAAAGTGCTGCAACCCGCTCCACTACACTTCCCATGAGGAAACGTCTGAGAGCGGTCCGACCATATGATCCTAAGACAATGAGCTGAATATCTTTTTCTACACAATATTTGACTATTTGTTCGTAGGGGAAACCTTCGGAAATCTCAGTGCGCACCGATACGCCTAGTTTTCTGCCTTGCCCCGCCAAGGTATGCACCGCAACAGAGCTTTTGTGCCGCGCCTCATCAAGCACGCCGTAACGTAGGCTCCGATCGACACCGACATCCATTACCGAAAGTGCATGCACTTCGCCGCCATAGGCCAAAGCCAGATCGAGGGCACGCTGCCCAGCCTCCATGCTGTGTCGTGAGCCGTCCAAACCGACAAGCATCCGGCCAAAACTTACCTCCACTGCTTCAGGTATCAGCAGCACGTCACAGGGGCTGAGACCGATGACATTGGCAATCGTCCGCCCGAGCAGCACACGTTCGACATAGGCACGCCTTGGGCAGCCGAGGAGCAGGAGACCGGCGCCGATTTCCTCGGCGGTAGAAACGATCTCTTCGACCGGATCACCGACCCGGTGCACAGCACGAATTGTCTGTCCATGCGCTGCCGCAGTGCGTATGGCCTCCTGCAGACATTTTGTAAAAGGCAGACTCATTTGGTCATTGGCATCATGGATTTTCCATCGATTCATGTTGCCCTCGTATCGAGGAGTAACGGAAACAGCGACCAATTTTGCCTGCATTGATGCCGCCAGGCGCAAGGCCTGAAGGAAGGCGGTTTGGCTGGCCGGGCCGGGATCGATGGCCACTAAAATAAATTTAACTGCATCGGACATGGTTACCCCCGTTATGCCGTTACCTTTTCAAGGCTTCTGGCTCGAAAGAGACTGACGAGTATGATGGTTGCTCCAATCAGGAGGGCAAAACACATCACCGCAAAACTGATCTGGGTCAGAATTCCCACGAGACCGTTGTCGAGTGAGATGACTTGCAACTCATTCAAGTACTTGGGGATGGCAAAAAAACGACTGACGGCAACGATGAGCATAATGGTGCCCATAACATATTTTATCATGTATTCTTTTACGTAGGTTGTGCCGATCGCCCCCAACTGTACGCCAAAAAGCGAGCCGGCGAGAATGAGGAGAACCAGGCGAATATCCACCATTCCATAGTATGCCCAGATGAGAGTACCTCCCAGTCCCATGACGAAGGCGATGACTAATTCGGTTGCCGAAGCGATGATGCTGGTAGCCCCGATGATATACATCAATCCGGGAACCCCGATAAACCCGCCGACGGCAATGGTGGCCGCCAACATGCCGGTGGCCAGGGCAACCGGTACGAGAAACCAAACACTTATCCGAACATTGGCGGTTTTAAAGGTAACCATCGGCCAGAGTTCGATCTTTTGAATCCGTTTCGCCAGAGGAGCCGCAACTTCGATGCCGCCTTTTTTCTTGGTTGTCATGGCATCACGCATGACGATCGAGCCGACTATGACCAGGACCAGGACAAAAATAAAGCTGACGTACAGGTTCGATCCGGCCTGTCCCCAGGTGTCGAGGATATGTTTCTGCAACATAACTCCGACTTGGACGCCGATCTCGGCAAAGGTTCCCATGATAAGCCCCAGTTTTATATCCACCTGGCCATATTTATAGCGCTTGATAGCACCAACCAGAGCCTTGGGGAACTTGTGGCACATATTGCTGGCCACGGCCACGGTTCCCGGAACACCGAGACTCATCATGGCCGGAGTCAGGACAAAGGCGCCACCGGAACCGATAAAACCACTTACGAGTCCGCCGACGAAACCGACTAGGAATAAAAAAATTATTGAATACGAGCTCAGGTCGATAAATTGAATGACCTCATTTACTGGTCCGTGCATAATATCACCGATAGTTAATATTTTTATTTTTGATTATTCGAACAGCCGTCCGGTTTGTTCTTGACGAGAAACCTTATGCCCTGACTTCAGCCCGTGGGCGAGTGTCTTTTCTAACTCCGGCGGAAGGAGTCGTATCCTGGCGAATATCCGTCTGCTTGGGCGCGGAGACTTTCGATCCTTCAATTCCCAGAGCCGACCAGAAGGAATTGGTAAAATTCCCATGCGCATAGGAGACGGCGAGGACTACGGCGACAGGCAGCAGGGCATAAAAGCCGCCCTTGGTCAAATAGGTCATAAAGACTTCCGGATTGGTGAAAACGGTCGCATACATTGCGGCAGTGAGACCGCCGAAGACGAAACAATTTTTTACATGCCGTTTTCTGCTTGTGGTAGACATACTCAATTCTCCTCTGTTCATTGGATTATAGTGAATGTTTGTTGTCATTTCACCAGTCTCTGGACGGGTATAAATGACACTAAAAACGGGAACAGGTGACTGAGAGGTCACCTCTTCCATACGGATTCCCTGATCAATGATGACAAACTCGATGCGTTTTTCGGTGTAACACAACCGTTTTACAACCTTGCCGACCTTCCCCGTTTCTCCGAGATGTTCAACCCGAACATTCCGCGCCTTGGCCTTTTCTTCGAAGAAAATCGAACTTTCCTCCAGGGCTAGGGAAAAAAGCATGCTGCGTTCCCCACCATCACGAAAGAATGGCAGGGTATTGATATGGACGGCGAGAATGGCATACTTCAAACGATCGGCAACATTGAGGGCATACTCCATTACCGGTTCGGGCATATGACCGTTACGGGTAACGACCAGAATGAAGGGTGTTTTTTTCTGGTCGGGCAGAGTGCGGAGATCGCCGCTATTGCCATCCCGGCCTATCGGATTTGTTGAAGAAATGTTTGAATACGTTTTTGCCATGGATGTTTTTCACGGGTTGGAGGAAGTGATATTCCTTAGATTCCAAGAAGCATGCCAATCGTCATCATCTGCATATTATCCCGATATTATTAAGATTATAATAATTGCTGCAGACAATGAGTTGCGCGATGTTGCGATTTGCAACAAGATTGCCATAATCCGGCGGAAAGGCCCTGTTTCATCTGTTGCAATTTGCAACTCCCTGTGCAAGTTGCAACACCACCTGATCTTGCCAAGATGCTGACGTGCAGAAGAGATGCAAAAGTTTATGAAAGGCCTTGTCCGGATGGAAGAATCGGACCGTTTTTTATTGGTTTTTTTTCGCGCGGGCAGGTGTAAAGGATGTATATTGGAACCGATATTGCAAAAGCAGGGCTGCAGAAAACGAGGTAAGCCGTCGTCAACAAATGACATGACCAAAGGAATGCCCGAAACGGCACTCTTTTCAGTCCCCCCCTTGGGGATAAGGAGCCGTAATATGTTCTTTAAAAGAAAAGTTGAGCAACCGGAAGTACCCTCGCAAAACACCCCGGTCGCAGTCACTCCTCTAGCCAAACTTCGCACTCAGGTAGACGACGCCCGGCTGCCGCCGCAAATTTTCGAAGCTGTTGCCAAGGAGCTTGATAAACTAGAAAAAACCGATCCCTCTGTCGCCGAGTACAGCGTCGGCTTCAACTACATCGAGCTGGTTATCGCCCTACCGTGGAATATGTCCTCGCTTGGCACACTCGACCTGGAAAGAGCACAGTCGGTGCTTGAGGCCAGGCATTGCGGCTTAGCCCAGGTCAAACAGCGGATTCTTGAATTTTTGGCAGCCAAAACTCTGTGCAGTAAAGCCCAGAAAAATATCCTGGTGGTCGACGATGAACTCATAGCACGATCCAATATGAATCATGTGCTGTCGAAGGATGGATACAGCTGCTACTGTGCAGCCAACGGCATTGAAGCACTCGGGGTTCTTGCCGAGGAGGAGATTGATTTAGTCATCACCGATCTGAAAATGGACCGGATGGATGGCCTGCAACTGCTGCAGCAGATCAATCGCCTGGCACCGGAGATACCCGTCATCATGGTCACCGGTTTCGCCACCGTCAGCTCGGCGGTAGAGGCCCTGAAAAAAGGGGCGGCTCATTATCTCGGCAAGCCGGTGAATCTTGACGAACTGCGCAAGACCGTCAAGGAAGTACTGGAAAAGAAACTCTTTGTGGAAATGGGTAAGGGGCCGATTCTCTGTTTTACCGGTCCACCGGGGACAGGCAAAACCTCGGTCGGCAGGGCCATTGCCGAGGCGCTGCAGCGTCAGTTTGTGCGCATCTCCCTGGCAGGTCTCCGCGATGAGGCCGAACTGCGTGGCCACAGGCGAACCTATGTCGGCGCCCTGCCGGGTCGGATCATCACCGAACTGAAGCGGATCGGGGTGAACAATCCGGTCTTCATGCTCGACGAGATTGACAAAATCGGCCAGGATTTTCGCGGGGATCCGGCCTCGGTGCTGCTCGAGGTCCTCGATCCCGAGCAGAATATCCACTTCACCGACCACTACCTTGATATGCCCTTTGATCTGTCGCGGGTGATGTTTATCGCCACGGCCAACGACATCAGCAAACTTCCCGGCCCACTCCTCGACCGGATGGAACGTATCGACTTTGCCGGCTATACGGCAAAAGAAAAACTGCAGATCGCCCAGCAATTCATCCTGCCGCGACAACAGAAAGCGGCAGGGCTGCCCAAGACCATGCTGCATTTTTCCGAGGAGGCCATTGCTCGCGTTATCAGCGACTACACCCGGGAATCAGGACTGCGCAATCTGGAACGGGAATTGGCCGATATTTGCCGAAAGATCGCTTTGCTCTGCCTGCAATCCAAGTGCGGAGACCAGACCATGGACATAGATGCCGAGACCATCGGACACCTTCTCGGGCCACGCAAGTTTTTCCACGAAGCGGCCGCCGGCGAAGCCCGGGTGGGGATCGCCACGGGACTTGTCTGGGCAGAGTCGGGGGGGGAAATAATCAGCGTCGAAACGGTTTCCATGCGCGGTTCGGGGAAACTTATTTTAACCGGTTCCCTGGGGGAAGTCTTGCAGGAATCGGCACAGGCGGTCCTCAGCTATATTCGCAGCAGAACGAAAGAATATAGAATTCTCGACACCTTTTTTCAAGATACCGACATCCACATCCATTTTCCCTCCGGCGCCATCACCAAGGATGGTCCATCCGCCGGCATTACCATTTTCGCAGCCCTCCTTTCTCTTCTCACCAGGCGGCCGGCTCGCCGGGATGTTGCCCTCACCGGGGAAATGACCTTAAGCGGTCGCATTCTGCCGGTAAGCGGCATCAGGGAAAAGCTTCTCGCCGCGAAAAGAGCGGGAGTGCGATGCGTGCTCTTGCCGCAGGCCAATAAAGAGGAAGTGGCAGCCCTTGCCCCCGACGTCACTGAAGACCTGGAATTGGTTCTGGCGACAAACGCCGATGAGGTGGTTGACAGGGTGCTGGAGGCCCGAGCCTATATCCTGCCCCTGTGATGCGCTGCTCTGCGGGAAATTTTTATGATATTCGCCAGGTTATCGTTCAGCTATCGGGATGTTCCAGACCGTAGCGTTTAATTTTGCGCCACAGGGACACCCTGTCGATACCGAGAATTTTTGCGGCCGCCGATTTATTGCCCTCGACCTCATCAAGGACTTCCATGATATACTGCTTTTCGTGCTCATCGAGAGGCGGCCAGTTCTGCCGATTGCCGCGCACCGCCTCCGCCACACCTTCCCGCAGATCGGCCACGAGATGGTGCGGTTCGACCACTTCGCCGTCACAATAGAGAAGGATGCGCTGCACGATATTTTCCAGCTCCCGAATATTTCCCGGATACTCATAACGCATGAGCCGCTGTGCCGTCGCAACCGCCAACCTGGGCACCGTTCGTCCCGGCCGGGTATGCTTGGCGAGAAAATGGCCGGCAAGAAGCGGGATATCTTCCCGCCGTTCGGAAAGAGGGGGCACATTGATGGCAAGGACATCCAGCCGGTAAAAAAGATCGGTCCTGAACGTCCCTTCTTCGGCCTCCTTTTTCAGATCTTTGTTGGTTGCTGCCAGCACCCTGACATCTATGGCAATCTCCTCCGTCCCGCCGACGCGCATCAGCGTCCGCTCTTGCAGCACCCGCAACAGTTTCACCTGCATCGAAAGCGGCAACTCCCCCACTTCATCAAAGAACACCGTGCCGTTTTCCGCCAGTTCCAGGAGCCCTTTCTTGACCTTGTTGGCCCCGGTGAAGGCCCCGCGTTCGTGGCCGAAGAGTTCGCTGGTAATGAGGTCTTCGGAGAAGGCCCCGCAATTAAAGGCAACAAAGCGATTTTTCGCCCGCGGACTGAGTTCGTGGATGGTTTTCGCCACCAATTCCTTGCCGGTCCCGGTCTCCCCTTGAATGAGCACATTGCAGTCGAGCTGCGCAACCTGGTGAATGGTTTCGCGTAATGCCTCTATTTTCTGGCTTTGGCCGATTATCTTCGACGATGCTCCGGCCTCTGCCTGCACCTGTTGTCTGAGGGAATGGAGTTCTTTACGTAACAGGTTTTTCTCCAGGGCCTTTTCGACAATTGCTCTCAGTTCATTGATCTTGAACGGTTTGGCGATGTAATGATAGGCACCGTGGCGCATCGCCTCCACGGCGGTATCGACACTGGCATAGCCGGTAATGACCACCACTTCGGTCGAGGGCCACAGGTTCTTGGTTTCAGTGAGCACAGCCATCCCGTCCTGCCCCTTCATCCGCAAATCGGTGAGCACGAGAGCCACCTCTTCCTGCCTGAGGATGTCAATCGCCTGCTGGCCGTTTTCAGCGAGTATCGGCAGATATCCGTCTTTTTTTAAAACGAAAGCGAGGTTGTCGCGAGCGATTGCCTCATCGTCGACAACCAGAATTTTCCGGTTTTCCATGCCACCACAAAATTAGGGAATTATTTTACATGCCAACGGGAGAGTTATAAAAAATGAAGCTCCCTGCCCGGGGCTGCTTTTCACCGTGATATTGCCTTCATGCTTTTGAATAATGCCGTAAACAACGGATAGGCCAAGACCTGTACCCTGTCCTTCCTCCTTGGTGGTATAAAACGGGTCGAAGAGCCGTCCCTGGATCTCCTCGGAGATCCCCTCTCCCGTATCTTTCACCTCAATGACAATTTCGTGTCCGGTTGCATCACGCTCGGCGGTTATGGTGATCAGCCCGCCCCCCTTGATGGCTTGAGATGCATTGATGATCAGATTGAGAAAAACCTCCTGCATACGTTGGTTATCCATGGGAACCACAAGATCTTCGTCGATCTCGACCCGTATATGGATGTCGGATGGCACTTGACTCTGCACCAAACGGACTGCTCGCCTTACCACATCCGCCAATTGCCAGGGGCGGAGGGAAAATTCCTGCACCCTCGAAAATTCAAGGAGCCCTTTGACGACATCCCTTGCCCTGAGTGTTTCCTGATCAATATTTTTCAGCATACGATTGATGAGTACCGTGTCCCCGGACTCGAGTTCGGCACTGGCTATCTGACAGGAGGTGGAGATATTGTTGAGCGGGTTGTTGAGCTGGTGCGCCACTCCTGCCGTCAGGGTACCGATAGATGACAGTTTTTTCGATTGAACCAGTTGATCCTGCCTGCGTTCCAATTCGCGGACCATAGCATTGAAGGCCTCCATGACCTGCTGCATCTCATCCCGGGTATTGATAACCTCGATACTGTTAAAGCGGCCATGGGCAATATCTTCGGTGGCCCCTTTGATGATGGTCAGCGGATGGAAAATCTTAAAAATCATCATCCAGGGCAACAGTACTCCCAGCATTATCGCCATGGCCGACCACGCCACCAGCTGTGCCTTCAGCAGTTTGAGAATTCCGTGGATCTGAAGCCGCTCGAAATCAACCAGCTCTTCGCTTAACTCAGTCAGCTTTTTCCCTTGTTCTCTGAGTCTCTCGACCATTTCGTTGTTTTCCGGGTTATGGATCAACTTGTTTTGCGACAGCTCCTCAATACTGGTCTTATAGGCTGTGAGCTCGGCTTCAAACTCCATGAGCCGCGGGACCATTTTCAACTTGCTGCACTTAATGCGAAGTATTTTCTCTGTATCAACCGCTTGCGCCAGATATCTTTTATTTTCCTGAAGTGCCTCCTCTTTATAATAAAGAAAGAAGTTTTTTTCATACCGCCTTGCTTCAAGAATGAGGTTATTCAGGTCGTAAGCAAGTTCCAGCAGTTCGGTCTTTTCCTCTGTGGTCTGCAAATGATTATAGGAGATATACCCCATGCCCAGGATACCGAGAACATAGCACCCAAGGATAAACATGATTTTGGACTTGAGATTAAAGTGCGGGACTTTGATCACAGCAGACCACCTCTCGAAAGTTAAAATATGGAGCCGACAGAGTGTTTACCAAAAGCTATCTGTGCAAAATAACGATTATTCATACCGGCAAAATTACTTCAGCAGATAATAATATCAAGGCATATTTGACTGCTGGGTAAAATATGCCGGAAATCTTTGGTCCTGATTTCGGAATGCCGTACTGCCGGGCAGAGGAATTATCGGCCTGTATTTCTCCAAGAAACTCCTTCACGAAATCCTGAACGATGATATACTTGCTACAAGTACCTATGGCGTTGGCAGCCGATTCAGCATTCGCGGGCCTATAGACGTTTAGCAACAGTCTGAGTTTGGAGAACACCATATGAGAATACTTATAGTCGACGATATGCCTGACGCCAGACAGGTACTTCGCTATATGGTGGAAAGAAACAGCAACGAGGCGATTGAGGCCGAGAACGGGTCGGACGGCCTCAGGATTGCGAAAAACTCCCCACCGGACTTCATTATCTCGGATGCCCTCATGCCCGTAATGGACGGTTTCAAGTTTCTCCGGGCTGTCAGACAAGAACCGG
>CAIQWD010000091.1 GCA_903875445.1 uncultured delta proteobacterium | reverse complement strand
TTTCCGGCAAGACCGACCCGCAGAACCCCCTCTTCACAGCCGGGGGCAGCTGTTGGATGAACGACTCATTCCCGCTTCTCGACATCCCGGCCTGCGACGACCCGCGACTACATCCACGCAATACTTGTATTCATCAAGGCTATGCCTCGGTCGCCTTGGTGCCTATTCGCAACAAGGAACAGATTATTGGTTTGATCCATCTTAACGACCGGCGTAAAGGATGCTTTTCCCTAAAGAGTATTGAACACCTGGAAGGCATAGCCTCGCACATCGGAGCGGCCCTTGTTCGCCGGCAGATTGAAAATGATTTGTGGCAGAGCGAGGCTCGGTATGCCGCAACGATGTCCGCCGTTGACGATGGGTTGTGGGATTGGTACGTCCAAAGCGGACGGGCGGTTTTCAGTCCGATCTACTACCGGATGCTCGGTTACCAAGAGGGCGAATTTCCTGCTACCTATGATTCATGGCAAAAGCTTGTGCATCCTGATGATCTGGCGCGGGTGGAAAAGGATCTGCAGCAAAGCCTTGAATCCGGGGAAGGTTTTATCATCGATCTGAGAATGAAGAAGAAATCAGGCAAATGGCTATGGGTCTGTACGCGTGGCAAGGCAATCGAAAAGGATGCAGTGGGTCACGCTCTACGGCTGGTCGGGATGCTCAGTGACATCACCGAGCGCAAGAAAGCCGAAGAAGAGAAGGAGACACTTGAGCGCCAGCTCCATCACGCCCAGAAGATGGAGGCAATCGGTACTCTGGCCGGTGGCATCGCCCATGATTTCAACAATATCCTTGGGGCAATCCTCGGCTATGCGGAATTGGTACAAGAGGACAGCCCGGACGGATCGATCCTTAGAAAAGATATTGACCAGGTCGTCAAGGCCAGCCACCGGGCCAAAGAACTGGTCAAGCAGATTCTGGCCTTCAGCCGTCAAGCCGAGACCGAACGTATTCTTATGCAACCGGCAATAATCGTCATGGAAGCGGTTAAAATGCTGCGTTCTTCGCTACCTGCGACCATTGACATACAGCAGAATATCGATATGAATACCGGGCCAATTCTCGCCGATCCGACACAGATCCACCAGATTGTCATGAACCTCGGTACCAATGCATTTCATGCCATGGAGGGGAGCAACGGCACGTTGTCCGTTTCCTTGCAAAGGAAAGCCCTAGCCGATGGGGATATTGTCAGCGATCTGCATATAAAACCAGGAGATTTCGTGCAGCTGTCAATAGGCGACACCGGGGCAGGGATAGCACCGGAGATTTGGGGTAAGATATTTGACCCCTATTTCACTACCAAGGAAATCGGCAAGGGGACCGGCATGGGTCTTTCGATCATCCATGGCATAGTAAGGAGCTATGGTGGGAGTGTTTCGTTTCACAGCCGGCCCGGCGAAGGCACGGTTTTTCAGGTATTGCTGCCGATCATGGCGGAGGAAGTGGTGGTTGAAGGTAAACCGAGTCCTTTCGGCAAGCCTGCCTATCATGAAGGTACAATAGCTGGTAAAGTCCGGTGGGGGAGTTGGTGCTGGATCTCGCTCAACAAGCGGGAGAGGTGAAGTTTTCCTTATAATTCCAGGGCAGCCAACGAGACGGAT
>CAIQWD010000090.1 GCA_903875445.1 uncultured delta proteobacterium | reverse complement strand
CACTCACTGGCTCAGTTTTCATTAGCAAAAGTGGCTCAATTCCTGTTAGCGCCGAAGCCAGTAGGATATCTATTGCTAACAAAGCAAATACAGGATAGTATCCATCCCATTTTGCGTTCCGGATTTCAAGAGAAATATAATGGTGATGATGAAGATGAATGAGATTGGCTAATGGCGTATACAAGAAATTTTTTCCCGAACTTCTCCTCTCTTTTATCCTTCTGTCGGTAGGTATACTTTATTGTCTCTATTACGGTAGGATCGGCTATATACCTCCAGCCCAACCTTCGCTTTGAACTCTGGGCTATGGAACTTCCTCTTCTTCGATTCGCTCATCGCTTCTCGTTCCTTTTTGATTGCGCACAGCTTAAACTGCTGTCTGAAAACTGGGGTCCACTATAGTAGGACTTGATGCAGAGATGATAAAGAAATATGTAAAGTTTCAGAAAAAAGAGGAAGAAAGGCAAGAGAAGCAAGGACGATTGTTTATTAAAGGGCTACAAATGAAGGTAGAAACAGTTGGGGAAGTTGCTGTTAATCATGGCTATGATCAACAAAAAGGTTGTTTCGAATCGGCATCGGTTGTTTTACCGGTAATTAACGAAGTTAGATCATTACAACAGACCGTAGATATCCTTTTCGAATATACCGAAGAGAGCATTCGGGAAGTTATTATTGTTGTCTGTGACAAAACCACCTCCGAAAGTCTCTTTGTATGTAATGAATTAAGAAAAAGATACACCGGAAAAATAAGGATTATCTGGCAGGTACTTCCTTTTCTGGGGGGGGCACTTAGGGAAGGCCTTATTTCTGCAACTGGAAGTCATGTCATCGTTATGTTCAGTGATGGCGAATCAGATCCACGAACTGTCGGTGACCTCGTTATGATGGCGAAAGGGCATCCTGACGAGATCATTTCGGCGTCCCGCTGGCTAAAAAGGAACTCTTTCGAAGGTTATCCCGCTCTGAAGACTTTTTTAAATTATTTTTTTCAAAAGGCATTCGCGCTCCTTTTTGGGAAAAATATCACCGACTTTTCCTTTGGTTATCGAATCTACCCAAAACAATTGATCCGTGAAATTCAATGGGAAGAGACGGGGCACTCCTTCGTGCTGGAAAGCATCCTTAAACCCTTGTGTCTCAACATTAAAGTGATTGAAATTCCAAGTTCTTGGAAGGCGCGATCCGAAGGAAAGTCACAGTTAAAAATCCACATGTATCTCAGATATCTCTGGGTTGGGTTGAAGGTAAAAATCACCCCAAATAGATATTTCATAAAATTAAAAACTTCAAACAAAATCGGTGTCTTGGCGAAACAACGAACTGCCCATCAGATAAAGGGAAAAGGGATATCTTTCGTTGATAGAGCCAAGACTGGGCTGCTTAAGGATCCCCCACCTCTCACCCATCTCACCTCACCTTCAGAGTGATTGTTGGATATCATGAATCAAAAGAACTCCTACGTTTTATTTCTAATAATTCTAGGCTGTTCGGGTATTTTGGTATTTGCAAACCTAACGCAAGGCCACAATTGGGGTGATGACTTTGCTTCCTATATTATGCAGGCAAAGAGTATAGTTGATTTCACCCCTCATAATTTTATAGAATCCAACCGTTTCACCATAGAACAATCCTCTAACATATTGGGGCCAATTGCTTATCCATGGGGTTTCCCGCTCTTGCTTGCACCTTTTTATTCGATTTTTGGTCTTAATTTAATCGCTTTCAAAATGGTTGGAGCACTATCATTTATACTTTTCCTAGGAGTTCTCTGGCACGGATTCCGAAAAGTCCACCCTCCCTTTATCCTTCTTTGTCTTGTGTGTTTTTTTGCATTGAACCCAGTTTTGTTGAAATATACAAATAATATATTATCTGACCTGCCCTTCTTGTTTTTGTCAACGCTGAGTATTGTCCTGATTCAATCGAATATTATCGATGGACGTCAACATATATCTAAATTTTGGGATTCAATACTCATTGGGTTAGTAATTGCAATAGCTTTTTCTGTTCGATCGAATGGTATCCTTCTTCTCATCACGCTCGGCTTTTCTCAGATAGTTGCCGTCTTGAGAGAGCGCTACACAAAACAACAATCAATCCCGGAGAAAGAACAGGGGGAGAATACACAAATCTTTCTGATCTCCGGTCATAGATTCTCAATCAAAGCATTGCTGCAGCATTCAGTTGCATATTTGGTATTTTTCTCCTTGGTGGTGATATTTGCCTCGGTTTTTCCGGAAGGTGGCGGCAGTTATCTTTCTCAGTTGAAGCACATATCGTTGCCTATGCTCATAGAACACCTTAACTACTACAGTTTGTTGTTGAGTAGATTTTTCTGGGGTATTCCTCATGAAAAGTTGGTTTATATGGCAAGCATTCCTTTTGTAATTGTTGGCATTATCGTAAGGTTCCGATCGGCATACCCCGAAATCATATATTCGGTGTTGACTATTATTCTTTATATCTGCTGGCCAGAACCCTCAGGGCTCCGGTTTCTGTTTCCTATTCTTCCCTTCTATGTATCGTTTCTTTTCTCGGGCCTGGAATGGCTGTCTCAGAAGAAAGAGCCTATGGGAATGGGTGAAAGACGGTTGCGAAAGGTTATCTGCTTTACCCCTGGCCTGGTAATAATCCTTTGTTTTGCTATAATCAGTGCTCGTGATGCATCTCACACATATTTCGCAAATAAAATATCGGATGGACCTTATTCTGAGACTTCGCAAAGGATGTTTACTTTTATTGCAGATCATATTGATGCAACAAAGACAGTGATTTTCCCAAAACCCAGAGCTATGCGACTTCTGACCAATCGGAAGTCAATTGCGATAGACCGTATTGAAGATATCTTCCGCGGGGATTATTTGTGTCTGTCTTTAAAAGAAAAGAGAAATATCAACCAAGTACCTATTGCAGAAATGCGTGAATTGTCAGAGCATGGATTGGCTAGTCTCATATATGAAAACAGCGATTATTTAGTGTATGAATTAAAAAAATAAATGAATAAATTTGTAAGATATATTTCCTAAAAGAAGACTTTTTCGAGTAGTCTTTGAGGTATCAATTTTTATTGAATTTAACGCAAGAGTTCATTGTGATTTCGTTGGAAGAACGAATTGAGAATAACAAATGGCTGGTATTTACCTTAATTTTAGTGGTCTTTACTGCATTAAGGATTGTGGATTCTTATTTCCGGCCTTTCTGGTTTGATGAACTATTTACATTGCACATTGCGCAAATACCTACTCTTGCCGGGTTGTGGGAGACCCTGGGCCCCATGGATCCGTCTCCACCGTTGTATTATATTATTACAAGAATTTTTCAGTTTTTTTTTGGTTATGGAGAGTTTGCCACACGATTGCCGGCATTGATCAGTTTTCTGATTGCCCTGTTTTTTCTTTTTTTGATTCTGGATAGACGCTGTGGTGCTATTACTGCCATTACCGGAGTGCTTCTTTTATGCCTTTCACCGGCAGCGGAAAAATTAATAACAAATGCCAGAACCTATCCCTTAATCCTCGCCTGCTGCACAATTTCATTATGGTGCTGGCAGGTTGCTGCCGATAATACTCGTCGGACACTACCGCTTTTCGGATTATTTCTATCACTTTGCCTGGCTTTGTACTCTCATTTCTATGCTTTTCCTCTTTTCGTCCCCATCGTTGCCGGTGAAATCTACCGGTCTTTCAAAATAAGGCGAATTGATTGGCCTATCTGGCTAACATTACTGCTGGCAGCCTCAACAATTATCCCTTTGGTGCCGCTGGCTGAAAGATGTACTTCTCTGTCCGCACATTTTTGGTCAAAACCTAATTCATTGAATTTCCTTAAGTGCAGCCAACTTTATGCTGCGCAGATCAAAGTGGTCTTAATTGCGTTTGTTATTTCCATATTCGTTAAATATCTCAGAAAAAAAAGTAACCACGGTCAATCAACTCAATCAGAAATCATTACAAAACAATTACCCCCTGGACACGAAGTTGTTGCAGCAATCGGCCTCACTCTTATCCCTTTTTTAGGTTATATTATTGCTGTTTATTTTACAAATGCCTTTACTACCCGTTATTTTGTGTCTGCCACAGTTGGCGCAGTAATTATTCTCGCATATTCAAGGCAGCTAATAAAACGACCATGGATTGCAGAAGGAACAGCGTTGCTGGTTATAACAGCAATCTTATGCCTGGCATCACAGGCTAATTTGATACTATCGGCAATGGAGAAAGATCGGAACTTGAGATCAATAATTAAGATTATGTCAAAGAGCAGAGACGAACTTCCTATTGTCATTCTTTCGCCCCTTTCCTATCTTCAAACCCAACACTATGCGCCGGAATCGTTAAAGAACCGCCTCTTCTATTTGATCGATTATGATCTAAAATTTCAATATAGTGAAAATTCACCAGATGTCAGCCTAGACGGCCTGGCCGAACTTGTGCCGATCAAGGTTGAATCATTTAAGTTGTTTTTAAATACGCATAAGACATTTTATATTGCGGGAGGCAACTCTCCGTATATGTTAAATTCGAAAACCATAGTAGCGCCTTCAACTGAGACGACCATCATTGATACGGAAAAAGGACCGGAAAAATACCTGCACAAAGTTTCCGTTAATTAACAAAATGTATCTCGGCAGCGAGTACGGCAATCTAGCGCTGAAACTCTACGCCCGCGGGGACATGTATCTCAGAGACGAGATAGTGCCGGTAATCGTTCACGAGGTGATGAACAACTACCGTGAACGGATTAACCTTTTTTCCGGTTATCACTAAGACATAGATCATAGCCGCTACACAGGTAAAAAGATGGCACCTGATCTTGCTAGCCGTCCAATGCCGGACCGGATTTGTGCCCACCGGATCATCGTCTTAGAAATTCTTTCCTTTGTTTAAGAAAGAATTTCGTGAAGGTACTTTTCCCCCTGTGGGGGGTTAGATGGCTGAGGAGTACAAAGATTCAATCGGCAAAGAAACGGTAGCGGATGATGCAGTAGAGGGCGCGGAATCCATCCCGCCAACCGATCTTCTTGCCCTCCTGATAGGTCCGGCCGCTGTAGGAGATACCCACCTCATAAATACGTACCTTCTGTTTGGCGATTTTGACGGTGATCTCCGGTTCAAAGCCGAAGCGGTTCTCGTAGATGACAATCTCTGCCAGTACCTCGCGGCGAAAGACCTTGTAGCAGGTCTCCATATCGGAAAGATTGAGATTGGTGACCATATTGGAAACCAGCGTCAGAAAACGATTCCCCACCATATGCCAGAAATACAGAACCCGATGCGCCTCGGAACCGATAAAGCGGGAACCGTAGACCACATCGGCCTTGCCGGCGAGGATCGGGGCCAGCAGCTTGGGGTACTCTGTCGGATCGTATTCGAGGTCGGCATCCTGAATGAGGACGATATCCCCTTGGGCGCGGGCAAAACCGGTTCGCAAGGCCGCCCCTTTACCCTGGTTTACCGCATGAAAGACAGTGATCACTCCATCACCGGCCAATCCTTCAATCACCGCCCTGCTGCAGTCTGTGGAAGCGTCATCAACAAGGATTATCTCTCTGGTCATCGGCAGGGGGACACTCTGAACCTGACGCACCAGCTGCTCAAGGCTCTTCGCCTCGTTATAAACTGGGATGACTATTGACAGGCCGATTTTACTCCTTGGCTTCGAATCCATCTCTGATCCCTGGATAATTGTTATTCTTTGAAATCCGCAGTCTTCCATTCCGCCTGCGGAACCTCAGCTCACTCTCTCCAGTCGATTCAAACTGCTCAGTACGGCTTTAATCGATGCAATGATGATGTCGGTATCCACCCCCGCTCCCCAGCTTACTGCTCCATCCGGACCTTCGATTTCGATGTAAGCTGCAGCCTTGGCACTCGAGCCTCCATTGAGCGCATGCTCGTCGTAACTGCTTAATTTGAATTCGCCGGTTACACCCTTTTTCAGGGCAGCACAGAACGCGTCCAGAGGACCGTTACCGGAGGCGGCTACGGTCACCTCTTGTCCCTTTACGAGGAGGATGGCCTCAACCGCTGCATGTGAGGCTTCATCATTGGCACTCACATGGCGTTTTACGACATTAAAGGCCTTCAGTTCATACGGAACTCTAACGGTAAGATACTCTTTCTCAAAGGTTTTGTATATCTCGCTGTGATGCAGCTCCCGCCCTTCTCTGTCGGTAACGCCTTGAATGATTTTTCCGAATTCCGGGTGCATGGCTTTCGGCATGCGAAAACCGAATTCCTTTTCCATTATGTAGGCCACACCGCCTTTTCCTGACTGACTGTTGATTCTAATTATAGATTCATAGGTCCGGCCCACATCGGAAGGGTCAATCGGCAGATAAGGAACTTCCCACAAACCCGAGCCGGCCGCCTCATATTCGTGCATCCCTTTATTGATGGCATCCTGATGGGAGCCGGAAAAGGCGGTGTAAACAAGCTCTCCGGCATAGGGGTGACGGGGATGCACGGGAAGATCGCATACCCGCTCATAAACCTCTACCAGGCGATTGATATCGTGGAGATTGAGCCCCGGATCGATCCCCTGCGAAAACATGTTCAGGGCGAGTGTCACTATATCGACATTGCCGGTCCTCTCCCCGTTGCCAAACAAAGTACCTTCGACTCGCTCCCCGCCGGCGAGCAGCGCGAGTTCTGTTGCCGCAACAGCACACCCCCTGTCATTGTGGGCATGCAGACTGATGATCGCCGACTGCCGGTCAGCCATATGCGAGCAAAACCACTCAATCTGATCGGCGTAGATATTGGGCGAGGCCATCTCCACCGTTGCCGGAAGATTGAGAATTATTTTGTTGTCCGGGGTGGGTTGCAAGATCTCCATGACCGCTTCACATATCTCGAGGGCAAATTCCAGTTCCGTACCGGTGAAGCTTTCAGGGGAATATTCATAGCGAAATACCGTTGCCGGATATTTTTGCTCTTCTTCCTTTAGGAGTCGTGCCCCCTGCACGGCAAGCATGACGATTTCTTTGCGGCTCATTTTAAAAACCGTCTTCCGCTGCAGAGTCGAAGTGGAATTATACAGATGAACAATCGCCCTCTTCGCCCCCGCAACAGAGGCATAGGTCTTGGTGATCAAATGATCTCTCGCCTGGGTAAGTACCTGGATCCAGACGTTTTCAGGGATCAGGTTTTGTTCAATGAGAACCCTGGTAAAATCATATTCTACCTGGGAGGCGGAAGGAAATCCGACCTCTACCTCATGAAACCCAAGGTCCGTCAGGAGATGAAACATCTCCAGTTTTTTCTCAAGGCTCATCGGTTGAATGAGGGCCTGATTGCCATCGCGCAAATCAACACTGCACCAAGTGGGAGCTTTGCCAAGAGTTTTCCCAGGCCATTGTCTATTTGCCAAATTGACCGGCGGATATGGCCGATATTTTTGCACTAATTCCGGATTCATTGTTTCTCCTTGCTCAAAAAATCAATACTCAAAAAAAAAGGCCACGGTTTTTCAACCGTGGCCTTTTTGGGTAACAGAGTTATTTACAACAAACTACAACCCCTCCGTATCAGCCACGGAATCAACCGGCGGATAACCTAGAAGCAGAGCGAGAGGCGAGTTTGCGATGACCATGTTTTTCAGCTTGTAAAATTCAAAGAAATTGTAAGTTTGTCAAGACTACACGTCCCGGTTGGATGTTGTCAAGGGGTTTTCTCCATTGCCACAAAAACATGAGCGTCCGCCCCTGTCCCGCATCTACCGGATATTGACAGTGTTTCCCGAATGCTAACCTCCCCGCAGCAGGAGAAATATTTCATGTCACTATGGCCTTCCTCCATCCTTTGCCCGTTGACAGATGTGGTGTTCACAGATATATTTCTCTTTCCTCTACAATAGTTACAGGTTTTTTCAAGAAACACTGCAATTGTCCAAAACAGTTTCAACTTTTACAAGGGAATGGATTCATGGGAAAAATTACCGGATCCCAGGCAATCGTCAGGTGCCTTCAGGAAGAAGGCGTAAAAACAATATTCGGATATCCCGGCGGGGCGGTTCTTGACCTTTTCGACGCCTTGATGGATTCCGACATCACCAACGTCCTGGTGCGGCATGAACAAGGGGCAGTGCATGCGGCAGATGGCTTTGCCAGAGTCAGTGGCGAAGTCGGTGTGGCCCTCTTGACCTCCGGACCGGGTGCGACCAATGGTGTTACCGGTATCGCCACCGCCCACATGGACTCAATCCCCCTGGTCATCCTCACCGGTCAAGTACCCCGTCCATTGATCGGTAACGATGCCTTCCAGGAAGTCGATATTGTCGGCATTACCAGGCCATGCACCAAACACAACTACCTGGTGAGTAACGTCGAGGATCTGGTTGCAACCCTGCGAGAGGCCTTTCATATTGCCCGCACAGGCAGGCCGGGTCCGGTCCTTGTCGACCTGCCTAAGGACCTTGTCGCCACAAAACTCACCTACCCGGAAAAGACGCCGATCCATATATCGAGCTACCAGCCGACCTATAATCCCCATCCGGTACAGATCGAAAAGGCTTGCCGACGGATTATGAAGGCAACGCAACCTGTGCTGTACGTCGGCGGTGGGGTTATCTTGTCGAATTCCAGCAAGGAACTCACGGAACTGGCCGAAAAACTGAGTATCCCGGTGACCATGACACTCATGGGCCTGGGAGCCTATCCCGGCAGCCAGAAACTGTCCATGGGAATGCTGGGAATGCATGGCACCTACACCGCCAATATGGCCGTTGCCGAAAGCGATCTGCTGATCGCCGTCGGGGCTCGCTTTGATGACCGAGTCACCGGCAAACTTGCCGATTTTGCTAGCAAAGCTGACATCATCCATATCGATATCGATCCCACCTCCATCAGTAAGAATGTGCGGGTCGATATCCCCATTGTCGCCGATTGCAAGAATGCCCTTACGGCCATCAACAAATGGTTTGATGCCGAATCGGACTTCCAGCCGATGGAGCAGGCTGAACGTCTGAAACCTTGGCTTGCCCTGACTCGCGAGTGGACAGAAAAACATCCACTGGCATACAAGGAAAATAATACCATTATCAAACCCCAGTACGTGATTGAAACACTGCACCGGCTTACCGGTGGTAAAGCGATCATAACAACCGAGGTCGGGCAAAACCAAATGTGGGCTGCCCAGTTTTACACGTTTGATTACCCGCGTCACTTTGTAACCTCCGGTGGTTTGGGTACCATGGGATTCGGCCTCCCCGCCGCCATAGGTGCCCAGATGGCTTTTCCCGATCGCACGGTCATCGATATTGCCGGAGACGGCTCAATTCAGATGAATATCCAGGAACTGGCCACCGCCAAGCAATATAGCTGCCCGGTAAAAATTGCCATCCTCAACAATGGCTATCTTGGCATGGTGCGCCAGTGGCAGGAGCTGTTTTACAACAAACGCTATGCCTCGACGACCATGGATGTAGTCCCGGATTTCGTCGAACTTGCCAGGGCTTATGGAGCGGTTGGCCTCAGAGCAACAACAAAAAGCGAGGTCGAACCGGTCATCAGGGAAGCCCTGCAAACCAACAACCTTGTTATCATGGACTTCAAGATTGAGCGTGAAGAAGGGGTCTACCCGATGGTTCCGGCCGGCAAAGCAACCACGGAAATGTTACTTGTTTAGATGTCAAGAATAGCTGAACTCAGACAACCAGGATTATACCGATGAAACATACGATTTCAGTGCTTCTTCAAAATAAGCCGGGAGTGCTTTCCCGAGTAACCGGGCTTTTCAGCGGTCGCGGCTTCAATATCGAGAGTCTCTGCGTCGCCGAAACCCTTGATCCGAAGATTTCCTGTCTCACCGTGGTGTCCAGAGGTGAAGACTCAATTATCGAACAGATCACCAAACAGCTGAATAAACTCATTGATGTCATCAAGGTTACGGAAATCAACGACAAGGACTACGTCGAAAGGGAAATGGTGCTGCTTCGCGTCAAGGCCGAAGCCCACACCCGGGCGGAAGTCCTCCGCGTCGTGGACATTTTTCGCGGCAAAGTCGTCGATGTAAGCGCTAAAAGCTACGCGATAGAACTCACCGGTTCGGCATCAAAGATACAGGCTGTGATCGACATCCTTCGACCAATCGGCATCAAGGAGATTATTCGCACAGGAATAATAGCCATGTCTCGCGCCACCAAAACCAAATAAATGTTTTGCAAAAACCCAGAGAATTAATCTTATGTTGACACCGCAAGTACCCGTAGCCAAAGAAGGGTATCCTTTCATATTTGTGCTGGCTTTCGCCACCCTCCTGGCGGCCATTCTTTCAATGAAAATCACTACCGGTTTCTTGCTGGTTGCCACTATCTTTGTCCTTTGTTTTTTCCGAGACCCTGAACGTCTGGGACCGGACCGCCCCGACGCACTGGTTTCCCCCGCCGACGGCAAAGTTATTCTCATCGAGCGGGTTACCGACGATAGGTTTACCGGCAACGAGGTCCAAAAAATTTCTGTCTTCATGAATGTCTTCAACGTCCATGTCAACAGGATTCCCTGCAGTGGCACGGTGGAGAAAATTCTCTACAAACCGGGGAAATTTTACTCCGCCGACAGTCAAAAGGGCGGATTGCAAAACGAATACTGTGCCAGCATTATAACCACCCCGGAAGGGAAAAAAATCGCCTTTGTCCAGATTGCCGGACTTATTGCCAGAAGAATTATCTGTTGGCTGGAAGCAGGTGATGCCGTGACCAGGGGCAAACGATTCGGGCTTATTCGATTTGGCTCAAGGGTAGATCTTTACCTTCCTCTGGAAACTGAGCTGGCGATAAAACCTGGTCAAAATGTTCGCGCCGGAGAGACTGTTTTGGGGTACCTTAAATAGCTTGCCGGTTCATGCTCAATTCCTGCTCCTTGGCAATCTTTTCAAGGTCAACCTTCTTTTCGGTCTCGTGAACTTTTGAGAATTATCAGCGGGAGAGAAAAAGGTCGAAAACTTTTCACCCCTCCTCTTCACGACAAGAGCATCCGACCGACATCCGATAGGGCGCGGGAAGCCTTGTTCAGTATTCTTGGCAAATCGGTTCAAGGGGCAAAGGTCCTCGATCTTTTTGCCGGCACCGGGGCCATGGGACTCGAAGCATTCAGTCGGGATGCCGGTTTTGTCGTTTTCATTGACAAGAGTCGCCTGGCTCTCGACCTCATCAATAAAAACATCGGACTTTGTCTTGCAAAGTATACAGGCAGTTGCCGCCTTCGAGTTATCCGACACGATTTAGCCAAGGGTGTGCCACCCATGCATTTCCTCGCGACAACGGAAACAGGCTTTGACCTCATCTTTGCCGACCCCCCTTACGGCAAAAACATTTCCCTATCTGTCCTCAGTTCTATCGCTGAAAGCACCCTGCTCGCCGAAAATGGCATGCTCATTATTGAAGAAAGGTTTAATATACCGCTCCCGGGCGAAGCAGCTCACCTCCACCTGATTGACAAGCGTGTCTATGGCGAGAGTGGCTTTTGGCTCTATAAATCGTCCTGTTGATGGTAAGTCATAACAAGCCGACAGGACACAATATTCCCCATCAATCCGCAAGAACTGAAGAAATGACAAAAGAAATTGATCCTCGACCTTCAATAGCAGTCTACCCGGGAACCTTTGACCCCATTACCATGGGTCATGTTGATATCATTAATCGCGCCCTCAACCTGTTTGACAAGGTCATCGTTGCCGTTGCCGTCAATTCAGCCAAAGACCCCGTCTTTACCCTGGCCGAACGTATAAAAATGATTGAAGACTCTTTTCGAGATCGGGAACGTATACAGGTCAGCTCGGTAAAAGGTCTCCTCGTCGATTATGCATATCGACAAAATGCCAGAGCTATTGTTCGGGGGATTCGTGCGGTCTCGGACTTCGATTACGAATTCCAGCTTGCGCTGATGAATAGAAAATTGCAGCGAGAGGTTGAATCGGTTTTTCTCATGCCCGGATTTCGTTGGATCTATATCAGTTCTTCAATTATCAAGGATGCGGCTCGAAACGGCGGCAATGTGAGCGACTTGGTTCCCCCACACGTAAACGAGATGTTAAAAGAGAAGTTTGCCTCCAGAAGTTAAGCAACCGCTGGAGGCAAACTCAACTCATCATGACCCGGCAGTAAGAGAGAAAAAAAGGGTTATCTCCCTACACGGGAGATAACCCTTTTCCAAACAGCAAATTTTTCGGGCAGTGCTTAACGACTCCTAATCTTTTTTTAATTCCCTCCGCAGCTCGGCTATCTCCATCTGCAAGGTTTGCCGTAAGGCGGCAATTTCTTTTTTCAGATCATCCGCAAAGGCTTCCCCTATGCCTTCAACATTTTCCGCCTCCAGCATCACTTTTCCTTCAGTAATTTCATCTGCAAAAGAAAGTCCGTCATCGGCTTCTGCTGCAATTTCGCCAGGAAAATCATAGGCATCATGGACGTCTTGGGTTGCACTGTCTCCATAATGATGTAAAATGTTATCAAAGTCTTTTTGCGCATCCGATCGATAGTTGTCCTCTTTTTCCGTCCGTAGCGGATCGGCAAAAATCAACTGGTCCCCTTTTTTTACTGCCTGTCGCGACAGCATGCCTTGCTGCCACTCCAAGACGTTAAGTGTTGCACCCAGCAAATTTTCCTGATTACCACGGGGGTCATCAGCCTGCAAATTGGACATTGTTTGACAAATGGAAACAAGAAGTCCATATGCCTCTGCACTGGACTCGTATCGATAGCTGTCAATATGTTGCGTGATGGTCGACAAGAGCTGCAAGAAAGTCTTTTCTAGCGGTTTCTCGACCCATTTTTGACGCAGGGTGTTGATTTCCTGGAACAAACCAGCAATAATCGTATCGCTCAGTTCAAGCTTCAAGGAGTCAATGCAAACTTGTAAAGCACCAAGCGGCTCAAGTTTTCTTCGTTCTGCAGCAGCAGCGATACCGTCGGCTGCCAATTCTTCAACAATCTCATCGCCAGGGGCTCCAACCAAGTCGATCTCCAGAATCGCATCAGAAGCAAGCACCGTTGCCAAAGCAGGCAACTCTCTTTCTTCACCACTTTCCTGTCCGACCACAACATCCGGTTCGATTTCTTCCTTGAAGAGTTCAAAAACCACCTCCTCTTCAACACTATCAGTTTCGGCGAAGAGATCACTCATTGGTTTTTCGACGACATCCTCTTCCCTCTTTTCCGGGGATACTCGGGGTCGTACCACCTCATCCGGTTCTTCCCGGTCCTCTGCAGAACTGAAAAATGTATCTACGTTGTCGATAATTGCTGGAGGAGCAATCTCTTCTTCAACAAGGTCGGTTTCCAGGCTGTCAAAAAGAGCGTCAATTGCAGAACCATCTTTAGTGCTCTGCTCAAGCTCGTTATCCGTAAAGAAGGAACTCAGGTCATCTTCTTGATCCTCAACAAAATCCATTGTCGCGAGTTCATTTTCGGCCTCGTCTTCCACCGGTAGCGGCTCCTCCGCACCGTTAACAAACGCCTCTTGGTCTGCTTCCAGGACGCCCTCCGCCGCAACCGCTGCAGACAAGAGATCTTCCTCTTTGCCATCCTCTTTCAGCCAGTCTTCAAAACCGATAAGTTCTTCCTCTTGAACTTCTGTAGTATTGGCATCAATACCTTGATCTTCTTTTGGGAGACTCCCGGAAGGAGGAATAGCAGAAATGCCATCATGGTCAAGAAACAATCCATCTATGGTGCCGACAATCTCTTCACTAACACTGCTGGAGATCGGTGCTCGATCAAGGGTGGTTGCACTAAAAAGGCTTTCCTCGTCCATTGCGGCAAGAGCAGGAGCCAATTCCTCCCCCTCCATGGGCAAGGATAATTCGTCGGTATCGTCATCGGCATCGGTCTCGACATTGACACCCTGAAGAGCTTTTTCTCTATCCAAAGCGACAATTTCTTGCTCAAATTCAGGAAATTCTTGAGCATCTACAGGGAATATCGTCTCAGCTGCCACGACAATTGCTTCCTCTGTCAATATCGACTTCTCCTGTTCTTCTTCCTGTTGAGCGACCTTGTCCGTTACAACCGGTTCGATCACGAATGCAGCTTCCTCCTCTTCAACTGTGACAGGCTCTTCAGAGTCAAGAGGCGCAAAAATATCTTCTCCTGTTACAGTATCTTCACTTTCCGGCTGCTCCTCATCATCCCCTTCAACATCAACCCCCTGAAGTGCCAAATCCCTTTCGACCGAGACAACGATCTCGTCTCCTTGGAAACCAATAATGTCTGGAGATTCTTCGATCTTTTCATCTTGTTCAACAACTTCTTCTGCGAAAAATTGATTTACTGCATTTTCTCCAAAGAAATTATCGATATGAGAGGCGACGCCACCGGAATCTTTCAATCCCAAAGCCACTGCCTCCTTATCAGCCTGGAAGCCTACCTCCTCTTCCGATACATCGGCCAAAGCTGGTGAAATCTCATTCACCTTATTTTTCGAACCATAATCCTCAATGGCCTCGTCATCTTTTTTGATAATCGCATCAGGCGAAATCGTCGGTCCGAGCAACGCCTTGAAGGAGTTGAATTTCTCAACAGCAGGAAAAAGGATATTTTTTTCCGCCTCCAAACTCATTGGTTTCTGAACGATCTTTTCAAGGCCTTCAAAAAAAAGCTGCATAACCTTAAATGCATCAGGATGGGCATTGCTTTTCTTTACCTTGATATAAGTAGCAAGGGTTCCGATACCCTGAAGAAGAATGAGTTTCGGGCGGCTTTCGGAAAATTTTTCCTCAAGCCGAAAAACTTCCCGTCGCAAATCATTCAGATCCTGGTCGGTAATCTCCCAATCAATCCCCAGAACAATAGCCTTGAGATTCAGCAGTTGACCTTCACTGGAGACTTCTTTTATAATCTTTTGAGATTGTGGCCTTACAGGTTCCCGGTGTGGTACGGAGGATGGTTTCTGTTTGATCTGACGTTTCAGATTCTCAAATTTTTTTACGTCTTCCAAAAGAATTTCTTTCTTCTGTTCTTCTGAAAGATCTTGAGATGACACTATCTTCTCAAGGTTATAATAAAAAGTGAGAAGTAACTTAATCGCATTAGGGTGAGAATCGGCCTTATTCTGATAAATATATTTACTTATCTTCTCCAAGGCCTGGACATATACCAAATTGATTGTTTCCCCTGCCCAGATGCCCTTAAGATCGAGCAACTCCTCATTGAACTGAAGTAAGACCTCATCGGTAATCTCCCAGTCTATCGACAGGACCAAACTCTTCAGGCGGCTGATGGGTGACTCATCATCTGTTGAAAATTCAAAGAGATCATCCGCATCAGTGTAATATGATTCATCATGCTCATCATTACCAAGAGTTAAGTCATCATCATATTGGTTTTCGGTATACTGTTTCACCACAGTTTCTCTCTAGAGTAATTTTTTCTGGATTGAAATCACCGAGGAAGAAATTATTTTCTTCAATGTCGCGGCGACATTGTACCCAGTAATCGCACTTGCCTCAAAATAGGGTACTTTCAGTCTGCTATTGAGGTCCTTTTCCAACACAGACGTCGGAAGGATGGGGATCCCGTGCTCCTTGAGGTCAACTTTATTATATTGCATTACCAACGGAATTCTGAAAATACTCTCCTTATATGACTGGAGATTTTCATGGAGTTGATTCAAGGATCGGATATTTTTTTCGCGCTGTTTTTCCATGGCATCAGCAACAAAGACAATACCATCGACGCCTCGCAGCACCAGTTTTCGGGTGGCATTATATTTCACCTGCCCAGGCACGGTATAAAGCTGAATTTTGATGTCATAGCCCTTGATCTGCCCCATATC
Organism: uncultured delta proteobacterium; assembly: GCA_903875445.1. Lineage (GTDB taxonomy): Bacteria > Desulfobacterota > Desulfobulbia > Desulfobulbales > Desulfocapsaceae > Desulforhopalus_A. The sequence goes on along the minus strand of CAIQWD010000090.1, from coordinate 79,843 downwards.
AAATGGTAAAAAGTCAAAAAAAAGCGTCCGATCTCCGTGAGTTTTCAAACTGACCATCTCTGAAGCGATCTGTTTACGATACGTTCGATTAATGTACTCCAAGTTGGTGGTTTTCCCACACCGTCCGGGGCCGTAATACACAATCTTTACCTGCACTATCTTGTCTTTTAAATTGATAAAGCTCAACGTTCTACTCCCTGTTGATGATCGCTGCAGAGGTTTGTGATTTTCTCATCATGCCGAATCGACTCATATAATGAAGCCGGTCGACCTTATTTCCTCTCCCAAACTTTTCTTATTTTTTCTATAACATCAACAACATTGAGACGAAGAAAGCCAAGGGATATATCACGCCCAAACATGGAGATGAGAAGCAATTCGTCATCGATTTTACTGAAATGAATATTTGATTCCTGACCTTTATGAAACAGTAGGGAAAATTCTTGTTCACCAACAAGCTTGGCCATGGCATCGACTGTTGCAAAATTACCGGCCGCCAGCGCAGCAAAAGAGTAGACATCGTATTTGCTTTCACCGTTATCCTTGGCGGTAATAATATTACCGGCCATATCGATGATAATTACGCAATCAACACCGAGTTTTATCAACTTCTCTGCCAAAATCCGATCAATCTGCTCGAGTTGTTCTTGACTGACAATACCGTAATTCATGCCACAAACCTCATCGTAAATGTTGGTTGCTGGTATCAGCTGGTACTAAGGCGATTTTCCGATATCGACCCATTACCATCTAACTTATTGAATAAAATGCCCTTTTGATGAATTCTCGATATCACAAAACAATCGTTCTCAAGAATTGGCTTCATGCTCTTTGCCTGGAAAAACTCATAAGCCATCAATTTTTACAAAACTTAGCGATGATCCGACCAGATATCGCTTGTCACACTATACGATAGTTTTTTGGCTATATGAAGATTTATTTTATTTTTTTATAACAAATTCATCCCGCTAGCTCTCCGGAGAGGAAAAAAAACGAATTTTTGAGTGAAAAACATAACCATTTTTTTGTTTACTGGGAATGAAATTGCGTCATCCAACCATTTCTGCTAAAGAGTTGGGATGGATAAGAAATCGGAATTTACTGATAAAAGAAAATCTGTTCTCGACAGCAGCTTCCTCATCGATACCCATTGTCACCTCGACATGCCGGCCTATGCCGTTGATCTGGGCAAAGTACTTGAACGGGCCTTTTCACAACACCTTAAAAGGATTATCACTATCGGTATCGATCTGGCGAGTTCAAAAAGCGGTATTGAACTTGCCCGCAAGCACAAACAGATTTCCGCCACGATCGGCATACATCCCCATGACGTAGACATGCTGCGAGAGGAAGATTATAATGCCCTAGAAAAATTATACGGGGACCACGCTCCATACATAGTCGGATTTGGCGAGATCGGCTTAGATTATTATAAGAAATATTCAGATCCGGCCAGACAGCGCCACCATTTCCGCCGACAGCTCGACATGGCCCGTGAGTTTAAGCTGCCGGTTATTATCCACAATAGAGAAGCAGAGGATGATATATTAAATATACTTCGCCACGCCCAGCCCTTGGATCAAGGAGGTATTATGCATTGCTTTTCCGGAGATTACGCCTACGCCCGGAAAATTCTCGACCTTGGCATGCTTATTTCAATTCCTGGAATTGTCACCTTCAAGAATAGCATTACCCTGCAGGAAGTGGCAAGGAAGATTCCGCTTACCTCGATGGTGTTGGAGACAGACGGACCTTTTCTCGCTCCTCAACCATTCCGCGGCAAAAGAAATGAGCCCGCGTATCTCATCCATACTGCTATGAAAATCGCCGAGCTTCGTCAGATAGATGTAAATCTTGTGGCCAAGCACACCACTGCCAATGCGGAAAAACTCTTTTCCTTTACCGACTAATAGGCTCCGATGATTGTCCAAAACATTCGAATAGTAAAAGAAAGGATCGCCGAAGCCGCTCAAAAAGCCGGAAGACAGCCAGAGAATATTAAACTGGTGGCGGTATCGAAACACTTTCCAGCGGATTCAATTCGTGAGGCTGTTGACGCCGGCCAAAATATTTTTGGAGAAAACTATATCCAGGAAGTTCAGGCCAAAAGAGGACTAGTGCCAGCGGAGGCGGTTTTCCATTTTATTGGACACCTGCAGAGCAACAAGGCAAAAATCGCTGCCGAAACGTGCGGCATGCTTGAGACATTGGATAGCTATAAACTTGGGGTAACTCTGAACAGCCAGCTGGAAAACCTGAAAAAGAACCTGGATATACTTATCCAGGTAAACATCGGCAACGATCCAAGGAAAACTGGTGTTGCTGCCGATGAAGTTGAAGCGTTATTGATTAAAATAAATGAATTAACCAGATTAAGAGTCTGCGGCCTGATGACCATGCCGCCTCTTGCCACCGATCCGGAACAGTCTCGCCCCCACTTTCGCAACCTTCGTATCTTGTCCGAAAAATTTGCAGCAAAGAATCTTTTTCCCCATGTCGCCACCCCCGAGCTCTCCATGGGAATGTCTGACGATTTTCATATCGCCATTGAAGAGGGTTCAACTATTGTCCGCATAGGTACCGCAATATTCGGTCATCGGCCATAAAAAAAGGACCTGCCTTGCAGCAGATCCTTTTTTATGCATACCATGCAGATTACTTTCTCTTCGAAGCTCGCTTTGCAGCCTTCAAAGGGTTAACCCTAATTTTGACAACACTGATCTCCGGCTTTGCATGGGTAGCAAAATTGCAAAACCCCAGTTTCCATTTGGCCGCAGGATTCACATAACTTCGACAAAATTTAGTTGTTTCGTTCTCTACGATACGTCCACATCCTTCGCATTTATCAATGATAGGCTGAAAACGACCATCAGCATAATTTACAGTCGCCTGACTCTCCATATATTTGTCCTCCAATCCGTCAAACTCTTACTGGTGCTCACATTTTCACACCAGGGAAACAGCCGTGGCGAACCACAAACTGACTTTATAAATCAAAAATAGAATTTTTCTATATACCAAACAGACGTCCCTGAGACAAGCTTTTTTTGAGAAACATCATCCAACCGCGAGCTTCTTTACGATTCTTTTCATCCTGGCCGATGAAAAGATTAAAAAGGGTGGTAGAACTCCGGGACTTGTAATAAGAAGAATCTTGATATATAATCGATATTACTTGCTGTTTGAAATGAATGGAGGAGATTCCCTATTTCCTCCTTATATGCTCTCTAAAAACGGGAGGCAAAGATGCCTGTTTATGTCTGGAAGGGGAAAAATTCTGCAGGTGAAAAACGAAAAGGAGAGGTTGAGGCCCCCGATCAGGCCGGTGCGCTGGCACAATTAAAACGATTGCGAATCAACGATCTGGTCATTAAGGAAAAGCCAAAAGGCCTTTTCGATAATATTGCTTTTTTTAAACCGAAAGTTACCGGAAAAGACATTGTCGTTTTTACCCGGCAACTCTCAACTATGATCAATGCCGGACTACCCCTAGTGCAAGGACTTGAAATACTTGAGAAACAACAGGAAAATCCAACCTTCAAAAAGACTTTAAATGAAATTCGCTCTGATGTTGAGGCAGGATCGACTCTTGCTGATTCTATGCGAAAAAAGCCGAAAATATTCGACAACCTTTTCACCAACATGATTGAGGCCGGTGAAACGGGTGGTATTCTTGACACCATTCTCACAAGACTGGCCACTTTCATGGAAAAATCCATGTCGCTGAAAAAGAAAATCAAAGGCGCAATGACCTACCCAACAGTTTGCCTGGGAATTTCAATTGTCATTCTCATTGTTATTTTGGTGTTTGTTGTTCCCGTTTTCAAGACCATGTTTGAAGGATTTGGGCACAGCCTCCCTCTTCCCACGCAAATAGTTGTTAATTTGAGCGAATTTTTTAAATCCAATTTTCTTTACATCATAATTGCTTTTTTCATAATAGTGATGGCAGTAAAGAAAACCTATGCGACAGAAAAAGGCAGGACATTTTTCGACAGAACTTTACTTAAGGCTCCGATTTTTGGTATTTTGCTACGCAAAGTAGCGGTTGCTAAATTTACCCGTACCCTGAGCACTATGCTCAGCGCTGGTGTTCCAATTTTGGAGGCACTGCAGGTTGTCGCGAGAACTTCCGGCAACAAGGTCATCGAAAAGGCGGTCTTCCGAGTCGGCGATTCAATCGCTGAAGGACGACCAATAGCTGAACCACTCGAAGAAAGCGGCGTTTTTCCCAACATGGTTGTCCAGATGATAAATGTCGGAGAGTCTGTTGGTGCTCTCGATGTTATGTTAGAAAAAATTGCCGATTTTTATGATGAGGAGGTCGATCAGGCGGTTGACAATTTAACCGCAATGATAGAACCTTTTATGATGGTTTTTCTCGGTGGAATGATAGGCGGTATTGTCGTTGCCATGTATCTGCCGATCTTCAAACTTTCAAGCGTTATGATGTGATGCGGCTTCCAAGTTTAAATAAAGGGTTCCATACCCGTTTAATCCATTTACTACCATAATAGGTTCCATCGAGTGATTATCGATTAAATGTTATGGTGTTTTTTCTTTAGCATTAGATTTGACTTTCTATTCTAAAAGTATATCATTGTAAAAAATAGTTAACTCATACAGTAAAATCAGGAGGAATTATGACACTTACAAAAGCTGATTTGGTCCAGCAGGTATATAAAAATCATGAAGGCTTGACGAAGGCCCAAGCGACTGATTCGGTTGAAGCATTTTTGCGAATATCAAAAGATTCTTTAATAAATGGTTCCGACCTTCTCTTGAGTGGTTTCGGGAAATTTAATGTGAAACGCAAAAATGCCCGGAGAGGACGAAATCCGCAAACAGGCAACGAACTCACTTTGGATGCCAGGCGGGTTGTTACATTTAAGCCATCCGGAATATTGCGAGAGAAGATAAACGCTTCCTAATAGCTAAAACAGTTAGCGCAGCTGAAGCACACATCTCGCACCTTCATTTAAAATCACCCTGGGTTTGCCGTTGTCATTCTCAGGGTATTTTTATCTTTTAAGCATTGGTCTCTCAACTGACCGAACATGTCCGCAACAAATCTCTCGTACTGTACATTATCATTAAAGGCAATTATTTTTACCAAAGAATGGAGTCTTCATCCCTGGGACTCGCAAACCATTTCCGATGCCCTGCTCCAATCTTTTTATCGGACAGGCATTATCCATAAACCTATCCTTCTTGCTAAAGAAGATGGCCGTTTTGATATTCTTTGCGGCTTCAAGCGTCTGCAATTTGCCTTGGCAAATGCGCAAGTGGAAAACATAGAATGTCTGGTCTTTGCAAAGGACACTAAAGTAACTGTTCTACTCGATACTTTGCTGACCGATCAAAATCTTTACCATCCGTTATCTCTTGCTGAAAAGGCCAAGTTTATTGAGATTTGCACCTGCTACCTCAATCAGCAAGATATTATTTTAATGTATCTGGAAAGATTGCAGTTGAGGAAACAAGCTTCAACCATCAAGGAACTCAACAACATTCTGCAGCAAGATCCGATCATGATCACCGAGATACATGCCGGTCGACTCCAGGAGAAAATGGTTGCAGAACTCTTAAGATTGCCTGAAAGTTCCGATCGACTTGCCTTGGTACTGCTTTTTAGAGATCTTGCCATGGGAGATGGTAAACAAAAGAGGTTCTTCACTCTCATTCGCGATCTTGCATTTCGCCAAAACTCTTCCATCTCGGCGTTCCTTAAAAACCCGACAATCTCTGAAATTCTCAAACATCCTGTGTTGAATGTTCCGCAGAAGTTGCAACATCTCAACACGTATCTACAGCACCAGTTTTGTCCTCTGTCTAGGGAGGCCGAGGAGAATTTCGCACGACAGGTGCAAGCTCTGCGTTTGCCAGCACAATGCACCGTTTCACACAGCCCATCATTTGAAAAAGACGACGTCACCCTTTCAATCACTTTTGGCAATTTTGCCGACTGCGCAAGAATGGCGCCAAAAATCAACACCTTGTTAATGAACAACAACTAGTTGTAATAGGTTATCCGACCGGAAATTAGCATATCATCTCCGAGCTTTTTATAGCGAACCGACACCAGTTTTGGGGCATTCAGCCGATCCTGCACATGAAGCCCTGCAGTCAAACCCACCCCTTTATCCCCTGCAAAAAGAGGCGCATAAAACAGATAAGCGTAATCGAAGAGCTGCGCCTTTAAGAATGCTCCATGCAATTTTGCCCCGCCTTCGACCATAACCGAACAAAGCCCCTCTCGCCCCAATGTCTTGATGATTCCCCAAAGGTCTAAGCCACCGTTTTCGCCTAACATCGGGAAAAGCCGAATGCCCTGAACCTGAAAATCGGCAATCTTTGCCGGAGGAGCATCCTCTGAATGGAACACCCATGTCGGTGCCGGAGAATCAAGGTGATACACCTTGGCATTGGGGTGCGTGGACAACTTGCTATCGACAATAATCCGCACCGGATCTTTTGTTCGTCCTTGAGGAAGTCTTGTGGTAAGTGACGGATTATCTATGAGTATTGTTCGACCTCCGAGAAGAACGGCATCGACCCTGTCCCTGAGTTTATGTGCCTCAATCACCGATTCTTGCCCGGTAATCCAACCGGATTTTCCTTCTTGATAATTTAATCGACCATCGAGACTCACTCCCGCCTTCATTATCATCCAAGGAAGACCGGTGGTAATATATTTGAGAAACGGGGCATTTATTTCTTCACACTCTTTTTCGAGGATGCCACTGGTAACGGCCACCCCGCAACCTTTGAGAAAAGCTATGCCTGTTCCGTTGACAAGCGGGTTGGGATCCTTCATTCCGACCACGACCCGGGAAATTCCACTCTCGACCAAGGCACGAGTGCAAGGCGGGGTTTTTCCTGTATGATTGCAGGGTTCAAGCGTTACATACATAGTTGCCCCGGCAACAGTTTCGGTCGCCTGCCGTATTGCATTAATCTCGGCATGCGGGGTTCCGGCTTTTTTATGATAACCCTTGGCGATAATCCGGCCATCTTTGACTATGATTGCTCCGACGCAAGGATTTGGCGAGGTCCGCCCCAAACCTCTTGTAGCTTCCTTCAGGGCCAGGCGCATGAAACGCACATCTTCTTGGCTATTCATTGGTTCTTCTCGAATCAAGAAGGGTCTTGAGTTCCTCCATAAATTCATTCACATCCTTAAACTGACGATATACAGATGCAAACCGTACGTAAGCCACTTCGTCAAGACGCGGCAAGCCTTCCATCACCCACTGACCGACTACCTGGGAATGAATCTCTTTTGCCCCATAATCTTGCAATTTGTGTTCGATCTCATCGGCAAATTCGTCAATTTTATCTCGACTAACCGTCCTCTTTTCACAGGCCTTTTCCAAGCCCGCTATGAGCTTGTGCCGATCCCATGGCTCTCTGCGACCGTCTTTTTTGACCAGCACAGGCAGCATCACCTCAAGCCGTTCGTAGGTGGTGAATCGCTGATTGCATGCCAGACACTCCCTTCTTCTTCTGGTAATTGTCGCATCTTTGTTAAGACGCGAGTCAATTACCCTGTTATCAAGATGTCCACAATACGGGCATTTCATATGGCAACCCCCTATGAGTCAATACAAATAAAGCCGATTTTGCTGATGCAAAATCGGCTTTATCATTCAAACTCTTTTATCTCACATCAATCACTGAATTTTGCAATCCTTCTCTGGTGTCTCCCTCCGGAAAAGGTCGTATCCAGCCATACACGAACCATTTCAATAGCCGTATCCGCCTCAAGCACCCTCGCGCCAAGGCACAGAACGTTGGCATTATTATGCTCGCGGCTCATTCTCGCCGTATATACATTTGAGCAATTGGCGGCTCTGATGCTCCTGTATCTGTTTGCCGCGATGGACATACCGATCCCTGTTCCGCAAATCAGTATTCCCATTTGACATTCGTTTTTCAAAATGAACTGGACAGCTTTCTCGGCAAAATCAGGATAATCAACCGCATCTTTGGAGAAACAGCCAACATCCTCAACCTCGTAGCCGAATGCAACCAGCGACCTTTTGATCAGCTCTTTTAATTCCACGCCTCCATGATCAGCAGCAACGACTATCTTCACTCCGTCCTCCCAATTTCCTGTCAATCGGTGAATCTTTTCATAGCGATAACGGCATTCGTGCCACCGAATCCGAAAGAATTTGAAAGTGCAGCACGAATATTCATTTTTCTCGCTACGTTCGGCACATAATCGAGATCACAATCGGGGTCAGGGTGACTAAGATTGATGGTCGGAGGGGCAATCTGTTCATATACACTCAGGGCTGTAAAAGCTGCTTCAATTCCCCCCGCGGCACCCAACATATGGCCGGTCATCGATTTTGTGGAACTGATTGCCAATTTTTTGGCATGCTCACCAAAAACAGTCTTTATTGCCTGCGTTTCACATTTGTCATTAAGCGGAGTTGAAGTACCATGGGCGTTGATATAATCAAAATTATCCGCTGCCATCCCCGAATCTTCAACCGCCATCCGCATCGCCCGCATCCCGCCCTCTCCGTTTTCCGGTGGGGCTGCAATGTGATACGCGTCACTGCTTAAGCCATAACCACAAATCTCCGCATAAATTTTCGCCCCTCTGGCCAGGGCGTGACCATATTCCTCAAGGATAATGATCCCCGCACCCTCGGACATTACAAAACCGTCACGATCAATGTCAAACGGCCGGGATGCAGCCTTTGGCTCTTCGTTGCGAGTCGAAAGGGCTTTCATCGCTGAAAAGCCTGCAACCCCAAGGCCGCAAATGACTGCCTCTGTCCCGCCGCTGACAACCACATCACACATTCCATACTTGATATGCCGGTAGGCTTCACCGACAGCATGCGTTCCGGCGGCACAGGCCGTTGTCATACAAAGGTTCGGTCCTTTGGCATTCAAAGCCATGGAGATTTGTCCGGAAGGCATATTAGGAATAACCATAGGTATAAAAAAAGGGGTGATTTTTTTCGGACCCTTTTCCACACATATCTGATGGTATTTTTCGATGGTCGGCAAGCCTCCCATACCACATCCGGTGATAACGCCCACCCTCGCACTATTGCCATCGGTTACGATAAGACCGCTGTCTTTCATAGCCATTTGTGCCGCCGCAAGGCCGTACTGGACGAAGAGGTCAAGATGCTTGATTGCCTTCTTGTCAAAAAAATCCTCGGCAATGAAATCCTTTACTTCAGCAGCAATTTTCACAGCGTAATCACTGGTATCAAAGCGAGTAATGAGATCAACACCACTGACTCCCGAGCAGATATTCTGCCAGGTTTTCTCAACTCCGGTACCAAGTGGGGTCACCAAGCCCACACCTGTAACTACTACCCTTCGCATCACGATAGTTGCTCCTTTTCGTTTCTTTTTATCAGTAACACAGTGCAAACGGGGGGCAAATAATTGCTGCTTTTTGCCATGGCTGAGCGCTATTTCTTCTTCTTTACATAGTCAATAGCATCCTGGACCGTGGTAATTCCCTCGGCATCCTCATCGGGAATCTCAATATCAAAACCCTCTTCCATTGCCATAATCAGCTCGACGAGATCGAGTGAATCGGCACCAAGATCATCGACAAAAGAAGCATTGGGTACGACTTTTTCCTTTTCAACGCTTAATTGCTCAACGATTATATCTATCATTTCTTGTTCGATTGCCATTTTTAGTCTCCCTTCTGGAAAGTAGGCACAGTCTTTGTCAACTGTGTGCATTGTTGAAATTTGTTAATACGAACTTTTCCGCTTGCCCTGTTACATATACATCCCACCATTGACATGGAGTGTCTGGCCGGTGACATAACGTCCATCATCAGAGACCAGATACGCCACAGCCCCAGCCACATCCTCAACCTTGCCGAAAGAGGCAAGAAGAATTTCTTTTTTGATTTGCTCCCGTCCCTCTTCCGACAGTTGCTCGGTCATTTCCGTCTCAATATAGCCGGGAGCCACACTGTTGACGGTGATATTGCGGGAGGCATATTCCCGGGCCATGGCCTTGGTCAGCCCGACCATCCCGGCTTTGGCCGCCGAATAATTGACCTGTCCGGGATTGCCGGCAAACCCGGAGACTGAAGAAATATTGACGATACGTCCCCACTTTTTCTTCATCATCTCCCTCGATGCTGCCTTGGCACATAAGAATGCACCCTTAAGATTGGTGTCAATAACCGCATCCCAGTCATCCTCTTTCATTCTAGCCATGAGACCATCTCTGGTTATTCCGGCATTATTTACCAGGATATCGATCGACCCGGCCTCACCGACTATCTTTTTAAAGGAATTCTGTACGGCAGTACTTTCCGCTACATCAAAACTCATGATTTCGGCACGTCCACCTGCTTGCCGAATCAGGGTTGCAGTTTCTTCCGCAGCAGAGGAACGACTGACATAATTGACATACACCAAGGCCCCCATCGAGGCGAGACGGATGCAGATCGCTCGACCAATTCCACGGCTTCCACCGGTCACGACGGCAACTCTTCCTGCGAGGTTCATAGTCTTCTACGCTCCTCAAGCTTGGCAATGAGTTTAGGAATAATTTCGTACAGGTCTCCTACCAATCCATAGTCGGCAACGTTAAAAATAGTGGCATGCTCGTCACGGTTGATGGCCACGATGGTTTCGGCAGACTGCATCCCGGCTACATGTTGTACAGCACCGGAAATTCCGCAGGCGATATACAGTTTGGGGGCAACCGTCTTTCCTGTCTGCCCCACTTGATGAGGATAGGGAATCCATCCCGCATCGACTACCGCTCTGGAGGCGGACACCTTGGCCCCCAAGGTGTCGGCAAGCTTTTTGATGAGTTCGAAACCCTTGGCCGTTTCAAGGCCGCGTCCGCCGGACACCAGGATATCGGCATCTTGAATATTTACCGTAGACGCCTGACCGACAACCGACTCGATCACTTTCATCTTGCTTTGCAGGAGATTGACCGGTGGCTTTACAACAATCACTTCGCCTTTGCGATCCGCATTGAAGTCCAACGCCTTCATAACCTTCGGCCTTACTGTTGCCATCTGAGGTCTTGAGGCTTCGCAGACAATCGTCGCCATAATATTGCCGCCAAAAGCAGGCCGTGTCTGTAAAAGCATCCCGTCTTGGTCACGAATTTCCAGTTTCGTGCAGTCGGCGGTAAGGCCGGTGTTGAGAGTCGTTGCTACAGCCGGGATAAAAGACCGACCTATGGCGGTGGCGCCGGCCAAGACTATTTCCGGACGATACTGCCGGACCAGATGGGTGAACACCGCTGCGTAACAGTCGTCTCTAAAATCTCTTAAGGCTTCATGATCAACCAGGATGACGGCGTCAGCGCCATGACCAATGAGAAGGCTGGCAGTCTCTCGGGTTTCAAAGCCAAGAAGAATGGCGCTCAACTTTACCCCTCTTTGATCGGCGAGTTTTCGCCCTATGCCCAAAAGTTCCAGAGAAACGGGTGCAAGCTCTCCGCCTCGATACTCACAGAACACTGAAACCCCGGACCATCCAGCTAAATCCTCTTGTGCTTTCCTGCCGCTGACCGTGAGGGTAAGGGCACCGACATCACAATTTTCTACACAGGCTCCGCAGAGGTTACAGGACTCACCCACCACCGCCAAGCCATCCTCGATGGTTATTGCGGCAAAAGGACAATTGTCAGCGCATATTCCACAGCCAATGCACAGCTCTTTACTTACTTTCAACATAGAACTTCCCTGCTCCATTACAAATACGGCAACAGCTTTTCTACAAGCTGGTCTATCTGCTCATCAAGAGTGCCTGTCAACACTGATCGCACTCCCCTGGCTTGCGGGGGGAATACATTGACAACTTTAGTAGGTGAACCGGGTAGACCAATGCAGGCCGGATCAGCCTCAATGGTTTGGGCATTGAGCCTTACGATTTCCGCCTTTTTTGCTTTCATTTTCCCTTTAATCGAGGGAACCCGAGGTTCATTAATGTCTTTCACGACCGAGAGCAGTGCAGGGTAATCAACGGCCACAACATCAAAGCCATCATCCATCATCCTTTCGGCAATCAGTCCGGTCTCGGTTGTCGCCCGTATCCTCTGCACACATGTTATATAAGGAATACCATGGCGGGTGGCAAGGCCCGGACCTACCTGCGCCGTATCGCCATCAATCGCCTGCTTGCCGCATAATATCAGATCGAAATTGCCGATTTTTTTTATGGCATGTTCGAGTGTATAGGCGGTCGCCCAGGTGTCGGCACCGGCGAACGCACGGTCGGAAATAAGGACGGCGCTGTCGGCACCGCAGCTTATGGCCTGACGTAGTACCTCTTCCGCCTGCGGCGGGCCCATGGAAATCACGGTAACTTCACCACCACACTTTTCCTTCAGCCGCACCGCCTCTTCCAAGGCATATTGGTCGTAGGGGTTCATGATCGACTGCACGCCCTCACGCGCCAAGGTATTGGTAATCGGATCAAGGCGTACATCCTTGGCGTCCGGGACCTGTTTAATACATACAATGATCTTCATTCAACAACCTGCATTTTTCTCAACCTCGGATTTTTTCCTTCTGCCTACTGCATTGCCTGGAAAATAAACCGAATTCATTATGAATATTCTTTATTCAGCTCCTGACCGATGACATTTCTCTGTATCTGGTTGGTACCCTCATAGATCTGGAGAATTTTGGCGTCCCGCATCATCTTCTCGACAGGATATTCACACATATAACCATAGCCGCCCAGTACCTGTACGGCATCGGTGGTGACTTTCATTGCAACATCCGTGGCATATACCTTGCACATTGACGATGCTTTCGACATATCTTTCGGATGTTCCTGGATATGTTTGGCTGCGGCATAGACAAGAGCACGCGCCGATTCAATACCAATAGCCATATCCGCAAGCATATGCTGTACCGCCTGGAAGGCGATGATCGGTTTGCCGAACTGGTTTCGTTGCTTGGCGTATGTAACAGCCACATCAAGAGCGCCCTGCGCCAGTCCCACTCCTAAGGCGGCGATGCCCGGACGTGACAGATCAAGGGTTTTCATCACAGTAATGAACCCGGTTCCGGGACGACCGATTATTCGATCCTTGGGAATCCGGCAATCTTTGAAGATGAGTTCGGTGGTAGAGGACGCCCTTATGCCCATTTTCTTTTCCTTGGGGCCACAGCTAAAACCTGGATCCCCTTCTTCGACAACAAACAAGGAGGCACCGCGGGGACCGCGACTCCGGTCGGTGATCGCTACCACCGTATAAATCTGCGCTTCGCCGCCGTTGGTGATCCACTGTTTCGTACCATTGAGAACCCACTCGTCGCCATCAAGGACAGCGGTGGTCTGGATGCCCGAGGCATCCGATCCGGCATTTGCCTCGGTCAAGCCGAAGGCGCCAAATTTTTTTCCGGTGGCGACATCGGGCAGGTACTTGGCTTTCATCTCCGGCGACCCGGCGAGAATGATCGGATAAACGCCAAGGAAATTGGCGGAAAAGGCCGTTCCGACCCCAATACACCCTCGCCCTAATTGTTCGACCGTCAAAACAATATCAAAACACCCGCCGCCAAAACCGCCATATTCCTCAGGGATCGGTACTCCGAAGAGGTCGGCACGAGCCATTTCGTTGAGAATCTGCCGCGGGAATTGATGTTTTTCATCAAGCTCCGCACGATTGGGAATAATTCGTTCGTCAGTGATCTGTCGCGCAGTATCGACGATCATCTGTTGTTCTTCAGATAAAAAATAATCCATACTCATATCTCCAGGTTACCACTTAATCAAGGTTGCTCCCCAAGTGAAACCGCCGCCGAAGGAACACAACAAAACCGTGTCACCTTCGGCAATCAAGCCATTGCGATTTGCTTCATCAAGAGCGATGGGGATCGATGCAGCAGATGTATTACCATACTTGGATACGTTTAGAAATACCTTACGCGGTGGAATGTCTAAGCGCTCGATGAGCTTGTTGAGGATCCGCATATTTGCCTGGTGCGGAATAACATAGTTGATGGCATTTATATCACAACCTTGCTTGAGAAGAAGTCCGCGTACGGCATCCTCCATAGCCCGCACCGCATGTTTAAAGACCTCACGTCCTTCCATTTGAATATATGCGCCGCTGTTGTCGGCAACCAAAAGATCGGGATTGAGGCTTTCGGGGGCATGCATATAGAGCAGTTTCCACAGACTGCCATCCGACCGGAGGTTGGAGCCTATAACACCACGCTCGGAATCGGAGTGACCGAAGACTGCCGCTCCTGCACCGTCGCCAAAGAGGATGCAGGTGTTTCTATCCTGCCAGTTCAGCCGGCTCGACAGGGTTTCCGCACCGATCACCAGGATCTTCATGGAGTGATCTGCACGAATATATTTATCTGCGAGATCCATACCATAAAGAAAACCTGAGCAGGCAGCATTGAGATCATAGGCAAAGGCATTTTCCGCCCCAAGTTCACTCTGCACGAAGCAAGCACTGGACGGCATGAGCATGTGCGAGCTGATGGTGCCTACAACAATAAGACCCAACTCCTTCGCCGATACCCCGGCCGCGGCCAAAGCCTTTTTCGCTGCATTGGTTGCTAATTGATAGGTTTGTTCTCCCTGGCCCCCGATATGTCGACTTTCAATGCCGGTCCTGGTTTTAATCCACTCGGCACTTGTATCGACAATGGTTTCAAGTTCTCTATTGGTGAGGACCCTCTCCGGCAAACAAGATCCGGTGCCTAATACAACAGTTCCCATCAGTTCTCCAGTTCTACAACATTCTTACTGGCAGCCAGGCTTTCGAGAATATCCTGATTAATATTGCATTTGACCATTTTTGCTGCTTCAAGAATAGCATTTTTGATAGCTTGTGAGCTTGACTTGCCGTGGCAGATTATGCCGATTCCGTCAACGCCGAGTAGCGGTGCCCCGCCATATTCCGCATAATCGACACGTTTTCTAAAGGCTTTAAAAGCGTGTCTCGCGAGGAAATAGCCAATTTTTGCAGAAAAAGATTTAAGAATCTCATCCCGAAGCATCAACATGGCGGCCTCTGCCAACCCTTCACTGACTTTCAGGCAAATATTGCCGACAAAACCGTCACAGACAATAACGTCAACATTACCCTGAAAGACATCACGACCTTCGACATTGCCGATAAAATTCAAGGAACTCTTTTCCAGAAGAGGATATGTTTCCTTAATCAGACTGTTGCCCTTGCCGGTCTCTTCGCCAATTGTCAAAAGACCTACTCGCGGGTTGGCAATGTCAATAATTCTCGAAAAGGCCGAAGCCATAATCGCAAACTGAAGAAGATGCTGAGGTCGGCAATCCACATTGGCGCCGATATCCATGAGCACTACCGGCTTTTTCAGAGTAGGAAAAATAGATGCGATCCCGGGACGGGATATGGAACCTAAGCGGCCAAGTTTTCGCATCGCCGCAGCCATAGTCGCACCGGAATTCCCTGCACTCACTGCGGCAGCGGCTTCTCCGCGACGGATCAAGTCGAAAGCGACCATCACCGAAGCGTCCTTTTTTTTTCGCACCGCATCA
Source organism: uncultured delta proteobacterium (assembly GCA_903875445.1). GTDB lineage: Bacteria > Desulfobacterota > Desulfobulbia > Desulfobulbales > Desulfocapsaceae > Desulforhopalus_A. Next base: position 64,331 of record CAIQWD010000090.1, on the reverse strand, counting down.
ACTGGATGTTCATTCATTTCAATTACTTGTGATGAATGAACGATTTTAAGCAACTCTGCGGTTTTTTTATCTGGGGCGAGGGTTCCGAGGTGTTTGTGGAGAAGATTTTCGTCTCCAACCAAAGTTACGCCAAGACCCGCCTGTTCGACGGCCAGCAGTGCCCCGGCAATCAATTCCTCATGGCCATAATCCCCAGCCATGGCATCCAGGGCTATTTGCACAGCTTTCTCCTACGCTATTTCCGTATCGAGAACAAAAACAGTTCTGCCCTTATATTTGCCGCAACTGCCGCACAAACGATGTGGCTCTTTCGGCTCACCGCAATCACTGCAAATTGAGAGGCCGGGCGCTGTCAGAGCATCGTGGGAACGTCGAAGCCGAGTGCGAGAATGTGAATGTCGTCTTTTGGGTAAAGCCATTGTATCCTCCAAAACAGGTATGTATCATACCATTGAAAAGTTTTTTATAGGTTCTTCATTTTTTTAAGAACGGCAAAGGGCGAATTACGTATGTCCGGTTCACAGCGGCAGGGTTCTTTCTTTAAAACAACACCGCAACCGGCACAGATACCTTCGCAATCCTCACTGCACACATTCTTCTGCGGAACAGCCAATAATGCCTGTTCTCTTAAGATTTCATCAACTTCTATTATCGGCTCCGTAAGGTAGAGGATAAGGGCGTCCTCATCACTGCATTCCTGTTCGGCCACCGTTACGGTATCTTCTTCTCTGGTCGTAGCCAGATAGACAAAGGCACTTTGCAGGTTCTCTTCATACGATTCACCACACCTGTCGCATACCACCTTGCATCTGCCTTGTATTTCCCCCTTAAGAAATACCGTTTCATGGTCTTGCCGGGAAACACTGAAAGTGGCAGTTGCAGCAATGACTGAATATTCCCGGGCAGATGGAAACCAGTGGCTGTCGTGGATGGAATACCGGTCGGTTTTTCCGGTAATTTCGTCAAAAAGCAATCTCATAGCAGAAAATCACAATCGAAATCGACAACTGGTAAAAATAAAAGAAAGGAAAAATAAACAATTTCTCCAAGATTGGCTAGAGAAAAAATGGAGAAGCAGAGAAAATCTATCCGGAGGAATGCAGAAATGCAAACATTTCCAGCACACCCGCAAGAAACCACAACCGACTCATTGCCCCTTCATTTGCAGTCATTTCACAGCACATGCGCGAGACGTTCGGAACTTTTCTGCAATCTCAAGGCAATTCTGCCCAGCACCCATGTGAGTACTTTGACGGCAAGAGCGGGGGTACTTGAAGTGATTTCGGCAAATGCTTGCCGGGACAATACCAGCAGACGCGAATCGGCAACAGCCGTAAGCGTTGCCCCCCGCGACTGGCCATCCAACATGCCGCTTTCACCAAGGGGCGCGCCGGGATCGAGCAAGGCGACCACCTGCATCCGATCAGCAAACCCTGTTTGTTTCTGCACTGCTATTCTCCCGGAAACAAGCACATACAGACAGTCTGCAGAATCGTTTGCAGTATAGAGGGTAGTTCCGGCTTTGATTTCGGCAAGTTCCATGGCAGAAAATAAAGCTGAGGCCTCTGCTTTATGCAGAAAAGGGAAACACCCCTCGTGCAGCTGAGAGCTATATTCCACCATAACTGCCTACTTCAGGTCCGTGGAAAAGGTACTGATTTTTTCTTCCAAGACCTTGACCAATCCTTGGTAATTATCTTTTCGGAGGATAGCCTTAAACTGCTCCTGATAGTTTCGCACCAGGCTTACCCCTTCGATATTGATATCATATACCATCCACCTTATATCGGTTTTCTGCATGATGTAGTGAATGGGAATTTTCACCCCGGCATTGTCCAAAAGAACCGACACCTGTCCTCTTTCCTCTTTAATGACCTCTCCGGCATATTCAAGAGTCTGTCCCGAATAGCTTTCAAGTTTGCCGATATAGACATTTTCCAAGAGTTTCGTCATGAGAGTGGTGAAATTATCGCGTTCCTTATCGCTAATATCTTGCCATGTTTTTCCGAGAACTCTTTTTGACATCTCGCGAAAATCAAAACCATGTTTGATAAGCGACATTATTTTCTCCCGCCTCTCGGTGCGATGCTCGTCGCCTTTCAGACTTTTGTCTGCCAAAACGGCTGTTAAATCCTGAAGAATCGGTTTTAAGTCGGCTGTTGGCCCCTTCTCGGCCGCCTGCAAATTACTACCAAGCAAAAAGAGCACCGTAAGCAACAGAAGATATGTATTTTTCATAATGACATTGACCATAGATGAATTTGTTTAAAGAAGATCAAAAACCAGAGTCCTTTATTTAGCACTGCCGAAGGCGAATTTACTAATGAGTGATTCTATGTCAACGGAAGACTCTGTTTCCTTTATGACTTCTCCGGGGTTAAACTTTTTCTCATTACCGCCAAGATTCAACTGGATGTATTTGTCACCGATTATACCCTGGGATTTAACCGAGGCAATCGAATCAACGGGTACTTTCAAGGTCTTTTCAATGCGGAGAGACAGTAAGGCGGCTTCCGTGGCACTCAAGGCAACCTCGGCAACCTCCCCAACCGTGACTCCGGCGACCTGTACCGCCGCGCCTTTTTTGATACCGGCAACATTGTCGAATTCAGCCTTAAGAACATAGGTGCTGCCCTGACGGAGAAAAGAAACCTCCCCCAATTGCAGGGCCAGATAAACAAAGGCTGCAAAACCGATAAGCATGAATAAACCAACTGCCAACTCTAATGTGTTTTGTTTCATTTTTCCACCAGGTGACTTTGATAGATGTCTCCCATCGTCATTTTTACAAACTCCTGAATATGCGGTTTTTCCGACCATTGAATTGCTTCAGGGCTGGCAAAAACATCCATTTCCCCTTTGTTGAGTATGATTACCTGATCCGCCAGGTTGAAAATCTTGGGAATATCGTGACTGACAATTACTGAAGTAAACCCGAACTCGGCCTGAGTTCTGGCGAAGAGATGATATATTTCCCGCGTCATCACCGGATCAAGACCGGTGGTCGGTTCATCAAAGAGCATAATACTCGGTTTGAGCTGCATGGCCCTCGCCAACCCCACCCTTTTCTGCATGCCGCCGCTTAACTGGGCCGGATATTTCTCCTCATGCCCGGCAAGTTCAAATTGCCCAAGAGAAGCTTCAACCAGAGTTCGAATCTCCACTTCGCTCTTCTCGGTCCGCTCCCGCAAGGGTAAAGCAACATTTTCAAAAACCGTCAGGGAATCAAAGAGGGCCGAGCCCTGAAATAATACCCCAAACTGAGTGCGAAGTCGTTCCAACTCCCGACCGCGGGCCCGAGTAATGTCCTGATCATGGACGAACACCTGCCCCGCATCGGCCTGCATCAAGCCGAGGATAAGTTTTAAGGTTACGCTTTTACCCTGACCGCTGCCACCGGCTATGACCGTGGTCTTTCCGGCGGGAATGGAAAAACTCACCCGCTTGAGAACAGTTTGCAGTCCACCGCTGCTCTTGGCAAAGGTCTTGACGACATCACGAAATTCAATTGCTGATGGCATTAGAGCAGCACCGCAGTCAGGAGATAATCAAATACCAAGACGGAAATCGACGACAAGACAACCGCCTGGGTCGTTACCCGGCTGACACTCTCCGCACCAAACCCGGCACCACGAATTTCCCGGACAAAAAAGCCTCTCCCGGTGCAGATCCAGACAACGAGCAGGGCAAAGGCAAAGGATTTGATTATCCCCAACTGAATGTCATGATTGGTCACACTGGTCTGCATTCCCTGAATAAAGCTGCCTGGATTGACATGCATGAGCCCGACCCCGGCCACATAACCGCCGGCGATACCAACCACATCAAACACCGCCGTCAGCAGGGGGACTGCAATAAGAGTGGCCAGAAACTTGGGGGTTATAAGATAACGAAAAGGGTCGATTGCCATGCAATCCAAAGCGTCGATCTGTTCGGAAATTCGCATTATTCCCAGTTCAGCACACATGGCGGAACCGGCCCTGCCGGCCACCATGAGGGCAGTAAGAACCGGTCCAAGTTCCATGATAAGGGTGAGAGAAACAGCGGACCCAAGCATTCCCTCGGCTCCGAACTTATTCAACGAATAATATCCTTGCAATCCGAGCACCATGCCGGTAGAGGCGGCGGTGAAAAAGATAACCGCCAAGGAACCGACGCCTACGAAGTGCACCTGGCGGATAAGTTCCTGCAACCTGAAAGGATGCCGGAATACTCCTCGAAGGGACTTCATAAGAAATATCGCCATCTTCCCGATATCGGTGACAATGTACAAGCCAGTATTGCCAAGGTTTACTATGGGATTACCATTCATAGCGGTGGCGTTCCGCAACGCCTGAAAAAATGAAATGAGCCGGGGAAAGCGCAGCACCCCAACAGATGGATCTTACCATATTCTCTCGTTTTCAATAAGTCAATGCCTGGAAATTTGTAACCAGATGAGAGAACAACAGAATAAACAGGATCCTGCCGTTCACATACAGCTGTTGCGCCACGAGGCATCAATTTCTTCGCGGGTCCAAGGTTTCGCGTAAGGCCTCACCAATAAAAATAAGCAACAGCAGGGTTCCGACAAGAACCGAAAAAGCGGCAAGCGAAAGCCACCAGGCCTCAAGGTTGGCTTTTCCCTGGGCGAGCAGTTCCCCGAGACTCGGGGTAGACGGAGGAACCCCCAATCCCAGAAAATCCAGGCTGGTGAGGGCAAGTATCGCCGCAGAAACCCGGAACGGCAGGAAGGTGATAACCGGGGTCATACCGTTCGGCAGGAGATGCCGCCACATGATCGTCACATTCCCCACCCCCAGGGCCTTGGCGGCTTTAACGTAATCAAGGTTCCTGCCCTTCAAAAATTCGGCACGCACATAGTCCGACAAGCCCATCCAACTGAACAACGACAGCAGCAGCAATAACAATAAAAAGCTGGGTTTGAAAATTGAGGCAAAAATTATCAGGAGATAGAGCTCCGGCATGGCGCCCCAGATCTCTATAAACCTCTGCATCAAGAGGTCGGTACGGCCACCGAAATAACCTTGAACGGCACCGGCGATAATACCCACCGTTGTTCCCACCAGAGTAAGGGCCAGGCCAAAAACGACACTCAAGCGAAAACCATAAATAATTCGCGCCAGTACGTCACGACCTCGGTCGTCGGTGCCGAGCAGATTGTCCCAGGTCGGCGGCGAAGGCACCGGTCCGGAAATCTCCTGATTAATGGTATTATAACTGTGTTTATTCAAGGGAAAGACAAGCCAATTGCCGGGCCGCCTCAATCTTTCCATAATAAATGGATCCTTATAATCGGTCTCTGTTTCGAAATCCCCGCCGAACGTGGTTTCCGGATAGGAAATAAAAATAGGGAAATAGATCTTCCCTGCATAGCCGATGATCAGAGGCACATCGTTACTGATAATCTCCGCCGCCAGGCAGAGAGCGAAGAAAATTAAAAAGATGATGAGGCTGAAAAAGCCTCTCTTGTTTCTTTTGAAGCGCTGCCAGGTTTTGGCCCGGCGTTTAAGCACGGCTGCTTGCAGTCTTCCTCCCGGGAGTGACCTAGGCATCTACACTCTCAAAACTAATGCGTGGATCAACAACCACATAACTCAAATCCGACAGTAATCTGCAGATCAGGCCAATAATGGTAAAGAAATAGAGGGTGCCGAGAACCACCGGATAATCGCGATTCAAAACCGATTCATAGGCAAGCAAGCCCATGCCCTGCAACGAAAAGATCGTTTCGATCAAAAGACTGCCGGTAAAAAAAGAAGCGATAAAATACCCTGGAAAACCCGTGATTATAGGGATAATGCCATTCTTGAACACATGTTTATACAGAACCTGCTGTTCCGAAAGGCCCTTGGCACGAGCGGTCAGCACATACTGTTTGCGGATCTCTTCAAGAAAGGAATTCTTGGTAAGCATAGTCATTACGGCAAGACTGCCTACTGCACCCGACGTAACCGGTAGTACCATATGCCAAAGATAGTCAAGTATCTGCATCCCGACGCTCAGCTCGTGAAAATTGTCGGAAACAAGACCCCTAAGAGGAAACACCGACCAGAAACTGCCCCCGCCAAACAGGACCACCAACAGAACCCCCAAAACAAACCCTGGAATGGCATAGCCTACAAGAATAACCGATGAACTGACAAGGTCAAAGCGCGAGCCATCGGTGATCGCCTTCCGGATCCCTAGAGGAATACAAACTCCATAGACAATGAAAAAACTCCACAAGCCGAGGGACATGGAAACCGGCATTCGCGAAACAACCAGGTCAAAAACACTTTGGTGATAATAATAGGAGGTGCCGAAATCGAAAACCACGTAGCTTCTCATCATGGCAAAAAACCGCTTAATCGGCGGCTGATCAAAGCCATAGAGCCTTTTCAGCTGGTCAATTTTCTCACTATCAAGGCCCGAATCCCCTCGATACATTCCCGATGACTCGGTTCGCACTTCACCACCGGCTTTATTGAATCCCTCAATTTGGGCAATCATCTTTTCGACCGGACCGCCCGGCACGAATTGGGTGATCGTGAAGGTGATCACCATTACCCCGAAGAGGGTGGGAATCATCAAAACAACCCGTTTTAAGATATAGACCAACATTCTCCCTCCAAGGTCGGCATGAGACAGCAGCTTCCCGGCAATAATATAAAAAATAATTTAAATAAACATCCTAAAAGAAGAATATTTCTTGTTTTTTCCTGTCCATTGTGTCTTTTTATGCATTAGTGGGATCATCAAATCATACGCCCGCAAGCGACCATATCATTAAAAATTGCGATAGCAAACTTGAGTCATAACGGTTTTCCTTCGCTCTCACCATCACTCATAGACTACCATGGAAAAGCTCAACACCCTTATTGAAAACGAGACCGATCTAGAAATTCTGGTTGCCCGGGCTAAACAAACAGATGCCGTTGCATTGGATACCGAGTTTGTCTGGGAACGCACCTATTATCCGCAGCTTGGCCTCATTCAAATAGCCTTGTCGGATGAAGATTGTTATCTCATCGACCCACTCGCCATTAAAAACCTCCAGGCTCTCGGGCAACTCCTTTCCGACCGAGGAGTTATTAAAATCCTGCACGACGCCCCCCAAGACCTGGCAATCCTCCAGAGGGCCACCGGTGCCACTCCCCAGAATATCTTTGATACCCGGCTCGCCGCCGGTTTTTCCAATCTTCCGGCAACTCTCTCCCTCGGCAATCTGGTGAAAGAGTTGTTGGACATTGACCTGGCTAAGGACGAAACCCGCACCAACTGGTGTCAGCGCCCTCTGACCGATGAGCAGGTGCGCTATGCCCTTGATGATGTCCGCTATCTGCGAGCCGTGAGAATTCTCCTTCTCACCCGGATCATCGGCCCGAAAATTAAATCCTGGCTGCAGGAAGAGTTGAATCTTCTCAACAACCCTGCCGCCTATTGCGGACCACCAGCCGATGAACGCTATCTGAAAATCAGGGGCAGCAGCTCCCTTGACCGGACGGGGCTTGCCATCCTCAAAAACCTTTCGACGTGGCGTGACGGCATGGCCAGAAAAATCAACCGCCCCCGTGGGCATGTGATAAAGGACGCTCTCCTGATCGAGCTTGCCAAACAAAAACCGGCAACCCTTGAGGAGCAAAAGTTGCGGTGCGGTCTCTCCGACAATGCCACCACAAAATACGGGAAGATTATCGCCGCCGTTATCGAAACCACCCTCGGCCAACCTGTAGACACTTACCCCGCTCTTGAGCGGCCTATCAGGCTCAGCCAAACCGACCGGGAGGCCCTGGAAAAACTCAATAACCTGGTAAACCTCAAGGCCGGATTGCTGGGTATTGCACCGGGATTGATCGGCAATACCTCGGAGTTGAAATTGCTCATAACGACGCTTAACGCCAAAAAAGCCGAGGCATCGCAGCAACTCCGCCAAACCGATGGCTGGCGAAAGAGTTTCCTTGAAGATTTTTTCAGACAGAATTGGAAAAGATAATTTTTCTCCAGTCAACAAGACCTTCTTATTCGTTTTCACTTCAGGTGATTTCATGTTTGATCGCGATGAGCCCTTATGGGACAGGACCTTACGCCGGATTCGCCTGATCTGGCCTCTGGGTGACCAGGCGACCCTGAAAAATTCCGTCGAGGCCGATCTGCCGGACGGGGACTTGCAAAAACTGCGGGCAAGGATCGATGCCTGCCTGGAGGGCCGGGGCGGTGAGGTTTCCGCCAGGACCAGAGCCGCAGAGCTGGGCGAAACCTATCTCGTCCTCAACTCCGAAGGCCGAAAACGTTTTCTCGAACTGCTGGCCAGGGAATACGATGTCGACAACGAGGCCGTTGAAACGGCAATTGCAGCGCGCTTGCAAAATTCGGACCCGGAGGATAAGCGACAGAAGAACCATGCGCTGCGTAATCTTTTTATTTCTCCCCGGACCCAACTGCTGCGACAATTCAATGGGCTGCAGGAGGGAGTGAAGTTCCTGGTCGATCTCCGGGCGGAACTCTTACCGCTTACCGCCGGCGACCCGGCACTGAAGTCCCTTGATCAGGATATCCTCGGCCTGCTTTCTTCCTGGTTTGATGTCGGTTTCCTCGATCTACAGCGCATCACCTGGGAAACTCCAGCGGCACTCCTTGAAAAATTGATAAAATACGAGGCAGTCCATGCCATCAGATCGTGGCAGGATTTAAAGAATCGGCTGCGGGAGGATAGACGTTGCTTCGCCTATTTTCATCCGCGTATGCCGCAAGAGCCGCTTATCTTTGTCGAAGTCGCACTGGTTAACGGCATCGCCGCCAACATTCACGACCTGCTCGATGAAAGCAAACCGACATTAGCACCGCGCCAGGCCGATTGTGCAATATTTTACTCCATCTCCAATTGCCAGGCAGGTCTTGCCGGCGTTGGTTTCGGTAATTTCCTGATTAAAAATGTAGTCAAAGATCTCAGTGCCAAGCTGCCTAACCTCAAAACCTTTTCGACACTCTCACCAATTCCCGGATTCTTAGCCTATTTCCGAAACCATCCCGAGGAGGTGGTCTTCTCCGAGCGAGAGTTGAAAGCCCTCAAGAAAATGGCCGGAGAAACCGATGCAAAAGAATTCTTCCTTGCTGCCCTAGACAACCTGGGAGAACACCTGAAAGAGGATACTCCGTCTCCCTTGAAGCCGATCCTTCTCAGGCTTTGCGCCAGGTATCTTCTGTCCGCCAAGAAAGGTCGTCAGGCGTTTGACAGAGTCAGCCATTTCCATCTATCGAATGGTGCGAAAATAGAGCGGATCAATTGGGCGGCGGATCTTTCCGAGAAAGGAATCGGACAATCGGCGGGAATGATGGTGAATTATCTTTACCAGCTTTCTCACATCGAGAAACACCATGAAAGCTATACGGAAAGCGGCGACATCGCAGTCTCGTCGGCGGTAAGCAAAATGGCTAGATTGTAGCCCTTCGGTGGGCTCCCGACCGTCCATTGCCCCCGCAGCCCACGACCCACCGCAAATCTGCACAGCCATTGCGCCGTTTGGCTGGAATTATTCGGCCTTTTGGGGCTGTTGATGATCGAGATACCATTGCATCGGATCTATCAACTCAAAGCCATTCGCAATGAGTTTCTTTTTCACATTTATGATATTGTTGGTCAGGAGATAGGGAAAAATCGCTCGCTTATTATTGTCCCAGGCTCTGGCGACCAGTATACTACCCAGAGCAATCCTTTCTTCCGTAATAATATCGACTATTTTTTTCATCTGGCCCGTCTTTTCTTTGGCATTGACAACAATGCACAACAGGCAACCAGGCTCATCGATATTCAAGACACTGACAAAAGATCGCAGCAGATCGCGGACTGAAAGAAGGCCCTTCAGATAACCTTCCTGGTCGATTACCGGCAAAGCCCCAACCTTTTTTTTCTGCATTACCAACAAGGTATCCTGAATGGTATAGTAGGCATAAATGGTCAGGGGATCCTTGGTCATGATATCCTCGACAGGAAAATTCATGATCTTCGCCAGGGTGATTTCATAATCGGCTTTCTTCAAAAGGGTTGAAGGCATGGCGGCGCGAATATCACGATCGCTGACGATACCAATGAGTTTTCCCGCACTATCGACAATCGGTAAATGGCGAAAGCCTTTTTCTGCCATTATAGTTTTGGCCTCGAAAATCGTCATGTCCGGCCCAGCCGTAATCAGGTTTTTCGCCATTCTCTCACTTACAAACATATAACCTCCAATATTTCTTTAATAGTTCATACCTTACAGGATCACTGGCGAAGCTTGGGAGTGTTACTTCAGATCCGCCAGAAACCTGATATGATTCTCCACCAAAAGTGGCAATATATCAAGATTATAGCCGCCTTCAAGAACAGAAACCACGCGCCCGCCCGAACAACGATTGACCAGATTCATTATCACCTCGGAAATAAAATCGTAGCCCTCGGTGGAAAGATTGGTTCCGGACATCATATCACTTTCATGGGCATCAAAGCCTGCCGAGAGCAATATGAATTCCGGGTTAAATTTCTTAAAGGCGGGAACCAGATCCTGCATGATCAATCGCTTGTACTCATCATCTCCTCTTCCTGGGAGGACCGGGGAGTTGACCGTATACCCCTCGCCTTCGCCGAGTCCCGCCTCAAACTCCCTGCCGGTGCCCGGGTAGGCGAATGATGGATGTTCATGAATCGAATAATAAAATACCGATGGATCACGGTCAAAGATGTGTTGGGTACCGTTACCGTGATGCACGTCAAAATCGATTATCCCCACTCTTTCGATGCCATATTCCTTCTGGAGATACCGTGCCCCAATCGCCACGTTGTTGAAATAGCAAAAGCCCATGGGCTTGTCTGCTTCGGCATGATGCCCCGGGGGGCGTACCGCACAAAAAGCATTATCAATTTCGCCTTTCATAACGGCATCAATCGCTTTGAGTACACCGCCGACAGCGAGAAACGCCGTATCATAGCTGTCTCTGCATATGCCGTTGTCCGGGTGCTCGAACTCGTTTAATCCGGAGATGCAGGCTTCATCGAAGCGCATAATATAGTGAATATTATGCACTGTTTCTATCCATCGTTGATTAGCCTTTGTGGCCTCTATCCGCGTCAGTTGCGAGAGCATTCCGGAATCTTCAAGCCACTTGAAGATCGTCTTCAACCGTTCCGGAGATTCAGGATGATATATGCCCGTATCGTGCAACAAATATCTTTCATCATAAACAAAACCAGTTCTTTTCATAAGATTTTCCTGTTTTTCGATTACAATCTTCCGAGATCGACCCAGCCCGACATCCCTTATCTGCACCTGCACCCTGTCACAGTGCATCCAACCTAGCATTTTTTCGATAAAACTTTCAATCTATTTTGCAAAAGCCGCTGCACCCTTTAACTTAAATTCGGCAGCGGCGCTTCTAGGGGGTAAGGATAGGGGGAGCCACCGCCATCATTGAGCGTTTTTTCCCTTGAAAAGTCCGAACCAATACATTAAAACAGATAACAGTAACGTTGTTACCCATAAAACCCGAGAATATTGGCATTGAATTATTTTTCATTTTATAAACCACATAGTTAAATAATAACAAAGAAGAAAACACTACTCCGCATGACACCTATCCTTCATGACTTGATTGGTGATCTTCGGCAGGTGCCACAACATTCTCAAGAGAAAAACCACATAACCATAGGCAAGTAACAATGTTAGATGAATTAAGCGGCGACATCCATGCAAGACTTGAAAAAGCCGTTTTGGAAATTTTTTCCCAATCCGACTTTCACCGGGCCTCCATCCGCGACATTGCCGCCAAAGCTGGAGTGAGTTTCACCACTATCTACAAACATTATGGCAGCAAGGAGCGATTGGTTTTCGCCTTTGTCGATATCTGGATGGGTAAGCTGACCGACCGCATTGTCGACCACCTTCAAGGCATAGAAAACATGAAGGAAAAGCTCCGCAAGGTGTTCTGGCTCCAGCTTGACTACTATGAAAGACACGAAGGCCTCGGCAGAATAGTTTTCATGACCCTGCCGATGAAGACCTGGATGGCCGATGAAACCTTTGCCCAGCCGCGGATGATGTCGCTGATGATCGATGTCCTCCGCCAGGGGCAGAAGGAGGGCATTCTCAACCCCCATGTACGAGCCGGGACCCTCCTTGATTTTTTTATGGGATTTGTGCAGCGGAGTTTTTTCATGTGGATCCTCCGTGGCAAAAAAGGCAGTCTGTCCGAACAGGCCAACATCATGTTCGAAATGGTCTGGCAAGGGATGGCCAATCCGCAGAAAAATTTGCCGGGAACCACCCTTTAACTTTCGATAAAACCGATAAAACCGCTCAATAACGCCCTGCGGGCAACAACTTTGACTCATTGGAGGCATACCATGGAGATACTTAAGATTGACCACCTGGGAATAGCTGTCAACAGCATTGAAGATGGAAAAAACTTCTGGTCCGATGTTCTCGGTCTTAAATTCGAGGGCGCGGAAACAGTGGAAACCCAGAAAGTTACAACGGCATTTTTCCCGATCGGAGAAAGTGAGGTGGAGCTTCTTGAATCAACCTCCCCGGACGGTCCGGTTGCTAAATTCATTGAAAAAAAGGGGACCGGCTTCCAGCATGTGGCATTTCGCGTCGCCAATATCGAAGCGGCCCTGCAGGAACTGAAGGAAAAAGGCATCCAGCTTATCGACCAGCAACCGCGAATCGGTGCGGGTGGGGCAAAGATTGCCTTCCTGCACCCCAAAGCCACCGGAGGTGTGCTTGTTGAACTTTGTGAGCGTTGATTCCCTCTCCCCCACTATCCGCCCTTCTTGGGCTTGAACACCGTTAACTAGGAGTTACACCATGGCACACCATCCAAAACTGCCGAAATGGACAGAGATAGCTGAAAAACAGATGAAGGGTAAATCCGTCGAAACACTTTCATGGATGACCCCGGAAGGTATTAAAGTCAAACCTCTCTATACCGCCGAAGACCTGGAAGGAATGGAGTCGGTCAACACTCTCCCCGGCATGGCTCCTTATGTCCGGGGGCCCATGGCCACTATGTATACCGGTCGACCGTGGACCATTCGCCAATATGCCGGTTTTTCAACCGCCAAGGAATCGAATGCCTTTTATCACAAGGCCCTGGCCGCCGGCCAAAAAGGCCTGTCGGTCGCCTTCGACCTGGCTACCCATCGAGGTTATGATTCCGATCATCCGCGGGTTGCCGGCGATATCGGCAAGGCGGGTGTGGCCATAGATTCCGTTGAGGATATGAAAATCCTTTTCAACGGTATCCCTCTTGATCAGATGTCAGTCTCGATGACCATGAACGGCGCCGTTATTCCGATTCTTGCAGGATACATTGTCGCCGCTGAAGAACAGGGTGTTGCCCACGACAAACTGGAAGGTACTATCCAGAATGACATTCTCAAAGAGTACCTTACCAGAAACACCTACATCTACCCGCCCACCCCATCAATGCGCATCATCTCCGATATCATGGCCTACTGTTCCAAGGAGATGCCCAAATACAATACCATCAGTATCAGCGGTTACCACATGATGGAAGCGGGTGCCAATAGCGTTCTGCAGACTGCCTTTACCTTGGCCGATGGCGTCGAATACGTAAAGGCGGCATTGAAGAGCGGCATGGATGTCGATACCTTCGCCCCGCGGCTCTCTTTCTTTTTCGGCATCGGCATGAATTTCTTTATGGATATCGCCATGCTGCGTGCCGCCAGATTCCTCTGGTACCGGCTGATGAGCCAGTTTAACCCGAAAAACGCCAAATCCTCCATGCTCCGCACCCATTGCCAAACCTCGGGGTGGAGTCTCACCGAGCAGGATCCGTACAACAACGTCATTCGCACAACCCTTGAGGCCATGACGGCGGCACTTGGCGGAACCCAGTCCCTGCATACCAATTCTTTCGATGAGGCCATTGGCTTGCCGACCGATTTTTCCGCCCGCATTGCCCGCAATACCCAGATAATCATCCAGGAAGAATCGCAGATCTGTCATGTCATCGACCCCTTGGGCGGTTCCTACTATCTCGAATCATTGACCAACAGCATCATCAACGAATCTCAGAAAATAATTAACGAGATTGAAGAACTGGGCGGAATGGCCAAGGCCATCGAAAGCGGCATGCCAAAGCTGCGTATCGAGGAATCCGCTGCCAGAAAGCAGGCCCGCATCGACCAGGGCTTGGATGTCATAGTCGGGGTCAACAAATACAAACTGGCCAACGAAAAAATCGATTTCGAGGTGCGCGAGGTACCGGCTTCGGTTCGCGATGAACAGATTGCCCGCATCAAGGAAATAAAAGCCAGCCGCGACAAGGCTGCTGTCGAAAGAGCGCTGACGGATCTTACCAATGCCGCGAAAAACGGCGGAAACATCCTGGAAGCCGCACTCCCGGCGGTTCGATCAAGGGCCACGGTAGGTGAAATTTCCAATGCCATCGAAGCGGTATTTGGCCGCTTTGTCGCCACTACCCGCTGCATCTCCGGTGCCTATTCGTCGGAATACACGGGCGACAACAAGGTCATCGCCGCAATCAAACAGCGAACCAATACGTTCCTTGAAAAACAGGGGCGACGCCCACGCCTCTTGGTAACCAAAATGGGTCAGGACGGCCATGATCGGGGGTTCAAGGTTGTTGCCAGCGCCTATGCCGACCTCGGTTTCGATGTTGACATCAGCCCGATGTTCCAGACCCCTGAAGAGGCTGCAAAAATGGCCATTGAAAACGACGTCCACGTCGTTGGCGCCTCAAGTCTTGCGGCCGGGCACAAATCACTCATCCCGGCCCTCATTGAAGAGCTGAAAAAAATCGGCGGCGGTGAAATTCTCGTCGTAGCCGGCGGAGTTATCCCCCCTGGGGATTATGACTTCCTCTACCAAGCCGGAGTTAAAGCGGTTTTTGGGCCGGGCACACCGATCCCCGAATCTGCCGACAAAACTCTTACTTTGCTGGAAGAAAAATATCTCAAATAGTATGTCATCTTCCGGCTGCAGACTTGGCGGGCCTCCCCTGCCCCGCCAAGTCTGCCCCGCCGGTTTTCAGCAATCTGAGCCAATGGGCCCAGCAAACACCTCTTGTTCAATGGTAAACGATCCCCAACATTATGTGTCAGGCGTTCTCAATCGTGATCGCCTGACACTTGCCAGAACCATCACCCTCATCGAAAGCACACTCCCGGCCCATCAGGAACTGGCCAGAATTATTGTCGATAAGCTCCTGCCTTTTACCGGTCGTGGCACCCGTATTGGTATAACCGGCGTTCCGGGTGCGGGGAAAAGCACCTATATCGAAAGTTTCGGGACGATGCTCACCAAACTCGGCCACCGCGTCGCCGTCCTTGCCATTGACCCTAGCAGCAGCCGTAGCGGCGGCAGTATCCTCGGCGACAAGACTCGCATGGAACAACTGGCGGTCGATCCGAACGCCTTTATCCGCCCATCGCCATCGAGTGGAACCCTCGGCGGCGTCGGCAGAAAAACCCGCGAGACCATGCTCGCCTGCGAAGCGGCAGGATATGATGTGGTGATAATAGAAACGGTTGGCGTCGGTCAATCTGAGACCACCGTCGCCTCCATGGTCGATTTTTTCCTGGTACTGATGATTGCCGGGGCGGGAGACGAACTGCAAGGAATAAAAAAAGGGGTTCTGGAAGTAGCTGACGCCATTGTCATCAATAAGGCCGATGGCGACAACCTGTTACGGGCAGAGATAGCCAGGAAGGAATATCAGACCGCCTTGCACATGCTCATGCCCAACAGCCCGAATTGGAGCCCCCCGGTGCTTACCTGCAGCGCTATCGAGGGCAAAGGTATCAATACAATCTGGAAAACTATTCTGGAACATCGGGACAAACTGACCGTAAGCGGCGAGATGGAGGAAAAGAGAAAAACCCAGGCCCTCGACTGGATGGCCTTTCTCCTTGACGAGGGATTGCGTCAGTGGTTCTACAATACCCCGCATGTGCGCCAGACCTTGGCGGCGTTACGAAAGAACGTGGAAGAAAAAAAGACATCGCCGACTGCGGCAGCCGACGCACTGCTTGCCTTTTTATATAAGCAGGTCGATAAATAAAAACGGTTGCAGGGCTGACTGCAAAGCTGCTATTTGTACCAGCCGGCGTATTTGATATAGTTGTTGGCTATCCTTTCAATTTCACCGGAGATCAGCTCGCGGCTGATATCTTTCACCTTCCTGGCCGGTACACCGGCATAGATCGTCCCCGCCTCTACACGTGTACCTTGGGTGACCACGGCACCGGCAGCTACAATTGAATTGCTTTCGACGACACAATCATCCATGACAATCGCCCCCATTCCCACCAGCACATTATCCTGAATAGTGCAGCCGTGCACGATGGCATTGTGGCCAACCGAGACGTTATTGCCGATAGTGGTCGGCGATTTCTGATAGGTACAGTGAACTACGGCGCCATCCTGTATGTTCACCTTGTTACCCATGCGAATATAGTGAACATCGCCACGAATCACGGCATTGTACCAGATACTGCACTGATCACCCATCACCACATCACCAACGATGACGGCATTCTCGGCCAAAAAACAATCCTTACCGAACTTCGGGGTATGTCCATTCAGCTCTTTTATTATCATAAACACCCCAAAAACGAAAGACTGATGGGGCACAAGATTTAGTCCCGTGCCCCATCAAGGTTAATCGATCACACAGAGAACGGCACCTTTTGCCACAGTGTCACCACTGGAAAATTTGATACCCTGAACCTTCCCCGCACAGGGTGCGGTAAGGGCATTTTCCATCTTCATGGCTTCAAGGATAACAATGGGGTCGCCTTGTTTTACCTGATCTCCAGCTTTTACCATATATTTAACGATCATTCCAGGCATAGGCGCCAGAAGAACCGTTCCCTCCCCTAGATGTGCCGGTTCCGGGGCCGGGGCGGGAGCCGGGGCCTTCAATGGGGCAGCGGCGACCGGGGCCGCGGCAGGGGCGGCGACAGCTGGCTGGGGAGGAGACACAAGATGGGTGTTTCCTACGGGATCAACCTCGACCGCATAGAATTCATCATCGATGAAAACGTTAAAGGTTCTGACCGATTGAGTCTTCAGTGGTTTTTCGACCTGCTTCACCTCAACGAGTTTACCGGCCAAAGCCTTTTTCACAAGTTCATCTTTTTTCTTCACATCTTCAATAGTAATCGGCAGCACACTGGCGGGCACCTCGGCTTTACCATACTTCCATTCAAGGAATTTCTTACCGGTGACCGGGAACTGGGCATACAAAATGAGGTCATCCATATCTGCTGCCAAATCACCGATCTCGGCTTTCGCCTTGGCCAGTTCCGGTTCTAGAACCTCGGCTGGACGGCAGGTGATCGGTTTTTCTCCACGGGGATAGCCTTTCAGAGCCTTTGCTTGCAATTCCGCATTAATAGGCACAGCCGTCTTGCCATACAATCCGAAACAGAGATCTTTCACCTGACCGGTAATCATCTTGTATCGTTCACCGGGAGTGTCATGCAGGACATTGTTGACGGTCTGCACTCCGACGATCTGGCTTGTCGGGGTAACAAGGGGGATCTGACCGAGGTCTTTGCGCACCCTTGGCAGTTCTTTGTACACCTCATCAATCTTATCGAGGGCGTCCATCTCCCGCAATTGATTGACCAGGTTCGACAACATGCCGCCCGGGGTCTGATGCAGCAGTACATTGATATCGATAATGGAAACCTTCGAGTCATCGAGCAGGTGCTTGTATTTCGGCATCACCTGTTTCTCGAAAATATCATTAATTTCGGCAAGTTTCTTAATATCAAAGCCGGTATCGCGATTTGTCCCCAAAAGGGCCATAACCAACGGCTCAACAGCCGCATGGGAGGTTCTGTAAGCGTAGGGAGTCATGCAGGTATCGATAATATCGACGCCCGCCTCGATGGCCTTGAGGTGGGTCATCGGCGACATGCCGGAGGTAAAATGGCTGTGCAGGTGAATGGGTATCTTCACCGCCTTTTTCAGGGCCTTGATGAGTGGATAGGCATCGTAGGGAGCCAGCAACCCGGCCATATCCTTGACACACACGGAATCGGCCCCCATCGATTCCAGGGTTTTTGCCCTATCCGTATAATACTCGAGATTGTAAACTTCCCCACCAAGACGTGGTTCGGTGAGGGTGTAACAGATGCAGCCTTGAAAATGTTTGCCGCTTTTTTTAATCTGTTTGACCACCGTCTCAAAGTTGCGATAATCGTTTAAGGCATCAAAGGTCCTGAAGATATCCATACCGTTTTCCGCTGCTCGCTCAACAAAAGCAAAGGCCAGGTCGTCGGCATAGTTCCGATAACCGACAAGGTTCTGCGCCCGCAGCAGCATGGAGAAAGGGGTTTTTTTGATATAGCGTTTCAAGGTGCGCAAACGCTCCCAAGGATCCTCGTTGAGAAAACGGTGCATGGTATCGAAGGTAGCGCCACCCCAGGTTTCGATTGCCCAGAACCCAACCTCGTCCATCAACTCGGCTACCGGGATCATATCCTCCGTACGCCCACGGGTAGCGAAAAGGGACTGATGGCCGTCACGCAACGACAGATCCATGATCTTCACAGGATTCTTTGCCTTAGGCCGATCTGCGGAATAGTTCAACGGGGTCATCTTCACTTGATCGCTCATTATATGTGTCTCCTCTTTCCTCATCATTAGCTATTGATGCTATTAAAAGCGCGTAAACGCTCTCAGCTGAATTAATTTCCGCATGGCCATCATTTCCTGCCGCCCACTCTGTCCCCACTGGCTGAACTCAAAACTCTGCGGTGTCTTCGGAAGTGCATGCTGCTCTTGGGTTGCCATAGCCTCCTCCTGTTGCAGATAGAGACTGACGGCCGCCAGGGCGGCAGCCATTTTCTTTCTTTGACCTGCCATCACATCACCCATAATTTTTATTACCTCCACTACCCGATACGCAAAAAGCAGTACCATGGGCGGCATGAAAATCCCGACTGTTTGTCTTGAACACCTCAATCTTAGACGCTGTACATGGCGTATTCTGTTTCCTCGCCAAGGAGTCTGTCTATCTCCGCCTGAACTTCGATGCGTTTCGGATTGTTCACCCAGTTGTTCCAGTCTTCCACCGAACGCCAGGTACCAATCACCATGCATTCGTCCTTTTTATCTATCCTATTGAAGGTCTCTCCTGAAAGATAGCCGGGTTGTCCTAGAGCGAGAGCCCGCAATTTTTTGAGGAGAAGGGTCAGTTCTGCAGAATTATTAACCTGCACCTTGCGTCTAATAAAAATCTTCACTGTCATGTGGATCTCCTAATGATACTCAGGCTTGTTTGCGACTGTTATAGTGGTATATTGCCATGCTTTTTCATCGGATTTGTATCTCGCTTATTCTGGAGAAGGCCCAGCGACTTGATGATTCGTGCCCGGGTTTTCGACGGCTCGATTATATCATCGATATAACCGCGTTGGGCAGCGACGTAGGGATTGGCAACAGCATCCTGGTACTCCTTCTCCTTTTCTGCCAAAAATGCCCTTGGATCCGGGGCTTTTTGGGCATCCTTGCCATACAATACTCCAGCAGCGCCCCTTGCTCCCATTACCGCAATTTCGGCTGTGGGCCAGGCGTAGTTAATATCGCCGCGCAAATGCTTGGAAGACATAACGCAATAAGCTCCGCCATACGCCTTTCTCGTGATAACAGTTACCTTAGGGATAGTCGCCTCGGCAAAGGCATAGAGAATTTTGGCACCGTTACGGATAACTCCGCCAAATTCTTGAGCCGTTCCCGGCAAAAAGCCCGGAACATCGACAAAGGTAACAACCGGAATATTGAAACAATCGCAGAACCTGACAAAACGAGCGCCCTTTATTGAGGAGTCGATATCAAGAACGCCGGAGAGATGGGCCGGTTGGTTGGCAACTATCCCGACACTCATCCCGTTATACCTGGCAAACCCGACTAAAAGATTCGGTGCGAAGTTTTCCTTAACCTCAAAAAAATCATTGTTATCTACTGTTTGCAGGATAACTTCCTTCATGTCGTAGGCAGCATTGGGATTTTCAGGAATAATCTGGTTGAGTGCAACAATCTCCCGATCGGGCGGATCGGTGCAGGGTAAAAGGGGAGGATTTTCCATATTATTCTGCGGCAGAAAGGAAAGCAGCCGGCGAACATAGGCAATAGCATCGGCACCTGACCCAGCAGGATAATCAACAACCCCGCTGCGACTGGCATGCATCGCCGCCCCGCCCAAAGTTTCTTCGCTGACATCTTCATGGGTCACCGACTTGACGACCTTCGGGCCGGTGAGAAACATATAGGATTTCTTCTGGACCATGATAACAAAGTCGGTGAGGGCCGGCGAATATACCGCCCCACCGGCACAGGGGCCAAAAATCGCCGAGATCTGCGGAACAACCCCAGAGGCCATAACATTGCGTTGAAAAATTTCCGAATAACCGGCAAGACTCTCAATTCCTTCCTGAATGCGCGCCCCGCCGGAATCATTCAAGCCGACCACGGGAGCGCCATTTTTCATGGCGAGATCCATTATCTTGCAGATTTTTTCGGCAAAGGTTTCCGACAGGGAACCTCCAAGTACCGTGAAATCCTGGGCAAAAACATAGACAATACGACCATCGACCGTGCCATGCCCGGTAACTACACCGTCTCCCAAAAAGACCTGTTGATCCATGCCAAAATCCCTGCATCTATGGGTCTTGAACATATCGAATTCTTCGAAAGAACCCTTATCCAAAAGCAGATCAATGCGCTCCCTGGCGGTCATCAGACCTTTTTCATGCTGCTTATCGATTCTTTTTTGACCACCGCCCAAGCGGGCTTCATCTCTCAGTTTTCTTAGATGTTCCAGTTGGTCATCAGTCTTCATAGTTTCTCCTTGAAAGAAAAATCCTTGTGTTTCCGGCATGTCACCATCTGAGGCTGGTTTTTAATCCCTCTTCACACAACTCTTCCTATGGTGTGTCAAGAATTGCTGCAAGGAGATTAATTCCGTTAATCGGGATCAGGTAAAAACTTCCTTGCACAGTCGCCCCAGGGAACCAAGATCTTTACAGACGTAAATACCGCATTGCTGCATGGCTTCGATTTTGGCGGAAGCAGTCCCCTGCCCA
Source organism: uncultured delta proteobacterium (assembly GCA_903875445.1). Taxonomy (GTDB): domain Bacteria; phylum Desulfobacterota; class Desulfobulbia; order Desulfobulbales; family Desulfocapsaceae; genus Desulforhopalus_A. The sequence continues at coordinate 43,234 of CAIQWD010000090.1, read as the reverse complement.
CCACTGACAATGGCACCGGCATGTCCCATCCGTCTACCGGGAGGCGCAGTGAGTCCGGCGATAAAACCAACCACTGGTTTTTTCATATTTGCTTTTATCCATGCCGAAGCTTGCTCCTCGGCATTACCGCCGATTTCTCCGACCATGACCACCGCCTTGGTTGCCGGGTCTTCATTGAAAGCCTTCAGACAGTCAATGAACCCCGTACCATTTACCGGATCGCCACCAATGCCGACACATGTCGTCTGGCCGAGCCCGACTTGGGTTAACTGGTGCACGACTTCATAGGTAAGGGTTCCTGAACGGGACACGACGCCAACCGGTCCGCCGGGGGTGTGAATGGCTCCGGGCATAATTCCTATCTTGCATTCACCGGGTGTGATTATACCGGGACAATTGGGGCCGATCAGCCTTATTGTCGGCTTGGTAGCAAGGTAATTTTTTACCCTGAGCATATCCATCACCGGCACACCTTCAGTTATGCAGACAATTACCTCCACTCCGGCATCTATCGCCTCGAGAATGGCATCGGCGGCAAAAGGAGGGGGGACGAGAATCATTGAGGCATTGGCTCCGGTCTTGTCCCGAGCGTCCTGTACGGTATTGAAAACCGGCACCCCATCCATCTTCTGACCGCCTTTTCCCGGGGTAACCCCAGCGACGACCTTGGTGCCATATGCAATACACTGCTGGGTATGGAACTGCCCTTCTTTGCCTGTAATTCCCTGGACAAGCACACGCGTTTCTGAGTTGATTAAAATGCTCATTTTTTCCTTCCAAAGTATATTTTCTAATGCGTTTGCCTAGGCGACAATTTCCGCAACTTTTCTTGCGGCATCGGATAGATCAGTGGCATTAATCAATTTCAACCCGGATTCACTGAGAATTCTTCGGCCTTCTTCAACATTGGTTCCTTCCATTCTCACTACTACCGGTACCGACAATTTTATCTTCTTGGCCGCCTGGACGACACCCTGCGCCAGAACGTCACAGCGAAGGATCCCCCCAAAAATGTTGATCAAAATCCCTTTCACCTTCGAATCACTGAGGATGATGCGAAAGCCGTTTTCCACCATTTCGGCATTGGCACCGCCGCCGACATCAAGGAAATTGGCGGGTTCAGCCCCTGCCTGTTTAATGATATCCATGGTTGCCATGGCCAGTCCGGCGCCATTGACCATATTCCCGACATTACCGCCGAGATTTATATAATTGAGGTTAAATTTTGCGGCCTCAGCCTCGGTCGGATCATCCTCATTAGGATCATGCATTGCCAGGACATCGGGGTGACGGTACAGGGCGTTCGAATCAATATCCATCTTCGCATCGAGTGCGATAATTCTGTTATCTTCGGTAATGATGAGCGGATTAATCTCCACCAAGGAGCAATCATAGTCGACAAAGAGCGTATAGAGGCTTTTCAGAATCGCCGAAAACTCTTTCATCAGCTCCTTTTCAAGCTCCAGGCCAAACATCACCCGGCCGACATGATAGCTGCGAATACCGGTGATCGGATTAACCGCAACCTTAATTATCCGTTCCGGGGTCTTGGCTGCAACTTCTTCTATATCCATGCCACCATCCTGGCTGGCAATAATTGTCACCGTTGCGGTACTGCGATCAGGAACCAGCGAGAGGTACATCTCTTTCTTGATCGCTACCCCTTTTTCCACCAGGATGGTCTTTACAACCCGCCCTTCCGGACCCGTTTGTTTAGTCACCAGGGTCATTCCAAGGATTGCTTTGGCGGCCTGGGTAACATCCTCATTGGTTCTAGCCAGCTTAACACCACCACCCTTGCCTCTGCCTCCGGCATGAATCTGAGCCTTGACAGCCACGGGCAGGCCAAGACCTGCGGCAATCTTCTCGATCCCCTGAACCGTGTTGCTTACACCACCCTCGGGAGTCGGCACCTTGTACTTACGAAAAAGTTCTTTCGCCTGGTATTCATGAATCTTCATAAAAGCCGTCCTAGGAAAACGGGGCTCAAAATTACTCTCGCCCCTTTTGGAAATGAAAAAAGGGCAGCTGCATCAAGTGCAGCTGCCCGGTTTAAAAACCACTATTTTTTCACATATCCCATTTTTGCCAGAGCTTCAGTGATCTCGGTAAGTATCGCCGGATCATCAATGGTCGATGGGGTTCTATACTCTTGATTATTGGCAATGGAGCGCATGGTGCCTCGGAGAATCTTGCCGGATCTGGTTTTCGGCAGTCGGACAACCTGCATAGCATCCTTGAAGCAGGCGATGGGGCCAATGGTTTCTCGAACCATTTTCACCAATTCTTTCTTGATTTCCTCGCCATCCCTTGTGACACCAGCCTTGACGACGAACAGACCAACCGGTAATTGGCCTTTCATTTGATCATCGGCACCGAACACGGCACATTCGGCGATATCGGGATGATTGGAGATAATCTCCTCCATGGCGCCGGTTGACAACCTATGACCGGCGATATTGATGACATCATCCATTCGGCCCATTACATATACATAGCCATCAGCATCAATGAACCCGCCGTCGCTGGTTTCATAATACCCGGGAAACTTGCTCATGTAGGATTTTATGAAACGCTCGTCATTTCGCCAGAGAGTGGTCAGGTTGCCTGGTGGCAACGGCAGCTTGATGACAATATTTCCATTAGTTCCTTTGGGCACTGCCTCACCTTCGTCGTTTACGACACGCACGTCGTAACCTACCAAGGGTTTGGTCGGCGAGCCTTCCTTAATCGGTAACAGTTCAATGCCTCGACAATTGCCGACGATCGCCCAACCGGTCTCGGTCTGCCACCAATGATCGATGACCGGAACACCGATCAGTTTCTCCGCCCAGTGTAATGTGTCGGGATCCGTTCGTTCACCGGCAAGATACAAACACTCGAAGCAAGAGGTATCATATTTTGCAAAATGAACTCCCAGCGGATCCTCTTTTTTGATTGCCCGAAAGGCCGTAGGGGCAGTAAACAGCGATTTTACTTTATGCTGGGAAATGACCCGCCAGAAAGCACCTGCATCGGGAGTTCCAACCGGTTTGCCCTCATAAAATACGGTGGTTGAACCTTGCAGAAGGGGCGCATAAACGATATAGGAATGGCCGACAACCCAGCCAACATCGGAAGCAGACCACCATACATCGCCGGGATTAATGTTGTAGAGGTTTTTCATGGTCCAGTAAAGTGCTACGGCATGCCCGCCATTATCACGAATAACGCCCTTGGGCATCCCGGTCGTGCCGGAAGTATAGAGAATGTATAAGGGATCGGTGGCATCAACCTCGGTGCAACCGACAGGCGAACTCTTGCTTACCAAGTCGGCCCAGTCAAGATCACGCCCGGGGATCATCTCGGACTTGACGATATCACGCTGGAAGAGGATTACCTTCTTCACTTCATGGGTAGACTGCTCGATTGCACTATCGACAAGCGGCTTATAGGAAAGTATTTTTTTGCCTTCAACCGCTCCGGAAGCAGTAATCAATAATTTCGGCTGTGCATGATCAATGCGAATTGCCAGCTCATGCGGCGCAAAACCACCAAAAACCACGGAATGAATGGCCCCGAGCCTTGCACATGCCAACATGGCTATTGCGGCTTCAGGAATCATCGGCATATAAATAACTACGGTGTCTCCCTTGACGACGCCCTGACTTGCCAACGCACCGGCGAAGGTGGACACTTGCTCCAGCAGTTCTTTATAGGTGATTTTTTTAAGTGTGTTGGTAACCGGACTGTCATAAATGATTGCAACTTGATCTGCCCTGCCACCTTCGACATGACGGTCGATGGCGTTATAGCAGGTATTCATTTTGCCACCGGGAAACCACTTGTAAAACGGTGGATTTGAGGAATCTAAAACCTTGTCATATTTCTTAAACCAAGTAATGCTTTGCGCTGCTTCCCCCCAAAATTCTTCAGGATTCTTCAAACTCCGCTGAAACACTGCATCATAATTCGCCATACTTGCTCCTTTAGGTATGAATTTTAGTCCATCCGTCAGTTTCCAAAGGAATGTATACTGCAAACCTACCGACACTTCAAGAAGAAATTTAACATTGTTACACTTAAAAATTGATCAATTTTGATTGAAAATATTTTTTATATTTTGATTACTGTTAGTTATAATATTTTTTGGGCAAATCCTGCAGAGCACCTGTTCCTCCCATTTTAAAACCATATAGAGTTGATGAATTGCTTATATATATATTTATCTAATTGTTTTTATTATTTTTATTTAAACACACTAACCGTTGCAAGATAAAAAAGAACATTGTTACTCAATTACAAACTCCGCTGCTCGAGTTTTACCATTATTGCATTTTTTGAGTGTTCAAATCGCTTTTATAGGGCGCCGACCGCGGTGTAGCAAAATGTATTGTGATTGCCTCTCTGGTGAGATAAGATCTTCCTAAGATTCGAGCCGAGAGCCGATCACCACCCCTTTGGACAACTTCAAAAGCATTTGCGATCGATATATTAAGAGGAGATGAAATATGCCGAATTCTCAATATTGGGCTGATGGTTATTTAGAAAAAACGGTAACTCCGGAGAAGGCCATCGGCCACATCAAATCCGGGCATAGGGTTTTTATTGGATCCGGTTGCGGCGAGCCCCAGATCCTTGTCAAAACACTTGTTGAGAACACTAACAAATTCAGTGGCTTGGAAATAGTCCGCCTCCTCGGCAGGGAAACTGTCTCCCTGGCCGCCATAGCCGACAAGACCAAGGACACCAACCTGAACATTCGTTCGATCTACCTTGGATCCACCACCAACCTGACCATCGCCCAGCAAAGAAGATTTATTACGCCGATGAACATGTCGGATGTCCCCAGCTTGTTCACAAAGCGCAAACTGCCTTTGAATGTAGCTCTGATCCAGGTCTCCACCATTGATGATTTTGGCTGGATGAGCCTTGGCATCTCCGTTGATGTGACCATGGCAGCTGCCCGATCAGCCGATTTAGTCATCGCTCAGGTCAACCCGAGAATGCCGAGGGTCATGGGACAAAGCTTTATTCATGTCAATGACGTCGATCTCCTGGTGGAATACGAGGAGGAACTTCTTTCGATTCCTATTTCAAGAATAACTTCCGAAGCGGCGATCAGTATCGGCCGGCATATTGCCAATTTGATAGAAGACGGCTCAACCCTGCAGATAGGCCTTGACTCCGCTTCTCAGGCTACCGTGCAGGGGCTCTCCAATAAAAATGATCTGGGTGTCCATTCGCAGTTTCTTACTGACGACATCATGCATCTTTATGCCACGGGCAACATCAACAACAAGAAAAAGGGCCTGAACGAGGGAAAAATGGTGGCCTCCATGGCCATAGGCAGCCATAACCTGTATGAATTCCTCAACGACAACCCTGCTATTGATTTTCACCCCTCCGACTATGTAAATGATCCGTTTGTCATCTCCCAGCATAACCGCATGGTCTCCTTAAATGTCGCAAAGACCATTGATCTTACCGGACAGGTCTCGGCGGAGGCCTCCTCGGTAACTCGTTTTGCGGGGGTATCGGGTATCCCCGACTTTGTCAGGGGCGCACGTCGATCACCTGGCGGCAAATCCATCCTCACAATCTTTTCAACGAATGAGACGGAAAACGGCATTCAATCAAACATTGTCCCGTATATGAAAGAACAGGTCGTTGTCGTCCCGCGTGGCGATGTCCACTACGTGGTATCCGAATACGGCTCGGTCAATCTTTTTGGCAAAAGCCTTCAGGAACGGGTTATCGCGATGATCAGTATCGCTCATCCGATGTTCCGGGAAGAACTCTTTGAGGCTGCTAAACAACGTGGCTTTATCGGTGCGGAAAGGACTCTGGGCGAGGCGGCGAGAGCCGTATATCCGGTCCAACTGGAAGAGACTCTCACCATCAATGGCACAAAGGTTACCGTCCGGCCTGCGAAACCGGTCGATGAACGACGCATCCAGGAGCACTACTATAGCCTGCCGAAAGAGGACGTTCTGACGAGATTTTTCTGTCAAAAAACCATTTTTGCCAGAGCCGAAATGGAAACCCGCTCCCATGTCGATTATGTCAATGATCTGACCATTGTTGCCGTAGTCGGAGAATTTGGTTTTGGTCGGGTGGTAGCGGTAGCGGAGAGCATGAAACTGCCGGATAAAAATCTGGCCGAAGTGGCATTTTCCGTCAGTGCGGAATACCAAGGTAAAGGGCTTGGTACTTTTTTCCTGAAAAAATTGGCGGCGGTTGCTCGAGAAAATGGCATAAGTGGGTTAATGGCTTATACTTTTCCAAGCAATAAGGCAATGATCAGCCTCTTCAAAACTTTGCCGTATAAGGTGAAGACTCAATACGAAGACGGTGACCTGATCCTCAGTTGCCGTTTTAATGAATTGGCGTCCTGATCAAACTATGTAAGCCGCCGTTCAACAATAAGTAATCCGTTTCAATGTCATGAACGGCATAAGGGGCCGTAAAGAAATGGTGAAAATAGTAGGAGTTATTTCTTAACGGCCCCTAAATAAATCGATACGGGACCACAGCTTTTCTGCAGACAGGTCCCGCAACCTCAGAATCGACACAACCTCACCACGGTCTCCTGGACTTATTGGCCAAGGATGGTTTTGGTAATAGCGGCAACAATCGGAGTGATTACTGCATTGAGGCCATTCCATCCACTGAACCTGATTGCGGCAAAAATGCCGACAATTATAAATGGCCCTAAGAAATTAAGCTTCTTTTTTACCTTGGCAAAAAAATCATTATCAGGGAAAAAAGCAAAGAGCAAGACCGCACCGGGGAGCGGCGGTATCACCAACAAGCTATAGACGGCCATGGTGACATTGACTACCGCTACCGTTGAAAAAACCTTATCTTCATATCCGTAACTACCGATAAGCCAGTTCAAACTTGCTGCAATGTTGGCTAAAAGCAGGTTGGCTAACGGACCGGACAATCTGGCAATTATCAGGAAAAGTTGAGGATGGCTTTTTAACTTCTTCGGATCTATATCCATTTCCTTGGCCCAGCCAAATCCGGCCACCAAAAAATTCAAGGTGCCGAGCACACTCATATGCAAAAAAACATTGTAGTGAAACCGGTCTTTGGCGCCTGCCCGAGCATCACCAAGCAGGGTTGCCACAAAGGCCTGCCCCTCCGCGCTGACCATGATCCCCACAAGAGCGGCTACACAAAAGATCGCCGCATCATCAACTGCAAGATGGGAATAATCAATGAGATACGGTAGATGAAAATCCAAAACCAGCCCCCTTTATTAATATTTGCAGGATTGTTGCATACTCTTTAACTGAAACGTAGAATTGTTGCTTCTCTTTAACTGAAACTGCACATAATTCCAAAAAAAAAGGTGAGGCCCCCGAGAAGGGATCTCACCTTTTTTTCAACCGTACAAAACGGTTCTACTTCAGTTTATCGTTGACCATCTTTTGGATCTGCTCGACTATCTCGGGATTAGCAAGAGTCATGACATTGCCGACATCCCCTTTGTTGGAGATTGCCCCAAGGACCCTGCGCATGATCTTACCGGAACGCGTTTTCGGCATATCAGGCACTATCCAGATGTTTCTGCACTTGGCAATCTTGCCGATTGAAAAGTTGATGGCATCGGCAACTTTCTGGACAATTTCCGGTGACGCTGTGTATCCAGGCTTAAGGGCAATATACACCTCTGGTTCTTTGCCTTTGATCTCATGATTTACCGGAACGACGGCTGCTTCGGCAACTTCCGTAACGTTCAGGCAAGCCGACTCAATTTCCTTGGTGCCGAGACGATGGCCGGATACATTGATAACATCATCTGTCCGACCAAGGATACGAATATACCCGTCTTCAGCCATCACAGCAGCGTCACCAGTCAGATATGGCCAATCCCGCCAATCCTTACTGTTCGGATTTTTGTTGTACATGCCGAAGTAGGTATCGACATAACGCTGTCTGTTGCCCCATATGGTCATGAAGCAACCCGGCCATGGATTTCGAATACAGATGTTGCCGGCTTTTCCCGCACCCGCGGGGAGTTCATTACCATCCACATCAAAGATAACAGGATGGATACCGGGAACACCAGGTCCGGCACTGCCCGGTTTCATAGGCTGGATACCAGGAACGGTTGAACAGAGGAAACCACCGGTCTCAGTCTGCCAATAGGTATCAACAATGACTGCCTTGCCTTTTCCAACTTTCTCTTCGTACCACTTCCATACTGCAGGCTCAATCGGTTCGCCAACCGTGGTCATATGCTTGAAATTATAATTGTACTTGGCCGGTTCATCCGGGCCAACCTTTCTCAAGGCCCGTATAGTCGTCGGAGCGGTATGGAAGATATTGATATCGAGATCCTGCGCTATCCGCCAGGAACGACCGGCATCCGGATAGGTCGGCACGCCTTCATAAATAACCGAAGAAGCACACAGCGCCAGCGGGCCGTAAACAATGAAGGAATGGCCGGTAATCCAGCCGATATCAGCCATACACCAGTAAACATCCTCGGGATGTATATCCTGGATGTATTTGGACATCGCCGTCACATACGCAAGATATCCGCCGGTGCCGTGTTGTGCACCTTTAGGTTTACCAGTTGTACCGCTGGTATACATCAAAAAGAGCGGATCCTCCGAGAGCATTTGCTCGGGTTCGACCCTTGCTCCATAATATTTTTTAAGTTCGTTGTTCACCACGATATCACGCCCTGCAACCAGCGGCGAGTCGGAAGACATCTTCCCTGGATAGCGCTGCCAGATGAGAAGCATGTCAACTTTTTGCCCATCTTTGGCGGCAAGTAGACAGGCCTCGTCATCAACCGCTTTATGGTTCAAAAGCTTGCCGGCGCGGTAGTAGGCATCCATGGTGATGAGCACCCGGCTGTTTGAATCGACAACCCTGTCGGCACAGGCACTCGAAGAAAATCCACCGAAGACCACGGAGTGAATAATCCCCAGGCGAGCACAAGCCAACATGGCGATGGGCAATTCTGCCGACATCGGCATGTGAATCGTCACCCGGTCGCCTCTCTTTAGGCCCGCGGTATCTCTGAGGAGTGCAGCAAACTCGTTGACACGCACGTAGAGCTCTTGATAGGTGACATGCACAATTGCTTCTTCTTCTATCTCGGAAACAAAATGGATGGCGGTTTTATTTTTATTCTTGGCCAGATGCCTGTCTATGCAGTTATAACTGGCATTGAGCTTGCCGCCCTTAAACCATTTGAAACAGGGTGCATCGCTTGTATCGAGCACTTGGTCCCAAGACTTATACCAAGTCAGCATATCGGCAAACTCAGTGTAATAGTCGGGAAAATTTTTCAGGCTCATACGTTCGTAAATGGCTGGATCGGTAAGGTTTGCCTGGCCAACGAATTTTGAGTTTGGGTGATAATATTTTTCTTCCTGCCAATGAACCGCAATTTCAGCTTCCGAAGTCTCAACGATATTTTGTTCACTCATGAAATTCACTCCTTGTACATGGCTTAATAAGATTATTACTCAACAAAGGTCTAAACCCATGTTTGGACCTTTGTCACCTGACTGAGGAGAAGGTGATGGTGCTGAACCCATCGGAAAAATTCTCTGCATTTGTTTTGCAAAGAATTTTTCACGAAGAGGCATATCCCGTTTTAATACTGGCTAAGCAGTGACCTTATTACTGCCTTGAGCTTCATCCAAATGCATTGGACGCGTAGTCATCTTGGCAAGAATAACACCGACTACCAGCAGTGCTCCGGAAATGTAAAAGGCGTAGTTCAGACTTCCCGTGAGATCTTTAATGGTGCCACCGAGCCTGGCCATAAAGAAGCCGAGGCCCCAACCAAAGAAGATCAATCCGTAGTTCATTCCGAGATTCTTCGGCCCGTAAAAATCGGCGGCAAAAGAAGGCATCAAAGAAAGACCGCCACCGTACTGCCAGTAAGCTACGCCGACAGCCAAGAAGAGCAGTAAGAGATTGCCGCTACCCATTACATAAGGCAAAGAGAAGAGACATAAGGCCGACACTGAGCAGTTGAGGCAATAGGCATTCAACCGTCCGATTTTGTCCGAATAGAAACCGGTGCCTACCCGACCGGCGGCGTTAACGAACCCACCGTAGGAGACGAGCAGCCAGGCATTAGCCGCAAAAAACGGCATGTTTTTAGCTGCGGTCATCATCATACCGTTGGCGTTGGCAATGATCAGGAGACCGGACTGAGTGGTAATAATAAACATGAATACCAGTGCATAAAATTGCCAGGTTTTCACCACATCACCAGGTTCCCAGTTGGTGATGGTCGAATTGGCGGTCGCCAGATTGCCACCTGAAAGCACCGGGGGTTTGTATCCGGCCGGCGGTGTCTTCAGCATTTGTCCGGCGATAACAACAACCAGCGCGAAGAGGGTACCCAAGCCATAGAAGCTTCCGGTAATCCCGTATTGCTTAATAAGGTATTGACCAAGAAAACCGATATACAGTGCAGCACCACCATAGCCACCGACGACTATGCCGGCGATCAGACCACGCTTATGCGGACCGAACCATTTCAGAGCTGCCGGAGTCGGTGCAGCATAGCCGATACCCATGCCGATTCCGCCGAGGACACCAAAACCGATCATGATTCCGGTATAGCTCTTCATATAGCCGGCCAGGAGACAGCCTGCAGCCAGTGTAAGACCACCGAGAGTTGCCCCGAAACGCGGGCTGATTTTATCCTGGATACGCCCTCCCGGGATCATCAGGAAAGCAAAGATTATGACACACAGAGAAAACGGAGTTGCCGCCTGGGCATTGGTCAAGTAAACCCACCCGGCGTTCATTCCGGTCATCTCTTGACCGGCCTTGTCAACATTGATTAAAGCAGAACTCCAAATACTCCAGGCATACAAAATTCCAAGACAGAGGTTTATTGCCGTACCAGCAAAAACCGTAATCCATGCCTGGGTCGGGACTGTTTGATTCGGTTGAGACATCTGTTTCTCCTTCTAAGAATAGTGATAATGACATTATTAGCTACCCACCCTTACACCAGCCCATCACAAAAACTCTCAACAAAGTAGTTCTGCAGCGGGTAACTTAAAGGATCATCAAGGATTGCCATTCATTGTTCACTCTTGCTTCTGCAACACCTCCTTTTTTGGGTTAGAATTTATGGACGGCGTAAGATTTTTTGTACTCTGCTTCACATGCATTTTTGTAATTACAGATTCTATTTGGAAACTGGATAGACTGTATATCAGTTTTAATTATCCTATTAAACTATAATTCTCAACATAAAAATGCTCACCTTTGACATTCGTCATTCATTTCTTTGGGGCACCTAATTTTATCGCAATCACTTCCGCTTATCTGTTTTTGGCATATGATCACGAAGACATCGCAACGTCTGGTTTTCTCTTGGTCTATGGAAGATATGGTGGCCTTCCGATACGAAAAAATACGATCGCGGATATTTGTCGAAACCAAATTGCATGTAATTTGGCGAAACCGTATACTCAATTAAATTGTTACTTCCATTCAATTCGTGGTCGCTCAAAAAAAATAGTGTCTCACCATAAAAACAGGCGAAGGATAATCTTCCCTGACGGTGAGATACCACTTTTATGAAAAAGGTCTAGCGGTCTGAAAAAAAACAAGGAGCATCCAGAGGCAAAAGATGAACAAACCCACAGCCATTGGCTGCGGGTTGCCAGTTGTGATGAGTGTTGATAAAGGAATTTGGTTTTTGAAAGATATCTTATTCGTACTTATCGTTATCCGAGATTGAGTTCGCCATCTATGATATCGATCTTCTCCTGCGCCGTTTCCCATTTGCTGTACCAGCGCTCAAGGTGACGCTTGCAGTCCTCATAATCCTTGCTGGTCTTCGCCCAGCTGTTCTCGTCCTTGTACAGCTCGGGATCGGCCATGCGGGTTTCCAGTTCCTCCTTCTGTTTTTCGAGAAGTTCGATCTGTTTTTCCGCCTCGGCCAGCTGTTTCAACCAAGGTCCGGCCCGGCGGCTGCGCTCCTGACGTGTCAGGGCTTCCAACTTCTTGCGCTCCTTGCGACTGTCCTGGCTGTCGAGAGAGGCCACGGGTTTTGTCATGCCATTGCCTTCCGCCTCCTTCGCCTGTTCCCGCAATGCCTCCTGTTTCAGCAGATATTCGGCGACATTGCCTTCAAAGAGGGTGATTCGCCCCTCTTTTACCTCCAATACTTTATTGGCAAAGCTGTCGAGGAAATAGCGGTTATGCGACACCACGATGATAGTCCCGTCATACTGGGCCATCGCCTCCTGCAGCACCTCCTGACTACTCATATCGAGGTGGTTGGTAGGTTCGTCAAGCAGCATGCAGTTGGCAGGCGTTGCGATCATTTTCGCCAGGGCCAGACGACTCTTCTCACCGCCGGAGAGAACCGAGACCTTTTTTAAAACGTCGTCGCCACGAAAGAGAAAAGCCCCGAGCAGCGACCGGACCCTGGTTGTGGTCAAATCCTCACCGGCCAGGTTCATGGTTTCAAGGACCGTCAGCTGCGGGGAAAGCTCCTGCGCCTGGTGCTGGCCGAAATAGGAGAGCCTGACATTGGACCCGAGGCGGATGGAGCCCGAATCATGGCTTATCTGCCCGGCGAGGATTTTCACAAAGGTCGACTTTCCAGCACCGTTGACCCCGACCACCGCCACCTTGTCGCCGCGGCCAAGGAGCAGCTCGACATCGCTGAAGACCTTGACACCGCCAAAACTCTTGCTCACCGCATCGACCCGCAGCACATCGCGGCCAGAGTCCGGGGCCGGCGGGAAGGTGAACCTGATCTGCTGCTCGTCGTCGGCCAGCTCGATGAGGTCCATTTTATCCAGCTGCTTCACCCGACTCTGCACCTGCCTGGCCTTGGTCGCCTTGGCCCGGAACCTTTCGACAAAGCGCATGGTTTGTTTGATTCGCGCCTGCTGATTATCGTAGGCGCCCTTTTCAATCGCTCGCCGTTCTTCCTTCTCCGTCACATAGTAGCTGTAATTGCCCTTATAGACATCGATGCGACCGAAACTGAGTTCCCAGGTTGCATCGGTCGTTTTGTCGAGAAAGGTGCGATCATGGGAGATGATGACCATTGCCCCCTGATAATTGCGGAGAAACTGTTCGACCCAGGTCAGCGACTCAAGATCGAGATGGTTGGTCGGCTCATCAAGCAAGAGGAGCGATGGTGCTTCCAACAGCATCTTCGCCAGTTTCAGTCGCATCTGCCAGCCGCCGGAAAAGGCCGAAACCGGTTTCTCCATATCTTCGCGGCGAAAACCAAGCCCGAGAAGCACCTTTTCGATCTTGCCGCCTATGGTATAAATATCGCTACCGTCAAGCCGGTGCTGCAGCTCGCCCTGACGCTGGAGAAGGATTTGAAACTCATCGGAATCAGGAGTCAGCGAGCGAATCCGTTCATGCAGTTCGGCCACTTCCTCCTGCAGGGCGAGAAGGGGCGCAAAGGCCGTCTCAGCCTCCTGCAACAGAGATAACTCGGAAAAAAGTTCCGCCGATTCCTGGGCCAGATAGCCGACGCTGAAGTGTTTGGCGCGGGTGACGACACCGTCGTCGGTGGCCGCGGCCCCGGCCATGATTTTAAGGAGAGTGGTCTTGCCGGCTCCGTTCACTCCGACCAGGCCGATGCGATTGCCACCGTAGACCTGGACGGAAATGTCCTTAAAGAGATGTTTTTCGCCGTAGCGGATATCTAAGTGATTAACAGACAACATATTTTATACTTCCCCGAGCCATACTTTTGTCCGGCAGGATTGTGAAGCGACCGGAAAAACCGAGTTCTTCCAGTCGCCGTATATTTGATCTTTTCATACCGACCACCGCCCCGTGGTCGCGGTGCGAGATATGCAGGCAGAGCTTCTCTGCAGGAGCAAGCTGCGCCAGCCGTGCCCGAATTTGTTGCAGCCAGAGCCTCGACAGTACGAGTTCGCCAAAGGCCGGATGATATGGCCCGGCGACAAAATTCTTGCTAAGCGACTCGGACCCTTGCAAGCCCATACGCACCACCCTGATGCCCGCCGCCTGCAGTTTTCTGTAGGCCCTGGCGGTCAAGCCAATGGCCTGGTTGAGGCTCAGCGGCAGGTAGCGGTTTTGCAGGTAACGTTCTTCCAAGCCGGAGTCCTTAACCACCAAGACCGGATACAATCGGACGAAATCGGGCTTCAGCCTAACCGCCTCGTCGATGCCCCGCAGAAAAGACAGTCTGCTCTCTCCCGGCAACCCCGGCATCAGCTGCAGTCCCATTTCCATGCCCGCAGCCTTCAGTTGGGCGAAGGCGGTCCGGCACTGCTCGGCATCATGGCCGCGGCGGTTCTCGGCAAGTACATCATTGTTGAAAGACTGCACTCCCAGTTCCACTATGCCAACCCGAAACTCTCGCAGCAACCGGCAAATCTCCGGGCTGATGCAATCCGGTCGGGTTGAAAGACGGATACAGTCAACCTTTCCTGCGGTCAGATACGGCTGCACCGCCGCCAGCATCGCCATCTGCTCGCCGGTCGGCAGGCAGGTGAAGGAACCGCCGTAGAAGGCCACCTGCACCTTCTTTTTCAAGGGGCTGCGCGCAAGCCACAGGTCGATGATCTCGGCCACATGCGTCCGGTCGGCAGCGTCCTCGCCGCAACCGGAAATCTTTTCTTGGTTACAAAAAAGGCAATGGTGCGGGCACCCTCTGTGGGGGATAAAAACCGGGATTACCAGAGGCATGGGGATCAGCCGTTTTCCGAATCGAACTTTGCCAGGGCGGCCGCGGCAGCTTTCTGCTCCGCCTCTTTTTTCGATCCGGCCCGACCGGTGTCGAGAACTTGCTCACGGAAGCAGACAGCGACGGTGAAGAGTTTTTGGTGCGATGGCCCCTCCTCCGCCTCTATTCTGTAGGTCGGCGCCTCGTTGTATTTTTCCTGCAGCACCTCTTGCAGACGACTCTTGGCATCGGCGATCAACAGTTCTTCTTTTTTCCCTTCAATATCCGGCAAAAAGAAGCGTGCCACAAAGTCGGCGACCGCCGGGTAACCGCCATCCTCAAAAATCGCCCCGACCACAGCCTCATAGGCGCAGGAGAGGATCGAGGACTTACTGCGTCCCTGGGAAGAATCCTCGCCTTTACCGAGAGCGAGAAATTTGCCCAATTCAATAGCCCTGGCCATTTTCGCCAGGTGCTGCTCGTTGACCAGGGAGGCACGGAGCTTGGTCAACTCGCCCTCGTGCAGTTTCCCATACCGGTGGAAAAGGATGTGGCCGACCACCAGATCGAGGACCGCATCTCCCAAGAATTCGAGTCTCTCGTTGTTGCTCCCGCCCAGCCCCTGTTCAAAGGCATAGGAGGAGTGGACAACGGCGACCTGCAGAAGACGAAGATCGGTAAAACGGTAGCCGAGGGTTTGTTCCAGCCTGCTCAATTCTTCCTTGTTGATCCGCACCAACGAATCAAGATCGCTACTCATTGTTGAATATTTTCCTTGTGAAATTTTTCTGCTATGGTATAAAAGTGTCCTTCAAACAGGCGGCGTAGCCAAGAGGTCAAGGCAGTGGTCTGCAAAACCATTATTCATCGGTTCGACTCCGATCGCCGCCTCCAGGAATTTCAAAGGGATTACAGATAGTACAATCTGTAATCCCTTTTTTTATTTGCCCCCGGTTTCGAGGGAAAGCCCTGCCGGGTCCAAGGTTTGTCCGGCCACCGAACAAATCAGGGATGTAGATACCTCAAATTACCCGTCCGGTCAAGCCGGTTGGCGACCGACGCCGCCCCCGACCCCCTTTTTATTGCACAGGGATACCCCAAATTTCCTCGGAATACTGCTTGATGGTCCTATCGGTGGAGAATTTACCCATCCTCGCCACATTGAGGATGGCCTTTCTCGTCCAGGTGGCCGTATCGAGAAAGCCGTCATTCACCTGGTTTTGACAGGCAATGTAGGCCTCAAGATCGAGGATCAGCAGATACGGGTCATGCCTGCTCATCAGGCTGTCAACCACCGGCCGGAACAGTTCCCGGTCGCCATTGCTGAACGATCCGTCGCCGATACTTTCGATGATGTTGCGAATGCCCTCATTTTGCTGACATATCACCTCCGGGGTTCGGCTGATATTGCGCCGCTCGAACTCCGCCTCTTCGGCGGTCATACCGAAAATGAAGATATTTTCCGCACCAACCTCCTCGCGAATCTCGATATTGGCACCATCAAGGGTGCCGATGGTCAATGCACCGTTGAGGGAGAACTTCATGTTGCCGGTGCCGGAGGCCTCGGTGCCGGCTGTTGAGATCTGCTCCGAGAGGTCGGCCGCCGGCATGATGATCTCCGCCTGGCTGACGTTGTAGTTGGGAAGGAAGACCACCTTCAGAAGGTTGCGAACGCGCGGATCCTTGTTGATGACCTCGCCTATGGAGGTGATCAACTTGATTATCTGTTTAGCACGCGAATACGAAGGTGCCGCCTTGCCGGCAAAAATCGCCGTTCGCGGCGCCATATTGCCGGCTTGGCCATGGATGATCCGCTGATAGAGATGGATGAGATGCAGGGCATTCAAAAGCTGCCGTTTGTATTCATGGATTCTTTTCACCTGGATATCAAACATCGAGTGAGGATCGACCGTCACCCGGCAGTGTCTTTTGATATACTCAGCCAGCCGCGTCTTGTTGCCAAGTTTAATTCTCAGCCATTCGGCGCGGAATTCCGGGTCGTCGACGAAGGCTTCAAGGCCGCGCAACAGGTCAAGATTGGTGATCCAACTCGAACCGATCCGACTGGTAATGAGTTTTGCCAGCTCCGGATTGACGTCAAGGAGCCAGCGGCGCGGGGTAATACCGTTGGTCTTGGAGTTGAACCTGCCGGGGAAAAATTCGTTAAATCCGGGAAAGATCCGTTCTTTCAGCAAATTCGAGTGAAGTTCCGCCACGCCGTTGACCGAGTGGCTGCCGATGACCGCGAGATGGGCCATCCGCACCATTTGCACCGGTCCTTCCTGGATAATCGACAGCTCGCGCAACCTTCTCTCGTTGCCGGGGTACCTCTGAGCGACCTCGTCGAGAAATCGCTTGTTTATCTCGAAGATGATCTGCATATGCCGCGGCAGCACCCTGCTCATCATGTCCACCGACCACCGTTCCAAGGCTTCGGGCATGAGGGTATGATTGGTGTAAGCAAAGGTCTTGACACAGATAGCCCACGACTCCTCCCAACCCAGGCCCTCGTTATCGAGCAAGAGCCGCATGAGTTCGGGAATGGCGATGGCCGGGTGGGTATCGTTCAGCTGCACCGCCACCAGATCGGCAAACTTCTTGAAAGAACTGTCTTTTTTCTTGAAACGCCGCATGATATCCTGGAAGGTCGCGGCAACGAAGAAATACTGTTGTTTGAGGCGCAGTTCCTGGCCGGCGTAGTTGTGGTCCGGAGGATACAGCACCTTGGAGATGGTTTCCGAACTGACCTGCGACTCAACCGCTTTGATATAGTCGCCTCTGCTGAAATCGGTAAGATCAAGGCCTCTGGAGGCATGGGCCGACCACAACCGCATGTTGATGACATGGTTGTTCTTATAACCGGGCACCATGATGTCGCTGGCTTTGGCCATAACATCCTTGGTATTGACCCACTTCGCCCGATACCGACCTTTATCGTCGACATAGCCGTTGACATGGCCGAAAAACTTTACCTTGAAGATCGGCATCTGGCGCTCAAACTCCCAAGGATTGCCATTCTGCAGCCAATTATCCGGACCTTCAACCTGGTAACCGTCAACCAGTTGCTGAAAAAACAGGCCGTATTCGTAGCGAATGCCGTAACCGTAGGCAGGAATCTTCAAGGTGGCGATGGAGTCCATGAAACAGGCCGCCAGCCGTCCAAGACCACCGTTACCGAGGGCGGCGTCCTCCTCCTGGTTTCTGATATCCGACATTTCAAAACCGAGCTCCTCCACCGCCTGTTTTGCCTCATCGAGAATACCCAGGTTGATCATGCTGTTGCCAAGCGATCTGCCGATGAGAAATTCCAAAGAAAGATAATAGACTCGCTTCTTTTCCTTGGCATAAAAGGTTTTCTGGGTAGCGATCCATTTCTGCACCATCAGATCCCGCATGGTGTAGGCCAGAGCCTTATAGACATCCGGTGCCCCGGATCGTTCCGGATCACGGCCCTGAAAACTCATCAGGTGGTTGATAATGTTTTCCTTTATGTTCTTTACGTTTGACGGGATTGGTAGTGCAACTACAGTTTTCCCCGCCTCTTCGCTCTGACTCTTAACGCTTTCAAGCACCTTCATGCATCACTCCTCCAGAAAAAGTTGCCGCCAATGTTTGACTGACCGGCTGCCACGAAATCTCGGCAACTTCCGGTAATGGCCTCGTATACTGGACAAACAAACGGAACAGATATATCTATTCTACTTAAAAACATGCAAACAGCAATATGACCTTGTTGAAAATACAAATATTGTTGAGGGTGGCGTCAATCCTTCCGCCCTTTGGCCGGAGAGAGACAAAGATACCGCCGAACGCTGTAAATTTTCTCTATTTCCCTTGAACCGCATACCACTGCGTGGTATAAAACGCCCATTGCCGATCTCAGAACGCATGGCAATTTTTTTCGTGAAAAATCTAACCATTAGAATTTAAATGAAAAACAACCACACCACAAAAAAGTTACCTAGCAACTCGCCAACAGGAAACAGAAGGCAGATCATCACCTACTGTATCATTTTTGTAATCGGTTTTTTGGCAGGTGTTGCCTTCACTGTATACAAGAGCAACCCTATAACTCCGGCAGGTGTTACCGCCCCGAATGGACAACAAGCCCTTCCACATAACGAGGAAACCAATCAAGCAATTCTAAATCTCGAGGCCGAAGTAACCGCCAATCCCAGCAATTTCCAGGCCTGGGCAAACCTCGGCAACCTCTACTATGATACCGATCAAACGACCAAGGCTATTGCCGCCTACAACAAATCCCTTAAATTACACAAGGGCGACGCCAACCTGCTCACCGACCTTGGGGTCATGTACCGGAAAAACAACCAACCTGAAAAGGCTCTTGAGTCCTTTAATCAGGCTATCCAGGAAAATCCCACCCATCTGCCGTCCAGATACAACAAAGGTATTGTCATGCTTTACGATCTCAACGATAAGCAGGGAGCTATCACTATCTGGGAAGAAATGCTCAGGATCGATCCGCAGGCAAAGAGCAATAGTGGCGTGACTATCCGTGAACTTATCGACAAAGTTAAGGCTGACCAGACCATCTCCAAGTAAAACCATTTACGCCCAATTCAAGAGGAGAAACCAATGAAATTCGAGACACTTGCCCTGCATGCCGGGCAAACAGTCGATCAAACTACCCTCTCCAGAGCCGTGCCCATCTACCGGACCGCCGCCTACATGTTCAAGAATACCGAGCATGCCGCCAACCTCTTTGCCCTGAAGGAGTTGGGCAATATCTATACCCGCATCGGCAACCCGACCCAGGACGTGCTGGAGCAACGCATGGCAAGCCTTGAGGGTGGCGCCGCCTCTTTGGCCCTGGCCTCCGGGACTTCGGCGATTTTTTACACCATTATCAATATCTGCGCGCATGGCGATGAGGTCGTCTCGGCTAATAACCTGTATGGCGGCACCTTCGTGCAGTTCGACTCGATCCTGCCGCAACTGGGCATTAAGGTGCGCATGGTCGATGCAACCAATCCGGACAACATTGAGGCCGCTATTAACGACAGGACCAGGGCCATCTACTGCGAAACCCTCGGTAATCCGTCTCTCAATATGACCGATCTCGACGCCCTGGCAAAAATTGCCAAGACACATAAACTGCCGCTGGTGGTCGATTCCACCTTTACCCCGCCCTGCCTCCTTCGACCGATTGACCACGGTGCCGACATCGTCATCCATTCGCTGACTAAATGGATCGGCGGCCACGGCACGGGGATCGGAGGAATCGTCATCGATGCCGCAAGCTTCAACTGGCAGGATCCGAAGTTCAAACTCTACAACGAACCCGATACCTCCTACCACGGCCTGCGCTATGCCCACGATCTGGGCGATCTCAACCCTCTGGCCTTCATCCTGCGCATGCGCCTCGTGCCTCTGCGCAACCTCGGGGCCTGCATCAGCCCCGACAACTGCTGGACGACCCTGCAGGGCATCGAGACCCTCAGCCTGCGCATGGAAAGGCACTGCGAGAACGGCGACGCGGTCGCCGAACACCTCGGCCAACACCGGGGCGTTTCCTGGGTGCACTATCCCGGCCGATCCGACTCGCCCGGCCACGAACTGGCGGTTAAGTACTTGAAAAATGGTTTTGGCGGCATGATTGTTTTTAGCATCAAGGGTGGACTTGCGGCCGGCAAAAAATTTATCGACAGCCTGCAGTTGATCTCCCATCTTGCCAATGTCGGCGACGCCAAATCCCTGGCCATCCACCCGGCCTCGACCACCCATTCGCAGCTGTCGCCGCAACAACTGATGGCGGGCGGGATCGATGAAGGCATGATCCGCCTGTCCATCGGCATCGAGCACGTCGATGACATCATCGCCGATATTGACCAGGCCCTGGCTAAAGCCGCATAAGATCGGGGGCTTCAATGCCCCCTAACTGAAACATGACCACAGAAGCCATCCAACCAGCTCCTTTAACCGCAGTAAAACAACACTACACCTTTGCCGAGGGGCCGGAGGGCTTGGTCCTCGAAAGCGGGGCGCGGCTCGGGCCGGTAACCCTGGCCTACGAAACCTATGGCACACTCAATGCGGCAAGGGATAACGTCATCCTGGTAGCCCACGCCTTTTCCGGAGATTCGCACGCCGCGGGCTACTATCCGGGCGACCCCGAGGGCGAGAAACCCGGCTGGTGGGATTTCATGATCGGCCCCGGCAAGGGTATCGATACCGATAAATTTTTTGTCGTCTGCCCCAACATCCTCGGCAGCTGCATGGGATCGACCGGCCCGAGTTCGCTCAATCCGGCAACCGACGCCCCCTACGGCCTCGATTTCCCGATGATGACCATCGGCGACATTGTCAGTACCCAGAAGACGCTCATGGATCATCTCGGGATAAGGCGGCTGCACGGGGTAGTGGGCGGCTCGGTGGGCGGCATGCAGGTGCTGGAATGGTGTGTCCGCTACCCGCAGTTCCTTCGATCGGCGGTGGCCATCGCCACCACTATGCGCCATTCCGCCCTGGCTATTGCCTTCAACGAGATCGCCCGGCAATCGATCATGGCCGACCCCAACTGGAACAAGGGTAACTATTACGGAGGCAGCAAACCGGACATGGGTCTTGCCGTCGCCCGCATGGTCGGCCATGTCACCTACCTCTCGGACGAGGCCATGCGTCGGAAATTCGGCAGAAAACTGCAGGATAAGGAGACCTTCTCCTTCGGTTTTGACGGTGACTTCCAGATTGAGAGCTACCTGCGCCACCAGGGCACGAAATTCGTCAATCGCTTCGACGCCAATTCGGTGCTCTACATCACCAAGGCCTCCGATTATTTCGATGTGGTGGAGCGAATGGGGAAGATCGAACGACCCTCCAAAAAAAACAGCGAGAAAAGAAAATATTTAGTCATCTCCTACACTTCAGACTGGCTCTATCCCACCTACCAGGCGAAGGAACTGGTGCAGACCCTGAAACGCTCCGATCAGGATGTCAGTTTCTGCGAGATAGAGGCGGATTGCGGCCATGACGCCTTCCTCATCCCGGATGAGCGCCTCACCACCTTGATACGAGGATTTTTCGATGGTCTTTCCTGAATCCACCGACATCCGCTTTGACCTGCGGATCATCGCCTCGACCATCGAACCCGGCAGCCGCGTCCTCGACCTCGGTTGCGGCAACGGCGACCTCCTGGCCTGGCTGGCGGGCAACAAACAGGTGACCGGCACCGGCATCGAGCAGGATAAAACCAAGGCGGCCGCCTGCATCGCCAGGGGCCTCAGCGTCCTGCAGGGCGACCTCAACGCCGAGGTTGACGACTATCCCGACTGCAGTTTCGACTACGTCATCCTCAGCCAGACCCTGCAGCAGGTCCTGGAGCCGGCGCGGCTGCTGTATTCCCTGGCGCGGATCGGCCGGAAAGTAATCGTCAGTTTCCCCAATTTCAGCCATTACTCCATTCGCCTGCAACTGCTGTGCCGCGGTATCGCCCCGAAGAATGAGCAACTGCCCTATTCCTGGTACGACTCGCCGAATATCCGGGTCATCACCTTGAAAGATTTTCGAAAATTTGCCCGCGACGTGGGTTACAATATCCTCAGGGAAATTGCCATCAGTTCCGATCCGGCCGGCAGCGAGGGCAGGATCATACGATTCTTTACCAATATTCGGGCGGCATATGGCGTTTACATAATTGAAAAAATACGCTCCGGCTGATTTTTTGCCGCTCCTCCATACACTCTTAACCAATTACACACATTGCCATGTCAGAAATAAAATCTCATACCATCGACACCCTGGCCATCGGCGCCCTCTGCGACAATATCGAGGTTTCCAGTTGCTGCCAGCACATCAAAGTCCCGAAAATCGTCAAGGAGCTGCTGAATTCCTGGGCCACCAAGGAGTGTTTTGAACATATCAGCCCGGTCGCCATCCCCTCGCAGACGGGGATCATCGAGATTGTCGAACAGGCGCGCTGTATCCTCTTCCCCGGTTATTTTACCCGGACCAAGCTGCATGCCTCGAACCTTGAATATTATATCGGCAAACAGACCACCGATCTCTACGACCAAGTTTCCGAACAGATCAACATGGCCATTCGCCATGACTGCCGGCGCAATAACCTCCCCTGCACCAACTGCGAGGCACAGAGTCATAACAAGGCCCTGGCCTTTATCGAGGCCCTGCCGCACGTCGCAGCCATCCTGGCAACCGACATTCGTGCCGCCCTGGAAGGCGATCCGGCGACCAAAAGCCCGGACGAGGTGATTTTCTGCTATCCGGGGCTCTTGGCGACCCTGGTATTCCGCCTGGCCCACGAACTGTATCTCCTGAAAGTACCGATCATTCCCCGGATAATGACCGAATATGCGCACGGCAAGACCGGTATCGATATCCATCCGGGGGCAAGGATCGGCTCCGGCTTCTTCATCGACCACGGCACCGGGGTGGTCATCGGCGAAACCACGATTATCGGCAAGAATGTTCGCCTTTACCAGGGCGTCACCCTGGGCGCCCTGTCGCTGCCGCGCGACGCCGGCGAGAAGATGCGCAATATGAAACGCCATCCGACCATCGAGGATAATGTCATCGTCTACGCCAACACCACCATTCTCGGTGGCGAAACCATCATCGGCGAAGGCGCGACCATCGGCGGCAATATCTGGCTGACCGAGAGCGTCCCTGCCGGCACCAAGGTGTTGTTAAAGAGACCGGAGCTGATTTACTCGAATTCCCATTAAGCCGCGAAAAACTAACAAAGGTGACCATCATGGCCCAGACTATTCTCGAAAGTATCGGCAACACCCCCCTTCTCACCCTTGCCACCCTGTCCGCCACCACCGGGGCAACCATCCTCGGCAAGCAGGAGTCCCGTAATCCGGCGGGCAGCGTCAAGTGCCGGATCGCCGTATCGATGATCGAGGCGGCGGAGCAACAGGGTCTCATCAACAAGGAGACGACAATCATCGAACCGACCAGCGGCAATACCGGCATCGGTCTGGCCTTTGTTTGCGCCCATAAAAAACTGAAACTGATCCTAACTATGCCGGAAAGCATGAGCATCGAACGGCGAAAGCTGCTGAAACACCTGGGTGCCCACCTGGTCCTGACCCCGGCGGCGGAAGGGATGAAAGGGGCCATCGCCCGCGCCGAGCAACTTGTCGCCGATACCGCCAACAGTTACATGCCCAACCAGTTCGCCAACCCCGCCAATCCGGCTATTCACCGCAAAACCACCGCTCTTGAGATCTGGCGGGATACCGATGGCAAGATCGATATCTTCGTCGCCGGCGTCGGCACCGGCGGCACCATTACCGGGGTATCGGAGGTCCTGAAAGAACGCAACCCGGCAATGCAATCCGTGGCCGTTGAGCCGCAGGACTCTCCGGTTCTCTCCGGCGGCAAACCCGGGCCGCATAAGATTCAAGGAATCGGCGCCGGTTTTGTGCCGGCCATTCTCAACCGGGCAATTATCGACGAGGTGGTCACCGTCAGCAACGACGACGCCTTTGCAACCGCCAGGAAACTGGCGCTGGAGGAAGGGATTCTCTGCGGTATCTCAAGCGGCGCCGCGGTGCACGCGGCGGCTCTGGTGGCAAGTCGTCTGGAAAACAGGGGCAAAACCATCGTGGTGGTCCTGCCCGACAGCGGCGAGAGATACCTGAGCACGCCGCTGTTGTTGGAATAAAATTATTGTATTCGGACGGTATCCTTCAAGCAATCACCCAGGCAATCTGAGAATACTATCAACAGACAGCACTGCCGTTTTTCAATCTGATGCCGTAGCAGCACATATACGCCTCCATGGCCTTTTCGACATCGGCCTTGGCGCAACCGAATTCCCCGATAAGAGTCTCGGCATACCCCGTTTTGCCACTGGCACTGCGGCAGGCCAGCTGGAATATCTCAAGGGGTTGCCCACCGATGGACAAATTGCCTCCGGCCTGACTCCGCATCGGTTGATGGAAGATACAGAACGGTCCGACACCGGCGCCGAGCCCGACCTTATAGTCTCCGGCAGTTTTGCTCACCGCATTGAACTCATCGGTGAGTTGTTCAAACCCGATCAACTCGGTTGAAAAATAATCATGGTAGTCGGTGACCAGCTGGCTGAAAGGACATTTCCGCAAGCCGAAAAGCCCCCCTCCAAGATGAACAGCTCTTCCCTCCAGGCGCGAGAGCGGGTTGTCGCCGGCTTCGATTGCCAGGATAAAATCCGCGAATGTCGAAAAATCCTTTTTTCCAGACTTGCTTCCGGCATTCAGGGCAATGCGCATCAGATTGCCCTTGGCCACCTTGGTCCCGGCAGTTTCAACTATATTGCGGATTAGATCGATAAAAATCAGATGGGAAATATCTATTGCTACGGTCATCAATTTCTCCTGTTATGTAAATTCTTCATTTATTATAAATGAGTTCTATTGCCAACAACATCTGAAATTATTAGAAAAACAAGCGCAGCTACATACGAAATAACTTATCCGTTTTCATCATTCCGAACAACTCTTTTTGTCATACTTTTTGAATAAAGGGGTCAGATTTATTTTAGTTCGTTTCATCTGATTTACTCTCCCATTTTTCTCACTTCCCGAAATAACACAATATCCGTATATTCCACTTTACATATATAGACAAAATGGTATATATGAATTAAACAGTTTAATTTTGGCCTTATAGTCAATCAAAATTTTGTTTCGAGGAGGTGATCGGTGTGCCCGATGCACTGCAGATGTGCCTATAAACGCGGGTCCCGGTCAGTACAGCACAGTGACACTAGCAAAAGGAGGAGGAAATGATGAAAAAACGAGTTTTGAGGTTGGCAACCGTCATGCTTGTAGGAGGTATGGTTTTCCCCGCAATCTCGCGAGCAAACGATGATGAAATCCAGAAAAAAATCGACAAATTGACCCAGGAAGTGGAGGAATTGAAAAATTCTGTAAAGAAAGTCGACAACAAATCTATTGGCAAGTGGCTTACTATCAGTGGTGATTACCGCTTCCGTTACGACTATCTCAAAGGTGAAACCAAGCCGTTTACCGACGTAAGCGCCACCTTTGCCAATGCGCAAAACAAGATGCAGCAGGGCTATTTCAGCGCTGTAGCTGCTGGCAATGCTCCACAAGCACAATTCTGGGCCGGGAACATCGCCGGCATGACTGCTTTCTCCCAGCAAATGACAGGAGTAGGAACCTTTTCCCAGGCGCAGGCGTTTCTGGGTGCCAACCAACAGTTGCTGGGCGGTCTGGGCAATTTTGCTGTTCAGGTGCCGGCTTATGAACCGGAAAACAAGTCGCTCTATACCAACCGCTTCGACCTTGATCTACATGCCAAGGCAACCGAGAACGTAACAGTCACCGCGCGCCTGGCAATGTACAAGGTGTTCGGTGCCCAGGATGACAGCGCTGTTACGGGTGATGGCAATGCACCCTATTTTGCCGACCGAGTTGGTGTATTTGACGGTACGATTGGCCATGTTCCTTCCAGCAGCTACCTGGATGTCGACCGCGCCTATGCCACATGGAGCAATATCGCCGATCAGCCGCTCTGGTTTTCCGTCGGTCGGCGCCCCTCCACGGGCGGCGCGTCAAGCAATCTCAAGCAGAACAACGAACGCCCCGGCAATGGTGGCACTCCCTCGCTGCTGGTTGATTATGCCTTTGATGGCATGACCATCGGCTATGCCCCGGATATCGATGCACTTCCGGGCGCCTACGCCAAAATCTGCTATGGGCGAGGTTATGAAAGCGGCTTCCGGTCAACTCCCGGCAATTCCCTTGCCGATACCGATATGTTAGGGATTGCCGTGATTCCCATCGATACCGATCCCCTGCGCGTGTGGTTGCAGTGGAACCGCGGTATGAATATCTTCGATTTTCCGACCATGGAAAACACCTACTTCGGCAATACCACCGCAAAGGCGAACCTGGGCGACATTGACTGGTTCGGCGCCGGTGCCATGAGTACGTTCAAAGAGGCCGGTCCCGGCAACCTGAACATGTTTGCCGATTTCGCGTTAAGCGAGACGCATCCTAATGATAATGTTTCTTCCCAGGCTGGTTTCCAGGGCCTGCTGACCGGAGGCTTCTTTAATCCGGAAGCACCCTCCGACAAATCCGGTTGGGCCGTCTCAACCGGTATTCGCTATGACCTGCCGACGAAAACAAAACTGGGTCTTGAATATAACCATGGCTCAAAAAATTGGATAACCTTCGCTCCGGCTGCCGATGACATGTGGACCAGCAAGGTGGGAACTCGCGGTAACGTGTATGAGACCTACATCATCCAGGAACTCAATTTGAAACCGGTATCGTCCTATTTCGCCAAGACATTTTTCCGCCTTGGTTACCAGTATTATGATTTCGAATATACCGGCAGCAACAACTGGGTAGGTGCACCGGTGAAAATTTCGGATGTGAACGGCCAAATGATGCTGACGACCCCATTGAAGGAAGCCCATAATGTGTATGCCACTTTAGAAGTGAAATTCTAGAGTCACCTCTGATATTTCGGGACGCCGAGAAGAGGGGCGTCCCGACAGAAGGAACAAATCATTATTTTTTAACAAGGAGCTTATCGTGAACAAATTATTCTCAATCGCTATTCTGTTGACCGCATTGGTTATATCCAATCTTTCCCTGGCACCTTTCGCCAATGCCGAAGAAGTAAAAATGGTCGGCGAAATCACAAAAATCACTATGGCCGGAGATGGCAAGGCCGCCACCGCAATTCTCAAGGATACAAAGACCGGAGAGACCGTGACAATCGACATTACGGATGAATTGACGCTTGATAAGTTTAAAGACAAGCGGATTGTCGAGGGTGATGAAATACGCTGCAAATTTAACAAACAAGATGGCAAGAACAGCGGCAAGACTTTCGTTAAAACTGCCGGCTGTTGATGAGGTTCCGTGCACACTCGACACAGCAGATAACAGGAAGTGAAAAAACCCAAAAAACGTATAAAGGAGTAACAATCTATGCTTGTTACCAGATATGTGGCAGCTTTTCTAGGAGTTGTGCTGATGGTGGCGACCTCCTATGCAAAGGAACATGAAGGCAAGGAGTACATACAGGAAAATGGCTATAAGGGGCCGGAGACCTGTGAAGAATGCCACCCTGGAACAGCCAAGGCATTTCTTGAGACGGTTCACTGGAAGCACGCTTCAAAGGTGGATTATGTCGATAACCTGAAAGCCGGCCAGGAGTACGGCATGAAGAATCGCATTTACACCATGTGCAACGGTAATGACATCGTCAACAACCTGAAGGAAATACCTCCCAACGAAGCCGGCAAGACCAAATTCACCGGCTGCAACACCTGTCACCCCGGTGATCATGCCGTAGATGTCGGCAGTACCGGACCCGAGGCGGAACAGGCCATTGACTGCCTGATTTGTCATTCCGGCAAATATGATTTCAGCAAACGAAAACCGGCCAAAGATAAAGATGGCAAGATTGTCATGACCCAGGACCGCAGTACCGAGGCGGCGATGGATATCGGTCGGCCGGCTATCAAAAATTGCATGGTCTGCCACGAGTCGGCGGGCGGCGGCCCATTAATCAAACGCGGATTTGCCATGACGAAGGACGCTGATGTGCATGCCGCCAAGGGACTCGTCTGCGTTGACTGCCATACAGTGAAAAACCACCGTTTCCCCACCGGAAAAGATCCGAACAACTGGGCCAATGACGGCGTATATTTGACCTGTGCGGGGTGCCACAACGAAAAACCGCACAAAGATGATGATTATAACCGTCATACTGCCTACATTGCCTGTCAGACCTGTCACATTCCCAGGACAGGGGGAGCCTTTGCCAAGGATTTCACGCAATGGGCAAAGATGGATAATGGTTTTTATGAACCTTCGACCTTAAAAAAAGAAGTGAATGAAACCACACCGGTCTATGCCTGGTACAATCTGACTGTCAGCAATACTCCTCATTTTATCGGTCCGAAGGGCAGCAGGAGCGATGGCAAGAGTAAGATCTATCCCTTTAAGGTGTATCAGGGAAAAGCCTATTACAATAAACTGGATGGACAGCTGCTCTCCATGGACTTTGCGCCGCCGACGGCCACAGGTGACACCCTGGCCGGAGTGGCCGCCGCCGCCAAAACACTTGGCATAAAAAAATATGAACCGGTACCCGGCTGGCAGACCATCTACTTTGGCAGCAACCACCAAGTGGCGCCGAAGAGCAAGGCCTTAACCTGCGCCAACTGCCACGCAATAAACGGTATACTGAATTTCAAACAGCTGGGATATGGTGACAAAGAGGTGGAAAAACTGACCAGTCCTGCTATCTACTTCAATAAAGCGTTCAAGATTCAACAGGAAAATGAGTAACCCCTTGCCCTTGACCAAAGAGGGCGGATTGTGTACCTCTTTGGTCAAAGGCATGCTATGCCACTGCAGAAAAATATTTTAGGGGCCGTTAAGAAATAACTCCTACTATTTTCACCATTTCTTTACGGCCCCTTATGCCGTTCATGACATTGAAACGGACTACTTATTGTTGAACGACGGCTTAAACATCGCCGTGAGAGGGAAAATATGAAATCAGTGAGACTGATTCTGCCTTGCATCATCCTGGCCGTGGCTCTGTCGCCGTTTTTTCCGACTGTGGGCCGAGCCGCATCCCAAGAGGAGCTTTTTGAGAAAATCAAGCTGCTCGAGATGCAGATTCAGGAATTGAAGGAAATAAAAGCACAGCAGAATAAATCAGAAGAAAAAGTGCAGCACTGCATGAAGGCGGTGGGAACCGAGAAATTCTGCGCATGTCTTGCGGAGGCCTTGCCGGGTGACATCGGCTTCGAGCAGTATGTCCATGTTATAGTTGCATCACCAGTTGAGTCGCGGAACGATTCCCGCAAGCGCGGTGAGCAGGTGAGCGTTGAAGCAATACACGCAGCCCGTGATAAATGCATACAGAAGTGACAGTTCCGACAACAGCGCTGTGCACCCTGATTTTTTTTGCACAAGCAACAAAAGTGAGGCTTGACAGTATGCAGGATATCTTTATTATTACTTGGATTCTCGTGTGGTTGGCCGTACTGCATAAGTATGTCTCTACCGCTGGTGGAGGACCCACACGAATGTCCGGCTCATGCGACCTCTGGGACTGGGGAAAATACAGCATAAGAACAATCAAAGGCAGGGGTAATGGAATTTTCAAAGACAAGAGAGTACAATGACGAAGCGGAATTATTCAAGGTACTCGGTCATCCCATCCGACTCAAAATAGCAGCAGGACTGAGCATATGCACCGAGGAATGTAACGTCAAGAAAATCGGGGAATGTCTCGGCCTACCCCAGTCCACGGTTTCCCAACACCTTGCACTGCTTAAAAACAAGGGCGTCATCACCGGCACACGCGATGGCAACGAGGTTCGCTATAGTGTTACCAATGCATTGGTTAAGAAAATAGTGGCGACGTTAGGATGATGTCTGTGTCCTCTCTTTCAAGGCGACTTTCATAATTTCTTTCTACCGACGCCAATAATCGGCATTTTTATGAGATCGATAATGAAAATAAGTAAGATACATGTCGCTACGAAGAATTTGGTTTACAATAGAGGAAACATCAGTTTTTCGTTTTTTTGAAATCCCTTGAACAAGGGATAAAAATTCATCATCAAGATACACGGGAAGATTCAATTTAAGGTCATTGTTGAAATATTTTCCTCGTTCTCCTTTTGAGAAATCATATTCTTTTCTCATGTCATTCACCATATTGTTTCTTTTCTGTTTTAGTAGCTTTTCTGCATGAAAAAATTCGAATAATTGCTCCCCCGCTCTCAGTTTTGAATGTATGACAGATGATCAACAATTTCCCGTTTTTTGAAACACCAAAAGTTATCCATCTATTTTCTGCCACACTATGATCAGGATCAAATATTGTTGATGCATGTGGATCACGAAAAACAGTGACTGCTTCTTCGAAGCTAACCATGTCATTCATATTACATTATTTCCTTGCCCGTACTTTTGATTTCATCAATGAGCGTTCCGCCTGCAGCAAATTCTTCAGGTGTAAAAGGAAGCGGGTCGATTCTGCTGTCGAGGGCCGCAAGGTTTACGCGCAACGCAAGAGCACGGTTGAGCCGGTAAGCCGACCGACCATCTACAAATATATTGACATGGCCATTGCCGCGGGACCGGAGGATGTTTTTACGAAGATGCCGCATTCACTGAAACGATCGGATGACATCACTGAAAAAGCTTAGAAAAATATTACAAGATGGCAGCTCCCGGTTTTTGCTTGCAACCTTGCAAATTGGATGATAATATTCCAATATGCAATCTTATGTCGAACGCTCACTGACCAGCAATATCCTCACTCGGCTTCAGCAGATGCCCGCCGTGGCACTCCTTGGACCGCGGCAATGCGGTAAATCGACACTGGCGAAACACCTTATCTCGCCAATGCCCCATGGACTCTATCTTGACCTTGAAAAGAACTCGGATCTCAATAAGTTGAGAGACCCTGAAACCTTTTTTACCCTCAATCGCGACAAGCTCATTTGCCTCGACGAAATCCAGCGTGCCCCGGAACTCTTCACCTATCTCCGTTCGACAATCGATGAGGAAGGTCGCAATGGTCGGTTCCTGGTCCTTGGCTCCGCCTCACGAGATCTCCTTCAACAAAGTAGCGAATCCTTGGCAGGAAGAATCGGCTATCTGGAAATGACTCCGTTCCAACTTGCTGAGGTCGGTGACCAGACGCTCCGTTCGCTGTGGCTGCAAGGAGGCTTTCCCCGAAGTTTTCTCACCGATCTTCAGGCCAGCCACACCTGGCGCATGGACTTCATCCGCACATTTCTGGAACGCGATATCCCGCAACTGGGTTTTGCCATACCTGCAAAATCCATAGAGAGGTTGTGGCGGATGTGCGCTCATAGCCATGGACAAACACTCAATGCCTCGAAGATAAGCGCTTCTTTGGGCACAAGTCATCATACCGTTCGCAAATATATCGATATTCTTGCCGAGACTTTCCTCGTTCGTATCTTGCCGCCTTATGAGGCAAACATAAAAAAACGTCTGGTGAAATCTCCCAAGGTTTTTTTGCGAGACAGCGGCCTGTTGCACGCCTTGCTGGATATTGAAACGCAAAACGACCTGCTGGGGCATCCCATTCTTGGTGCCTCTTGGGAGGGTTTTGTCCTGGAAAATATTATTGCCGCGACACCGGATTGGCACCACTTTTTCTATCGCACGGCAACAGGAGTGGAATTGGACTTGATCATGGAAAAGGGCCGGCGAAGGATCGCCCTGGAATGTAAGGCCGCAAGCGCTCCAAAACCAAGCAAGGGTTTCTGGCAAGCCCTGGAAGATTTGGCGATTACCGAGGCATGGATTATTGTACCGATCGACGGTACGTACCCCATAGAAAATAACGTGTATGTCAGCACAATTTCAGATTTTCTTGGAAAATTCCGAGCAGAGTGAAATGAGTTGGACAAATCTCTATTATTCTTGCTCGATCACCTGAAAGGGAGTGTCCCTGTTTTTAATTTGCGGGGTTGAATTTTTTCTGGTAAAGTGCAACCATCCTCACTATAATCAGAAAAACTGAACAACAATTGACCATGATCCCTTAACAAATGAGGCCTACAGCCATCGAAACACGTCACCTGCAAATCTTCGTTGCCGTATATAAAACGAAAAGCTTTACTAAGGCCGCCGAGCTGTTATACACCAGCCAACCGACCGTGAGCGAGCATATGCAAAACCTTGAGGCGCGCCTCAACTGCCGCCTGTTCGACCGGCTGGGCCGATCGATCCTGCCGACGACTGCGGCGCAGCTTCTGTATCCGCGAGCCATAGCCATTCTCGAGGATCTCCGCCGCCTTGAAGCAGATATCACCAGCACCGGCAATACCATGTCTGGTGAGCTGATCATCGGTGCCAGCACTATTCCGGGCACCTATATCCTGCCGACCGCCGCCGCCGCCTTCAAGAACGAGTTTCCCGCCATCTCCTTTGAAATCAGGATCAACGATTCGGCAAAAATAGCCGAGGCGGTCGCCGACAATGAACTGTTTATTGGGGTTGTCGGGGCCAAGATCCCCGCCGCCAGACTCCTCTTCCAGCCGATTGCCGAAGATGAACTCATCCTCGCCACCGCCGGCAGCAACCCGCTGCCCACAGGCATTTCCATGGCCGACCTCTGCAAACTGCCCTTCATCATGCGGGAAAGAGGCTCGGGAACGAGAAAAACCATCGAATCCCTCCTCGCCGAACAACACCACACCCTCGACCAGCTGAACGTCTGTGCGACCCTTGGTTCCAGCGCAGCGGTCAAGGAGGCGATCAAAGCAGGCCTGGGGGTGTCGGTGATTTCCAGACACGCGGTTTGCGATGAATTGCGGAGCGGCACTGTGAGAGAGATAGAAGTTGCCGGGCTGACGATGAAAAGAAACTTCTACGTTGTCACCTCGCCGAAACGAACGTTGCCCAACCATTACAAGGAGTTTTTAAAAAGGCTCTTGGAGGCCCGGGGGCCGTGCCGGAATACTGCCGATTTGCCGCAAATTGACTGAGTTTCCGTAGGGTGCCACCCACTATTATCAGAAAAGATGGTGCATGGAATGCACCCTACGATACCGATTTTCCGCTCTGTTACTTCCCTTCAAGGATTTTCCGGCTGCGTTTCACCGCGCAGAGATCACCGCACATGGTGCAGACCTCCTGGTCGAGAGGCTGGGAGGAGGCCCGGTAAGCCTTGGCCTTTTCCGGATCGATTGCCAGCTCGAACATCCGTTTCCAGTCCAGTTCCTTCCGTGCCAGACTCATCGCGTTGTCCCAGTCGATGGCCTTGGGGATCCCCTTTGCCACATCGGCGGCATGGGCGGCGATACGGGCGGCGATGATGCCTTCCTTCATGTCGTCTTCGTCCGGCAGCCGCAGGTGCTCCGCCGGGGTGACATAGCAGAGAAAATCGGCACCGTAGGTGGCAGCCAGCGCCCCGCCGATGGCCGAGGTTATATGATCGTAGCCGGGGGCGACATCGGTGACGATGGGCCCGAGGACATAAAAGGGCGCGCCGTGGCAGAGTTTCTTTTCCAGCTGCATGTTGGCCACCACCTCGTTCAGCGGTACATGGCCCGGCCCCTCGATCATCACCTGGACGTCTGCCTGCCAGCAGCGTTTGGTCAGTTCCCCGAGGATGATGAGTTCCTGGATCTGGGCGGCGTCGGTGGCGTCGCTGAGACAGCCGGGGCGCAGGCCGTCGCCGAGGCTGAGGGTGACATCGTATTGCCGGCAGAGTTCGAGTAGCCGGTCGAAGTGCTCATAAAAGGGATTTTCCCGGTCGTTGGTCACCATCCAGTCGAGCAACAGCGAACCGCCCCGGCTGACCACATTGGTGAGGCGGGGATTGGTGCGCAGCCGCTGCACCGCCGTCTGGGTCAGACCGGCATGGATGGTCATGAAATCGACGCCGTCCTCGGCATGAATCCGCACCACATCGAAGAAATCGTCGACCGAGATGGCAGCCACGTCTTTGCCGTAACGGGCCACGGCATCGTAGATCGGCACCGTGCCGATCATCACCGGGCTGATGGCCACGGTTCGCCGGCGAAAGGCGCGGGTGTCGCCGAAGGTGCTGAGGTCCATGATGGCGTCGGCCTTCAGTTCGATCGAACGGCGGACCTTGTTCAGTTCCTTTTCAACATTGCAGCAGTCCTCGGAAACGCCGAGATTGACATTGATCTTGGTAGTCAGGCCGGCACCGATGCCGCCCGCGACCAGACTGGTATGGTTGCGGTTGGCCGGGATGACGATCCGTCCTTCAGCCACCCGGGCGATAAGGTCCGCCTCATGGACGGTTTCGGCAGCGAGCACCTGTTGCATCTGCGGGGTAAGTATGCCCTGGCGGGCTGCCGCCATCTGGGTTGCATAGGCCATGATATGTTTCTCCTTCTCTGGATGTTAGGGGTAAAGAGCGGGTTCAGATGCAGGCCGCCTGCAACCTGCGAACGGTTGCAGCGATATCCGCAGCACCGACGATTTCCGTGACCAGGCAGACAGTCTTGGCGCCGTGCGCCAGCACCTCTCCGAGGTTGTGTTCCTTGATGCCGCCGATGACGACAAAGGGCAAGGGGCTGGTCCGGACCACATGATCGAGGTAACCGAGCCCCACTGGGGCACAGACGTCGTCCTTGGTCTTGGTGCTGAAGATCGGCCCGACACCGATGTAATCGGCCCCGGCAAGGACCGCG
The DNA here is from genome assembly GCA_903875445.1 of uncultured delta proteobacterium. Lineage (GTDB taxonomy): Bacteria > Desulfobacterota > Desulfobulbia > Desulfobulbales > Desulfocapsaceae > Desulforhopalus_A. The sequence continues at coordinate 8,399 of CAIQWD010000090.1, read as the reverse complement.
GCCTGCGCCTGTTCCGGCCCGTGGGTGGAGAGGCCGATCAGCTTGTCCGGGCCGAGCAGGCGACGGATGTCAGGCACCGGGAAATCATCCTGGCCGACATGAACGCCGTCGGCATCGACCAGCCGGGCAAGATCCGGGTAGTCGTTGACGATGAAGATGATCCCGGCCTCACGGGTGAGCCGACGGATGGCCCGACATTCGGTAAGCATCGTCGCAAAACTCTTGTACGGCCGTTTTTCGCGGTACTGGATAATGCGGATGCCGCCGGCAATCATCTGTTGCACCACCTCAAGATTGGTGCGACCGGCGGAAAATTTCTCGGCGGTGATGCCGTAGACGCCGGTCGGAAATGCGGGCTTGCCGTTTGATTGTGTCTTCATATTACACACCATATTGCAGAATAAGCCTGGTCATGTGGCCAGCAACTGTTATCACCTTATGGGCAAAGAGCTGCGCGTCGGCGCAGTCGCTGCTGAAATCGCCGACGATGAAACAGTTGCCGAGTCGGCGCGTCCGGATGGTTGTAAGGTCGCTGCCGGCAATGCCGCAGGCGGAGATGACCATCTTTTTGTCGCCCAAGATTTCCATGAGCATTTTCTTGTCGGTCGAGCCATCGAAGCCTTCAACGATCAGATGGCAATCGGCAAAAAGCGCCTGACAATTGGCACTGTCGATTCGCGCGACTACGGCCTCAATGCGAAGAATTGGTCTGATACGCCGCAGGTTTTCCTGCAGGGCCTCCACCTTGTAGCGGCCGATCTGGTCGCGGAAATAAAACTGCCGGTTGAGGTTCGATTCTTCCACCCGATCAAAATCGACGATTGTTAAGCTTTCGATGCCGCTACGCACCAGGTTGTGGGCAACATTCGAGCCGATGCCGCCGACACCGGCGATACCTATTTGCATACGGACTCCTTCAGACGATCGCATCCCAATCCTTGTAAACCGGCTGGTAGCCCCGGGCGACGATGGCGGCCGCCACCTCGGCGACACTGCGCTCGTCGGTAATCTCAAACTGCGGCGTCTGGCCGACCCTCATCTCCGCGTAACCGCCGACCCCGGTGCTCGAACCCGCCGAATAGCGGGTTGCCCCCAGAGTCATGATGCGGTCACGGAAAGCGGCGCTTTCCCGGGTGGAGATGGTCAGACCGGCTCGCGGCAAAAAGATGCGCAGGGCGGTCATGAACTGGACAAAGGTCTTATCGTCCACTAGGTAATCCGGTCGGAAATCGCCCTCGGCCGCATTGAAACGCGGCAGGCTGACAGCCACCTCGGCTTCCAAATACTTGTCGTCGAGGTAGCGGGCATGGAGGCCGGTGAAGAAAATTTCGCTGCGTGGTTCGGCAAGCCCCAAGAGCGGCCCGAGATTGACCAACCGCATGCCGCCCTGGATGGCCCGTTCCGGGGCATCCAGCCGCCAGTGATAGTCCATCTTTCGTCCGGCCCTGTGCACCCGGCGGTACACCTCCTGATCGTAGGTCTCCTGGAACAGGGTCATGCCGTCAACTCCGGCCTGCTGCAAGCGGCGATATTCCTCCACCTCAAGGGGATAGACCTCGATGGCCACCGAGGCGAAATGGTGCTTTAAGCATTCGGCGGCCTCCTCCAGGTACTCCATGGGGGTCAGATGCGGCGCCTCGCCGGTGAGAAAGAGGACATGCTGCATGCCGGTGCGGGCGATGGCCCGAGCCTCCTCCTCAATTTCCGCAAGGCTCAGTTTGCGGCGAAGGATGTCGTTTTTATGATTGAAGCCGCAGTAGGCACACTGATTGGAACAATGGTTGGAGATATAGAGCGGGATGAACAACTGAATGGTCCGGCCGAAATACTGCACCGTCAGTTGTTGCGCCTTGTGCGCCATGGCCTCCAGGTGGCCTGCGGCCTTGGGACTGAGCAGGTTGAGGAAATCGACGACGTCCGGTTTTTCCTGGGCGAGACTACGTAGTATGGCCGCATCGGTTACCTGGGCGAAAAATTGCTGGAAGTCGAATTCCCGGTACTGTTCGACAAGGTAAAAAAACGACATTGCGCAATCCTCTGTGGTAGGCGATGCAGCTTTATTCATCGAGAAAACCGGTGAGCGGCGACGAGGCCCGCGCCAGATCCGACTGGTCCGCCAGTTCGGCCAGATAGGCGGCCCGTCCGGCCTTGACCGCCTGATCAAAGGCCCTGCCCATGGCGACCGGGTCCTTGGCCGTGGCAATGGCGGTGTTCACCAGGACGGCGTCGGCACCCATCTCCATGGCGGCCGCGGCCTGCGAGGGGCGGCCTATGCCGGCGTCGACCACCACCGGCACCCTGCAATTCTCGATCAGCAGTTCGAGGAGCGGCCTGGTCTCCAGACCGCGATTGCTGCCGATGGGCGCGCCAAGCGGCATCACCGCCGCCGCCCCGGCCGATTCGAGGCGTTTGGCGAGAGGCAGGTCGGGCAGGACATAGGGCAGGACGATAAAGCCCTCTTTTGCAAGAATCTCGGTCGCCTTCAGGGTCTCCCAATTGTCCGGCATCAGGTACTTCATGTCGGTGATCACCTCGATCTTGATAAAATCGCCGCAGCCGGCCTCGCGGGCAATGCGGGCAATGCGCACCGCCTGCTCGGCGGTCCGGGCTCCGGAGGTGTTGGGCAGGAGGGTGACGTTTTTCGGGATAAATGCGAGAATGTTTTCCGACTGGGCCGTGGCGTCGATCCGCCTGAGGGCCACGGTGATCATCTGTGAGCCGCTGGCCGCAAGCATCTGCGGGATGAGAGCATTGGCCGCAAATTTACCGGTGCCGGTGAACAGCCTATTGGTGAAAGTCACCCCTCCCAGTTGCAGCACATCGTTCTTCATGGTTCAACCTCCGCCGACAAAACTGAGCAGCTCAAGCCTGTCACCCGCCTTAAGCTCTATCGCCTGCCACTGTTCCTGCTTGATAATCTGCCGATTGCACTCGACAACCAGCGCTCCCGGTGCCAGCCCCTTGCTCGCCACCAGATGGGCGATGGTGCAGGGCGCAACGGTTTCTTCCTGGCCATTGACGATAATTTCCATGGGGCACCCCAAAATCAAAAAAGCCGCTTGTCCTTTCCGGGAAAGGGCAAGCGGCTTAATGGCCGGAAAACCGGGGAAAACGCCCCGGGGTTCTTTTATCTTGTCCGCTTCCCTTCGCCGGTATTAGCCGGATCAGGTTCATAGGGTTGGATGTATTCCTCTCAGCGAGATTGCACCCCTAGCGATGACTTCTATATATAAGAGACGGTCGTGTTTGTCAACTCCGAGGTTTTCCAGGCAGGCAGGAATTGAATTGTTGGAATGTGTGCAAGTTTATTATATGCCGGCGTTCTGTTTCGGAGGTTTTTCTCTGGCAAATCGGCTCTCTCCCCACTATAGTTTGAATACCTTGGCATAGTTACTCCTGCCATGCCCTACAGAACGCATTGATCAATGGGACGCGATCAAAAAATTTCAGGTAACCGTCATGAACCTTTTTTTACACCAGTTTATCCTCGCGCTTCTTTTCATTACGTTGTTTGCGCCAGGCGTCAAGGCAGTTGAACCAAGCACCAGCATCAAAGAAATGGTGCAGACAGGAGAAACCTTTGCGGCGATCATCGAGAGAGTAAAACCCGCGGTCGTCTATATCCAGGTGAAAAAAGAAAGGAAAGATGACGACAAAAAACCTGCTTTCCCGGAAGGATCGGGCAACGACCCTATTTTAAAGGAGTTTTTTGGCGACAAATCCAATAGCAAGGAAGGCAAATTCTCCTTTGCCGACACCACCAGTTACGGCTTCGGCTCCGGATTTATCTTTAATTCCGACGGCTATATCCTGACCAACAGCCATGTCATCAGGGACGGTATCGAAATAACAGTGACCATGGCCGATAAAAGAAAGATCCCGGCAAAGATCATCGGCGAAGACCGCAAGACTGATATCGGTCTGATAAAAATCGATGGAAAGGATCTCCCGACCATCCCTCTGGGAGACTCTGGACAATTAAAAAGCGGCCATTGGGTATTGGCCATTGGCTCTCCGTATGAATTCATCCAGACGGTAACAGCGGGCATTATCAGTGCAACGGGACGCAACAGCCTTGGCATCAGTGATTACGAAAATTTCATCCAGACCGATGCGGCAATCAATCCCGGCAATTCAGGGGGGCCACTGATCAATATGTACGGCCAGGTGATCGGCATCAACACCGCCTTTCTGACACAGACAGGCGGCTACATGGGGATAGGCTTTGCCATTCCCATTAACATGGCCCGCACCGTCTCGGAGCAACTCCTCAAAGACGGCACAGTAACACGGGCCTGGCTCGGCGTGGCCCTGCAGGATGCGGAAATCGAGCAACTGGCAGAACAGGGACTTCCTAGTACAACTCAGGCAGCACGGGTCGTCGAAGTAACCGGAAACTCTCCGGCTGACTATGCCGGACTACAGAAAGGTGACCTGATTCTGGCCATCAATAATACGCCGATTTCCGGATCCGCCGACCTCCGTAACCGAATAGCACTTTCTGTTCCGAAGTCACAGGTAACACTTGAATATTACAGAAAAGGAATAAAAACTTCGAGTAAAATTGCACTGGGAACACTATGAGATTAAGAAACCACCGACAAAGCCGGTGGTTACTTAAAGGGAAATGAATACCTGAAAAAATCAACCGCCTGCCACCAAGAAAAAACAGCTGTTTCTCCTCACCCGCCTGAGATGGTGATGAGGTTATTTCGACTGGACCGAGACCAGTTCAACGTCAAAAATCAACGCAGCATTGGGGCCAATGGGGCCGCCAACGGTTCCGGTCTCGCCATAGGCAAGGCTCGACGGAAGGAAAAGCTGCCATTTGCTCCCCTCTTTCATCAGCTGCAGTGCCTCTGTCCATCCTTTGATGACGCCACTTAAGGCAAAGGTTGCAGCCTGCCCGCGTTTATAAGAGCTGTCAAACTCAGTGCCGTCGACAAGCCTTCCCGTGTATTGAACCGTAACCGTATCCGTTGCGCTCGGCGACTTGCCCTTGCCTTCGGTTATCTCTTTATATTGGAGACCACTGGGAAGGCTCTTCACTCCCTCCTTTTTCATGTTTTCAGCAAGAAAGGTCGTGCCTTCGTTTTTATTTTTTTCACCCAGAATCTTCATCTTCTCCTGACGTTTTCCCAGCATTTCCTTTTGCATCTCTGTCAAGATTGTCCCAGCTTCCAGATCGGTTAATTGAGTCTTTTGGTCGGTGAGAACATCTTTAAGGGCCTTTGCAAGGGCATCCGGGTTGACATCAACGCCATTTTTTTTGAGGCTATTACCCATGTCCATGCCAATCGCGTAGCTCGCTTTATCCTTAGGAGTTGTTAACTCCGAGGTTTCTAAAGCAAGTACCGTGCTTGCCACCAGCATCATGCCAAAGCCCACTGCCATTCCTCCGATTTTCATGCTTTCTCCTTGTAATATAATTTGATTTTTACACCTTCGCTCTTCTCGATGAAAATATTTCCTTATTTTGATTCAAGCAAGACCTTCCACTCATATGGCGCAAAGCGTGCGAGAATATTGCCATCCACAACCATGTATGGCTGATTGATGTAATAATCCCGCCAATGAGTTTGTCGCTCGACTGGAATATCTATTTCCGCCTCGGTGAAGGTAGGAAGCGTATTGACACAAATCAGCATCTGGGTGTTAAATTGCTCTTTCCGGGCACAGTGCACAGCCGGATTCCCCCGAGGATCAACTCGGTTTGGCGAGGTCATTCGCAAGGAGACCGGTTCTTGATCGTTATGAACCTGCAGCCAGGATTTGATGCTGTTTACCTGCCTGACAAGACGCGAGAGATCTTCTTTCCCCCGCTGTGTCGAGGTGATACTCGGATAGGTAAAAAAATAGATCCCCCTGCTGCCATGCACCACCGAAAGAAAGGCCAAGCAGCCCATCTCCTCATAGGTCGGCAGCCTCGGCCACCCTCCCGCCGCAAGCTCGTCATCGCCAAAGGCCTGAATAACCGATTGCAGACGACCCCGGCCGACATGCAGTGCCGCTTCATCCATCGATTCCGACAACCAGGCCATCGGCATATGGGGTACCGGATACTGATCCAGCATAAAATAATCAGCACCCTTTTGGTAAAATGGGATCGCCTCAGGACGGACAATCGCCATATTTGTTATGGCTTGGGGAAAATACTGTTTGATGATTCGCTGGATATCCTCGGATTGCCCTTCCGAGAATGAATGAATTTCCGGCTCATCATTCACGTAGAATGAAAAACGCCCCTTCTGCAGCAGCGGCCTCAGCCTATCCATGGCATGAATGAGCATTTCCGGGTCGTGAGGCACGGCGAGCGTGCAACGCATGTTAAGCGACAGACACGATTTAATGTTCTCTTCCGTCATGTCGATTACCGCGGTGTTCATGCCGAGTTCGCGAATTTCAGCCAGGTTTTTGGCGCTTGCACCATATGTCCCGATGGGAAAGAAAGCGGAGTCGGGTGCTAATGTTGCCAAGGGTTCAGCTGTTGCTATTGCCGTAAGCTTCGGCAAGCGCATCCAGAAAGTGTTGCCGGGATAGCTGTTACGAAACTCGAAACGTCGTTTATTCGCATCATACTCTGCCGGACAAGTGACCACCGCTTGCAATGATTGAAATTTTCCGGTCATGCGGTGGGTATTCAACCGATACTCGCGCCCCCATAGGGCTATTTCAGGATAGGCCAAATCATCCAGACGATCCGGGCGGAGAAAATCAGCGGAGAACAGATACGAAGCACCCTGCCGACAATCAGGCAGGCCAGTGCTCCAGACCGCTTGCCGATCATAACCGGCAGTAATTCCGATCACATTGCCATCATCCTGCACTTTATACCAGAATTTGCTGTCCTGCACATCCTTCTGGGGAGCGGAAATCCATTGATCCGGCAAACCTGCTTTACTCTCGGCAATCGGTTTCCCAGCCCCAGCAGAAGTTCTTTGTAACGTAGGATTCGCCAGCAGATTGGGCGGCTCTTGATATTTCGCGAGCAACGGCCAGTGTTCATCCTTTATGTCACTGAATTTGTAAACCAGTAAACCTTGAGCCGATGGTCGTGACAGGGACTGCACGACCTGTCCGAATTCCTCGCTCCCGACCTGTTCTGCCTGAATAATCGGCCAGATTTCCCGACCGGTCATTTCAGCGAAATAATCTGTTATCTCACCCACCCAGGCAATCGGCCGTTGCACCATCCGGTGGTAAACCATGGGAGAGAAGACATCGATAGAGGCCGCAAGCAGTTTTGCATCCTGGGCCAGATGAAAAGAAAGCGCCCCATTATTATCAGCTTTTCGCCAGGGCACCAGAAATGCCCCAAGATGTATCCGGCGATCTCCTGAAAACTGCCCGACCAGCTGCTTTGCCTCCCTGGCAAACGACGCAATCTGTTCCTTTTTCCATGACATCCATGGCAACCGGGCATTTTCATAGATCCAAGCTGCCTTCTCGGCAACGGTTTTTGCCTCGTCCCCTATACGAATTCCAGAATCGGCCTGGAACTTGCCAAGACATCGAGGACAGTAACAGGTGTCGGGGATATCTGGGTTCTCCTGCTCCCACCGCCCAGGGTATCGGATAAAATCAAGCCAGATTCCGGCAATACCCGAAGTGCCGTGAAATTTTTCCAGCCAGGATGTTAATAGATCCAGACGGCTCCGCCGCCACCCTTCATGGGTCGGACACATCCCACCTAAGGCCGGGTCCAGATATTCGCCATCGGCACGCACCGGCCTGGCATCCGGAAATCTTTTCCATCCCTCGCTGCCGCCAAAAGCATTGAGCGTGAGAAAGACGCTTCGCCCAGCTGCATTGTGCGCCGTGATGAGTTCTGGCTGGGGAGGTACAAAAACCGCATCGACCGGGTATTGGGAAAACGCTGGCCAATCTTTGTCAACACCGTAGATCCCAAGGCTTCCTGCGTAAACATCTCTCGGAAAAAACAGCCACATAAGCAACAGCCATAGAGCGAGTTGAGCGTGTTTTCGGGATAGGTGCATAACTCCACCTTAACAAAAAGTGTTGGGAAAATATAGTCTGAAGTTTCCCGCTTTTTAGCCCCGGCTGAGTTGAGTCTCGGGCGGACTAGTCCCGTAATTCCACTGCGAACACAGCGCGGCTGCAAAAAAACAGAACAATTTCAAGACGATGCAATGAAAAATCAGCGATTTATAACTACTTGATATCACAAGATAAATTAAAAACGATTTTTCACAGCTGACCGTATAATTTGAGTAATAACAGGAAGATAATAGTGAATGCGAGGCCCAATCATGGTAAGATGTAGTTCTCCAACAACAAAATACCAGAGGAACCTCGCATGCCCATACTACCCTCCCTGCTCTCCGAACTCAAAGCCGAATTTGCCGGATCCGAAAAAGGTAAAGAGCGAAGCATCTGGT
>CAIQWD010000089.1 GCA_903875445.1 uncultured delta proteobacterium | reverse complement strand
GTTGTCAAGGATCGTTCCAGTCTTTAACTTACGCTAAAAACCGCGCTGCTTTATGCCGCGAAGAGGTGTTAATTTAATCTATCAAAAACACCCTGTCAATATCTTTCTTCCCTTTCTTGCGTCCCCTTCCAACTCGAATTGAAAAAGCGATAACATCACTCATGCTCGCTCCTCCTCTCCCGCCAGGACCGCGGCAAACTACTTGAACCCGGACGTGTTGTCAATAAGAAAAGTCATCCGACGAAAATAAGTATTGAGTTCTTCAGCAATAGACTATTATGTAGTGCAAATCGTTATAGATGCATAGGAACCAAGATCATTTTTTTGCAAGTAGAGCGTCACCTTCTCTTTTACCTCAATAAATACCGTATGAATGAAAAAAACAGGTTGCTTAAAAGTCTTCCCAAAGTGGATGAATGTATTGCTGTCTTGAGGGGTGATCCTGAGGTCCAAGCCCCTCAACGGATTATAAAAACAGTAGTTCAGGAGACAATCGATCGAGAACGGGAAGCTATTCTGGGCTGCAATCATGAAGGTGGTGAGTGGTCTTTGGCCGAGTGGATTCCAATTTTTAAAAAGAATATTGCCCGAAAAATGCTTCCAAACTTCAGAAGAGTCATCAATGGAACCGGTGTTGTTATTCATACCAATCTCGGTCGATCTATTCTTTCGCAAACAGCCACCGATAAACTTGCAGAGGCCGGCGGATACTATTCGAATTTGGAATTCGATCTGGAAACCGGCAAAAGAGGAAGCCGTTACAGCTTGGTGGAGGAACTGGTTTGTTACCTGACAGGCGCCGAAGCCGCGCTGGTTGTCAATAATAATGCCGCTGCCGTTCTTATTGCATTGGATACGCTGACAAAAAACAAAGAAGCCATTGTGTCGCGAGGGCAACTCGTTGAAATAGGCGGATCTTTTCGTATTCCGGATGTCATGGCCAAGAGCGGTGCAAGGCTGGTCGAGGTTGGGGCGACGAACAGAACCCATCTCTATGACTATGAACAGGCGATTTCCGAAGAGACTGCCTTACTGCTGCGGGTCCATACCTCGAATTTTCGTATAATTGGTTTTACTTCAGAGGTATCTGCCGAGGATATGGTGGCTTTAGCCAAAAAAAATGGCCTTATCACCATGGAAGATCTGGGTAGTGGTAGTCTCATCGATTTTTCCCGTTTTGGTTTTCCCAAGGAACCGACTGTGCAAGAGATTGTTCAGGCCGGTGTCGATGTTGTCACTTTCAGTGGCGATAAACTTCTCGGTGGTCCACAGGCTGGAATCATCGTTGGCCGCAAAGACATTATCAATCGGATTAAGAAAAATCCTCTCAATCGTGCATTGCGCATCGACAAATTTACGCTCTCCTCCCTGGAAAGCGTTCTTCGTGAATACCTTGATCTTGACAAAGCGCTAAAAAATGTCCCGACTTTGAGGATGTTGACCCTCTCCGCCGAAGAATTGAAGAAGCGGGCGCAGCGGCTGGCCCGCCGACTGACAAAAAAACTGGGACAAAGATGTCGGTCTTTTATTGCCCCGACAGTCTCTCGGGTCGGTGGCGGAGCTTTGCCGGAGTTCAATATTGCCAGTTGGGCAATAGTTCTTGTGCCCTCAACGATGACTCTCAATACCTTCGAGAAAAGGTTGAGACATCTGCCGATTCCCATTATCGGACGGATAGAAAATGATCGTTTTCTCCTCGATGTTCGCACTCTTCAGGAACGGGAGTTTGGCGACCTAGGGGTATTATTAGATGAACTTTTCGACACCGGGGCAAACAGTGACTGACACATTTCCTATTTTGCCCAATTTTCGGGGATTGATTGCCGAGGATTTTTCCCGTTTTTCTCAAAGTTACGCAGAGATTCTTAGGAAACGTCTGCCAACCGCTAAATCCATTTATTTCGCAAATTTTGCCGGACAGGCAGATGATTATTCGGCAAAAAAAGGGTTGTCTGCCGATTGGACAGCCCTTTTCGAGGCAATCAGAAAAGGTGAAAAATCTTTTGCCATACATTCACAAAGCCTGATGTTGCCATTTGCAGTAAGAAATGAAAGGCCCGTTGTTGCCGTTGTCGAGGGGGCGGATCCGGTTTTCCTTGCTAAGGTTCGTGAAGATTGGCTGGAGGAGACAAGGGCGGCCGTCGAGCGCGAATTCATCTTGCTCAAAGAGGCCCGTGTAGATGTGCAAACCGGACTACTTAACCTTTGGAACCTTTATTCTCTTCTCGAATCCTTCAGGCAGACCAGTGGCTTGCACCTAATTCTCATTGAACTGCCGCCAAAAAGAATGTCAATTCGATATGTTGTTCGGTATTCGCAAAAATGTGCCGCTTTGCTCCTCAACTTTCTCCAGGGGGATTCAGTCCTCCACTCCATTGGCCCGGCTACCTTTGCTTTGGTGTTGCCGAGCAGGACAGGAGGATCAAAGTCCGAGGTGGAAAGCGCTCTTGTTGCCTATCTTAAACGAGAAGGCTGTCACAAAGTTCACATCGGTTCAAGTTTTTCTCAAGTTGAAGAAAAAAGCGGAAGCAAAACCGGAGGTCGGGAACAAAACCTGCTTGATGAAGCCTGGACCGCTCTTCGACATGCGGAAAAACGCGGGCCGTTCAGTTTTTGCGATTATAACCTTTTGGCTTATCCAGAGAACCACCCCCTCATTTTGCCGGAAAGAAATCTTGTCCGTCGGCTGACGAGAATGTGGCGCAAATCGCAAGCCTTCAGTCTTGTGCATTTTAACAGCCGGAGCCAAGTTGATACGGCAAAGAAAGTTGTCCTGCCGTTCCTTGATCAGGGGATGTCTGTGGCAACAGACAACGATGTCCTGGTCTATCTCGATGGTTTCGATGCCGCTGCCGCATTGTCTTGGAGTCGGGAGGTGATTCGCCGAACACATGATGCTCACCCCGACAAGCAGGTGTCCGCCGGGGTGAGCTGTTATCCGTGCAGCGATTTCAGAAAAAACGAAATGCCTTTTAACTGTCGCAAAGCGCTCCTTCATGCCTCTTTTTTCGGTGATTCGAGTGTGGTGGTCTTTGACTCGGTGAGTTTGAATGTCAGCGGCGACCTCTATTTTGCCGATGGGGATCTGGCAAAAGCCGTCCATGAATACAAAAGAGGCCTGAAGTTTGATAAGGACAATGTCAATCTGCATAATAGTCTGGGGGTCGCCCTGGCGATGATGGACAAACTTGCTCCGGCAATGCAGAGTTTTGAAAATGCCTTGGCCATTGACAGTCACAACTTTATGGCTCTCTATAATTTAGGTCTTGCGGAATTGGCTCGGGGACGACGGGAGGAGGCCTATGATTATCTAGAAAAAGCTTTGTTGTATTATAATGATGAAGATGCCGGTTTCGGTTTTTTGGATGACCTGAAATTGCAATTGGGGATGCTTGCCGGAGATTTGGGAAAACATCGGGCGGCCCTCGATTACCTTGAAGCTTGGCAGAGAAAAAACGAAAAAACGCCAAGAGCCGGTCGGACCCTCTATCATCTCGGCAAGGCCCACCATGGCATTGGGGATAATCGCCGGGCAATGGTTGAACTGCAACGGGCACTGCAGTTCAATGAGTTTGACGACAGGGCCATGGACTTGCTCGGGACCTTGTATTTCCGGGAGGGAGAAGGCAATGAGATTGCCCTTGCCCTGTGCCGTAAAAGTATTGAACTGGAGCCCGGCAACTTTTTTTATCGATGCAATCTGGCGGAAGTGCAGTTGCAGTGTGGTATATTTCCCGAGGCGAGAGAAAATCTCTATCGGTGTTTGAAAAACAAAAGAACAAAGGGGCGGGCGCAGGTGCTTCTTGGCAGGAGTTATGCCCGAGAAGGACAACATAGAAGGGCCGGGAACTGGTTTGAGAAAGCCTTGAAAGATGGAGAGATGTTGTTGGAGTTGTATGAGGAGGCAAAACGTGGAGTGCGGGAAGCGTGAGGACCATGAGGCATTGCCAGGCGAAAGGCATGGGCAGTGTCAATCAAAGAAAATAAAATTCGGGAAATGATATGGCTCAGATAGATGGTTTTTTCAAATTGATGAATGACGAGGGGGCCTCCGATCTGCATATGGTGGCAGGGCAACAGCCACTTCTCCGGATACGCGGCGATATGGAGCGGGTGAAGTTCAAGAAAATGGGTAATGAAGAACTTCGTGCCATGCTCTATGAGATTTGCCCGGAAGAGAAGATTAAACTTTTTGAAGAGACCGGAGATATTGATTTTGGTTATGAAATTCCCGGTCTTGCCCGCTATCGCTGCAACTTCTTTCAGCAGAAATACGGTGTGGGTGCAGTCTTTCGGGAAATTCCCAGTGAGATAATGACGGTCGAACAACTGGGACTACCTTCAGTTATCGCCCGCCTGGCCCATCTGCCCAAGGGCCTTGTATTGGTGACCGGGCCAACCGGTTCGGGTAAATCGACCACCCTTGCAGCCGTCGTTGATGAATGTAATAAAAACCGCAAGGACCATATTCTGACCATTGAAGACCCGATCGAGTTTGTGCATAAGAGTCAGAAATGTATCATTAATCACCGTGAAGTCGGCACCCATACCAAAAGCTTTTCGGCGGCACTCCGGGGGGCGTTACGTGAAGATCCGGATATCATCATGGTCGGTGAGATGCGCGATCTCGAAACCGTTACCCTGGCCATGGAGGCGGCAATGACCGGGCATCTGGTGTTTGCCACCCTGCATACCATCAATGCCATGAAGACGGTCGATCGTATTATTGAGATTTTTCCGGCAGGCCAGCAGGGCCAGGTTCGCTCGACCTTAGCCGATGCTCTGAAGGCGGTAGTGTCGCAAACCCTCTTCAAAAGGATCGATATCAAAGGCCGATGTGCGGCTCTTGAAATCCTCATCGCCACACCTGCCGTGCGGAATCTCATCCGTGAGGGCAAAACCTTTCAAATTTTGTCAACCATGCAGACCGGGAAGAAATACGGTATGCAAACCCTGGACGATGCCATCTTGTTTCTTCTCGAGAAGAAGATGATCGACCCGAACGATGCCTATTCGAACGCCGTGGAAAAAGCAAAATTTCTGAAATATTTAAAAAAAGCGCCTTCCGATTTTACCGAGGTCTAGTTTTTTTCTCACTCACCAGGATCGGTTCATAGGAGCGGAGGGGATTTCCCTGTTTTTTTGCATAACCAAAGACTTGAGACCCTTCCTGGTTGATTATCGTTTCAAGCGTGCCGTACCCTGAGGTGGTCAGGAGAGTGATTCCCTTCTGTGCACAGTCATCCGCCAGGTGCTCGTGGGGGAAATGTCCTTTTCCACTTCGCCCTGCCGACACCATCATAAGAGCCGGGGCAACTGCGTCGAGAAATTCCAGGGAGTTAGAGGTGATCGACCCATGGTGCGGGGCGAGGAGGATGTCGGCGTTCAGGTTATGGCCGTAGTCAATGAGAGAGTATTCTTCAGCCCGCTCTATATCCCCTGGGAAAAGTGCGCAATGCTGTTTTGCACAAGCTTTGATAATAATTCCGGCATTCGCCTGGCGCCGCGATTCTTGGGGACTTGAGGAGGCGGTGCTGTCGGTCGCAAGATTGGCAACACATTCTAAAACCTCCTGGCTTTCTTCCTTTCCCAGTCTGGTATCCGTCTGCGGGGTAACAAGCGGAATGTGTAACTCTTCCGCCAAATGCAGCAGTCGGCGAAAGCCTTCATCATGACCGTGTCTGTCACGGACCCATAGTTGTCCGGGCGAGAAGTGCTGGAGGATGAAGCCAAGGCCATTATAGTGGTCGGCATCGGGGTGGGTTACGGCAACCGCATCGAGTTTTCGAATACCTTTATGCCACAAATACGGAGCGATGACCCGTTCGCCGACGCTGCTTGTCGTCATTGATGATCCTCCCCCATCGATCAACACGGTCATGCCCGACGGAAATTGGGCAAGCGTGGCACTGCCCTGGCCGACATCGAGAAAAGACAGTTGGAAGGAATCGACCGGATTTTGGCGGAGGAAGGCCGGTGGCAGCAACATCAGCAGCAAACAGGCAGTCATCAGTATAACCGACAACCATTTCCACATTCCCGCCAGTTTTTCCCAGAGGTTGCAGCCGAGAAACCCTGTGTAGAAGCCAAGCATCAGCCACAGTGGCGGTGATGGCAGCCAAAGCGTCGAGAAGGGGAGAGCGGAAAAAAAAGTTGTGCCCTGCACTGCCACCTTGAGTCCGACAGCACCGATACGTAAAAGCCAGGTACTGATCTCCGGTTGCAGAAAAATGAAGGGGATGGCGAGAAAACCGGCGGTAAGACTCCACAGGCAGATGAGCGGCTCGACGACCAGATTGGCGACAATACCTACCGGGGAAAAACGGTTGAAAGCATAAAGGGTGAGAGGGGTAGTTGCCAAGGTGGCGACCGTTGAGACCAGGAGTCCGGCGATCAGCCAATTGACGGCAACCTGTTTGCCTGTTGCGGTTTTGCTGGGGGAATCGGGGCGGATGAGCTTTTTTAAGGTCGGAAAAAGGAAAAGGATGGCCATGGTCGCCACAAAAGATAGTTGAAAAGAGGCAGTCAGTAAGGTCAGGGGATCGAAGATGAGAATAATCAGCGCTGCACAGGCGAGCAGCGTCGAAGGAGATTTTGGTCGATCGGTACAAATTGCCACGATGACTATACAACTCATTATCACCGAACGAGAAACCGGCGCATTGAGACCAGCAAGAAGACCATATCCCAGCAGCACCGGCAGGCAGATGATGGTCGCCCATTTGCGCAGAGGATATCGAAAGAGAAGTCTTTCCGAGCGGCTCAGCAGCCAGTAGAAGATGGTGTAGAGAAGGGTGGCGATAACGGTCATATGCGATCCGGAAATTGACAGGATATGAAACGTGCCGCTGCCCTTGAAGGCTTCGAGGGTGGCGCCATCGACGCGGGAACAGTCCCCGATGAGGATCGCCCGGTAGAGCCCCCTGCTTTCGGCGGGTACGGCAAGATCGATTTGCTCGCCGATTGTTGTTCGTATCCTCTCCGGCAGATACCTTAAGGTGTTGAAAACGTCATGTTTTTCTGCAAGTTTTTGCAAAAAAAGGGGAGAACGGATAAATCCGCTCATCCAGATGCCCTTGCGTGCCAGGTGTTGGGCATAATCAAAGACTCCCGGCGCTCGGAAGCTGTCAGGACGTTTCAGCTCGGCGCGGATAATAAGTTTGTCGCCGGGAAGCAGTGCAGCCGGCCAAGGACCCTGGAGATGTAAAAGGATCGTTCCGTCGGTCGGCAGGAGTTCGGGCGATTCATGCAAACGAAGATACTCGGTGGCAAGCAGCGCCTGGCTGTTTTTTTCATCAAACTCAGGAGAAGTTGTCAGGGTACCGATCACCACAACCTCGGTTTTATCGGTAATCCGGTTGAAAATGTGTTCGGCTTCTTGCGGTATCTGCAAGGCCAACTGGCCATGATAGAAGCCGATCGCGGCAAGGAAAGGAAGAGACAGGCACAGAACTGTGCGTCGCCATTGGAAAAAATGCAAAGAAGCCATTAAACCAAAGGCAAGAAAAAGAATGAGGCAGAGGCAGGAGATGGCAATCTTTGTCAGGTCGCAGAGGGAGGCGGCGGCAATTCCTGCGATGAACGACAGGGTCAGATAAACCAGCAGGTGATCGGAAATATGTGCTGCTGGATGTCTCACAGAAATTTTTCAATGAGTTGCAAATGGTTGGCGATGATATCGTGGCGTTCAAAAACACATTTTTGCGCCGCTCGACCCATTTGTAAGCGATAGTCGGGCTTGCTCAGCAGTTCGGTGAGTACTTTTGACATCTTTTGTCCATCATCAATTTCTACAGCTCCACCGGCTTTTAAGAGGGAATCGGCAATTTCACTAAAATCTTCCATGTGTGGACCGAAAAGGACGGGGATGGCCATGGCCGCCGGCTCGACCGGGTTGTGACCGCCTTCTTTGACCAGGCTGCCGCCGACAAAGGCTAGATCGGCCACGGCATAGAAAGCAACCAGTTCGCCGATGCTATCAACGATGAAGATATCGGCCGGCAAAAATACAGCCGCCGACCGCAAGGAGGTGCGCAGGCCGTTCCTTGCCGCCAAGTTGGCGATCTCCCTTGCCCGGTTCGGGTCTCGTGGTGCCAGCACCAGGAAGAGATCGGGGTGGGCCTTGCGTAGCTTACGGTAACAGTCGATGAGTAGCTGTTCTTCGCCCGGATGGGTAGAGCCGGCAATGAAAAGGATACGGTCCTTCGGCAATAAAGCGGCAAGTGCCTCCGATGAGTCAGTGTTGTCCTGGGCGCGGGTAGCAAATTTCAGATTACCGAGTATCGGCAGTTTCTCGGGCAAGAGGCCCAAAAGTTCCATCTTTTCTTTATCACGCAGCGTCTGCATAGCGAGGTAGGAGAAGCATTGAAACATCGGCCGGAAAAAGAAACCCAACTGCTGGTAACGGGTCATCGATTTTTCCGATACCCGGCCATTGACCAGGATCGCCGGAAATCCCTGGTATTTCAGGCAGGCCAGGAGATTGGGCCAGAAGTCGGTCTCGATCAGAATGAAAAGATCGGGACGAATCAGCCTGATAAAGCGGCAAACTACCGGCAGGAGGTCGATGGGACCGTCGATGATGCAGTCGGCGGAGGAGCCGAGAAGACAGTCGGCAACCTTTTTCCCCGAACGGGTGGTGACCGAGACAACGATTCGAGCAGCCGGATATTTTGCCCGCAGGCCGCGCACCAAGGGTACCGCCGAGGTAACCTCGCCGACCGACAGGGCATGGAGCCAGACAGTACGGGTGGCCTTCTTGACAGTTGCCAGTTTTTCGAAAAGACCCGCCCCGAGACGGGCAGGGATGCGATCCCTATTGCTGTGGCTGGCAACAAAGAGGATGAGAAGTGGCCAAAAAAACAGTAAAAAGGCAAACTGGAGAATATTATAGAGTACGAACATAGGAAAAAGGCCTCAAGGTTGTTTAGGCTTTTCACCTTAAAGGAATTCTTGTAAGAAATGCAAGGAATTCAATAGCCAACCCCGGGAGAAAAGCGATGAATATCATTTTGGCGGAGGCGACGGAGGTTGTCGATCGGCAGCTGACTCTGACCGATCATCGTGCCGAGCATATTGTCAAGGTCCTGCGAGCGGCAATCGGCGATCGGTTGCGGGTCGGAGTGATCAATGGACTGCGCGGCTACGGCAGCATTTCAGCATTGCAAAAAAAATATCCGTTTTCCGTAAGTCTTGCCCTTGAGTTGAGTGAACCGCCGGCAGAATTGCCGCCGCTTGACCTGATTCTCGCCTTGCCCCGGCCGATCATGTTAAAACGTGTCCTCAGTCAGGTCACTGCCCTTGGCGTCGGGACGATCCATCTCATCAATGCCAAGCGGGTGGAAAAGAGCTTCTGGGAGGCGGGGCTGCTTCAGCCGCAGGAATATCGGCTGCATTTACAGCATGGTCTCGAACAGGCGGTTGATACCCGTCTGCCGGAAGTCAGGCTGCATCCGAAGTTCAAGCCCTTTATCGAAGATTTTTGCCCTTCTCTTGTCGGTGACTATCGGTATCTCCTGCTTGCCGACCCGGCGGGCGAACATCGACTAGTGGACGCGGTTGCCGACAAATCCGGCAGGATTCTCCTGGCGGTGGGACCGGAAGGCGGATGGGTGGAGTACGAGGTACAAAAATTTCGCGAGCAGGGTTTTTTGTGCTGTAGCATTGGCGAGAGGATTCTCAAAGTCGATACAGCCATAATCGCCCTGCATGCGAGCATCACGGCATTACGCGAATGCGGAAATAGGGGAAATCATCGATAGGCGGCGATGCCGGTCACTTCCTGACCGATTATCAGGGTGTGCATGTCGTGGGTTCCCTCATAGGTATACACCGATTCGAGGTTGTTCATATGGCGCATGATCGGGTATTCGCCCATGATGCCATTGGCGCCCAGCATGGTTCTTGAAGTCCTGGCAATATCCATGGCAATTTTCACATTGTTCATCTTCGCCATGGAAACCTGGGCCGGGCTATAGGTGCCGGCATCCTTTAATCTGCCCAGTTGCAGAACCAGCAGTTGGCCCTTAGTCAATTCGGTAACCATCTCCGCTAGTTTCTTTTGCTGCAACTGGAAGCCGGCAATGGGTTTATCGAACTGGATCCTTTGCAGGGAGTAGGCCAGAGCGGTCTGATAGCAGTTGTCGGCCGCCCCGAGCGCACCCCAGGCAATGCCGTAACGGGCCTGGGTCAGGCAGCCGAGGGGGGCTTTGAGGCCTTTTCCATCCGGCAACATGCACTCTTTCTCGTCGACCACGACATTTTCGAGGATCAGTTCCGAGGTGACCGAGGCACGGAGGCTCCATTTGCCCTTCATCCGCACGGTGGTAAAGCCGGGCGTGTCTTTCTGCACAAGAAAACCACGCATGCCCTCATCGGTTGCGGCCCAGACAATGGCAACATCGGCGATACTGCCGTTGGTGATCCACATCTTCGTGCCGTTGATGGTCCAGGTGCCATCACTGTTGCGGGTGGCGCGGGTCCGCATGCCGGACGGGTTGGAGCCGAAATCGGGCTCGGTGAGTCCGAAACAGCCGATCGCCTCGCCCGCCGCCATCTTCGGCAGCCAGTATTTTTTTTGCTCGACGCTGCCGTAGGCAAAGATCGGATACATGACCAGCGAACCCTGGACCGAAGCAAAGCTGCGGATGGCTGAATCACCCCTTTCCAACTCGTACATAAGGATGCCGTAGGCGACGTTCGACAGTCCGGCGCAGCCGTATTCCTCCGGCAGGGACGGGCCGAGAAAACCGAGGCTTCCCATGGCCTTAACCAGATGGGTGGGAAACTTCTCCTCCTGGGCATAGTTGTCGATAATGGGAATAACCTCCCGGTTGACAAATTCCCTGGCGGATTGCTGCACCAGCCTTTCCTCATCGCTGAGAAGCCCGCGCAGGCCCATATAGTCGGTCATTTCTGTTGTCATGCTCATTTACTTGTTCCTTCCGGTTGTTGGCAATAGAGTATTTTTATTCATTTTTTTCAAAACCTTGCCAAGGATCTGCAGGATCAGCTCCACCTCTTGCCGGGTGATGATAAGGTGGGGGCGGAATCTGATGCTCTTTTCGCCGCAACCGACTACCAGAAGCCGTTCCCGCAAGAGCTTCGCTCTGAAGGCATTGCGCTTCTCACCATCGGCAAGGTCGAAGGCGCACATCAGACCCCGGCCCCTGGCGTTACTGAGAATATCCGGGAATTGCATACATAAATTTTCCAATCCCTGTAGCAGTTCCCGGCCCCGCCGGCAAGCATTATCGACGAGATTTTCCTTGGCAATAATTTTCAAAATGGCCGAACAGCGGACCATGTCGACGAGATTGCCGCCGAAGGTCGAGTTGATCCGGCTCGGTTCGGTGAAGACGTTCTTCTGCACCTCGTCAAGGCGTGCCGAGGCGAGAACGCCGCAGACCTGGGTTTTTTTGCCGAAACTGACCATATCCGGTCGCACGGTGAAGTGTTCATGTGCCCAGAATTTACCGGTGAGGCCGATGCCGGTTTGCACCTCGTCCATGATGAAAAGGATCTCGTGCTCGTCGCAGATTCTGCGCAGGCCGACGAAAAACTCGTCGCGGAAATGGTTGTCTCCCCCTTCTCCCTGAATCGGCTCGATGATCAGCCCGGCAATGTCGTCGCCTTCTCTTGCGATATGTTCCTTGATTGCCGCAAGAGCCTGTTCTTCCAGGGCACAGACCGCAGCCAGGTTTTCCTCGGTGAGCGGAAAGGTGAGTTTCGGATTGATGATTCGCGGCCAGGCAAATTTAGGAAAATAGCAGGTCTTGCGCGGATCAGCGGTATTGGTAAGCGAGAGGGTATAGCCGGTACGGCCATGAAAGGCCTGCTGGAAGTGAATGATTTTGCTGCCGAGTTCCTTTTTTGTACCGCGAGCAAAATTCTTTTTCACCTTCCAGTCAAAGGCTGCCTTGAGGGCATTTTCCACCCCCAGCGCCCCGCCCTCGATAAAAAACACATGCGGCAGATACGATGGCATGGCATGCTCTGCAAAGGTTTGCAGGAATTCGGCCATTGGTGCCGAGTAAGAATCCGAGTTGGCCGGTTTTTGCACGGCAACGGCGCCGAGCCGGTCCTGGATGGCCAGGAGGTCGTCATGATTGTAGCCGACAGCCATGGAGGCGAACATGGCAAAACAATCGAGATAGCGGTCGCCGTTGCGCTGATCGACGAACCAGCTACCCTTGGATTTCTGCAGATCGACAATGAGATCCATACCGTCGGCAAGGAGATGCCGGCTGATTACTTTTTTCACATCTTGAGCGACTATCCCCATTTATTCACCTTCTTCCGGTATCGCAAACTTGATGCCTTGGGCCAGGGGCAAGCCGCTGCCATAATTGACGGTTACCGTCTGGCGGCGCATATAGGCCTTCCAGGCATCCGATCCCGATTCCCGGCCGCCACCGGTATCTTTCTCGCCGCCGAAGGCCCCGCCGATTTCGGCACCGGAGGTGCCGATGTTGACATTGGCGATACCGCAGTCCGAACCCCGGGCCGAGAGAAAGGTCTCGATCTGTCTATGGTTGGTGCTGAAGATCGCCGAAGAGAGGCCCTGATCGACCGCGTTATTGAGAGCGATGGCGTTTTCTATCCCGCCTTCATACCTGATGAGATAGAGGATCGGGGCAAAGGTCTCTTTGTGGACGATGGGAAAGTGGTTTTCGGCGGCAACGAGGGTAGGTTGCACATAACAGCCGGAGGAATAGTCCTGGCCCTTCAGAACATTGCCGCCAAAGAGAAGCGTGCCGCCCTGGTTGACAATGGCCTTGATCGCCTTTTGAAATGTCTTGACCGCATCCTTGTCGATGAGCGGTCCCATGTGGTTTGCCTCAAGGAGGGGATTGCCGATTTTCAAAGTTGCGTATGCCCGGCATAGGTGATCTTTTACTTGATCGTAGAGTGACTCGTGGACGAGCAGGCGCCTGGTAGTTGTGCAGCGCTGACCTGCGGTGCCGACCGCACCGAAGACAACCGCCGGAACAGCCAGGTGCAGATCGGCATGTTCGGTGATGATAATGGCATTGTTGCCGCCTAATTCGAGGATGGTTTTCCCCAGCCGACGGCCGACTCTCTCGGCGACATTGCGCCCCGAATCCACCGAGCCGGTGAAGGAGACGAGGGGAATGCGTCGGTCGCCAAGAATCTTTTCGCCAACGCTGTCCCGGTCGCCGATAACGAGGGAAAAGATACCTTCCGGCAGATCATTTTGTTCGAGCACCCTGGCGATGATTTTTTGCACGGCAATGGCGGCAACGCAGGCCTTGGAGGACGGCTTCCAGATCGTCACGTCGCCGCAGATCGCGGCAATCATCGCATTCCAGCCCCAGACCGCCACTGGGAAATTAAAGGCGGTGATGATTGCAACAGTTCCAAGGGGATGATACTGCTCAAAAAGCCGGTGGTCTGGCCGTTCGGAAACCGTGGTCATACCGTAGAGCATGCGCGACTGACCGACGCAGTAATCGCAGATATCGATGACCTCCTGCACTTCGCCGAGGCCTTCCTGCAAGGGCTTGCCGGTTTCGTAGGAGATGAGAGTGCCGAGCGGCAGCTTGAAATCGCGCAGACGCAGGCCAATCTGCCGCACGATTTCGCCGCGCTTCGGAGCGGGCAGGGAGCGCCAGAGAGGGTAGGCGTTTTCCGCCCGGGCCATGATCTGCTCATAATCGGCGGGAGTGGCCTTGTGAATACCGGCAAAGACCTCTCCGTCCACCGGCGAGGAAGCGATAATTTTCCTTCGGCCCTTATTGGCGAGCCATTCTCTGCCGGACGAGCTGCCGGACATGGTTTTTTCGAGGTAAAGTTCTTCGAGAAAGTTCATGCTGCCTCCGAGAAATGAGAAAAGTGTCACCTATCTTCCTTCTATCTCATGTTCCGGACAGAGAGTCAAGGCCCTGATCCCGATAAACGGGACTCCTTTTGGTCGCCCTTGAGCTGGGCCGGGCAACGGCAGACGCAGGGAACCAGGGTCGTCTCAGAGGCCACTTAGTACCACAGTGACGCGGTCAGCCTCCTTTTTGCCAAGACGGGGGTATTTCAGGTAGGGGGCGATGATTTCGTTCTTGCATCCCCCGGTTCCGTCATAGGTGATGGAAACGACGGGAACTCCCGTGTGTTGTTCAATCCTGGCCTTCATCGCCTCGGTTATAAGCGAGGCGCAACAGAGGGCGGGGCTGGCCTGGACGAGGAGCGACACATCCGGGTAATGTTTTATAATATAATGGATTTTCAGGATGTTGTCCATTGACTCGCCGGTATTCTCGACGGAAATATTGTACCTCGCAAGAATCTCCGCCGGTTCGTCGGAATAACTTTGTTCCGGTTCATCGAGTATGCGGCCGAGGATTTTCGCACAGTTTTTTTCCATGGCACTCATGGCGGTCAGCAGCACCTTGCCGGTGAGAAAGTCCAAATACTTGCCCTCGTTAAACCATTTGCGGAAATAGCTGCCGGCAATCATTTTTCCGAATTCACTATAGGGGGTAGTGACCACCTCGCCGCCGTTTGCCTCGATATAGCCGATCAGATCCTGATTCATCACCCGGTTGTCGCGGGAATAGAGATCGCCGAAGATCGCCACCTTGGGGCGGGGGCGACCGGCGGTTTCAATCCACTCGAACTGGGAGATGACCTCGTCGAGGGTTTTCTCAATGGGACGTTTACCCATAAAGGCATCGGAGAGAACCTTGATACCCTTTGTAAGGATTTTGTCGGTCCGGCCTTTTTCCGTTTCATAGGGGCGGATTTTGCACGCAACCCTCTGCAGCATTCCTCCGAGCATGTAAGCGAAGTAGGCATTTTTGGCGGCAAGAATGGAGATGTCCGAGAAGGTGATATCCCCCTGGTAGATGGCAATATGCTCCATGCCGCCGCCCTGGTCGATAAAAATCTGGCTGATATGATGGGGGTACAGCCGGATATTGCAGGCCAGGTACGATTGGTTGAGCCAAAGGACGCAATTTGCCGGATCAAGGTCGTTTTTCTTAATGAAAACCATGCAGGCCTCGGCAATGGCGTTTAATGGAATGCACTGGCCGGAGTTATGGCGCAGGCTTTCGCGGATTGTCTGGTCGGTCTCTTCGAGGAGGTAGGCATCATAGCCCTCGCGTTTCAAGGTGGCGGTCAGGAGATTACAGGTAATGTGGTCCCAGTTGGGGAAGAGGACGTGTTTGCCGGTGAGCGACCCTGCCGGTCGTGGATTGAGGTTGTGATAAGTGATCGGCAGCGGCAGCGGCAAGGAGTCTTGTTCGCGATGGTTCTTAAAGGCCCGGATGGCCGCCTCTATCCGGGTTTCATAACCGACACTTGAATCATGTCCATCAAGCGACAGGATGAGATAGGGCTTGCTGTGCCTGTCCATGATCTTTTTAAAATACTCCACGGCAAAGGAGTCGGGAGAGCATTTGAAGGAGGTCACGTACACCGGATAAACACCTGGGGTGGCGGCGATAATCTCGGTTGCTTCCAGGATTTTGGCGGCATATTCCCAGTGGATTTCCTGCAGCAAGGGTTGCAGGGCGGCAATGTCCTCGGGGCCGTAACTGAGCATATCCTGGAAGTAGGTATCGATGTCGAGATTTTTGAAAAGTCCCGGGATGTTACTGTTAAGTGTCGGGGAGAGCAGGGTGTAGGGGCGGCCAACGAAGACGACGCTGAGATCGGATTTGGTCTTACCGGCAATCCGCGTTGCGTACAGGTCTTTCAGTTTTTGCCGGTATTCCTGGTCGGTTTCAACGGCGCGGTCATAGGCGGAGGCAACCTCAAAGAAATTCCATTCTCCCGGGGCAATGCCCTGCAGCATTCGGTAGAGCTGCATCTTGGTATGAAACGGGGTGTACAGATATTTGATGATCGGTCGGAGGAAGCGCCCTTCATCCTCCTCCTTCATCCCGGCGGTCAGGGCGGGCAGGAATTGGGTGTAGTAGCAGTATTGGCGCCGACCATCCTTGAACTTATTTTCGAGGTAATAGGGCATAAAGACGTAATCGGCATGATCGAGAAGCCACCGGACATGGCCGTGCATGGCGGCTATGGGGGCGCAGAACTCCGCCTGACTCAGTTTTTTTCCGACTTTTACCGCATCGACGGAAGTTTCGGAGGACAGGGTGGCAATACCGAGCAGGTCAAAAAACCTCTGCCACAGGTGCATATCATCGACCATATGGACGGCGGCGGGCAGGCCGATGACCAAGGCACTTCTTTTTTCCGGAGTCTTTTCGGTATGGCGGCTTAAGCGTTTTCTTTCGCGCAGCAGATCGATGGCGGTGGTTTCCCTGGCAACATAGGCCTGGTCCTCATAGTCACGACCGCAGAGAAAGCCGTAGGCAATCTTTTGGCCATCGACTTCGGCGATGCTGATTTTGCAATGGTTGGTGCAGAGATCGCAGACATCGTTACTGAGACGGATCGACTTTTGGTAAAGATCGATACCGGTAAAGGTGGTGGCGGTTCTTTTTTCGTCGCGGAGGATGAGGGCGGTGCCCAGTGCGCCGGTCAAATGGCAATACTTGGAAACGACAATCGGCTTCTGCAGTCGTTGCTCGAAGGCGGCAACCAGGGCTTTGTTTCTGGCGGTGGCGCCCTGGAATAAAATGGTTGTGCCGATGTGTTTTTCCGTCGCCACCTTCTGCAAATAATTATCCCGCACCGAGTGCAGGGCGGCCGCCAGGACCTCATCCACTTTATAGCCTTCACTTAACAGATGCTTGATATCTCGTTCCATAAAGACGGTGCAGCGATCGCTGGTGAGCGGTGCGCTCGGTTTTTCCGCCCGCTCCGAGTACCGGTCAACCGGACAACCGAGTTGTGCTGCCTGTTCCTCGATAAACGAGCCCGTGCCGGCGGCGCAGACGCTATTCATGGTCGAAAAGGTCACCCGCCCGTTTTTCATGGTTGTAAATTTGGCGTCCTGTCCGCCGATTTCGATGATCGTGTCGACCTCGGGGCATAGCTGGTATGCCGCCCGGGCATGGGCGGTGATTTCATCGACAATGTGATCGGCGCCGATCAGTTTGCCGATGAATTTTCGCCCGGAGCCTGTGGTGCCGCTTTGCTTGATGACAAAATGGAAATCATTTTGTCGCTCTATCTCGTCAATAGCAAAGAAAATATCCTGCACCGCGCTGAGGGGCTGACCGGCGGTTCGGGTGTAAAAACCGGCAAGTACCTCTCCTTTTTCATCCATGAGTACGGCCTTGGTGCTGGTCGAACCGATATCGATGCCGAGATATGCTTCGATATCCTGTTTTCTTTCAAAATGCTGGTAGATATCAACCTCGACCGCCAGACCGTTTTCGCTTCGCTTGGTGCGGTATTGCTGAACACTTGAAAAATCAGGAAATTTCGACAGCTGAAGCTGCAAAGGTGGATAGTAATAGTGTCGCGGCACGACAGCCGTAGTATTGAACAGATCCTCGATATGACCAAGGCTGAGAGGTTTAATGGCACTCTTTTTGCTGCGCAGCTCGGATAACAACAGGAGAGCGGCTCCGAGCGCGCCATAAAGATGACCGTCTTCGGGAGTAATCAGGGCAAGGCCGGTAAGTTCGCTGATCTGTTGTGTTACCGCCTGGTTTTTGGCGACTCCGCCGCAGAAAATAATTTCTCCGGCAGGCAGGTTTGCCCCGGCAAACAGGGTGTCGATGATATTTTGGGCAAGACCGTGGCAAAGGCCGTTGCTGATTTCATCCAGCTGATATCCCTGTTGTTGGGCGTGGATCAGATCAGTTTTGGCAAACACGGCGCAGCGCGAGGCTATCTGCGGACAGTTGCCGGTACAACTGCAGGCCATTTCGGTGAGCGCCTCGCTGGTTTCAAGGTTGAGTCGCTCCGCCTGTTGATCGAGAAAGCTGCCTGTTCCCGCCGCACAGGAGGTGTTGGCGGTGCTGCCGAGATAGTTGCCGAGCGAATCGAAGGTCGACAGGCTAAATTTTTCACCGCCGACGACCAGGAGCCCGTGCATCTTCGGATGTCGTCTTTTGGCTGCGGTGATGAAGGCAATCTGATTGTTGTATCTGGCCTGGGCGCTAAGGATAAGCG
The DNA here is from genome assembly GCA_903875445.1 of uncultured delta proteobacterium. GTDB lineage: Bacteria > Desulfobacterota > Desulfobulbia > Desulfobulbales > Desulfocapsaceae > Desulforhopalus_A. The sequence continues at coordinate 169,369 of CAIQWD010000089.1, read as the reverse complement.
GGGTTGAAGCGGTGGCTGCGACAAAATGAACGTCTTGGAGATTAACGCCCTGCATGAGCCGGTGCACCGTCCGGGGAATATCCCCATGGTGCAGTGAATAGCCCTTCTGGAGAATTCGGCGGTTGCCGTCAACCACAACAAAACCGGCACTAACCGATCCGATATCAATTCCCAAGACACAGTATTCTGCGGTCATTTTCTCTTTCCTTTCTTCCTGCTCATATGAGCCCAGTAATCGATGGCGATGGGAAGCCGCTACAGCTTTTCCTTGATCTCTACCCAGAAATATTCAATTCCCTGCTTCCATCCCTGGAGATAATTGAGGAGGTATTCGGAACGGCAATACGTATTGCATTCCCGAAGGTGCTTTGAACTAAAGATTTCGCTAAAATAATGGCCGAGAATTTCATCCTTGGTGGCGTTCTGAAGATCGGTCCAATGCAGGGCGTATTTGAGATGGTCATAATGGGCGGTTTTTGCCCACAAGATGCCGTCGTTTTTGCCGGTTTCCAGATAATTGCCCTCGGACTGCATCTTTTCCCGCCGCAATCGTTCGATAATTTGGCCGAGATCGAGGTCCTCGCGAATGCGTTTTTGAAAATCTTCTTTTCTCTGGATCGCTTCACTTACCGCATCCTGGAACATTTTTGAAAGGTTGAATGATTCCCGCCATTTTTCCAGTTGTTCATGCAGCATGTCGGGGATGCTGATCGTCACCTTTTTGGCCATAACTGACTCCTTGCAGAATAATACGTATAGAGAATGATAATACGTATACTGTTTCGTTGTCTGTGTCAACTGTAGCCGTGGGGAAGTGCGGACAAGAATGAGCCGGGTAATATTTTTCTGTTATTTGGAAATTCCTATCAGTATAATAATGTACTGGACGAAACCAAAACACAGCAACGAACTCCCAATGTTCGTGCAGTCCAACGCGACGATTAGCCGAGAGATAGATTCATTGAGGTTGTGACTATGTCAGACTATATCAAAAACCGACTAATGGAATCATTTACATGGGGAACGAACTTTGAAACGGGGATACAAGAGGTTGACGATCAACATCGTAAACTTGTAGAACTGATCAACACCCTCGGGACCCAACTCGCTGAAAATGATATGGCCAACGGCCATGTCGAAAACCTCCTTCAGGAGCTTGTCAATTACGCTCAGTACCACTTTGAAGAAGAGAAAGGTCTGATGGTCCGCTACGGCCTGGACAAGAGGCACTGCTATCAGCATCTTAGCGAACATAAAGGTTTTATAGCTGATGTGAGCTGCATGGTCCAGAAGCCTATGGAGGAGGATTCCGGCGAGGGAAAATCGCTCCTTGAATTTCTGATCCACTGGCTGGCCTATCATATCCTTGGCCGTGATAAGAATATGGCCAGGCAGATTGCTGCCATTGACAATGGTGCCTCTCCGGCTGAGGCCTACTTGGCCGAGGAAAAGAAAGTCAGCGAATCGACAGAACCTTTGCTGGCGGCCTTGAATGGGCTTTTTCAGCAGGTATCGAGACGCAACAAAGAGCTGTCACTCCTTAATCAAAACCTTGAGGCTATTGTCGAAGAGCGTACCCGCGAATTGGTCAAAGCCAACGCCGACCTGGAGGTTCTGGCTTTGACTGATGTCCTGACAGAACTGCCCAACAGGCGCCACGCGCTGCTGCAACTGCATCACCTGTGGAAGGAGACCAGACAGTCTCGCGGCCACCTCGCCTGTATGATAATTGATGCCGATGGTTTTAAAACCATCAACGACACCTATGGCCACGATGCCGGAGATATTGTGTTAAAGAGGCTGGCTCGCGAGCTACAGCATTCGGTACGCAGCGATGACATCGTCTGCAGAATGGGCGGTGATGAATTCCTCATAATATGTCCGAACACTCCGCTGGAAGGTGCTCTGTATATTGCTGAACAGACTAAGGAGAATATAGCCGGGCTCAGGATCCCGGCCGCTGAAGGTGTCTGGCCCGGCAGTATAAGTGTTGGAGTGGTGGCAAACGGCAATGATATGAGTTCGATAGACGATCTTTTGAAAGCTGCTGATGATGCGGTATACATGGCGAAAAATGATGGTAGGAACTGCGTCAGAACCCGGCAAAAACCAGAGCCCTGAAAAGGAAAGCATGCAAAACCGGGTGAGGTTAAGCGGCGACTTTGAGTTTTTCATCACCCCCCACCCGAATCGTTTCACCTCAACGTGGCGCCAACATTCGTGCAAGGGGAAAAACAATTTATCGATGGGTTCATCTTTGAAGGATGCGGTCGATTTCTACTTCGGCTTCCAGCCAGTCATGTGCCACATCGCCTCCAATAAGATCTCGCTTTTCCGCACGAAAATAGGCTGCCTCTGCGATCATTTGATAACGCTGTTCGGGGGTAATGTACGTTTTCTCCTCGTTTGCAATGACTTCAGCTTTGACTTTTTTTGCAGCAGAGCCTTTGGATTTAACTTTGGACATGGTCGCTACTCCTTGTTGGGGTGTAAGAATTTAGATCTGTCTTCAACTCAGCCGTTTGTTTTTTCTTCCAGGAGAGCATGCTCTCCTTATCCCATCCACCCTTTAAGGGTAATTTTATTTTCTGAAAAAAGTTTCAGGCATGCTTTTACGACGTTGGCATCATAAAGGATATCCTTGTTCTTAGAAATTTCCTCGAGTGCTAAGGCAATGCCAGGTGCTGGCCGATATGGGCGGTGGGAAGACATGGCTTCCACAACATCGGCCACGGCTATAATGCGTGCCTTTAAAAGAATGTCTTCGCCCGACAATCCCAATGGGTAGCCTTTGCCATTCATTCTTTCATGGTGTTGATAAACGATTTCTGCAATAGGCCAAGGGAAGGAAATATTCTGGTTTAATAGCCTCGTTGATTGCTGATTTTAAGTCATCATCCCCACATGGCTTCGTGATAAAATGAAATATTTTACCTTGGTTGATTGCTGATAATATTGAGTCGATTTCAGCATCACCAGATAAAATCATTCTGATAGTATCAGGACATTGAATTCTAACCTTTTCCAGAAATTCTGTACCGGTCATTCCCGGCATCCGCTGATCTGCGACAACAACGGCAATCTCTCTTGTAGCCAGTTCTGCCAAAGCTTTTAACGGATCATCGAATGTTGCAACCTGGTATTGTTCACGCCTGGTGATCCGGACAATAGCTTGAAGGATGTTGGGATCATCATCAATAAAGAAAACAATCGGTCTTGTCATATTAAGAATCGGGGACGGTCCCGTAGTCCTCCTTCAACCACCTGGTTTACTGCCTTACACTCTCCTAAAAAGTTGTATAGCCATATCAGAGTTCATATTCAAATTGGCGAAGAAGACAATCCCATAATTGCTTTCTTCGCGCATCGTCAAAGTCTTCATATTTGATACCAAATCTATCACCCTCTTTTCTGAGGACTCGGCCCTTGATCGTAAATTCATTTTGAAAGGTATCCTGAATATCAAATTGAATCACCATGAGAATTTCTTCATCTATCAAAGGAGAAATCGTGGGTGAACCTACCAAACAACCACTTGTTGAAATATTCAGGATGCAACCTTTTCCCTTTGTGCCATTTACAACATATTCGATCGGCTGTAAGTTCTTATAATGAAAGCGGAGTCCATTCCTTCTGTTGGAATCATTGAGTCTTTCTTCTGCTTCTTCAAGAGTGGATACATATATGGGGATATATCCGCATATTATTGATGATAAATTCATAACTTGCTTAAACAGCAAACTATCTCCATTTATTACTCGAACGACCTCTCCGACTCCGTTTATAATAACATAATTCATTATTTTTTTATAGACCGAAACACCGCTCAGATGAGCAAGACTGCATTCGGAAAGATCAGAGATGACACCAAAGCCTGGTTGCAAATCAGCAACACAAAATCGTACATCGGTATAAAGCCTATTCAATTCAGCTTTTGAAATATTTCCAGAAATATTAAGGTAAAGTCTGTTTTTTTCTATATCCGCCTTAACCTTCATAGTTGCCTTCTTTTGCAAACAACACAGATGAATAAATTATAGATTTTTATAGATCATTTATCCACAAGCAGGATTTTAAACTTTTCCGCTCTCCTGTAATTTCATATACTCAAAACAGAGATTTTGCCATTTCTGCAAGTTTTCGCTCAGGCCGATTTTATGGAGATATTCTTCATTGAATTCGGGCATAGCACCGATAATCTTATCTTGATTGAATCTGTAATACATCACATTGGCGATATGAACGGCCAGGGCCGGATTAAAGATTCCAGCTGGGTATTCTCCTAACTGATGGTGAAATCCTATTGCCTCGACAATGTCACTATTAAACCCCCATAGCCCAGTCAGATAGGCCCCCATATCACAGTGGGTTGCCTTAAATACCATTTTTTCCGCTTGGCGGAGTGTAATATGTTCTTGTCGGGCGAGGACCAAAGCCTCACTGTAATGTGACTCAATCTTGGAGACCAGAATCAGTTTTCCTATATCATGGAGGACTCCGGCGATATAGCTGTTGCCGATGATATCTCTGTCGTCGGTTTCACTCTCGGCAATCTTTTTCGCGAGCGTTCCAACGGTCATACTATGGTTCCAAAGAAATTCAGCTGAAAAGAGACGCCCTGAGATCTTGATTTCAGAAAAAATCTGGGAACCGAGGACCAAGGTTTTAATGGTTTCAAGACCGAGGAGTTTCACCGCCCTGGCCGGGCTTTCGACCTTCTGATAGAGGCCAAAAAACGCGGAATTCACAAGCTGCAGAATTTTTGCAGTCATGGCGATGTCCTCACTGATTATCTCTCCGATATCATCAAGAGTTGCTTTGGGATCCCGAATTTTTTTCTGTAATTTTGCATAAACGCTAGGAAGACTTGGAAGCGTATCGATACTTGAGATGATATCCTTGAGCCTACCGTCGATCATCAGCTTATGCAACGCGCTGGCCCTGAGAAGGATGTTTTTCAATATCTCGGGATTACATGGTTTGGCCAGGAATTGATGGACAACCCCGATCGTCCGCAAGGTCGATGCATCATCAGACTGTCCGGTAAGCATGATTCGAATAGAATGCGGGTATCTTTCCTGGATTTCGGCTAACAGTTCTGCGCCGTCCATCCCTGGCATACGCATGTCCGAGACCACCACATCAAATTCGTTTTCACTCATCAGTTTTAAGGCTTCCTTGGCATTCTCGGCAAAGCATAGCTCAAATTCCTGGCGCATGGATCGAAGCATCCGTTGGAGTCCATCGAGGATATTGGGTTCATCATCGACAAACAAAATCCTTCGTTTATCCATCACCTTGTCCTCTTAATGCTCTAGTGCCTTCCTAACTTTGACGGCCAGATCTTTTATCGAATATGGCTTCTGGATGAAGTTCACACCCTCGCTCAGCACTCCCCTGTGGGCGATCACGTCGGCTGTATAACCGGACATGAACAGAATTTTTATGCTGGGGTAAAGTGATTGAAACCGTTCAACCAGATCCCGTCCGTTCATCTCAGGCATGACTACATCGGTGATAATCAAATTTATCTCGCTTGCGTGTTCCTCGGTCAACTCTATGGCTTTGCCCGGAGTGTCTGCGGCAAGAACCCGATACCCTAATTCTTCCAGTATCCTTTTGCTCATCTTCAGGAGCGCGGGTTCGTCCTCGACCACCATCACTGTCTCGCCGCGGCTACAAGCGATTTCCGCAGTCCTTTCCCGCGGGGTATCGATGGTTTGTCCCGCGTACCGGGGTAGGTAGATTCTAAAGGTCGTTCCTTTTCCCGGTTCGCTGTAGACGTTGATGAAGCCATTATTCTGTTTGACAATGCCATACACTGTAGAGAGCCCTAGACCGGTTCCCTGCCCTATCCCCTTGCTTGTGAAAAACGGTTCAAAAATTAGGGCGAGAGTCTCCTTATCCATGCCGCAGCCATCGTCGCTGACGGCCAGCAACACATAGTTTCCTGCTACAAAACCGGCATGATCAGCGCAGTAGGTCTCGTCAAAGACGGCGCTTCCCGTTTCAATCGTAACCTTGCCGACACCGGCAATGGCATCCCTAGAATTGATGCATAAATTAGCCAGGATCTGGTCAACCTGAACAGGGTCCATCTTGATCGGATACATACCAATTTCGGGTCGCCAGACTAGATCGATGTCCTCGCCGATGAGTCGGCGGAGCATCTTCAGCATGCTCTCCACATTCCGGTTTAGGTCAAGCACAACGGGAATAATTGTCTGCTTGCGGGCAAAGGTCAGCAATTGCCGGGTTATGTCCTTGGAACGCTCTGCGGCCTTAAAAATTTCCTGGAGATCGTTATACAGTGGCTCGGACGGGTTCATCTTGTTGAGGGCCAATTCTGAATAAACCAGGATCACGCTGAGCATATTGTTGTAATCGTGAGCCACGCCGCCGGCAAGCACGCCCACCGCTTCCATCTTCTGGGCCTGCTGAAGCTGGGCTGCCTGGCGAAGATGCGAGGTGATGTCACGGATGGTGCACTGGATGACTTTGCTATGGGCCACCAGGTAAACATTGCTGACAAACTCAACGGCGACGACCTGCCCGGAGCGGGTTTTCAGCGGCAAATCCTCGTAGCGGATGTATTGGTTATCCTGTAGGGCCTTGAAAGCGTTTTTGGACGCGGCAATGTCTTTGAATGTACTGATTTCCCAAACATGTTTCCCACAAAATTCTTCATGAGAATAACCGAGTAACTGTATCAGGAAAGGATTGACATCAACCACCATGCCCGAATCGGCATCGAGAATCAAGATACCGTCCTTGGCTGATTCAAAAAGCCGTCGGTACTGCTTTTCGGAACCTTGGAGCACCTCTATGGTCCTCTCCTTTTCCAGCAACGTTTCTTTCAGTAGCGCAATTTCCCTATTCAGTTCGGTGTTGGTGAGGACAAGCCGGTTTTTGATATTCGTTTTTGACATGGTCACAACCTCGGGAAATTAGTCTTCCGGTTAAACGACCAAGTTGAGTGCCAGCGCGGCCAAGGACAAGGCTGGTGCCAAAGAGGAACATCTTTGGATATTTCGCTCCGGCGGCCAGGGAGTTTTCGATCCGGGCGAGGCGTTCTTCAAGCCTGTCCATCGCCTCCGACAGGTCCTGCCGGTCCTTGGCCCGGGAATAGAAGGCGGGGTTATTCACCTACCAGTCCATGCCCATCTCCTTGACCTAGTCGACAGAGCAGATGACGAGGCGGATCTGCGAGATTCTATCGGCCAATGGCCGCACCATTACCGATTTCCCCTCGGATGAAGTTTGTTACTCTTCTTCAAGTTTATTATAAAACCATAAATATGTTTCATCTCACGCCCCCCCATTCGGGGGGATGTAATTCTCACCCCTTTCATTCAACATTAATTCCAACATTTCAAGAATCTGATCAGACGCCCTTTTTATTTTTTTCAGAGGTGCCACGAACAGCTCTTTTGAATAAGGGAGGGGGAGATAATGCATTGTTTTCTCGATCAAGAATTACGTATGAAAACTTTAATGACAAAGGAAGAAAAAGATGAGGCGTACCATTTACGGCATCAGGTATTTGCAGAAGAACTTGGATGGGTGCCTAGGAATGAGGACTGTATGGAAATGGATGCGTATGACTGTAATTGTACGATGATAGGACTTTTTGCCGACAACCGCTTAATCGCATGTTTACGAATCCTTTTACCGACCCAACGATTTATGATAGAACAAGAATTCAATGCGATAATGAGTGACTACAAAATTTTAAAAACTCCAAACACAATCGAGGTAACGAGGTTCTGTATTGCGAGTGACGTGCGAAAAAGCAAAGTATCCACTAACTTCGGCATGTTTCCAATTATGATGGCTTTAGAAAAAGCCTTCTATAATTGGTGCAGACATAATGAAATGGATATCGTTTATATGGTCGTTTCCAACCACTTTTTTCGCTTGTTAAACTTACTGGGGATGCCTTGTTCCGCTGTTGCTCCGGCAGTAACCATGCCCGATGGTGTTACCGCACTCGCAGCAATATCAAGCTGGACGGCGTTTGAAAAATATAACAGTAAAAAGAATCCCGCACTTTTGACTTGGTTTAGAGATTTCAACCAATTGAATTTGGAACAGGAGGCAGCATAATACTACTACCACTACCCATTATTTTGGAAGTGTTCCATTAACTCGAAGAAAGCAAAAGGTTATATTGCAATGCGACAGCAACAGCATGGGCACGATTACCAACATCCAATTTGCGCAGGATATTTGCCATATAATCTTTGACGCTTTCCTCGCTGATGCTCAAAATTACAGATATCTCCCAATTGGTTTTTCCCTCCATTGCCCAGAGCAATACTTCACGTTCACGGGGAGTTATGCGCGGTATTTTACGGCTTTCTTTTTGGTGTACAAGTTTTGCAGCAAGTTGATGAAAATGAGGTGCAATATTATTGAGTATAGCTCTATTTCTCAAAGACTTCGATAAGTTGTTATCCGCTATGGACATCAACCCAAAAACGTTGTTACTCTTAAAAATATGGGAAAAACCATTGGTGAGGCCGAATGATTTTGCTTGAGAAAGAAATGCGTTATCAGGAGGAAAAGCCCTGTAAACATCTTTCCAATAGAATAGACCGGATTTATCTACATTTGTTATGGGGTCGACCTTGACAAAGCTTTGAGATCTGTAAATATCTGTCCATTCAGTTGGATAGGAGATATTTATTTCTTTTATAGCCGCCGGCGCACGTTTAAACTCAATTTGCGAAGACAGAAAGACAATGTTTCCTGATTGCAACAGATCACCCACCTTGTCGGCAATTTCACGAAATCCCTTCAGAGACGTGCAAGATACGCAATCGGATATGATTTCCAGCAGAATTGCCAGCTCTTTTTTTCTCAGTTCATCCATAAAAAGTATATGCCTATAAACGAGTTAATTATTGTATTGAGTAATTCGACCTTAGCTTTTGATTCCAATATCCTCCCTCAACTCTGGCTGGCGAATAACAAAATTCCGGAACCAGTGATTGATTCATTGCTTACAGCCTTAGAAAATTCATCAGAAGGTCATCCTGATATCCTCGATATTTTGTTGGCAGAATGTGGTAACGCAACCTTTTTGTAAACTAAACACATCCTATAGGCAGTCTGATGAGAAAGGAGGCCCCTTGTCCCACCTCCGATTTTACTTCAAGAGTGCCTCCATGTTTATTGACAATCACATCACGGGCAATGGCCAGTCCTTGCCCCGTTCCCTTGCCCACCTCTTTCGTTGTAAAAAAAGGATCAAAAACTTTGTCTAAAATACTTGCCGGAATGCCGCAACCGGTGTCGGCAAAACAGATCTCGACCTGGTTCCCGACCTGTCTTGTTGAGATGGAGATGCACCCTTTTTTTTCGCTGGGATTCTTCCCTAGCAGCGTAGCAATTGCTTGAGCAGCATTGACCAGCAGGTTGAGAAAAACCTGTCCCAAGTCATCGGAAAGACAGGGGACCTGTGGGAGGGATTCTGAAAAATCCGTCTTAATTTCAGCAACATACTTCCATTCATTGCGGGAAACGGTCAGGGTTGTAGCGATAAGCCGGTTTATATCAAAGGGTTTTTTTTCTTTGCTGCCGGGATGTGAGAATTCTTTCATAGCACGAACGATGGATGAAACCCGCTGAACCCCATCCTGGGACTGGGCAATGGCTAGTGGAAGCTCTTTGGCAAGATACTCCCAGTCTACGGTTTCCAGGGTTTTTTCAACTTCCAGGATTAGCTCCGAGGTTACTTCGTGGCTTTGTTCTGCACTTAACAGTCGGCGATAGGCGTCAACCAGAGTGACCACATCCTTAAAACCATCCTCGAGAAATGCGATATTGGTACCGATGTACTGGGTGGGTGTATTGAGCTCATGGGCAATACCCGCAGCCAACTGTCCGACAGACTCCAGTTTCTGTGTATGCAGGAGTTGAGACTGCAACTTCTCCTTTTCTCTAGCCTCATGCAGTCTCTGACTGATATCACGGACCACGGCGACAAACCGGCCTATTTCACCTGTTGATTTCACGTATTGTAAAAAAACCTCAACTGGAATACGGTCCCCTGTTTTTGTCAGATGTACTGTGGTAAAGGTAAGAGATTTCCTGGTGTCCTCCAGCAGAGGTGCGATCATTGCCCGAAAGCTTTCTTCTGTGAACTCCGGTTTCAGGTCTATTGGAGTCATCTCGAACAGTTCCTCGGCGCTGTAACCTACTTGCTGCATTCCTCCTTGATTTACATAGATGAAATGCAGAGTATCCGGCAGGAACATGAATACGCAATCCATGATTTGATCCAAAGTCATCTTGAACTCGTTGAGATTTTTCTCAATACGTTTGCGATGAGCAAGTTCATGATCCAGAATGGTCATGGTTAAACGCAAACGTTGATTCAATCTGAGAAAATACAGGGTAACTCCACAGCCCAGAACAAGGAACAGACAGATAAACACCAACCACGGCCAGTATTGATGTAGCAACTGTTGCAAAGTAATGTCTTCAACTACATCATAGGGGTCAAATTTGACTTTTTTCAAACAATCATGCACCGATTGATAATCCAGAGGGATGGTCCAGCCCATCATCTTTGCAGACTTTGCCGCTTCATCAGTCGGCTGCATCTGAAGCAAGGCGATAGCGACTTCCCGGGCCAATTCCTCATCGGTATGTTTGACCTTGGCGAAGGCCCATTCAGGGTAAAGGGTCGTAGTATAGAGATGCGGAAAGTCGGAAGATGTCTGTGATTTTTCATCAAGAATCCGGAACTGGTCCAACCTGATCTTTCCTTCCTGGGCCATCTGTTCCAAGGTGCTTGTCCGTACTGTCCCCGCATCTACGCTCTTATCCAGCACGGCCAGCACCACCGCATCGTGGGGACCTCTAAACACAAGCTCTTTAAAATCTTTGTCGGGATCAATCTTCTGATCGAGCAGATAACGCCAGGTCATCTGCCAGCCGCCAAAAGCGTTCTTATCTACTGCCATAAACCGTTTTTCCAGCAGATCCTGGATGGAATGGATGTCTTGACGATCACTGCGGCAGAAAATAACCCCGCCAAATTTAGTCAGTCCCTGGCCAAGTATTTTCGTCTTCATTGTTGCGATTCGCGTATTGCCGTAATGGGATTCCAGGCTCACATACAGACCAGGGTTGGTAACGGTGAAATCAACCTCCCGCCCGGCCACAGCCTTACCCACTTCATCCAAATCCAGGGGGACAATAGTGAAGGTGCGTCCTGAAATTTTCCGGCTCAGATACTCGGCAGTAGCATTCCACTGTTGCAGACATTTGTCCTTGCCGCGCACGACCGCCAGGACGCCGATCTTGACTTCGGTTGGAGCTGTTTGTTGAGTTGTTTCGGCAAAAGAAAAAATGGGAAAGAACAAATAAAGGCAGAGAACCACAAAAGAAGGGCGCAGGGACGGAGAGTAATAAAGCATTATACTGACCCCAAATCATCTATCGGTATCAAGTGTCGCGATAGCGAAACACAAAAAGTGACTCCTGTTGGTTTGACTGGTTCCTGCCAAACTTCACCACCATGCAAGGCTGCGATTTCCTTGACGATGGCCAACCCCATACCGGTTCCCTGAATTTCAGTTGAATTTGTTTTTCGTTTGAACCAATTGAATATATCTGGGGAATCTTTTTCTTTTATACCTTGGCCATTATCTGTAACTGTAAATATATGTAAATCATTATTCAACCGATAGCCAATTTCAATCCTCCCTAATCCGTCACCTCCGTATTTTAGGGAGTTTTCTATAATATTCCTGAAAATTCGAATAATTGAAAGTCGATCGGCAACTATAATGTTAGGGATTTTGTCTGGGATGAACAATTGTATGGAACGGATATTAAGCTGGCTGGAAAATTCCTCTTGAAGCATCAGGAAAATTTCGTTGAGAGAAATTTTCCTGATACTAAGCGGAGTTTCTTTTGCAGAAATAAATAGGTTGATTTTTTCAACAAAAGAAACGATATCCTCCGAGGACCGCTGGATTTGTTCACAGATTTTTTTTCCTCTGTCGGTGAGTTCATTGCCGAATTTTTCTTTGAGAATTCTCGCCAGACCATAAACTGAAATTGCCGGATTCTTGATATCATGAGCAACTGAATAGGCAAAAAGTTTTATTTTTTCAGAATTCCTCTGAAGTTCTTCTTCTACCTTTTTCCGTTCCCTGATTTCGTTAAGGAGATGCAGGTTTTGGGCGGCAAGTTCCTTCGTTCGTTCTTCTACCCGTAATTGAAGCTCATCGTTGGCTTTCTGAAGTGCTTCATCCGCCCTTTTATGTTCAATGATGTGACCGAGCCTTTCTGCAATAGCATTAAGCAGACTTCGTTCTTCTAATAAAAATGGACCCTCACCTTTTTCGGGTTTCTTCTCAATTAAAAAAACTTCTATAACTCCAGTATGTTCTTTGTTAACTTTGATTTCCTGGGATTGAACCCAGTCGGTTTTGATAAATTGTTTTGTCCTATATGATCGATTGCTCAGTTTGATCTGGGCACAGGTACTTTCTGGGTATTGCCAAGAAGGGGGAAGGAGATCAACTGTTCTCTGAGCTATCTCATCAAGAGTAAGATCATCTTCCTCAACAAGTTTCGAGATACCATAAAGACAACTCAGCTCTTTGACACGTTCATGAAGATCAACAGTTGTTTTTTTCAGGGCTTCATCAGCCCGCTTTTGATAGACAATCTCCCAGGTAACATCGGCAAGGTAAGAAACAATTTCCACATCTCTTTGTGTGTAGTCAGATGGCTTATTCCCCACTCCAAGAATAGCAACTGCCTTGTCTTTCCGTATTACCGGCACCACCAGTTCCCGGATCACCTTGGCATGGCCTTCAGGCATTCCCTTCTTATGCGGAAGTGATGAATAGTCATTGTGAATAACTGCTTTTTTCTGATGTAGGCAGTCTACCCAAACTCCAGCTTGGTCGATACTGTAATGAATACCCTTTCCTTCAGCTCGACAAAATTCTTTAAGTGTGCGGGAAGACCATTGTTGCAAAGAAAGGGATTTTTGGTCAGGTTCAACAAAGTGATAAAACCCGATAGGGCTATCAAGCAAAGCCCCGACCTCATCTAAAGACTGAGTTAAAAGTTCATCTAGTGTGTGGGTAATAGCGTATTCGATGAGAGAAAGACGAATTTTAATAAAACTTTGCGACAATTGTTCTCTGGAAATATTGTCGTCTTTTTTCTCATTCATTTAATCGAGTCTCCAATGTTAAATGTTACAAACGTACCTTTCCCCAAATCTCCTTTGTGAGATAAGTCTATCGAACATACATAGACTTATCAAATCGATTTCATAATTATCGTAATTATTTTCTCAAAGATTTGGACCGTAAGGATTTATTCGACCAAAGCTTTCCAAAGGGCATCTTTCCCTGCTGAAATTCTGTTTGAGTAAAAATCCACCGATCCTGATTTAACCTAAATTTACCAAGCCGTTTTCCTTTCAAAGGGAAGTGCTTTGCTTCTGTCTTGACGAACGCAGATGAAACCTATACACCTAGAAATACTTAAATTGGTTAATTCTTGCTAATCCAAAAAACTCATGCAAGAATCTCTTGGATCAACTTCATAACCTTTCGGCAAAAATGAGCAAACAACGATAGATCTATTGAGTCCCTGGAATGATGAAGGGTAGAGCGAAGTTCGACCGCTTCCCCAAAATGGGTGGAAAATGACGGATCATTTAACGGAGTATTGCGGCAAGATTCTTAGCGGCGGGTTTTCGGCGGAGCTATGTCAGCGGCTTACGGAGTGCCTAACTACTTTCGTGGCTTTGGATAAAATGCGCTTGCCCATCATTCCTTACATCGCCGCCTGGCGAAGGGATGTAAAAAATATTTGGTATGAACATGTCGGGACACGTTTCATGACCATCCTTAATTGTCAACCGTCGGAAGTTGCCAAGGTCTTTCGGCAGAGGATTGTCGATCGACGGTTGTATCGCTATGTGGAACAAGAAGCCAATGTTGAAGAAGAGATTGTCACCAAGGACGAGCTGCAGGGTCATCAATGCGGTCTGCGCGAAGAAGTGCAAAACGAGGGTGTGGTTGAATGTATTTACCAGTTGGCCCTGCCAGGGGGAAAAACAATTTGGCTGAAGGATCAGGCTACTATCGAAATATTTGCCGACGACGGGATCTGTCTCTCCATTGGCTACCTGACAGAGGTTACGAAAGAGATGGAACAAAAGGGCTTACTGGAAAAATTTGGCTATTTCGATGAACTCACCAAGTTGCCGAAAAGGGTCATCCTGCAACGTATTATCGAGATGAATATAGGCAACCTTAATCGGGGTTACATTAAGGACTTTGTTTTTTTGCTTCTGGATATTGATCATTTTAAAGCGGTGAACGACACCCATGGCCATCAGGCGGGAGATCAGATTCTGGTAAGGTTGGCGGAAGTAATGTCCTCTGCCAAACGGCAGGAGGATGAAATTGGCCGCTATGGTGGGGAGGAATTTTATGCTTTCTCCATCGGTGGCATGAAGAATGGGCTAAAATTTGCTGAGCGTTTACGATTGACGGTAGAGGCCACCAATTTCGTTTACAACCAGCAGCGGATTCCGGTGACGATCTCCATCGGCTTAGTGGCTGGCAGTCAGTTGGCTAAGGCCGGGGGAATTACCATGGAGGACCTGGTCAGGGTGGCTGATCTTCGGTTATATATGGCCAAGCAAAGCGGACGAAACCGGGTTGTTGGCGAAGATCCGCAATAACCATTCTCCAATGCCATGGAGATAAATGAGCCTGCCAAGGGACACCTGCCCTTATTTTTGGGGTTCATCCACTGCACAATAAAAAGAAAAAGAAAAATTGCAGTCACAACTTCTGCATAACCAGAAATTGGAGTCTATGCGGCAACTGACCGCAGGTATTGCCCACGAGATCAACACCCCCATCCAATACATAGGCACCAATATCACTTTTCTTGAGGATGGTTTCAAGGATGTGGTCACTCTGATTGACGCCTATCACCGACTGCTGAGATTTGGCCCGGTAGAGCAACTCATCCACCTTGGCCACGATGGCCACAACCGTTCCGCCTACGCCAGAACCTCGCGTACCTTGGTGGCGAGATCCTGCCTGGAGAACGGCTTCTGCATGAAATGCAGGCCCTCCGCCAAGACACCGTGGTGGGCAATCACGTCGGCTGTGTACCCCGACATGAAAAGGGTTTTAATATCCGGGTAGAGTGGTTGTAGTTGATCGGCTAATTCGCGACCGTTCGTTTCGGGCATGACCACGTCGATGAGGAGTAGGTGAATTTTCCCTGCATGGGCCTTGACCAGTCGGAGAGCTTCATCCGTCGTGCTTGCCGTCAGGGCGATGTAACCGAGACTTTCGAGCATAACTCTAATCATACTTAGGATCGCAGGTTCATCCTCTACAACCAGGATGGTCTCACCCTGACCTAAGGCGAATTCCATCGAACCCTCCTCCCTAGGAGCCTCAGCATCTCTCTCGTAGCACGGCAGGTAGATCTTGAATGTCGTGCCAAGGCCCGGCTCGCTGTAGACGTTGACAAACCCTTTGTTCTGTTTGACGATGCCGTAAACTGTGGCCAATCCGAGGCCGGTGCCCTGGCCCACTTCCTTGGTGGTGAAAAAGGGCTCAAACACCTTGGCCTGGATCTCCTTGTTCATACCGCAGCCATCATCGGTAACAGTCAAGAGGACATAATCGCCGGGAACAAAGCCAGGGTATCCTTTGCAGTAGACTGCATCAATGGTCGCCATGTTTGTTTGAATGGTGACGTTACCGACATTCGTAATGGCGTCCCTAGCGTTTACGCATAGGTTGGCCAGAATTTGATCAAGTTGCGACGGGTCTATCTTGACCGGCCAAATCCCCGGTACAGGCAACCAGGTCAGGCGGATTCCTTCGCCCATGAGGCGCCTCAGCATCTTGAGCATCCCCTCAACGGTTTCGTTCAAATCGATCACCACGGGGGCAATAGTCTGCTTACGGGCAAAGGCCAGCAGTTGCCGGGTGACCTCCGCGGAACGCTTGCCGGCTTTGAGGATTTCTTGAAGATCGTTATAGATCGGTTCAGCAGGGGTGGTATTGGCCAAGGCGAGTTCCGCATGACCAAGAATGACACTGAGCATGTTGTTGTAATCGTGAGCTACCCCTCCGGCCAGTCGCCCCACCGATTCCATTTTCTGGGCATGCAGAAACCGTGCTTCAAGCATGTGTTGCTCGGTGATGTCCGTAGTGAAACCTTCGATGATGAATGAGCCATCTCCGTCCTGTTGAGCGATGCGGGCATTCATCCGCAGCCAGACGATTTTGCCGTTGGTTGTTTCCGTCTGGTATTCAAAGTTTTCAACGCGGCCTTTTTGCAGCAATATTTCCAGGAGCTGGTCTCGCTGGTCGGGAGAAAGGAAAAGATGTTTCTGCAGATTGATGCTTTCCATCGCCTCTTGGGCCGACCCAAATCCCATAATGTCGGCCATAGTGGTATTGACCGACAAAATCTGCCCGCGTGAGGTGCTGGAGAAGATGCCGACGGGTGCGTTTTCAAAAAGGCTCCGGAATTTCGCCTCACTTTCCTGCAGCATTCTCTCGATCTGTTTTCGTTCAGTGATATCGTGGCCGATACCCATCACACCGATGAGCTCCCCTCCGGCATCGTACATCGGTGTCTGGGTGATCTCCTGCAGGGCACGATGGCCATCGTCTCTGAAGGTGATCCATTCTTCACTGTTGGTTGGTTTCCCGGCTGCCATGGTCTGACGATCATGGTCGCGGAAGAAGTCGGCAAGATCCCGGCTCAAAAAGTCGTAATCGGTTTTTCCAATGATATCCGCTTCTCTGGCACCGAAAAGCCGCTCGAACATTGAATTGCAGGCGAGATAGACGCCATCTTGGTCTTTCAGCCAGATAAGGTCCGGGATAGTCTGCACCAGTGTCCGCAAGCGGCCTTCACTCTTACGTAGCACCTTCACTGCCCTCTTGCGCTCGTTAATTTCTTTTAAAAGCTCGTCATTCACCTGGGCCAGTTCGCGAGTCCGCTCCTTTACGATTATCTCCAGGTTGTCATGGGCTTTTTGCAGCGCATCGCCTAACTGCTTACGGGTCGTGTCATTAACGATTGAGGAAAAGATATACCTATCCTTCTTTTCGGAAGTCTTAAACGTAACACTCTGGAGTTGACCATATATCACCGTGCCGTCTTTTCTCGTGAGCCTGATTTCACATCTCTCTATACCCTGGCCTTGCAAAACGTTTTTTAGGTGATGTGAAAATATTTCTCTTCCAGCGGCATCGGCAATAAAGCTGCTAAAGGATCTTTTGACCAACAGCTCCCGCTCGATCCCCAGCAGTTGCGCGCCGGCAAGATTTGCCTCCCATATCAGCCCGTGCGAATCAAAGGTGAAATAGCCGACGGGGGCAAAATCATAGAGTTCGGAATAGGTGTTTCGCGATACCTCAAGTTCATCCCTGGCCTGGAGGAGTTCTGCATTCTGCATCTCCAGTTCAATCTGGTGGACCTCAAGTTCATGGACAAGCCGCTGCAGTTGTTCCTTGGTCCGGGGTGGAAGCAATGCAGTCGTTTTCGTCCGCAACTGCTCTTCCGCACGACGCCGCAGTTTGGCGACTGTTGATAGGACGTTATCTTGGTCGATGGCCATTACTGTCCTCTTTCTTCTGTCGTTTGATTTTTTTCTCCTCATACATCAGCGTATCCGCCGAGGCAATGAGTTCGTCGAGGGAACTGGGGTTCTCAGGGGCAAAATGGGCAGCGCCCACGCTCAGGGCAAGTTTATATCTTCGTGTTTCAGACGTATTTAAGCTGTCGAGAGTGTCGCGTAAACGTGCGATACTCTGCTGCACTTCATGGTCCGTATCCATCGCCAGGACGGCAAACTCATCCCCACCCATACGACCGATGATGTCCGATTTCCTGAACGTCTGGCGGAGAATCGCAGCAATTTCAACAAGCGCCGTATCGCCTTCCTGGTGCCCCAAGGTATCATTAATCCATTTCATCTGATCAAGATCGATAAAGAGGAGAACCAGGCTCTTCTTGGTTCTCTCGGCAAATTTCAATTGCTGTTCGGAAAGCGCCATAAATCCCCGTCGATTGCATAATCCGGTTAGTTCGTCAACAACCGACAGTGTGCGGAGTTCCTCTTCCAGGCGTTTACGTTCGGTAATATCGCGGACGATTGCCTGCAAAAACATCTCACTGCCCAACTCGACGGTGTTGAGGCTTACCTCCGCATCAAAAGGGGTTCCGTCATAGAGACAATGTTTCCACTCAAAGAACTGCGGATTACCGGCAAGGGCTGCATTTATCTTTTCAAGGGCTTTTTCTTTTGAGTCACGGCCATCAGGCTGGAGTGGCGGTGAAAATCGGTACGGGGGCTGGTCGACAATCTGTTCTCGCGAACACTGAAACATCTGTAAGGTCCTGGTATTGCAGTCGGCAAATAGAGGACCTTTCAAAAGGAAGATGGCGTCGTTGGCATTCTCGAAAAGGGTCTTGAATTTTGTTTCGCTTTCCAGCAGTGCCTCACGAGCCCTGTCCGAAAGGATCATCTGCGATGAAAAATTGGCAAGGCTTGCCAGCAAGCCCTCTTCGATACGAGTGGTGACCTGCTTGCTGAAAAGGGCCAAGACACCGATAGGTTCGCTCTCTGCAGAGGCAAGCCTGAATCCCGCAAAAGAGACCAAGCCGAGGGTATGCGCCCACTCATGGTTGTGAATCCGGGGATCGTGGGTAACATTGTTGGTTACAAACCGGGCATCCTCTCCGGAGGCGACACGACCTATTTTGTAGCAGCCAAAAGGGACTCTGCCATGGTTGCCGTCAAGATGGCTGTAACGACCTGAACTGGCGACAAGGTGAAGACAACGGCTTCGGTCGCGGCAGGCGTCCGGTCCCTCTTTGACCTGCGCATGAAGGCAGACCGTCTTGCAGAGATCACCTTCTCGTATCAGCCAGATTCTGGCAAAATCAGCGCCGAAGATCTCCACTATTCCTGCAGTGATGATTGTCAGTTTCTCGCTGAGACGCAGCGAACCAATGAGGCTGTCTTTCAGTAAACCTAAGCATCTGATCTGCTTTTCCGTACGTTTACGTTCGGTAATGTCGTGATAACTGCTCAGAAACATTCTCTGATTCTTATAAGGGACAAGGGTCGTTGACACGTGGGCATACTGCTGCCGCCCGTCTTTTGTCTGAAATCTCGTCTCGGCCTCGCGTGCCATGCCTATCGAGGTAAGTTCATTGAGCCCTGTCAAAGCTTTTTCTCGATCTTTCGGGTCAGGGAAGAGGATGGTGGTAAAATCAGAGGAGGCATTTGCCTCATCTGCCGAATAACCGGTTAATCTCACCATCTTGGAATTATATATCTCAAAATTGCCTTTCTCGTCGCTGAAGGTGATACCCTCCTGTACCGCCTCAATCACTGTGCGAAACCGGGTCTCGTTCTCCATTAATGCCGCTTCCGCCAGTTTACGCCGGGTGATATCGCGAACACTGGTGCGTAAACCAAGAAAGCCTCCATTTGCAGCAAAAATAGGTTGATAGGAAATTGCTGCCCAGCGGATAGACCCATCTTTATGCCGGACACGGAAGGGGATATCGTTATCGGAATGCCGTTCCTTGAGGCCTTTTTCGTGCAGGGAGAGTACTAAGGCCTGATCTTCTTTGAGGAGTATTTGGGTAAGAGGATGAGGCTGGCCTAACCATTCCTCGCGAGAATAGCCTGTGAATTTTTCTACCGCCGGGTTTACCCAGCGCAAGGTGCCATCCGGAGCGATCCAGCTTTCCCAGTCATAGGTGTAATCTGCTATGGTCCGGAATTCTTCTTTGCTCTCCTGGAGGGCGTCATGCAACCTTTTGCGTTCGCTAACTTCGGTGAAGTAGCCGACAACGCATTCTTTTCCATCGAAAAGCAATGGTGATGCAGCAATGTCCGCATACAGGATTCTTCCGTCTTTCCGCAGACACGGGATATCGATGACCAGCGTCTTTTCGCCGCATGCCTGGGCATGGAGTTCGCCAAGCACATAGGCCAGACTTTCGGCCGGGTGAATATTTTTTATGCCAAGGGCAGGGATCTCTTCCTGAGAGTATCCCAGCATTCTACAAAATGCCGGATTGGCGCGCAGAAACTTCTTGTTTTCCAATTCGACAACGACAATCCCTTCAGCTGCATCCTCAAAGAGAGATCGGTAGCGGCCTTCACTCTCCCGCAGCGCTGCTTCAGCCTGTTTGCGTTCGTCAATTTCCTGTGAAAGCTGCTCATTAACTTTGGTCAGCGCTTGAGTTCGCTTCTCTACGAGTATCTCCAGGTTGTCATGGGCTTTTTGCAGTGCATCTCCTAACTGCTTGCGAGCCGTGCCATCGACGATTGAGGAAAAGATATACCTATCGTTATTTTCGGTAGTATCCAGTGCAACACTCTGGAGTTGGCCATATATCACCGTGCCGTCTTTTCCCGTCAGTCTGAGTTCGCATCTCTCTATACCCTGGCCTTGAAAAACGTTTTGCAGGTGATGCGAAAATATTCCTCTTCCATCGGCATCGGCAATAAAGCTGCTAAAGGGTCTTTTGATCAGCAGCCCTCTCTCGATCCCCAACAGTTGTGCGCCGGTAAGATTTACCTCCCGTATCAGTCCGTGCGTATCAAAGGTGAAATAGCCGACGGGGGCAAAATCATAAAGTTCGGCATAGGTGTTTCGCGATACCTCAAGTTCATCTCTCGCCTGGAGGAGCTCAGCATTTTGCATCTCCAACTCTATCTGGTGGACCTGAAGTTCATGGACGAACCGCTGCAGTTGATCCTTGGTCTTTGGTGGAGGTCCATCAGTCGTTTTTGTCCGCAACTGCTCTTCCGCCTGATGACGCAGTTTGGTAGCTGCCGGTAGGTCAATATTTTTATCGATTCCCATTACTGCCCTCCATCCTCAAGCGGACCGTCTTGCTTGGGGTTACCCACGTAATCAGGATACAGTTGTTTTATACATTCCGGGCAGACGCCATGACTGAACCGGGCATCCGTACGTTCTCGGAGATAATCTTCCACCTGGTTCCAGTAGCCCTGGTTATCACGGATTTTCTTACAGTTTGCACAGATGGGAATGAGACCGCGCAGAGTCCGGATCTCCTCCAAGGACTTCCGCAGTGTCTCCTCTGCCTGCTTACGCTTGGTGACATCGCGGACGAACACCTGAATAAATAGTTCATTACCCAGTTCTACGGTGTTGAGGCTTACCTCCGCATCAAAAGGAGTCCCGTCATAGAGACAGTGTTTCCACTCAAAGAATTGCGGGTTACCGGCAAGGGTGGCAGATATCTTCTCAAGGGCTTTTTCTTTAGAGTCACGCCCGTCAGGCTGGAGTGGCGGTGAAAATCTGTACGGGGGGTGGCCGATAACCTGCTCTCGCGAACACTGAAACATCTGCAATGTCCTGGTATTGCAATCGACAAAAAGATCACCTTTTATAATGAAGATGGCCTCGTTGGCATTCTCAAAAAGGGTCCTGAATTTTATTTCGCTTCTCAGTAGCGCCTCACGGGCTTTGTCTGCCAGGATAATCTGCGATAAATAATTGGCCAGGCCTGCCAGCAGATCCTCTTCGATAGGGGAGATGGCCTGTTTTCCAAAGAGCGCCATTACCCCGATCGGGTCGCCCTCTACAGAGACAAGCCTGAACCCGGCAAAGGAGATCAAGCCGAGTGCCTGTGCCCACTCACGGTCGTGAATCCGGGAATCGTGAGTGACATCGTTGGAGATAAACCGGAAATCCTCTCCGGAGGCGACACGGCCTATTTTGTAGCAGCCCAAAGGGACTCTGCGATGGTTGCCGTCGATATGGCTGTAACGACCTGAACTGGCGACAAGGTGAAGACAACGGCTTCGGTCGCGGCAGACATCCGGCCCCTCCTTGACTTTTGCATGAATGCAGAGTTTCTTGCAGAGATCGCCCTCTTGCAGCAGCCAAATTCTGGCAAAATCGGCACTGAAGATCTCAACTATTTCATCGGTGATGAGCTTGTGTTTTTCACTGAGAGGCAGCGTACCGATGAGGCTTTCCTTGAGGGAACCCAACTTTATGATCTGCCCATTCACCCTGGTCAGCTCTTTAGTCCGCTCTTGGACGATTACCTCAAGTTCCTCTTGGGTCTGGCGCAGCTCTGCATTCTGCATCTCCAGTTCGATCTTGTGGACCTCAAGTTCATGGACGAGCCTCTGCTGTTCGTCCATGGTCCGGGGTGGATGCAATGCAGCCGTTTTCGTCCGCAACTGCTCTTCCGCCTGATGACGCAGTTTGGCTGCTGTTGACCGGCCTTTAACTTTGTTGATTCCCATTACTGTTCTCCCGTCTCAAGGAGACGCTTCAGTCGCGCATTTTCCGCGCGTAGTTCCGCCTCCAGCGCCTTGGCCGCGGTGATGCTCGAAAAGGTGATCACCACTCCGTTGATCACGTCCTCATTGGTGCGGTAGGGCATGATGCGCACCAGAAACCAGCGCCCGTCGGTGGTGGCGATCTGTTTTTCCGAAAAAACCAGCGTCCGCAGTACCTCCCGCGCTTCTTTGGTCATCTCCGGATAGAGCAGGTCGCAGGCAATGTCGGAAAGCGGTCGCCCGACATCGCTTGCGATCAGCCTGAAGAGTGTGTCCGCCCCGCTGGTGAACCGCCGCACATGGAGTTGGTTATCGAGAAACACGGTGACTATTTCCGTGCTGTTGAGGAGGTTTCGCATATCGTCGTTCACTCGCGAAAGTTCGTCCATTTTGGAGAGTTGCTCGGCGTTGACCACATGCAGTTCTTCGTTCATGGCCTGCATCTCTTCCTTTGAAGTGTTCAGTTCTTCGTTGGTTGACTGCAGTTCCTCATTGGTGGATTGTAACTCCTCGTTGGCGGACTTGAGTTCTTCCTGTGAGGATTGCATTTCTTCGCGGGTAGCTTGAAGTGCTTCCCCCAGTTGTTGGAGCTGTTCCTCCAGCTCAAGGACTCCGGCATCGCCGGATGAAGCGATCCTGCTGCGGCCAGGCGTTTTCTTTTCCAGGGGAGGAGGGGGGCACGTCGGTAAAGACGATCATCACCATCCCCCGCAAGGCCGCGGGCTTTTCGATTGCTTTGACCGTGATATTAACGGCCTGCCTGTCGGCGTCCTCCCCGACCCTGACATTCTTGACGGTTATCGTCTCGTTTTGCCGGATTGCCCTCTCGAAGGCGATTCCCAGATCAAATTGCAACTCTTCACGGGCCATGGCATAGATATTCCAATTGGCCTTGCCGGCCGCAGGCTCCAGATATTTGCCGGTTCGACCGCTGATATAAAGGATATCACCCTTGTCGCTTACCAGTATGGCAGGCGGAGAAAACTGCTGCAGGAGCAGTTGGTCGGCAAGCGTCTGGAGATTGGCAGCAGGTTTCAACGTCGTTGACTCCTTGGGAAATCCGGGCCGGACCGGGACAAACGAAGGGGGTAACACAAGCGGTTCGGCCGGCAGGACCGATTTGTAGCGCCGGAAGAGTCTCGACTTGATGTTATGTGGCACAAAGGTATCGGTGGCGGTGCCGACGGTCTCGGCGCTCCCTAAAAACAGAACACCGCCGGGGTTCAGGCTGTAGGAAAAAAGCGGCAGGAGCTTTTTCTGCAGTTCCGGCGTCATATAGATCAAGAGGTTGCGGCAGATAAGGATATCCAGTTTGGTAAAGGGAGGGTCGCAGGTGGCGTTATGGGTGGCGAACGTCACCATCGCCCGGATCACCTTGCCGATCCGGTAGCTGTTCTTTTCTTTGCTGAAAAATCGGTGCAGTCGCTCGGCAGACACATCGGTGCCGATGGTGGCAGGATAGAGCCCCTGGCGGGCCTTGTCGATCGCATCCTGGTTCAGGTCGGTGGCAAAGATCTGCAGGTTGAAATTTTTCGCAGTACCTACCTGTTCCAGCACCTCCTTGAAAGATATGGCCAGCGAATACGCCTCCTCTCCGGTCGAACAGCCTACCGACCAGGCCCGCAGCACCCCACCTTCCGGGCGTTCCGTCAGCAGCGCCGGGATGGCCTCTTTCCGCAGGTGTTCCCAAGCCTCCGGATCGCGGAAAAAGCTGGTCACGCCGATCAAAAGTTCCTTGAAGAGAAGTCCCACCTCTTGAGAATTCTCCTGTAGATAGCGGACATAGGCAGCGATCCTGTCCAACTGGTGAATGGCCATGCGCCGCTCGATCCGGCGGTAGAGGGTGTTTTTTTTATAGAGTGAAAAATCGTGGCCGGTCTTGGCCCGCAGGAGGATGATGACTTTCTCCAAGGCGCTCTCTTGCTTTTCCTCCAGTGGCTGCTCGGTCCCGGCGATGGTGCTGGCGTGCCGGAGATGGTCGATGAGTTTTCCCGGCAGCTCCTCCGCCGGGGCTACCAGGTTGGCCAGTCCGGCATTGATGGCGCTCCTGGGCATGCTGTCGAACTTGGCCGAGGTCGGCTCCTGCACCAGCGTCACTCCCGACTTTTCCTTGATGGCCCGCAGGCCCATTGTACCGTCCGAACCCATCCCGGAGAGAATGACCCCGATGCTGCCCTCCCGCCGGTCCTCTGCCAGGGAACGAAGGAAGAAATCGATGGGGAGACGCAGGCCGCGGGATGCCGTCGGCTCAAACAGATGCAACACCCCATGGAGAATGGACATGTCCTTATTGGGAGGGATCACATAGACACAGTCCGGCTTGACCCGCATCCGGTCCCTCACCTGAAAAACCTGCATGTCGGTGACCCGTTGCAGCAGTTCGGCCATGATTCCTTTGTGGGTCGGGTCCAGGTGCTGGATGATGACAAAGGCTATGCCGCTGTTTTCGGGCACCTGCCGCAGGAACTGCTCCAGGGCCTCCAGGCCGCCGGCGGAGGCGCCGATGCCGACAATGGGAAAGGGGAGGATCTTTTGTTGTACCGGGGTGTCAATTGAGGTTGAAATAGCAAGATTATCGCAATTTATCGCCTGCTTACGTCGCTTTTTCATGATAGGCATCATTGCATTTAAGCACAAAGCCCTTTATTGGCGGATGTTCAGCATCGGAATTATCCGACCATGCTGTTCCCGTTGCTAGTATCTTTGCGGTACAATCACCTGTATAATACTTGGCGTATCACAAACGCACCTGGAAGGCAAGAGGTGATGTTTTACAAGAGCAGTATCAACTATTCTCGAGTATAATGCTTATATCGAACGAAAAAGGGGTCAGGGCACGAACCCTGACCCCAACAACACATGCAGCGCAGCAGCCTCCTAAAATTCCGCAACCTTTTCGACGGTTTTGCCGGCCTCGATCAAAATACCTGGAAAATTTACAGTGGGATTACCGGCATCATCCTGGTTTCTCATTATCAGATCATAGCGTCCCGTAACAAGTTTGATTTCTGTCATGTCATCACCGACGGGGTTGGACGCCACACTTTCCTTTTCGCTGTTTCCTCCCGCCTCCGCCTTGAAGACCTCGTACCATGCACCGATCGGCTTACCGTTTTTCATCGCCTTAACTTTCAAAGTCCCTCCTGAGAAGTTTGCCACCTTTTCGACGATTTTGCCGGCGTCGATGGTAATACCAGCGAAACTCACGGTCGGATTGCCGGCGTCTTCCTGGTTTCTCAGGAGGAGATCATAGACTCCGGGGACGAGTTTGATTTCCGCTTCGCCATCGCCGAGCGGGTTGGAGGCGACATTTTCCTTCTCGTTGTTTCCTCCGGCTTCCGCCTTGAAGACCTCATACCAGGCACCGACGGGCTTACCGTTCCTCATTGCCTTGACCTTCAGAGTTCCTCCAGAGAAGTCGGCTATCTTTTCGACGGTCTTTCCGGCCTCGATGGTAATACCAGCGAAACTCACGGTCGGATTGCCGGCGTCTTCCTGGTTTCTCAGGAGGAGATCATAGACTCCGGGGACGAGTTTGATTTCCACTAGGCCATCGCCGACCGGGTTGGAAGCGACATTTTCCTTTTCGTTGTTTTCTCCCGCCTTCGCCTTGAAGACCTCATACCAGGCACCGATGGGCTTACCGTTCCTCATCGCCTTGACTTTCAGAGTTCCTCCAGAGAAGTCGGCTATCTTTTCGACGGTCTTTCCGGCCTCGATGGTAATACCAGTGAAATTCATGGTCGGATTGCCGGCATCTTCCTGGTTTTTCAGGAGGAGATCATAGACTCCGGGGACCAGTTTGATTTCCGCTTCACCATCGCCGAGCGGGTTGGAAGCGACATTTTCCTTCTCGTTGTTTTCTCTCGCTTCCGCCTTGAAGACCTCATACCAGGCACCGATTGGCTTACCGTTCCTCAATGCCTTGATTTTCAACTTTCCTGAAGACTGCTCCGATTTTTCGACCACTGCCCTGGCTGCAGTTGTAAATTCACCGGCGTTTTTTGCAGAAAAATACGAACCGCCCCCTGCCTCCGCCAGACAGGAGAGTTGCGCTTTCTCTTTGTCGGTCACATCAAAACCGATTACATGCATGACAAATTTGATCCCGGATGCTTTTAGGGTTTTAACCATTGCACAAGGATCACTGTCGCAGGTTTCCTCCCCATCGCTAATCAAAACGATTGTTGTTTCATCTTCCAGCGTTTTCAGGCTCTCTGCGACTATTTGCACGGATCGAGTAATCGGAGTTTTCCCTTTGTGCTCGAGAATCTTGATTTTATCGATGAGGGATTTCTTATCTATTGGGCCAATCGCTGCCAGTTCTTCAACATCATTGCAGTCCGCTTTCTGCCGATGGCCATAGGCAACCAGCCCTACGTTTACCCCTGCCGGGAGATCATTGATGAGTTGAGTGAGGACGTCCTTTGCTATGTCGATCTTCATCTTTCCCTGAATTTGAGCCCCCATACTGCCGGAGGCATCAAGGATGAAAACCAGGTTGCTGGATGGAACTGCCGAGGACCAGCAGCTTCCGGAGCCAATGACACTCAGCAATAGAGCAAGGCAGCAGACTCTTGAGAAAAAACGGTGATTTTTAGAAAGTACGGAATTCAAGGGCATACGATTCTTTCCTCCGTGAAGTGGGTTTTTATGATAGGCATTTCGAAAACTATTCCTCCCTGCAGAGAACCATGATCGAAAGCAATGAGTTATCAGCACTCTGCCTCAATTTTTGAATTTGGCAACGATTTAATTCCTTATTCTTTTTTTCTTGTCCACATTTTCTTGTCCGACCTTGGTCTGATGGAGATAACCGGTGTCGCACAAAAAGATTGTCGGATTTGCCTTGGAAGGGTAGGCTAAAAACATTCATTCGGGGGCTCTGGGTTGACTTGGATAATTTCAATGAACATCAACGAAAACAATTTGTTAGTACTATCATTTTCACCATCTCTCAATAAATATGGATTTTTTCAACAATGGATACCACTCCTTCCTATGATGAGCTGGTGGCCCGGGTCGGTGCACTGCAATCGGAAGCGCGGCGCCTCAGGATGGCCGAGGAGGCTTTTCATCGGCAAAATGCCTCTCTTCAAGCCCTGCATGAAACCTCCCTCGGCCTGATCGCCAAGCTCGACAAGGAAGAACTCCTGGAAAATATTCTTGAACGGGCGGCCTCACTCAGCGGCACGACGCATGGATATATCTACCTGCTGGAAGTCGGCCAAGACTCTATGCAAATGGTTGTGGGTAAGGGGTTTTTTAAGAGTCAGCTGGGCCGGCGGGTGGCTATCGGTCAGGGCATGGGTGGCTGGGTGTGGCAGACCGAGAAACCGGTAGTGGTTGAGGATTATAAATCCTGGCATGGTCGTATTGCCGACAAGGTCCTCGACGGTTTACGATCTATTGTCGGCATTCCTTTGAAAAACGATCTCCAGGTCCTGGGGGTAATTGGTCTTGCCCATGTGGAAATGGATAGGCAGTTCAGCAGCGAGGACATCACCACCCTTGAGCGATTTGCCGCCTTGGCGCTTATCGCTTTGGAGAAGTCGCGATTGTATGCCGATGTTCGTTACGAATTGGCGGAACGTAAACGAACGGAATCGATTTTGCGGGAAAGCGAGGAGCGCTATCGAACCTTTCTTGAATCTTCTCCGGATCCCATTGTTGTCTACGATATGCAAGGTATTGCTACCTATGTCAACCCTGCCTTTGAACAGACCTTTCACCTGTCGCGCGATGAATTGTTGGGCAAACAGATCGACTTTGTCCCGGAAGAAAATTGGCCGGAGACCAAAGAGGCGATAGGGCGGATGCAGAGCGGCCAGAAAATCAATCTCTTTGAAACGAGACGATTGACCAAGGAAGGCAAAATTCTTGATGTTCAGCTCAGCTCCACACTGTATACCGATAGCGATGGGCAGCCGCTGGGGAATATAGTTACCCTGCGAGATATCAGTGCCAGGAAAAAGGCCGAAGAAGAACTGGATAGATATCGCGGTCTCCTTGAAGTACTGGTTGCCGAACGAACCACCGAACTGGCGCAAGCCAACCACCAACTGGAGCAGGAGATCGAAGAACGGCGACGGGCGGAAAAAGCCCTGAAAAAAAGGGAACAGGAGCTGGAGGCCCAGTCGCATCACCTGGAGGAAGTGAATACCGCCCTTAGGGTTCTTCTTCGGCAACGGGAGGTTGACAAGAAAGAACTGGGAGAAATCGTCATGCGTAATATTCAGGAACTGGTCAGCCCCTATCTCCAGAGGATTATGAACGGACGTCTCGACAACCGGCAAAGAACCCTGGCAAAGATTGTCGACACAAATCTCAATGATATTATTTCTCCCTTTGTCAACAAGATGGCTTCCGGACTTACCCATTTGACTCCGGTCGAGATCAGGGTTGCCAGTCTTATCAAGGAAGGTAAGACCAATAAGGAGATTGCCGAGGTGCTGCTGGTGTCGAAAAATACCATCCTCTTCCATCGCTATAATATCAGAGATAAATTGGGCCTGAAAAACCAGAAGATAAACCTGCGCTCGCATCTTATGGCAATGGAATAATAGTGGTTAAAGGCCACTATTATACCGCTATTTTATAAACTTGAATAATTCCTTAAGTTGAGTATGCTGCTTCTATAGGCAAGACCTTGCCCAAGGTTTGCATTTTACAGTCGGTTGCAAAACGTGATGCTGAGACCTCTATGACTCATCTCATTGTTTCTGAGGTTACACTTACCTTCGGTGGCTTGAATGCCCTCACGGGAGTCAACATTGCCATCGAACCAGGACTCATCACCTCGATTATCGGCCCCAACGGAGCCGGGAAAACCAGTCTGCTCAATTGTGTATCCGGTTTTTACCATCCGACTCTCGGAGAAATTCGTTACGGGAAGTACAACCTGACGCATGCATCGCCACATCGGATCTCCACCATGGGCATTGCCCGTGCCTTTCAGAACCTGGAACTTTTTCGCGGTCTCTCCGTTCTCGATAATCTCCTTCTCGCCCGCCATAAACATCTCAACTATTCGATTTTCCATGCCATTATCTATTTCGGCAAGGCGTCGCGGATTGAGGCGGAAAATCGCGCCTATGTGGAAAAGGTTATCGATTTCATGGAGCTTGAGCCGTATCGTAAAAAAATGGTCGGCAACCTCAGTTATGGTGTGCAGAAGCGGGTAGAGGTGGCCAGGGCTCTGACTCTTGCACCTCAGTTGCTTCTTCTCGATGAGCCCATGGCTGGAATGAACATTGAGGAAAAGGAAGATATCGTTCGTTTTATCCTCGATCTGAAGAAAGAATGGGGAATGACCGTGGTGCTGGTTGAACATGATCTGGGGGTGGTGATGGATATTTCCGACCGGATTTATGTACTCGACTTTGGTGTATTGATTGGTTGGGGAAAACCGGAAGAAGTTGCCACGAACCCGAAGGTGATTGATGCCTATATAGGTGAAGAGTAATTTTCCCATGGAAAACAAAGACCATCTCATGCAGTTCAGCATCCCGCAACTCTTGCGGTGGCGGGTTGAAACAACCGGAGAGAAGGTTGCCCTGCGGGAAAAGGATTTCGGCTGCTGGAACTGTTATACCTGGAATGAGTACTATGACCGGGTACGCAACACCGGTCTGGGTTTGCGAAAAATCGGTTTTCAAAAAGAGGATAAAATCGCCATCATCAGCGATAATATTCCGGAAACGCTCTATATGGCCATCGGTGCCCAGGCGGTGGGCGGGATCTCTTCGGCCATTTATCAAACCAGTCTGCCGGAGGAAATCGGCGGCATTCTCAACTATCTCGGAGTTACGGTAGTTTTCTGCAACGATCAGGAGCAGGTCGATAAGGTAGTCGAGGTGCGAGCAACCATCCCGCAGGTCGGAAGGGTCATCTATGAAGACTCGCGGGGCATGCGTGGCTACCGGGAGGACCCTTGGTTTTTGCATATTGAGGATCTTTATACACTGGGAGAGGAACTGCATGGAGAGGATCCGAACCTCTTCAATACCCTCGTGGATGCAGGAAAGCCTGATGACGTCTGTCATCTGTGCCTTACCTCGGGTACCACCGGGCTGCCGAAAGGCGCCATGCTGACCCATCGCAATTATATCAACATGGGCCTCCAGCTCACCAAGGTTGATCCTTTGGAGGAAACCGACGAGTATGTTTCCTTTCTGCCTTTTGCCTGGATAGGCGAGCAGATGAACTCCTTCGGGGTGGCCATGGCTACGGGAATTGCCGTTAATTTTCCCGAATCGGTAGAAACCAGTATGGAGGATTTAAAAGAAATTGGTCCGCACTTCATGTTCGGTGCACCGCGGATCTATGAATCCATCCGTTCGCAGATCTGGTTGAAGATCGACGAGGCCTACTGGTTGAACCGCGTGCTCTACAACTATTTCATGAAAATAGGGGAAGAGGCCGCCGGCTACCGTATGGCGGGCCGGACCATGCCCGGTAAACTCCGCTTTCTCGCTTGGCTCGGTAAACAGATCATTTTCCGGCCGTTGATCAACCAAATCGGTTTACTCAGGTTGCGCCGGGCATACACCGGGGGCGCGGCTTTGGGGCCGGAACTCTTCACCTTTTACCAGGCGATCGGTGTCAATCTCAAGCAAATATACGGCCAGACGGAGATTGTCGGCATCGCCTATATGCACCGCGACGGCGATGTCCGGCCGGATACCGTCGGCAAGCCCCTGCCGGGAACCGAGTGCCGGATCTCGGAAGCGGGGGAGATACTTTCTCGCTCCGCTTCGGTTACTCCTGGGTATTACCAACTCCCCGAAAAAACCGCGGAATTGCTGGAGGGTGGTTGGCTGCATTCAGGTGATGCCGGATATATCGACGCAAACGGTCATCTGGTAGTCATCGACCGGATTTCCGACGTAATGCACAATAAAGATGGTCGTATGTTTAGCCCGATGTTCCTGGAAAATCGTCTGAAATTCAGCCCTTATATAAAGGAGGCGGTGATCTTTGGTAATCAGCAGGAATATGTTGCCGCACTCATCAATGTCGATCCCATCGTTGTCGGCAAATGGGCAGAGGACCGGGGGATCTCTTTCAGTACCTATATGGACCTCTCCGCCCAGCCTGAGGTCGCTGAGCTGATCAGGGACGCTGTCTTGAAGATTAATGACAATGCCGAAAAAGACCATTTTAAGATCCGCCGCTTTGCCATTCTCTATAAGCTGCTCGATATGGATGATGGCGAGCTGACCAAGACCGGCAAGATCCGCCGCCAATTTGTCCGGGAAAAATACAACAATCTGTATGAGGCGCTGTATGACGAGAAGGTGATGGAGAAAAAGGTAGAGGCGCATTTTCAGTATCAAGACGGCCAAACCACGACGGTTGATACATGGATTCGCTTTTACACAATGGAAGAGAAACGATGAGCTATTTTTTCCAACTGGTGGTCAGTGGCATTGTTGTCGGATCGATTTACGCCCTCTCGGCGCTTGGCTTTGTCCTTATTTATAAATCGAGCAGGGTGCTGAATATCGCCCACGGGCAGATCATTGCCGCCGGCGCTTTCATCACTTACGCCCTGACGGTCATGGTGGGAATTCCGATATATCTGGCTTTTCTTATGAGCATGGTGATCACCTTTTTTCTCGCCATGAGCGTAGAAAGAATCTTCCTGCGCCGCTTGATCGGCGAGCCTATCATTTCCGTTATCATGGTGACCATTGGACTCATGTCTATCCTTGACGGGTTGATCTATCTCACACCCTTCGGCACCGAAAATTTCTCTTTTCCGGCATTTTTGCCCGTTACTCCAATTTCTTTGTTCGGAGTCTCCATATCCTGGACGCAGATGGTTGGAGTCATTGTTACTTTCGCCATGATCGGCGGATTTTCCTGGTTTTTTAAGAAATCGACACTCGGCATTTCCATGCGGGCGGTTTCCGATGATCAGCTGGCCTCCATGTCCATCGGCATCTCCGTACCGAGAGTTTTTGGCCTCGCCTGGGCCATGGCCGGCCTCAGTGCCGCCGCGGCTGGGGGGATAATCGGCAATATCACCGGAATCAATTTTGATACCTTGCATGCCTTTGGAATTATTGTCTTTCCTGTGGTTATTCTCGGCGGGCTCGATTCGATTCTTGGCGCAGTTGTCGCGGGGATCATCATGGGACTGATCCAACAGTTTGCCAGCGGCTACCTGGACGGCAGCTGGGGACTGAATGGTACCGGTGAGGTTATGCCCTACATCATTCTTTTGGTGATTCTCCTTTTCAAACCACACGGCTTGTTCGGTATACACGAAATAGAACGGGTGTAAGCATGTCAGTAAATCGTTGGCTTGCCACAGGGAATTATTTCACCTCCTATAAAGAAGAGCAGAGGATTTTTTTCACTAGCCTTGACAGGTCCGCCATGGGGCTCCTTCTCCTTGGTCTTTTCCTCTGGCCGCTGTTCATTCAGCTGGATAACAAGTACATGCTGGTGATCGACAATATCCTGGTGGCAGTTGTTGCCGTCATGGGTTTGAACCTGGTAACCGGCTTTGCCGGTCTTATTTCTATCGGTCATGCGGCATTTGTCGGTGTCGGGGCCTATACCATCGCCTCCTTTGCCAGGGTTATGGGGGAAAATCATATCCTTCTCACCCATGCTTGGCCGCTGATGATCGTGGTCGCCGGATGTATTGGCGCGATATTCGGGGGGATTGTCGGTCTGCCGGCGCTGCGCTTAAAGCACCTCTATCTGGCAATTGCCACCCTGTCGTTCCAGATGATCTTTCAATGGACCATCAATTTCATGGATTTCTTTAATCAAGGCCAGACCATTTCGGTCAGTCGGGTCACCTGGGTGACCGGCCAGGTATCGCGCAGTCAGCACTATACCTTTTGGTACTATGCAATTTTGGGAGTCATTGTTCTCGCCGGTTTTGCCGTCCGCAACCTGCTGCGTACCCGCTATGGTCGCTGTCTCGTTGCCGTTCGCGATAATGACCGGGCCGCCGACGCCATGGGCATGCACCCCGGATTCACCAAGGTCTACGCCTTCGCCCTGGCCGGTTTTCTTGCCGGGGTGGCAGGAGCTTTGCACGCCTACCTCTACCGAGGGGTGGGTGTCGAGTCCTTTACTCTGCATCATTCCATCAGTTTTCTGGCGATGGCGATTGTCGGTGGACTGGGAACCCTGCATGGTTCCTTTTTGGGGCCGCTGGCGATCAAGCTTCTCGATCTTCAAGTAGAGCGACTCTCCGAATGGGTGGGAAATCACCTTACTATTGCCACTAACCTCGCCACTGCCCTGAAACCATTAAGCTTTGGCCTGGTTATCGTTTTATTTTTAATGTTTGAACCGCGGGGAATTGCCAATTGGTGGCGCATTGTCCGGTCGTATGTGAAGCTTTGGCCGTTTAAATATTAGTGTCGTAATCAAATAACCTAATGCCAAGGAGGAGAAATGAAAATGAACAACAAGATCAAGTGGATGTTTCTGCTGGGAGCTGTTTTCATGGTAACCCTTCCCGTCCATGCGCTTGCCGGTAAGGTGTATAAACTCGGGTTGTCCCTGGCCATTACCGGCCCCACCTCGGATGCCGGAAATCCGTATTCAAAGGGGGTGGAAGATTACTTTAACTTTGTCAATGACACCAAGATGCTGGGCGATGATAAAATCGAGTGCATGATTCGCGACGATCAGTACAATAACGATATCACCAAGCGTAACTTTGAAGATTTTGTCTCACAGGGGATTGTATTTTACCTGAACTACTCCACCGGCAGCACACTGGCCCTCAAAAAGGATTTTGAGGAAGAGAAAATCCCTGTTCTGCCGGCCTCGTTTCATGCCGGCAATCTCACTGATTCCAACTATATTTTCCTGCCGATAGCCTCCTATTCGGCGCAGGCCATCGGTCTTGCCGAATATATTGTCAAAACCCATCAGGGGGGAACGCCAAAAGTCGCTCTCTTTATTCACCCTTCAGCCTTTGGGCGAGGACCGGTTGAAGACCTGCAGAAGGCCGTCAAGGCCGGTTTGAAGATGGAGATAGTTGAGGTGGTCGAGCATGGCAAGGATCTCGACAACAGCGCTATGCTGAAGCGCCTTCTCAGTAAAGGTGTGCAGTATGTGATCAGCCAGACCGTTCAGTCGCCGGTTGCCACCATGTTAAAGGACGCTGCCAGTCTTGGACTTACGGCCAAAACCTTTGGCGAAGTCGGCAAACTTACCTTTTTAGGTTGTCATTATACGGGCGGCAATGACCTTGTGGCCCTCGCCGGACCTGCCGCCGAAAACTTCTACTGGACTACTTCCTACATAGTAACCAATGAACCCAGTGCCGGGGCAACCGCGCAACTTGACCTGGCAAAGAAATACAATCGTGACGAAAAGGCTGCAAACTCGCATAACTATGCCAATGGCATGATGGTGGCGCAGGTTGCCACCGAGGTTATCAAGCGGGCAAAAGCCAAAGGCAAGGAAATCAATAAGGCCAATCTCTATGAAGAGCTTCTGGCGATGAACGGCGACAAGGCCTTTTCTCCTGGGACAACCGTCGGCCCCGTCACTTTTTCAAAAACCGATCATGCCGGTGTCGATTCCCTGCAGCTGTATGTAGTCAAAGATGGCCTGTTCAGATCAACCGGAACTCCTTTTATACCGGTTTACACGGACAAGATAAAATAAAGGGGGACAAAGAGTGTGATTTGGTCCGAGTTTATCGAGATTCCCTCTTTCGTGCTTTCGCGGTTATCGGTTTTGGAGGCGCGGAAGAGGAGAGTCAGCTCATTCTCGCACCGGCTTGGTCAATCGCCGGATTTCTGCAAAGTGCCGCTCCATGGAAACTAAAAGAACTGAGAATCAACTGGAAGTCAATAATATCGAAGTGGTATATAATGATATTATCCAGGTTTTGCGCGGCGTGAGTTTGAAGGTTCCGGAAGGGGCCATAGTTGCTCTTCTCGGCACCAACGGGGCGGGCAAGACAACGACCTTGCGGGCCATCAGCGGCTTGTTGAAGCCGGAAAACGGCTTTATCCGCGAAGGGTATATCAAGTTCCGGGGAACGGATATCACCAATAAACTCGGGACTGAGGTGGTTAAGCTCGGTGCGGTCATGGTTCCTGAGGGGCGGCGGGTTTTCAAGCACCTGTCAGTGGATGAAAATATCCGTGTTGGCTCCATTACCAGGCGCGACGGCACCTTGAAGATTCGTGACGATCATGCACTCATGTACAGCCATTTTCCGAGGCTTGCCAATATCACCCATAGGATGGCCGGCTATTGTTCCGGCGGCGAACAGCAGATGATCGCCATTGCCAGGGCGCTGATGGCCTCGCCGCGTATGCTTATGCTCGATGAGCCGTCCCTTGGTCTTGCGCCTTTGCTGGTCAAGGAAATCTTCGCCAACATCCAACTGATCAATAAAGAGATGCAGACCACCATCCTGGTTGTCGAGCAGAATGCCAAGATCGCTTTGGGGATCTCCGATTATGCCTACATCATGGAATCCGGTAAGATTGTCCTGGAGGGACCATCAAAGGAATTGCAGGAAAATCCGGATGTTAAGGAATTCTACATGGGGCTTACCCGGGGTGGTGGCAGAAAATCTTTCAAGGAAGTGAAATCTTACAAGAGACGCAAACGCTGGATGTAAGGGCTGAAAATGTTCTTTTGGACAGGGAGTCGATGATGAAATTTTTGCTGGGCTTTAACGGTTCTGAAGAGGCCAAGGCAGCTCTCGTCTTGGCCGGAACTGAGGCTGAGATTTTTAAGGCCAAGGTTTATATCATTACCTCAATGGGCGGAGGCAGGGGGGAAAAACCTGAAGAAATAGGTAAAACTGCACGAGATCTTGAATTTGCCGAGCAGTTCCTTAAGGAAAAAGGAGTGGCCTGCGAGACCTTTCAGTTGGCACGAGGGAAGTCTCCAGGTGAAGACGTGGTGAGTTTTGCCGAGGAGCAAAATATCGACAAGATATTTGTTGGAGTGGAAAAGAAATCGCGAACCCAAAAAATTATTCTTGGTTCGACAGCACAGTATATTATTCTCAAGGCGCCCTGTCCGGTTGTCAGTATAAACCGCTCCTTTAAATAACCTTGCAATTTTTCCAAATGACGATAAACCACACAGCGAACTGATTGATTGCTTACCAAGTACGATCCGGGAGACTCTTCGCATGGGACTATATGATTTTTCCTTCTATGATCTGATTACTCGTAATGCCGTAGCTTTTGCCGATTGCTCTTGTTGGCGGGAAATTGATGATGGACGGCAAATGACTTTTGCAGAATATAAAAAGCAGGTCGACCGGTTAGCCGCCGGCTTGCGCCGCATTGGCATTGAAAAAGGCGATCGGCTTGGGGTTGTCGGCAAAAACAGTCTCGAATTTTTTCTTGTTTACGGGGCGGCGGCGGCTTTGGGTGCCATAGTTTTGCCTGTCAACTGGCGTCTATCCGCCGATGAAATGACTTATAATCTGAACGATTGCCAGACGAAAATAGCCTTTATCGATGCCGAATTCCAGCCGCAATTGGAGGCTCGACGGGACAACTTGCCGACGGTGTCAACCTTCTACAATTTAAAAGCCGATCTTGGCGGGGCAGCGATCTTTGCCTCACTCCTTGATGCACCGTCACTGTTTGCCCGCACCGAGGTGGCAAGCAGCGACGGCTTTGTCATTATCCACACCGCTGCGGTGGCTGGCCGTCCGCGTGGGGCTTTGCTCAGCCATGGCAATATCCTCCTAGCCGGCATGCATTTTAATTATTATCTGGGCTTAAACGCAGGCGATGTGCATCTCAATCTTTTGCCGCTTTTTCATGTGGCGGGGCTTTTCATGGCGACCAGTTGTTTTCATGCCGGTGCAGTGAATTTGAACATCAGTAAATTTGAGGCAAAAACTGCCGCGAGGTTGATTGTCGAAAGCGGGGTTAGCCTTCTTTTCGACTTTCCACCTATTCTCGACTCCTTGCTGAAGGTCGCCACCGAGGAAAATCTTCATCTCACCTCCTTAAGAGCTGTGGTGGGCCTCGGCACGCCGACTGTGATCGAACAGTTTCAGAAATCGACAGGTGGCTCCTATTATGTCATGTATGGCCAGACGGAGACCTCCTGCCTTACCAGCATGGGAAAATATAACGATAGGCCGGGTTCGGCCGGGAAAATTGTACTGCTGGCGGATGTGCAGCTGGTCGATGACCATGATCGCCCGGTCGCTCTTGGCGAGGTTGGCGAAATAGCCGTCAAGGGGCCAACGGTCTTTAAGGGATATTGGAATTTGCCGCAAGATAACGCCTACGCCTTTCGTGAAGGCTGGCATCATACCGGCGATTTGGGTCGCTTCGATGGAGAGGGGTTTCTCTTTTATGCCGGGCGCAAGGCTGAAAAAGAACTTATCAAACCGGGTGGCGAGAACGTTTATCCGGCAGAGGTCGAAAAGGTCATCCTCCAGCATCCGGCGGTGGCGAAAACGGTTGTTATCGGGGTGCCTGACCCGAAGTGGAAAGAGGGAATAATGGCGGTTTGCCAGCTGCATGCGGGCAGGAATCTGACGGCAATTGAATTGATCCGTTTTGTGGGTGAGCGTATTGCCAGTTTTAAAAAGCCCCAATACGTTGAATTCGTCAGTTTACTGCCGCAAAAAGCGGATGGTTCGGTGGATCGTGAAGCGGTGAAATCCAAGTATGGCAAAGGGTGAAGCGGCAGACTTGCAAAGAGTTAAAATTCCTTTCTTGTTAATGGGGCTTTTTTCTCGAAACTCTGCACAAGAAGGTAATACTCGCAAGGAACTGGCAAGGGTATCCTCGGATGGCGGGGAATTCAGCCATGGACAAGGAGAAAATGGAATTTTCTTCCGATTTCTTGGCTTCTGTGCGAGTTTTCCGCGAACATTCACCGCGTTTTTGCCGTATCTTGCCGATAAATGACGAGACGAAGCACATAAATAGCACCCATTCCTGTTGACAACCACCCAAAATCTGTCTATATCTCTGCAACTAATTTTTCCTTTTTCGGAAATTTTTCCCGAAAAAATCAATGGGTGAGTAAATAATCAATTAATATCGGGTCAATAACAAGAGAAAAGCAGCGAGTCGGCAATTCGCTGTTTTTCGGTTTGTGAGGGTGCTATTGCCCTTTCGCAACTCAAAACGACACTCTGGATACGTTGTAAGCCTCACCTGCAATAAAAACAATCCGCTGCTTCCTGTTTTGACGACAAGATGTTTCGATGTGCCCCGCAGCAAGCTTTTAGGAACACGGAACAGAGGGTTGGTTGTCGAGTATAATCTAATTGAAAGGACGGAATTCAATGAATGTAAATATTGAAGAGATCAGTAGTCTTACTAGAAAAATCACGGTTACATTGCCTGCCGACGGTGTTCAAGCAAAACTGAACGAGGCCTATGATAAACTGAAAAAAGAAGTGCGACTGAAAGGGTTTCGCCGCGGTAAGGTACCCCGGACGATTATCCTCAAGCAATTCAAAGGTCAGGTAGAGGGCGAAACCAGTGAGAAACTGGTGCAGGAAAATTATTTCACCGCCATTGAAAAAGAGGGTGTCGATCCCATTGTTCATCCCGATGTCAAAAGCGTCAAATACAATGATGATGGATCTTTTACCTTCGTTGCCGAAGTGGATGTTCGCCCGCAATTCACCCTTGGTCAATATAAAGGCCTTGAAATCGAGAAAGTAAGTGTCGAGGTGACTGACGAGGAAGTGCAGCTCGAACTTCTCGAAAAACAAAAGAACATGGCTGCCCTGCGCTCGGTAACCGATAGACCTGCCCAGACAGGCGACCTGGTGATTGTTGAATTCCAGGGATTCCATGAGGGGCAGGAAATGCCCCAGGTGAAAAACGATAACTTGACCATCGATATCGGTTCTGGCGAAATGGATGTAGCTTTCGAAGCAATGCTCGTCGGCAAAAACCGGGACGATGAAGGTGCGCACGAAATTGATTTTCCGGCAACTCATCCTAATCCGATCTTGAAAGGCAAAAAGGTCGAGTTTCGTATCAAAGTCAAAGATATCAAGGAACGTGTGTTGGCCGCTCTTGATGACGAATTTGCCAAGGATGCCGGGAAAGAGTTCAATACCCTCGATGAGTTGAAAACATCGATTAGAGAGCACCTCACCAAGCTGCGCCGGGATAGGGCGGAAGGTAGCACCACCGATAGAATTATGCAGAAACTGTTGGAGAGCCATGATTTTGAGGTGCCGGTTCGTCTTGTCGCCTTTGAGATCGAGCAAATGATCAAGCAGACTCAAGAGCAATTGGAAAAGAACGGGATGAGTCTTGAGGCAGCCGGCCTGAGCCGGGAAAAATTGGTCGAACAAAATGCGGAAATGGCGAAAAAGAGGGTACGGGGTGATTTTCTTTTGAAGAAAATTGCCGAGGTCGAAGAGATCAAACTGGTTGATGAAGACATGGAGCGCGGCTTCAAGCGGATCGGCGATATGTATAATATGCCGGTCGCCAAGGTGAAAGAGTATTTTCAGAACCGTGATGATGCTCTGCCCTTCATAAATGAGCTGCTGAATGAAAAAATCCTCGCCTTTTTAAGAGAGCAGGCGGTTTTCGTCGAGACTACGCAACCGGTTGTTGCGGCGGCTGAAGATGCTGCTGCGAATAACTGATAGGCCAGCTTGCGCCCGGCGAGAAAGATCTTATAATGGGCATAGGATCAGTGGGGAGCCTCACTGTCTGTGCTTTGGCGGATTTTTAAAGAATAGCGACTGTAAAAGGCTCCGAGCCTTTTACAGTCGTACCTATTTAAGGAGTGTGATTGATGAATCTTGTGCCGATGGTAATCGAGCAGAGTCCGCGAGGCGAGCGTGCCTACGATATTTATTCGCGGCTGCTCAAAGAACGCATTATTTTTCTTGGTTCGGGGGTTAATGATGACGTGGCCAGTGTCG
The DNA here is from genome assembly GCA_903875445.1 of uncultured delta proteobacterium. Classification (GTDB taxonomy): domain Bacteria; phylum Desulfobacterota; class Desulfobulbia; order Desulfobulbales; family Desulfocapsaceae; genus Desulforhopalus_A. The sequence continues at coordinate 129,101 of CAIQWD010000089.1, read as the reverse complement.
TTGTTGCCCAATTGCTGTTTCTTGAGGCAGAGGATCCTGAAAAAGATATTACTTTTTATATCAATTCCCCGGGAGGCTCGGTAACCGCCGGAATGGCGATTTACGACACCATGCAGTACGTGAAGTGCGATATCGCCACGCTCTGCATGGGCCAAGCTGCTTCGATGGGGGCTTTTTTGCTGGCGGCCGGTGCCGATGGCAAACGCTACTCGTTGCCGAATGCCAGGATTATGATTCACCAACCGATGGGCGGCTTTCAGGGCCAGGCAACGGATATCGATATTCAGGCCAAAGAGATTTTGCGGATGAAAAAGGATTTGAACCGACTCCTTGCTCACCATGCCAAAAAGAGTCTTGAAAAAGTCAGTGCCGACACCGAACGCGATTTCTTTATGAGTGCCGAAGAAGCACAGAAATATGGCATCATAGATAAGGTGCTTACTAATCGGGAAGAGCTATCTGAGGGAAAATAGTATGGACGATGTTGTGAGTAACGGACCTGATAGCCGGTGTTCTTTTTGCGGAAAAAAACAGGATGACGTTGATAAACTTATTGCCGGACCGGATGTTTTTATCTGCGACGAATGTATTGAGCTGTGTAATGAGATAGTTCAGGAAAAAAAGGAAGTCATCCTGCCATTGATTGCGCCGGAAGTCGTCAAGCCGGTATCTCTCAAACCGATGGAGATCAAACGCTATCTCGACGATTATGTCATCGGTCAGGAATTTTCCAAGAAGGTGCTGTCGGTAGCGGTTCATAACCATTACAAGCGTATCGATGCACCGGTCGAGGACGATTCGGTGGAATTGCAGAAGTCGAATATTATCTTGATTGGTCCGACAGGCTCCGGCAAAACCCTTATTGCCCAGACCCTTGCGAGAATTCTTAACGTGCCTTTTTGTATGGCCGATGCCACGACGCTTACGGAAGCGGGCTACGTCGGAGAAGATGTCGAGAATATCCTGGTAAACCTTCTGCAGGCCGCTAACCATGACCTGGAAAAAGCTGAGCGGGGTATTATTTATATCGATGAAATTGATAAAATTGCCCGGAAATCAGACAGCCCATCGCTAACACGCGACGTCTCCGGCGAGGGAGTGCAGCAGGCTCTGCTGAAAATAATCGAGGGCACCAAGGCCTCGGTTCCGCCAAAAGGGGGAAGGAAGCATCCCCAGCAGGAGATGATTCAAATCGATACCACCAATATTCTCTTTATCTGCGGCGGGGCTTTTGTCGGCTTGGATAATGTGGTGAGTCGTCGGCAGAATGCCAAATCGATCGGTTTCGGAGCCAAGGTTACCGGCAATGAGAAAAAGAAAATCGGCGAACTGTTAAAAGCGGTGCAACCCGAGGATCTCTTGAAATTCGGTCTCATTCCTGAATTGGTCGGCAGATTGCCGGTGATTGCCACCATGGAAGAGCTGGTCGAGGACGATCTCATCCGCATACTGAAGGAGCCGAAGAACGCCCTCACCAAGCAATATCAAAAACTTTTTGAGTTTGACGGCATCACCCTCAGATTCACGGAAGGCGCCCTCGTGGCTATCGCCCGTAAAGCGCTGAAAAGAAAATCTGGGGCGCGAGGTCTCCGCTCGGTTATGGAAGAGGCAATGCTCGACGTGATGTACGATCTGCCATCGAAAAACGGTGTGCAGGAGTGTGTGATAAGCGAACAGGTGATTACTCAGGGTGACTATCCGGTTGTGCTGTATCATAGCGCGGTGGAAGAGAGACTGAAAACCGCTTGATAATGGTACCTGTTTAACCCTTACGAAATATCGAAAGGAGATTTTGTGACAAAGCTTTACCCTTTGATGCCACTTCGCGATCTGGTGATTTTTCCGCATATGGTAGCCCCCTTGGTTGTCGGTCGGAAGAGATCCATTCAGGCGCTGGAAGATGCCATGGAGAAGAAAACGGATATCCTCCTGGTAACGCAGAAGAAATCGACCGTCGATGACCCGGAAATCAATGACCTTTACGCTTTTGGTACTCTGGCCACGGTGATGCAGTTGTTGCGCCTCCCCGATGGCACGATCAAGGCCCTTGTTGAGGGAAAATCGCGCGCAAAAATAATATCTTACGTACCTCACGTTAATTTTCTCCAGGCCGAAGTCGAAGAGCGTGTCGACATTCCCGAACATAGCGCAGCCCTTCAGGCTTACGAACGGGAGTTGCGTAAATTCTTTGATGAATTTGCCGCAAGCAATAAAAAAATCGGCAGGGAAGTGCTCAACTCGGTCAAAGCCATCGAGAATCCTTTCAAGTTGCTGAATATTATCTGCGCCCACTTACCGTTAAAAAGCGACGAAAAGCAGACAATCCTTGAGACGGAGCCGCTGACTACCCGCATGGAGAAGGTCCTGGAGATTCTCAACCGGGAAATCGAGCTGGCGGAAATTGAGAAAAACATCAATGCCAAGGTCAAGATGCGTATGGGCAAGACCCAGCGCGACTATTATCTTGGCGAGAAAGTTCGGGAGATCCAGACGGAGATCGGCCAGAATGCCGACGGCCTTGATGAATTGGGCGAGCTTGAGCTGACCATAAAGAACAAGGAAATGCCGGCTCCAGCCAAGGAAAAGGCCCTGAAGGAATTTAAAAAACTGAGAAGTATGCCGCCCATGTCGGCAGAAACGACGGTAGTCCGCAATTATATCGATTGCATTGTCAGCCTGCCCTGGGAGAAAAAGAGCAAGTCAAAGATCGATATCAATAAGGCCGAGAAGATTCTTGATGAAGATCATTTCGGACTCGCCAAACCAAAGGAGCGTATCCTTGAGTATCTTGCGGTGCAGAGCCAGGTAAAGAAAATCAAGGGACCTATCCTTTGTCTGGTCGGTCCTCCAGGTGTGGGGAAAACCTCCATCTGTCAATCGATTGCCAGGGCAATGGGCAGGAAATTTGCCCGTTTGTCTCTGGGCGGAGTCCGTGACGAGGCTGAAATCAGGGGCCACAGGCGAACCTATATCGGGGCAATGCCGGGAAAAATTATTCAGTCCATGCAGAAGGTCGATGTTGCCAATCCGGTATTTTGTCTTGATGAAGTCGACAAAATGTCCATGGATTTTCGTGGCGATCCGTCATCGGCGCTGCTCGAAGTCCTTGATCCTGAACAGAATGTTGCCTTTAACGATCATTATCTCGATATTGATTATGATCTTTCCGAAGTGTTTTTTATCACCACCGCTAACAATCTGCATGGTATTCCTGTTCCCTTGCAGGACCGGATGGAGGTAATCCAGATCAGCGGTTATACCGAGGAAGATAAGCTGAGGATCGCCGATGGCTTTTTGATTCCCAAACAACTGGAACAAAACGGCTTCAAGAGCGGCGACATCCAGTTGACCGACGGGGCTATTTTTGAGATTATCCGCCGCTATACCCGTGAAGCGGGAGTGCGGAATCTGGAGAGAATCATTGCCTCCCTCTGCCGGAAAATAGCCAGGGAGCGATTAAAGAAAAAACTCAAAGGCAAGAAGCATCAGGTCAACGCCCAATCGGTTGCTAAATATCTGGGAACTCCCAAATACCGATATGGTTTGGCTGAAGAAAATGATGAAATCGGACTGGCTACCGGACTCGCCTGGACCGAGGTCGGAGGCGAATTGCTGCAGATCGAAGTTAGCCTCATGACCGGATCGGGAAAGCTCACCATTACCGGCAAGCTTGGGGACGTCATGCAGGAATCGGCGCAGGCGGCCTTGAGTTATGTGCGTACCAGAGCCAAGGTCCTAGGGTTGGAAGAGGATTTTTACCAGAAGCTCGATATTCATATCCATGTTCCCGAAGGGGCTATCCCGAAAGATGGGCCGTCTGCCGGAATTACCATGGCCACCTCCTTGGTTTCAGCACTTATCAAGACACCTGTCAAACACCATCTGGCCATGACCGGGGAAATCACCCTGCGCGGCAGGATTTTGCCCATCGGAGGCCTGACCGAAAAGCTTTTGGCCGCCAAACGAGGGAATATTACCCACGTTCTGGTGCCCAAGGATAATGAACGGGATCTTAATGATGTTCCCACGAAAATACGTAAATCTCTGAAAATTGATTTAGTCAATCATATGGACGAAGTACTTGGGCATGCACTTGCGACAGGGGCCGGAAAGGCCCTCTTCGAACAGTAGCAACATTTTGAAATGGCAGGTGAATATGGAATGTTGTCGGATATTTACCGTGCTTGATGTTTTTCCTTGACGTGACTGGGTGAAGTTGGTAAATAGTCCTTCACGTTTGCTTGCGAGGGGGCGACTAGCTCAGCTGGGAGAGCATCGGCCTTACAAGCCGAGGGTCACAGGTTCAAGCCCTGTGTCGCCCACCACCGTAAACGTCGTTGGAGCGGTAGTTCAGTCGGTTAGAATGCCGGCCTGTCACGCCGGAGGTCGCGGGTTCGAGTCCCGTCCGCTCCGCCAGTACGTGCACCCTGGGAACCGATAGAACCTCGGTTCCTTTTTTTTATTGTGTCCGCATAGACCGACCCGACGATTTATCGTTGCCAAGGGAAAGTTCATCATGCAGGGGGCGACTAGCTCAGCTGGGAGAGCATCGGCCTTACAAGCCGAGGGTCACAGGTTCAAACCCTGTGTCGCCCACCACCAATGGTCGTTGGAGTGGTAGTTCAGTCGGTTAGAATGCCGGCCTGTCACGCCGGAGGTCGCGGGTTCGAGTCCCGTCCGCTCCGCCATTCATTGGAATACCAAGAGGCTTGCAGCATTTTCATGCTGCAAGCCTCTTTTTTTGTTGCCGCTCTAAAGTGTTCTTTCGCCGAGCTTATGTTTGAATTTGTTGTTCACCTGATAGACAAAGGCGAGAACTTCGGCCACCGTCTTATACAACTCCACCGGTATCTCTGTGCCTAAGGGGATCTTGGCGAGGATTTCCACGAGGTTGGGGTCTTCCTGGATATGAATACCCGCCTCTCTGGCGGTGGCAATAATCTTTTCGGCGACGATGCCTTTGCCGCTGGCCACAACCCTCGGCGCTGCCGACTGTTTTTCGTCATAGACAATGGCTACGGCTTTATTGATAACTTTTTGTTCAGCCATCTCAAACCTTCGTGTCGAGCATTGAACTTCCCTCAGGAACGATGCTGCGGATCAGGTCATTGATCGGATCGGAAGCATCGCCCGAAAAAGCCAGGCCGATGAGTGGCGTATTGGTGATGACCGCCTTCAAGTCCTCGCCATGGGCTGCGAGGAAAGCTGCCTTTTCCTCGGAATCTGCATGAAATCTGATAAATAAACCTTCAGAGTTGTGGAGAAAATTGATACGCAGATTGCCGAGATCGGACATTGTCAGGTGCAGAGAAAAACGGCTCTCTTCCGCCTCTGACCCACTTGATTTACTCCCTTCTTCCTGCTGTTCAATGATCAGATAACCCTGCTCGACAAAGGGCAGAGGTAATGGAAAGATAAACTGAGAAGTACTGCCGGGTTGCAGTTGGGCAAACTGAAAAAGTTCAAGAGTAGTGAGAACTTTTTGCGTAGCCTCGGCGAGGTGTTCTGCGGAAGAGAAGCTATGCGCCATTTCCAGGAGGGCTGCTTTGAGAGTGTGTACAGCCGCGTCTTTATCGCCTTTTGCCAGCATATGTTCGAGCCCCAGGCCGAGACCGTCGATCAGCTGTTTGAGGATGGCTCCGCCGTCCTTTTCAGCAAGGCTATTTTGCTGCAGAGAATAAAAACTCTCGAGAACACTGCGGCTTGTTGGGGTGAGCAGTTGCAAGGGTGGCGGGTTAAAATTCTCGACCGCCGCAAAGAGGGCGGAGAGGTCTATATTTTTGCCGAGGAGGGTGAGAGACCGACCGGCAAAACGGTTGAGGGTATCGGTGGTAACGATTTTCAATTCAATCTGCGGTTCGGTCTTGGTTACCTGGAGTCGGAGAATCTGACCGGGAGTGAGCTTAGCCTCGGAGCTTGCGGACAGGCGATTGCCGCCGATATCGAGAACGAAACGGTTGTTGCCGTTTGCTTCGAGGACTACAGCTTTGAATGTTTGGCCGGCAGCGGGAAGCTGTTGACCGTGACTGCGTCCTTGGCTTTGAGATGTGGTGGAACCAATGGGTAAGATGGATGAAAGGGGGGTAATGGTATCCATACTTCTCTATCGACAGAGGATTCTGAAAAATTAGGAGCCGTTACTAAATAACTTATTCATTGTCTCATTTGTTTCTGCTCCGTGCATTTCCCGGGCAGACCTTGGCATCAGTAGGTTTGCCCCTTGTCTCTCAGTTGTCGCCGCTGCTCGGCAAAGCAGTTCTGGGCGATGGTATCCCGGTCCGAGGACGAAATTTCATCAAAGTGAAAAGAAATGAGCCAGCGATCCTTTTTTAGTCGTTGAGAGCGGACGACATGGCCGGAGCAAAACACCTTCTTCGCTGGATTGACCAGGGCTATTTCAAAGTCAAGACCGCTGCTATTACGACAGTCGGCAGGAAGGAGGGCCAGAAGACCGGACTGGGAAATATCCACCGTTTCTCCTGTCATCTCCCATTCTTGTTGATTGCTCTCGGGATTTTCGGGGAAGAAACGAATTGCCATACGGGTGCGCAGGGTTACCCGGAAAAATTGGCGAAGATCCTGTTCAGACATGGCGGTATCTCATGAGAAGCGGCAAAGATCCCTACTTATTTTTCCAGGATCTGCACCCTAAGACGTAATAATTTTCTTTGTAATATAAGACAGCAACCAATAATTTTATCTCTATCTTCGGGAGTGATATCATCGAAGTGGTAGGCCACTTCATAGCGGCCATCATTTTGTTGCTGCACCCGTACCTGGTGGGCGACCACCTTCACCGTCTCGGGTACGGCGGAGGGGATGGATATCTCAAGTTGCACTTGTTTCTCGGTGGGAGGTGGACTCGGGAAGATGGCCAGAATCCCGCTGCCGCTGAGGTCGACCGTCTCGCCTTGAATCGACCAGGGCTCGTTGTTTTGATTGGCGAACTGGGTATGAAAAGAGCTTGAGATTACTCTCGTTACCGCATCGATGCGAAAGAAATCCCGCATCTGTTCATGGCTGATGGATTTCTGTAAAATCATCTTCAGGGTCTGCTGATTAACGATTTCCTGAATCTTTGCTTCCAGCGAAAGGGTTGGGCCTCCCATGTCGATACTGATAAGACAGGCCTGCTGAGCATCAATTTCATCGACCGGAAGCATACCCGATTTGAAAATCAGGGAAAACTTTGGTGGAACAATATCCTGGCAGATACAATGCGCTCTGAGTCGTTCCTGTCGATCGCGAAGAGGGAGGAAGATCCGTACCGGCTTGCCATTTGCAATGTTTTGTAAAATGTTGGGGTCGGTGCTCATTTTTATTGCTTACCTCCGGCAACGAAAAAGAGAAAAACGTTTTAAAGTCCGATTCTTATCAGAAAACAATAGTAGCATCAAAAATGGTTCTCGGCAACAGGGTAACTGGTAAAAGCGAGTATTGTGTCTAGAATGCCTTCTCGAAGGATGATGTGGGTAAAAATGAAGGCAGAATTGAACAGTCGGTCATGGATTGGCAAGAGGAGTGTTTTCAGTGCAATATTTAGTAAGTCCAGCTCGATAAGTGAGAATCTCTGCATAGAGAGCATCACAGGCATGGATAGATTTTTCCAAGGCCCTTTGGAATTCACCGATGCAAGAGGAGTCAAGTATTCCCGGACCAACAAACTCTATGAGATCGAAAATGTGGTTTTTGTTTTCGGTCAGTTCCTTATGCATTCTAGCCAGTTCTATACTGCGGAGCTGGATATCATCAGGCGTCAGCAAGGGAATCTCCTGCTTAAGCAAGAGAGTGGTCTGTTCGAAAAGGCTGTACTTTTCGATGGCGGAGTTCAAATACATTTCGATGGTCTGCATTTGTCTGTTCTCCTTCCCTGGAGATTGATCAGTAAGCAACAACCGGGGAACACTCGCAAAATTCTTTACGAAGAGCTGTCAACGATCCGTCCCGGGGTGTATTGATGTTGTCGGTAGCCACTCAAGGCTGAAAGACCATTCTGCAGTTTGCCTAACTCATGGGCGATAAGAGATTTGATCCCCGATGCCTTTATGGCTATACTCCCATTGAGAAGAAGGATATCACCGATAAGAAACTGACGTTTGTCGATAAGGTATTGAATTTCCTCATTTGGCGACGAGTCACTCTGCATAAAATGCAACAAATTTTGGTCGGTTTGGGTTGCAAGGTTCTGGAGATTCGCCAAAGATTTCCCCATTTTCAGCAGCTCGGTGGGAGAGGCGACTCCAACCTCCAAATCTATTATCTGCAGGTGTTCCAAGATATGTTCATACTGTTGAATCGATAGCTTGAGACCTGTTTCCATCTGCTGTCCTTTTTCCATTGCATCCATTCCCAATGGTTAACGAGTTACTGAAAATGGGACATAATCTTCAGCCATAGCATGGTTTGTTGGTGCCTTTGGCGGAACAGGCACGCCAGGTAATGCCATCTGTTCCCTGTTGTTTGTTTCGACTGCTTCTCCCCATGTAGCACGCAGGTCAACAAGGAGTTTCTCCACAACCCTTAATTTCTCTACATCTTTGCGAATATTGGCCTTTGTCAGCTCGCGGATCATAAAGTCGTACAGGGCATCAAGGTCTTCTGCAATCTTGCCGCCAATGGAATGATCAAGAGAGTTGGAAAATTCGGTAATAATCGCCAGAGATTTCTGGATTCCGTAATGGAATTGAAGGAGATCGTTTTCTTCAATTCCCTTAATGCCTTGGCGGGTGAAACGTATTGCCCCGTCATAGAGCATCAGGAGTATTTGCTCCGGAGATGCCGACATAACCTGAATTTGCTGGTATTGGTTGTATGGATTCATTTGATACAGCTCCGCACTGTAGTGTTTACGGTCAAGGCAGTTATTTTACTAACTTGATTTGGTGGTAGTGGACGAAAAACTACTGGCCCATTGCGTCAAGAAACTGCTCTGCGAATTCAGGTTGCTGACAAGTAGCTCCATGGCAGTAAATCGTGCCTTCATGGTAGCTTGGGTTTTGTCAAGTAATGCCGTCTTTTGAGTGATCTGGTTATCCAGACTATTCACCTTACTTTCATAACGAGTTCTTTTTTCCGCATACATACCATCTGTAACCGAGGTTACATTGACCAAATATGCGTTGAATTTCTTCATTACTCCATCGGTGGTGTTCTCTCCAGCCAGTAGTTTTGTCATTCCGTCAAAATTAGTGGAAAGTGCGGTATCGAGTGTGCTGCTGTTGAGATTGAGAGTGCCATCTTCATTAGTTTTGATCCCGATTTGACTCAAAACATGCAAGGAACCACTGGTATTGACCGCATTCGTCAGAATGTTTTGCAAACCACTTTTAATGGTGTTGACGGTTGCATCGCCTCGCAGAATCTGGCTGAGTTGGGCGTCAGTCGGATCGGTTGGTGTAGCCGTTGTCGAGGTGGATGTGGAAGTTGTTGTGCTCGTTGAAGCAATTGCCGGAATATCCTTGGCGTAGCCGGCAACTATCCAGTTCATAATTTTGTTATAGCTGCTGACAAAAGTGGTTACTTTATCTTTCAAAGAGCTGGTGTCAGCTGATATATCCAATTTTGTAGGTGTATATTGCGTTGGGTTTGTGGGATCGGGTACCGGGCTTATGGCGTTGAGATTGAGAGTAACGCCGGAGATTACGCCGGTGACAGTGTTGGAATTACTGACAACCGTATGGCCGTCGATCGTCATTTCCGCTTGTTGAGCAAGTTGGCCTGACGAGGTATTAAAACTCGCGGTGCCGCCGGTCAGACTGCTGCTTACAGTGAAATTGGTGGAGGCATCTTTGCCGGTCAAGATAAGACGGTAAGGGTTTGTTGCACTGCCGTCATTGATAATACTGGCGCTGACACCTGTTGTGTCGGAGACTGCGTTGATCGCCGAGGAAAGACCTTGAAGGGAATTGTTACTGGAATCGACGCTGATTGCCTGACCACCCAGAGTAATTGTGCCGGTTCCAAATACACTGTCGGTATTAGAGGCATAACCATCGCTGATATTTTTTTGAACCTGAGCCAGTTTTTTGACGACTATACTGTAACTTCCAGGGGACGCACCATCGGAGGTCGCAGTAAGGGCGGTTTCCGAGCTGACAGTAGCCTTGGTGGTTCGAACCTGGCTGGTAAGGTTCATTGCAGCAACCGAATCCTTGAGACCGCTCAACAGGGTGTTCAAGCCCCCGAAGGCCTTGAGCCGATTGGTCTCAGAGTCTTTTTGGGCATTCAAATTATCGAGTGGTTGACGCTCGACTGCCATCAATTTGGTGACGATGTCATCAGTATTGACGCCTGATGCTAAACCACTGAAGGTAATATCGGCCATACCTGCCTCCTTGTCCGGTTACGGGGTACTACAAGAACTTGAAAAACTTATGATTTGGTATCCACAAAATTGCCCTCATATTTCGAGAGTGCCTCTCTCAGTCCCAGCATTGTTTCAGCGGGGACCTGACGAATAACCTTTTGGGTTGCGCTGTCGACTACTTTCACAACCAGTTGATGCGTTGCGTCATCGGTTTCAAAGCGAACACTGTACTGGCCGTTTTCCGTAAGGGCCTTGATTTTTGTAAGAAGTTCCTCAGGCGGGATACCAGGATTTTTTTGCGGATCAGCTTGGGCCTTGTTGGGATCTTCCTGTACTTTTTTTCTGCCTGTATCAATCTGCTCGGATGTGGTGGGCATCTTTTGCAAACCGGTACCAGTAACATTGAGACTTTCACTTATCATTACCGTCACCTCCAGTTCACATCATTGTCATTTGTTGCCGCTGCATCAAGGGGCCTGGAGGGCCAAAAAGCGACCCTCCAGGGAAGACGTTATCTTACTTTAGCAGTGACAAAGCCAACTGCGGAGCCTGATTTGCCTGGGCCAAAATCGCCACACCGGCCTGCTGCAGGATATTGTTCTTGGTCATTGCCGAAGTTTCCTGGGCAATGTCCGCATCCAGAATCCGGCTGCGGGCAGCGGAGAGATTCTCGGAGACGTTCGACAGGTTGGCAATGGTGGACTCGAAACGGTTCTGGATAGCACCGAGGTCACCGCGGATATTGTCTACCTGGCCGAGAGCGCCGTCGATAGTCTTGATGGCATTGGCAGCACCGGCAACAGTGGTGATGTCGACATTGTCAACAGAAGCCAAGGTACTGACGTTGGCATGTCCGGCAATGCCGCTGAAGATGGAGCCGCCGGCATTGGTGGAGGCGATATCGCTGGTAACGTTGAAATCGCCGCTGCCAAAGAAAGACACCTCGCCACCGACAACAGTGGAATCGGCAGCTGTTCTTTTGCCGCCATCGTAGAGCACGGTGGCGCTTGCGTCATTACCCTCATTGCCAAGGACCTTCAGAGACTGCTCTGTACCGTAGGCATTGATAGCCGTACCGGTGCCAGTGGTCAGGGCGGTCACCTGATTCTGCCCATCAACGGCGGCGGTATGTGTAAAGTTGCCGATTTTGATGTCTTGTCCTTCCGCCTGGGTGAGGACAATTCTCGTGTTACTGCCGGCCAGGGTTGCGGTGATGCCGGTACGTCCAGCCTCATCGTTGATGGCTTTTGATAGAGCGGAAAGATCGGCGGAGGTGACGGTTGCACTAATATTGATGGCGGTAGTATTGCTCCCCATTAGTGTGAAACCGACGGTACCATCGGCCGAAAGCCCAAACAGGGTTGCAGTCGTACTGGCGGTAGCAGTGACACCTGTTGTTGCAGAATTGGTATTTACTGCAGTGGCAATACCGGCTGCCGTAGAATGAGCGGCAATTGCGGCGGTTGCCGAGCCTTGCGGCCCAATGATCGTCAAGTTCTGGAGACCGACGGCGTTACCGCCGGTTGTATCGGCATAGCCAGCCTTGGTTGTGGTTTGAACTCCGGAAGCGGTGAACAATTGATTTGTTGCACCGGTTGAGATTGTATAACCCTGGCTCATGTCAAGATTTAACGATCCGCCAGCTGTCATTTCTCTAGTGCCAGCAACAGCTCCAGTAAGCCCAACGGCTGCGGCACCATCGGCGCCTTGTGCATTCAGTGTTCCTGCGACGGTGAGATTTACAGTGATGTCAGCACCGGTGTTATTGTAAAGAAAGGCGTTCGTCCCATCACTTTTTGCGAAAACGCCCTGGGCCTGCAATGTGGCGTTAGCATTGACGGCAGTAGCCATAAGGTCAGCGCTAGTAAGAAGTCCCGCACCTAAGGATTGCCCATTAATCGTAAGAACTCCAGTGCCGCCGCCATCAACACCACCAGACAATTTTACTTGATTTGTGCCTGTTGCCGCAACGCCGGTGACGCCATTCAACGCTGCTTTTACTGCGCTCATTTGCTCGTTGCCTGCGACTACTACACTTCCCACTGTATTGCCGGATGCATCGGCAATGGTGAGTGTTTCACCTGTTACACCGTTTACCGAGGCGCCGGTAGCAGCTAAGGCACCAGTGTTGCCGGATTGAGCACCATTAGTGGCGACGTCTCCTCTGTAAGTGGCTACCTCAATACCATTGGCGTTGTTGGTGGCCAGGCTGTTGCTGCCCAGGTTGACGGCTTTTGCGGAAGCGATACTGAAAGAGATGGTTTGGTTGGAATTGGCTCCTACTTGGAACTGGGCATTGGACATCGTTCCGTCGAGGAGGTTCTTACCGTTGAAGGTTGTCGTATTGGCAATCCGGGTCATTTCCTGTTTCAGCTGGTTGACCTCAGCTTGCAGGGAGGTACGGTCGGATGCGCTGTTGGTATCGTTAGCCGATTGAACGCTCAGCTCACGCATACGCTGCAGGATGTTGGTCGTTTCCTGGAGCGCGCCCTCAGCGGTTTGTGCGAGGGAGATACCGTCGTTTGCGTTTCTACCTGCCTGATTCAAACCGCGGATCTGCGAGGTCATACGGTCGGAAATAGACAATCCGGCTGCATCATCTTTTGCTGAATTGATGCGGAGACCGGAAGAGAGACGCTGCATGGATTTTGCCAACGCGGATTGAGATTGACCCAAGTTACGTTGAGCATTGAGAGACATTACGTTTGTATTGATAGTAAGACCCATGATATTCCTCCTTGAATATGTGTTATGGGGTACTGCTTGGGCGTCCGTGCCCTGTTGTTACACAGTTCTGCAAATGCGATTTAATTGTTTCTTCTTCTGGGGGGCACCTCCTTTTTGTGAATTTTTCGGTTGTCTTCCAACCGCTTTTTTCTTTCCTGCAGTCTTCATATCGGATGGTATCTGAAATGAGTTTAGAAAAAAAGGCAGCCGAGATAAAAATAATTCAGGGGAGGCGTTTTTGCCGGTCGCCGTCCCCTGAATGCAGAGTTTTACAGTTAAGAATTATCCTTTCAGCAGCTGCAGTGCCAACTGCGGCGTCTGATTGGCCTGGGCGAGGATGGCCACCCCGGCCTGTTGCAGGATATTGTTCTTGGTCATGGCCGAGGTCTCCATGGCAATGTCGGCATCAAGTATCCGGCTGCGGGCGGCGGTAAGATTTTCCGAGACATTCTGGAGATTGGAGATGGTTGACTCGAAGCGGTTCTGGATGGCGCCGAGATTACCACGCAGACTGTCTATCTGCCCCAGCGCCCCATCGACGATCTTGAGGGCTTTGTTGGCACCTGCAACCGTTGAGATATCGATGCTATCTACCGAATAGAGAATACTGGTGTTGGCAGTACCGGCCACTCCGGAGAAGATTGACCCTCCTGTTGGCGTCGCATTGCTGTCACTGGTTACATTGAAGATGCCGTTGCTGAAAAAGGTTACCTCGCCACCGACAACGGTGGTATTGGCGTTGGTGTTTGCTCCTCCATCAAAGAGCGTCGTGGCGTTGGCATCGCCATAGGAGGGTAATCCGGCATTTTCATTGCCCAGTACCTTCATTGAGACCTCGGTGCCGGTGGGGGTGAGAACCCCTGGATCAGAGGCGGCACTACTGGTGAAGCCGGATACGATAATATTATTTCCTTCCGCCTGGGTCAGGACTATTCTGGTATTGCTGCCTGCAAGCGAGGCCGAGATACCGGTTTGTCCCGCTTCGGCGTTAATAGCCTGGGCCAGTGAACTCATGTCGCTGGTGGTAACCGTGGCACTGACAGACACGGGAGTTGCATTGGTGCCGAGCAGGCTGAATCTGACGGTGCCATTGGCGGAAAGGCCAAAGAGAGTGGCTTGGGTCCGCGATGTAGCCGTGACCCCGGTGGTCCCCGATACGGCATTGACCGCCGTGGCAACACCATTTGCTGAGGCACCTGCGAGGATAGGAGCGGTGCTTGAACCTACTGGACCGACAATAGTAAGATTTTGCGAACCTACCGCATTACCGGCGGCGTAGTTTGCCAAACCGGCCTTGGTGGTGGTGACTGGGGTTGCGGCCGTGCCCGAAGAAAAATACCCGGTATTGATGCTCGATTGTATAGTGTAGCCACTGGCAAGAGAGGCATCAACTTGGCCCGATACGGTTACCGATCCGGCTGTAACAACTGTAGGAGCACCTCCTTTAAGGCCGACAACGGTCGCGGTCATGCCCGCACCTGTGGTTACATTGAAATCGTTACCGGTGGTATTGTGCAGTGATACCCCGGTTCCGGCAGCATTGAGGGTGGCAGTGAAGCCGGATGTGGCATAGTTGACGTTGCCGGTGATCGCCGAAAGCAGTGCCGTTCCACTGGTGACGTCGACACCGGCACCGACCGTCACCGTTGCGCCGCCGCCGCCTATGACGAGGGTTGTGGCGGCATCCGTAGTTCCAACCAACTCAATGGTGTTCGAGGCGGTAGTGCCGGTTGCGCCGGTAATAGCGCTGAGGGATGCGGCAATGGCGGAAGCCTGGTCATTCGCAGCTGTAGTATAGGTTCCGACGGTAGCACCGCCCGAGTCTTTTACGGTCAGCACTTCGCCCGCGGCAATACCGTTGAGTGTGGCACTGGCATTGACTGCACCCATTGTCGGACCGTTGGCGCCGAAGGTAAATCCGCCGTAGGTTGCCGTTTCAATTCCGTTGGGGTTGCTGGTGGTGAGTTCATTGCTGCCGAGATCGACCGCCTTTGCAGAGCCGATTGAGAAGCTGATCGTCTCGTTGGCATTGGCGCCTACCTGGAACTGGGCATTGCTGAGGCTGCCGTCCAAGACATTGCGATCGTTGAAGGTGGTGGTGTTGGCGATCCTGGTGATCTCTTGTTTCAGCTGGTTTACCTCGGCCTGCAGAGAGGATCGATCGGAGGCGCTGTTGGTATCGTTGGCCGACTGGATTCCCAGTTCACGCAGGCGTTGCAGGATATTGGTAGTCTCCTGGAGAGCGCCCTCAGCGGTCTGGGACATGGAGATACCGTCATTCGCATTTCGGGAGGCTTGGTTGAGGCCTCGTATCTGCGAGGTCATGCGATCGGAGATGGCAAGACCAGCTGCATCGTCCTTGGCCGAGTTTATTCTCAAACCGGATGAAAGCCGCTGCATGGAGCGGGAGAGGTCAGCCTGGGATTTACCTAAATTTCTTTGAGCGTTTAATGATGATACGTTTGTATTGATTGTGAGTGCCATTGTAATAATCCTCCATGATGGGGTGCATAGGCGTCGGTTTCAATCATTTTATACAAACGTAAAGTCTCGTCTTTTCTTTTACCTCGCAGGTAAGATACTTTTCGTCTTGAAAGAGATTTTTCTTTAGGAGAAAAATCACTCGTTCAATAAAAAATGGACTAATAAGCAAAGATAAGTGCGCCTGGATAAGGCAAGGAGCTTGTACTGATGAACAGGCGGGAGGGAAAAAGCAGCCAACCTGGCTATTAATTGTGGTTGACTGCCGGCTTTATATCGGAAATGAATTATTTTGGAAGAGGGGTTCTTGAGGAATAATTGGTGCCTTCAAGGATGACTTGAATAGCTCTGTTAGTCTTTGCAGCAAAAAGAATAGGGGCGGCGAGATTCAAAGTAATATTCTGATCAGGAGGGACAGTGACGACAGTGAGGACAAAATACTCATCATTATCCTCAAGATGCAGGCTCTGTCGTTCGGATGTGTCCGGTACCGCCAGATAATCGAGAAAAAAATTGGTCGGATCGGTGAGCACGAATGCGATCTCGGGGTCGTCAACGCTCTGAATCCAAAAGAGTGGGCCTTGCTTTTTATTCGGCATGACAATGAAGTGGCGAAGATTCGGCAAACCTATCAATCCAGCAGGAAAATGGAGAAGATTTTCCGGGTCATATTCGACTTCACCAAAACGCGTATTAATTTTTTCCATTTTTGTCTTTTCTCACGGTTAGGTTATCGCTGATTGTATCAAGATCCATCATATTCCAACGAGCGGCCTCGCGATTTTCCTCAACGATCCGAGCATAAACTTCCTGACGGTAGATTTTCTTGCTGCGCGGGGCCTCGATACCAATCCTGACATTCCCGCCCTTCATTTCGACAATGGTGATTGTTACATCGTCACCGATGAGGATACCTTCACCGAGTTTTCTGGTAAGAACCAGCATATTTGACACCGTGTGACGGTTTGTTCCGTCGGATAATTAAGATGGTTGGCAACGGATTTTTAGCTCCCTTGTGCGTGGTAGGAACAGCACCTTTTGCATCTGTTCACTTATATGATAGTAACCGATGGTTATAAATAATCAAGAATCGAAATTTTCGAAATTTTGGCGGTAATGCTCAAGGCGGCTTGCAAAGCACTTTCTTTCTGCGTTATATCGTTGAAGGTTTGTATCATGTCGGCATCTTGGTACCGGGAAAGGATTTGCTTGAGATCGGTTTGTGCGGTTTGCTGTTGGGTAATTGCCGAATCAACATGTTGTGCTTTGGCACCGAGAGAGCTCCGCAGGCCGCGGTTTTGATTGGCAGCGACCTCCAGGTTGTTGATCTGTGCCTGCAACGACCCGCCTGGACCGTTGATGTTGTCGATATTGCCTGCCCGGATGGCCTCTTCCACATGTGTCAGAACCGTAAAAAGATCGACTTTGCCCGACGCGCCATTAAGAGTCTGGGCGGTGACACCGACACTGGTTAGTCCGGTCCCGGCAAGGGTAACATTGGTCGGGGAATTGGTGGCAATATTAATTGTGCCATAGACAGTTTGGTTGCCGCCGGTAATTCCCCCGGAGGGCAGAGGTGGTGGCGGGCCGACCACCACGCCGTCGGTGATTGTTTCATTCAGTCCTATCTCCGAGCCGTTGGCCGGTCCGGTGAGGACTAAAGCACCGCTGGAAATATCATAGGAGACTCCGTTGGCGAGGGTGCCGCTTTTGGGGGTCAGGTTGGTAGCCCCGGCAGTGTTGGCAAGGGCTGATGCCATGCCATTCAAGGTAAAATCATAGCCGCTGGTGGGGCCATTGAGGGCCACTGAAACCGTGGTGCCGCCCGAAGTGATATTGAGGCCGTAAGTATCTTGCGTGTCAACGAAATTGTTGAGTGTCAAGGCACCGAGATTAACCTTTGCCGCATTGGCCGTGCCGATCAAGCCGGTACCTGCCTGACTGAAAAGGCCGGCCACTTTGGCGGCGTAGTTGTTATCGGTGTCGGTAAGAGCGGTCCCGGGAATAGTGGTGACCACCGGTGGTGTGGCGCCGGTGGTTATGGTGATATCATTGCCGGGGGTACCGACGCCGATCGGCCCGGAGGTCACCGATTGACCCTGGTAAGGGTTCGAATAACCGTTGGCCGCTATTTCATTGGTAACACCCATAAAGAGTTCATTGCCGGTGAGATTCGTTTTGAGAACCTCGCCGGGGCTAATTTCCAGTTGGGTTGGATTGTTATCGCCATGATACTGGTAGGGCCAGGTAGTCACATCATTTGCATTATACAGAGCTGGGTCGTAGGTTGGGTTGGCGGTAAATGGCTTAGTATCTACCTTATATCCTGCATAAATATACTTGCCGTCAACGACTGCATTGGCGGTGTCGAGAAGTTGATTGCGAAGCTGGGCAATTTGGTCTCCAAGAGTCGCCAGATCGGTTTGGCTCAGACCACCGTTAACCGCATTCAGGGCGGTTTCTTTGGCACTGACAAGGATATTCTCAACCTGGGAGAGATAGCCGTCGGAGGCAGCCATCTTATCCCCGGTCGTTCCCATGGTTTCCAGAAACCGGTCATTCTCTTGGATTTGCGTTCTTGTAGAGAGCACTGGTTGAATCGAGCCGGGATCGTCTGAGGGATTATTGAGTTTCAACCCGCTAGCTCCTTGGTTGCGAAGGGACGCCAGATCATTGGTAATTCGATCAAGGTTGGTCTGCATTAGTCGGTAAGTTGAACTGTCTGTTACTCTCATGATGCACCATCCAGCTTTTATGGAATTATTTTATCAATGACCGTCGACATCATATCATCGACGGTGGAGAGGAATTTGGCGGATGCCTGGAAACCGCGTTGAAATTGCATGAGGTTGACCATTTCATCCTGTAGCGATACGCCAACCAGACTGCTGCGGAAATTTTCCAACTGGTTCAGTGAATCCTGCGCACCTTTTAGGGAGAGTTGGTTTTGGTTGCTCTCAAGGCCAACTTTGGCGGAGATCTTGCCGTAAAGTGATGCGAAACTGTCGGTTCCGTTAATTAGGTATGTATCATTTATGCCAGCAAGAGTGAGGGCATTGCTGTTGTCGCCGGGGGCAACGGTGCCCGGTGGTGGACCAGGATCGGGGGCTGCGCCGGCGGCTATCTTTGCTGGATCGGTTATAACGACGCTGATGCTTCGAGCTGCATCGGCATATTGCGTAGCAGTGGGAGCCGGACCCGGAGGAGAGGCGACATAATTTGGCGGCATGTTGAAAAAGAGATTGCCGGTGCTTGAATCGAGGCCGCCGCCGGCCTGGTGTTGGAGATTGACTTGTGTACTCAGTTCATAGGCGAGTTTGTTAAGATCACCCTTCATATCGGGAATAAGGGTATCGCGAATATGCACCAGCCCCTGAAAGGCACCGCCAAGATTTTTTTCACTAAGATCCCTGGTGACTCCACCGGCGTGGAGCCGCAGGGTCATAGTACTGCCGGATGTATCGGCGGAGATGGACATTGCCATTTGGCCTTGCACCAGCGGCAAACCGCCGGGAAGTTGTACCGATAACATGCCGTTTTGATCTTCGTGGGATTGGGCACCAATCGACTGTGCTAGATCCTTGGCGACCAAATCGCGTTGGTCCCTGGCGCTGTTGGCAGTTTGGCCCTGGATTTCAATAGTATGAATACGGTCGTTGAGGTCGGCTATTTGCTTGAGTTGCGAGTTGATGGTATCGACCTGCGAAGTGATGTTACCATCAATGTTTTGTTGAATGGAATCGATTTGATCAATCGAGTTATTAAATTTGGTCGCAACAACCCCACCTTGGAGAATAACGTTGTTTCTCAGTACAAGATCGCTCGGATCGGTGCTGAGCTTTTGCAGTGAATCGAAAAAACCGTTAATGTCTGTGGAAAGGTTATTGTCGGTAATCGGGACAACGCCCTCCAGGTCGGAAAGAGGGGTGGTCTGCGCATCTTGATAACCCAAATCAGTCGCTTTTTGTTTCAACTGTTGTTCAATGAAGACATCGTGTTCACGGCTGACATTGGAAATTTTTACACCCTGACCGATAAAAAAGTCTCCAAAATTTATCGCCGGATAGGTCTCATATACGGCCTTTTGCGCGGAATACCCTTCGGTATTGACATTGGCGATATTGTTGCCGGTGATCTCTATCGATTTTTGGCCGACATCAAGAGAAGTTTTGGCTGAGTTGAGTGCACTGATGAGACCGGACATAGTTCAAATCCTTCCTGAAAGGAGGCGGCCATTTACCTGGGAGGCAACTGTATAGCCATGCGCTGAATATGTAGAGGTTACGGTTTTCTGGCCAAAAAATTCCATGGTTTGTCTGATCCAGCCGAGAGCCGATTTGAAGAGGAAGGCGTTGCGGCGATTCTCGGCACGAATCTGGGCGGCGATCGGTTTGTCCTCTTCGTCGATAACCTTGATATGGACCAGCACCTTGACGATTTCTTCTTTGGTATTCATGGCCTCGGTCATTCCTTGCATGTCAAGAGTTTTGGCGCACTCTCTCTCATAGAGGATGACGTCGCGCAGGCGGATAAGATAGTCGTGGGTGGTTCCGGTATCCATATTATTTATTCTCAACTAAGAATTGTAACAATGAGGCGGAGACCTTCTGCAGATCAGGCTGGTAGGAACCTTCTTTAATCTGAGCTTGCAGTTCCTGAACCCGTGCAGTTCGTTCCGCATCGCCACTTGCCGTTGCCGCTTTTGCCCGATTGACATCCTGGAGTACTGAAGAAAACTGGACTTTGTCTTCTCCCGCACCTTCGATCTTTTTGTCGCCTTGAATTTTCTGCGACTTTTTTAGACTGCCGATTTGTCCCGGACCGCCGATTCCAAAGAACTCTACGCTCATGACGTCACCTAATTTTACGATTGCTGACTGCTATTTGCCCCTGCCCAGTCATCCAGTTTTTTCATAACGGCATCATAGGTTTTATAGGATATGTCTGGAAGCGAGCCGCCGAATGCCTTCTTTGCTTCCTGAAAACCTTTTTCCACCCCAGCCCGAACAGCATCAACCCTTGTCGGATCACCGCCGGCGATGCCGACAGCCAGATCGAAAATACGCTGTGATGTCTTTTCTACCCCGAAATACCCGTCACTTGCAACTAAGTCTTGAGCTTGTGTCGGGGTTATCGTGTTGATATCGATATTTGTGTTGTCGCCTGTTGCTATCTTCGAGTCGATGCCCTGTTCCTTTAACATGTTAAGGACCAGCCCGCGCAAGAGGTCGAAACCGTCACCCTTATTGCCTTGCAGGGTCATGGTGCTGTCATAGGTCAATACCGATTCGCTGCTGTAGGAAAGGGTCACCTTATCGGTGGAAAGATTAAAATTTTCTTTCTCGGTGACTTGGCCGCTCTGCTGGTATGTGGTTACGTTGCCGATTTGTTGATTAGGGTAATTTACGGCAGGTTGATATGCGCTGATTGTGGAATTTGCTAACATTTTATTGGCCTCCCTGCGAATTTAATCGTGCGTCCCTGCACTGTTATTCAAACCTTGTACCCTTTTTGCTGTCTTTCGTGTTGGGCAGAAGGTCTTTCTTCATCACTATTATCGGAGGCGAGACAAAAAAACTTTAGGAGTCGTTATAAATAACTTGGCCAAGTTTTATTTTTGTAAGAAAAAGCGAAGATCAAGTGAAGCAATCAGTCAGGCGGAGTCATTTTTTCTTTTCGATCTGGGCGGCCATTTGCTTATACATGGCTTCACCGATTCCCAGGCCCTTGCCGCGACTGGCCGCCTTTGCCGTTTCGCTGTCGAGCATATCGCGAAAAATTTCGGTGGAATTGTTTTTCTCGAAAAGTCCACCGTCCGGAACAGACTGGCGCATCGACTTCAGCATCTCCGTCAGGAGAAGCGCTTCAAAGTCTTGGCTGGATTTGCGGAGGGATGCAAGATCTTTGGTTTTTTTGTCAGTTGGTTGTGTTGCGCGACTGGAGACGATGCGCGGATCAATTTGCAAATCCATAAAGCTCCCGATGCAAACATTAAATAATGATCAGCTCGCCATGGAGGGAGCCGGACGCCTTGATGGCCTGGAAAATGGCGATGAGATCCCTGGGGGTAGCGCCAATGGCATTGAGGGCATTGGCAATTTCACCAATGGATACACCTTTTTTCATATCCAGAAGGACGAGTTGCCCGTCATCCTCAACCACCTTTGCCTTGGTTTTTGGGATGACGACGGTTTGTCCTTCAGCTAAAGGATTGGGCTGCGAAACACTGGCATCTTCGCGGATAATAAGGCTCAGGTTGCCATGGGATACGGCCACAGTCGACAGTCTGACGTCTTTTCCCATGACAATGGTGCCGGTTCGTTCATTGACCACCACCCTGGCCGGAGAATCGGTTTCTACGTCGAGGATTTCGACGGAGGCGATGAAATCGACAACATCTTCCTTGAATTGCGAAGGTATTGCCACCTTAACTGTTCCCGAGGTTTCTGGAAAGGCAGAGCCTTGGCCGAATCTTTTATTAATGACCTCGGCCATATTGGAGGCGGTGGTAAAATCGGCGTTCCGCATTTGGTACTCCAACTTGCCGCCGACACCCAATTGAGTTGCCACCGACCGCTCAATAGTCGCACCTCCGGAGATGGTGCCGACGGTCGGATGATTTTTTTGCACCTGGGCAGCCTTGCCGCCGAAGGCAAAGGAGCCGGTCGACAGCGATCCTTGGGCCAACGCATAGACCTTGCCGTCCGGTCCGATGAGTGGAGTCATAAGGAGGGTGCCGCCGGCGAGGCTTTTCGAGTCGCCCATTGATGATACCTGGATGTCAATGGTTGAACCGGACTTGGCAAACGGCGGGAGGGTGGCGGTAACCATTACGGCGGCGACGTTTTTCAACTTGATGGCATTGATGTTGTCGGGATTGAGGGTGATGCCCTGCCGGGTCATCATATTGTATACAGCCTGCAGGGTGAAGACCGATTTAGTCATATCGTCGCCGGTGCCGTTGAGGCCGGTTATCAAGCCGTAACCGAGTAACTGGTTGTTTCGGACTCCGCGCAATTCCGCCAAATCCTTTATCCTTGCCGCATCTGCTGGGGGAGTTGTAAGGAAGAATGTGCAAAAGATGAGGGTTGTGAAAAATATGAGCGAAGATTTCATGCCGGATACCAGGGAATTTGTGTTTTTATGACTTTTGAAAATCTCGCAATCGATCGCTTAAAACGGCCAGATATTGTCAATTACGCGCATTGCCCAGCCCGGTTCTTGTTTGTCGCTGAGCGCTCCTTTACCTGTATAACTGATTCGGGCATTGAGTATCTTGTTCGAACTGACGGTATTGGCGGCAGTGATATCGACCGGTCTGACAATACCGGTCAGATAGATAATTTGCACCTCGTCGTTGACCATAACCTCCTTGCCGCCACGAATTTTCAGCTGGCCATTGGGATAGCGGCCGATTACTTGAGTGGTGAGAAAGGCGCTGAGGTCTTCTTTCCTGGTTGTGGTGCCGGAGCCGTCAAATCCATTGGTAAAATCGGCTTTTACCAAGTTTGCAGGATCAATCGGATCACGGATTTGTTTCAAGAGTTTGTCATTTTCCAGGCCGAAGAAATTAGGGATTGAGGCCGCCATATTGCTTTTTCTGCTGGTCGAGGTGGTTGCCTGTTTTGAGGCGCTGGCTGTTTCAGAAATAATTACCGTGACTATATCGCCCACGTTCCTGGCCTTTTGATCGGCGAACATTGAATTGGTGTCTTCCCGCCACAGCGACCCCGGTTCGTGGGTTTTTTCATCGGCTGTTTGTATTTCCTCAAGTGGTTCATGAATGACCAGCGGTGGTTTCTGCTGGGCGGAGCATGCTGCCAGCAGCACAATTGCAAGGAGGGGGAAAATTAACTTTTTCATATTAAAGGATCACCTCCACGACACCCGGCCCTGTAACTCTGCCTTGTACCGTTTTATTCGAATTGATATTTTGTACCCTGATCATCTGCTCGAGTTTGCCGTCAGTGTCGGCCAAACCGGTTGCCGTCAGGTGCAACGCGCCTGTTTCGATGATTATTTTCACTTTTTGACCGCGTTTTACCAGAGGTAAGGCCTCAACGTTCGACGCAAGAATTGGGACACCGGCAAACAGGGTTTTGGTCAGTTGCATACCTATCAAGGCACGCGAATCGAGTTCCGGGTGGGCGATTTCGCTGATGTCCATTTCAACGAGAGTTACGTGTTGCGGCCTGAGAATAAGTCCTTTCGTCAGTGTTTCAGCGGCAACCGCGACCTTGGCAAGGGCCTCGATTTTTCCCCGCACCGACATGTTTTTTACAACCTTGTTGTCCACCTTGAAAATTATTGAAAAGCTGGAACTGCCGAGTATGCCGGGATTTGCGGGAATGACATCGTAGGTGAGATCACCCTTTGTTACGGTAAACGGCAGGGGCTGGGAATTCGGAATAAACCTGATATCAGCCTCGGGAAGATTCTTTTTATTGCTGCTGATATATTCCGTAATAATGGCCTGGATTCTCTCAGCGCCAATGACAACACCCTGGCGACTTATCCGGATGGTTGGTGACCCGCTCCAGCTTATGTCACTCTGCAGAGAACGATTGCTGGATAGAATGTTTTGTTTGATGGTTTGCGAGCGGAGAAAAAGGGTTTCACCGGGGGCTGGAGCTTGACCAACTATTTGGGTTGCAAGCGCTTCCGCCATAGGGGATTGCTCGTCGCACTTTGCCACATCGCCCAGCCTGATGATTGCAGCATCGACCTGGGCGCTCTGGTTGAAAGTGATTTCAAGCGCCTGGGAGTTTTCCAGAAGCGTGAGAAGAGTGACTATTATGAGCAGAAGTCTTACCATAATTAGATGAGGGCGTTGGTTGTTTTCATCATTTCATCAGAGGTTTGAATGGACTTGGAATTAATTTCATAAGCCCGCTGGGTGGTGATCATGCTGGCCAGTTCTTCGACGATGTTGACGTTGGAACCTTCCAGGTAATTTTGCAACAGGGTGCCGACGCCGTTAGTTCCCGGGGTGCCGTTCTGAGGGCTTCCGGAGGCGGAAGTCTCTGTGAAAAGGTTTTTGCCGATGGCAGAGAGTCCGCCATTGTTGGTGAAAGTGGTAAGTTCCAGGGTGCCTATTTGCGTGCTGGTTGTGGCGGCGCCGATGATGCCGCTGACGATGCCGCCCTCACTGATGGTGATCTGCCGAGTACCGTCCGGAATGGTTATGGTGGGGAGCACTGGATAACCATCGGAATTGGTCAAACGACCGGTGCTGTCTCGCTTTAAGGCTCCCGATCTGGTATAACCAGTGTTGCCGTCCGGCATTTCGATCTGCAGGAAACCCTCGCCCTGAATGGCAACGTCGAGTTCATTCAGGGTCTGGATGAGATCTCCTTGGGTGAATATCTTGGACACGGCCGCGGGTTTAACTCCCAGGCCGATGAGAATACCGGTCGGAGATTCGGTGGTGGCGGAACTTTGACTTCCGGGAACCTTCATGGTCTGATAGAGAAGATCCTGGAAATCGGCCCTGCTCTTTTTAAAACCGTTCGTACTGACGTTAGCGAGATTGTTGGAAATGACGTCGAGATTCAGCTGTTGGCTGTGCATGCCGGTGGTGCCGGTCCAGAGTGAGCGGATCATTGTTTTTCCTTTTAGTAATTACACCCCTCAAGAGAGTGCGGAAAAGATCCCCGTTTATCGGGGTTGAGGGTATACGGGTGAATATTATGCCAGGGTTCCAAGTTCATCTTGGGTGTCACCTATGGTTACATAACTTTTAAGCACCTTGTGATAGGTCTCAAAGGTCCGATAATTATCAATCATCTGCGTAAGTTCCGATGACATATTAATATTTGCCAGTTCAAGACTCCCCTGAACCACCCGAATGTTTTCGGTTGGTTGTTCGGCTCCCCCTGCGGCTAGTGCAAAAGCCGTATCGGATTCACGGGTCAATTTTTTCTTATCGTTTATGGCCACAATCGCCATCTTGCCAACTTCCGAACGTGTACCCTTCGGATCGATAAGGGAAATTGTGCCATCGTCGGCAACGGAGATTTTGTTGACATTGGTGTCCGGGATGGTAATTTGGCTATTCCCCTCGTCGAGAATCGGCAGGTTGGTGCTGGTTGTCAGTACGCCGGTGGCATTAACCTTAAAGTCGCCGCGCCGGGTATAGAGAGGTCCCTTGGCTCCCTGAATCTTGAAGAATCCGTCGCCGCTTATGGCAAAATTGAGCGGATCTTCGGTTTGCCGCATCGGACCTTCAGAAAAATCACTGAAATTCCGGCTTACCCTGCTGTAATTAATACCCGCGGCCTCTTTGGTTTGCCGTTCGCCGCGGAGAATTGCTTCAAAACTGACTTGTGATCGGCGGTAGCCGGTTGTACTGATATTAGCCAGGTTATTGCTAACGTTGCCGATAGCCTGTTCTCTTGCTATGGCCCCGGAAAGGGCGCTGTATTTTCCTGATACCATGGGTTTCTCTGTATGAGTTGGAGTTGGGTGAGTGGCTCCGTCGCTGATCTTCTTATCGGTTGGCGACGGCTAAATCTTAACCATCGAATAATAACTTTATCCTTTTAATTTCCTTGGGCAATTTTTGTTAAAGTTACCAGCTGACTGGCTTCGTGCGTTGAGATTGTCAAGATGGAGGCGATCTCTTCGACGGATAAGCCTTTTTCCGCCAACGAATGGATATAACTGTATCTTTCCGGAGTGTTGCGCGGCCTTTCCGGGGCATGGGCCTTGCTGGGTTGTGGTTTTTGTGATTTTGTCGTCAATTCGGCCTCCCCGAGGCTGTTTTGAAACTCGACGATTTTCTCATGTTTTTCCTGGAGCTTTGCAAGGCTGTGCCGGGTTCGTTCGAGGGAGACCGTGGTTTCAGTGAGCTGCTCGGCGAGGAGGTTGTTTTCCTTTTTTAAGGCAAAGGCCTTGAGCGATGCACCAAGGAACAGAAGCAGGAACAAGATGAAAAGATAGAAAGAAATGGTCAGCGTGGCCATGATTTCTCCGGGGTTTTGGGGAGGCAAAAGAAGGCCTGAAGGAGACGTATGATGGTTAGAGCCGAGTATCCAGTTTGGTTTTCAGCTTGATCAGTGCCTGACTGTGTAACTGGCTTACTCGTCCTTCGGAAAGTTCCATGGCCTCGGCGATTTCCTTTTGGGTGAGTTCTTCATAGTAATAGAGAGAAATCACCAGACGTTCCTTTTCCGAAAGCTGACCAAGGACCAGGGCAATAATGCCGGTCAGTTGTTGGTCCTCAATCCGCGCACCCGGCGAGGTCTGCGGCCGGTCATCGGTCAGGCTGTCGAGAAAGGACCGACCTTCCTCGGAATGGTCAAGGGTCTCATTGAGGCTGACGCAACCGAGATGACTTACCTCAATGAGAATCCCTCGATATTCCTCCAGTGTCATATCCATAGCCCCAGCAACCTCATGGTCTTCGGGGTCTCGTCCCAGTTGCAATTCCAGGTCACTGATGGTCCTTCCTATCTTGTTTTGCTTGTCTCGCAGCGACCTGGAAAACCAGTCGAGCTTGCGCATTTCGTCGAGAATGGCGCCGCGGATGCGATATTCGGCAAAGGTTTTGAAAAGGATATTCTTAGTTGGATCAAACTTGTTGGCCGCATCAAGGAGGCCTAGCATTCCAGCACTTTTGATGTCATCCCTGTTCATAAACGCCGGAACTTGGGTAACCATCCTTCTGGCGATGATATCGACAAGATAGAGATGGTCATGGATGAGCTGGGTGCGATTTTCAATATGGGGATTTTGATTGTAGAGCATGGACCTCTATCCCCCCATATGCAGCAATTTCTTCCAGAAAAACTGGAGATTGCCCTTCGGCGAGGCCTGGGTCGGTTCGGAGCAGATCCTGCCGGCCAGCAGATGGAAGGCCTGGGTAATTTTTGATCCCGGATAGAGTTCGCTGATAACCTTTTGTTTACGAATGGATTCGACCATCTGCCGATCATTCGGGATCGAGCCGAGATAATCGATGGAAATATCAAGATATCTATTGGCAACCATGGTCAGTTTTCGATATACGTCAAGGGCATCGTCTTCGCTCTCTATCTGGTTGACAACCAAGTTGAAATTTTTTTCGTGATACTGGGTGGAAAGCAGCTTCATCAAGGCGTAGGCATCGGTGATCGCCGTCGGTTCGGGAGTAGTTATAACCAGTATCTCTTGGGCCGCGGTATTAAAATAGGTAACATTTTCGGAAATGCCCGCTTCGGTATCGATCAGGACAAAATCGAAATGATTCTGCATGGCATCGAGTCCGTCCAAGAGGCGCATCTTCTGCTGCGAATCAAGGTTGGTGAAGTTCTGGATGCCGGAACCGGCGGGAAGGATTTTAATTCCCATCGGCCCGTCGCACATAATTCCCTGGAGATCTTGCTCCCCGGTAAAAAAATGGTTGAGATTAAAGGTTGGAGAAATGCCGAAGACGACATCGATATTCGCCAGACCGAGATCGGCATCAAGGATAAGCACCCGTTTGCCCATGGAGGCGAGGACGTAGGCGAGGTTGGCAGCCACGGCGGTTTTCCCGACTCCGCCCTTGCCGCTGGTTATCGAGTAGACGCTTGTCGGCTGTTCAGTCTTCTGTGGCAACGGACCGGGGAGCTGGGAATTAAGATCCCGGAGGGTTTTGGCTTGGTCGGCTGCCGGGCGGGAGATATTAGTCATGCATTGATCCTTCCTTTTGCGACATGATCAGTTCTGCGGTTATTTTCGGGCCGGCTTCGAGTAAATCTTCCGGAACTCTTTGGCCGTTGGCAAAATACGACAAGGGGTTGGCGTTCTGGATCTGCACGTTTAACAATATCCCGAGGTTGGCGCACTCGTCAATCTTGGTGAAAATCGTATGGGTTATGCCGAGGCTCTGGAAACGCCTTATGGCATCGAGAAGCTCATGCTCCCGGGTAGTCGCCGACAGCACCAGATGTTTGTCGATATTCAGTTCCGGTGTAAGGAAGGTGGCGAGTTCCTCGATGCAGAAACTGTCTCGAGGGCTTCTTCCGGCGGTATCGATAAGGATGAGTTCCTTGTCGCGGTGCCGGTCAATGGCTTTTTCCAGCTGTTCCGGGGTGATGACCACGTCCACCGGCAGGTGCATAATCTCCCCGTATACCTTCAGTTGTTCAACAGCGGCAATGCGGTAGGTATCGATGGTGATCAGGGCGATGGAATTGGAGTATCGGCTCAGATACAATGCGGCAATCTTCGCAAGCGTCGTGGTCTTGCCGACGCCGGTGGGACCTACCAGGGCAATGCGCTGTTGGTCTTTTCGGTCTGCAAAGGATGGCGGGCTCACCTGAATGAGATCCTCGATGGTGCCCATGATCGCCGACCGGATTATGTCCGGGTTGCCGAGCTCCTGATCAGTAAGGCTTTCCCTGAGGAATCCGGCTATAGTCCTCGATGTTTCGACGTTTACTCCTCTATCAATTAGCATTGAGAGAATGTGGTCGCCATGAATGGTTGCCGCATTATAACGATTGCCGAAATCGCTGTCTTTGATTTTCAACTGCCGCGCTTGTTGTGCTGTGTCCTCTTTTTCGGCGAGATGGGCAATTTTCCCGGCCAGATTTTTCACCAGGTCTTTCAGTTCATTGACCTCGTTTTGCAGGTCCGGTTGCTGTTTCGTTTCAACCGTTTCAAGGCTTCTGTCATTTTTGCTGCCGGATGGGCCGTAGTTGTTGGCGAGCGCGGCTCGGCTTTGACTCTCATTTTCGCCGGAGTCATCGACCACATGTCGAAAGCCGCCAATTCTCCTGTTTCCGGTATTTTCCGGTTGCTGGTGACGAGCCATCCTCTCCTGTTCCGAGTCAACGGGTGTATGCGGATAATTCGCATCAAAGGCGGCAGTAATCTCCAACACCGGTTTGCCCATGAGACCAAGTTTGCCGTTGCGAATGGTCCTGGTCGACAGTATCAGGGCGTCGGGGCCAAGTTCTTTTTTGACCATTTTCAAACCGGACGCCATATCCGTTGCTTCAAAGACTCTAACTTGCATCGAGGGTCACCGTGCCGAGAGATCTGACTTTGAGGTTAGGAGTGACTTCGTTGTGGGAAATGATCGCCAGTGCCGGGTAGTAACGTTCCGTCAGGCTGCGCACGTAAGGACGTATCTGCGGTGCCGACAGCAGTACCGGCCTGCTGCCGCCTTCAAAGAGAGTAATGCTCTTACCTATGGAATCGAGAATTCGCTGGGCGATAATCGGATCAATCGCCAGATAGCTGCCGGTTTCTTTATGCTGGATGGAGTTGCGGATAGCATCTTCGGCAGGACGTGACAGGGTGATGACCGGAATAATGCCGTTCACCGCCAAATCGCTGCTGATGGTCCTGGCCAGTGCATGGCGGACGTATTCGGTGAGAACATCGGTGTCCTGCGTTGCCGATGCCCAATCGGCCAAGGTTTCCAGGATGGTTCGCAGGTCACGGACGGAAACGCCTTCCTTCAAGAGGTTCTGCAGCACCCGCATGATGGTTCCAAGGGACAGAACGGTCGGAATCAGGTCTTCCACGAGTTTCGGATAGGTTTTGCTAAGATTATCGAGCAGGCCCTGAACTTCCTGGCGGCCGATCAGTTCGTGCGAGTGTTGCTTGATAATTTCACTGATGTGCGTGGCCATGACGGTAGTGCAGTCTACCACCGTGTATCCGGCAATTTGGGCCCGATCTTTCTTGTCCGAGGAAATCCATATGGCCGGCAGACCGAAGGCCGGTTCCATGGTGGCGATACCCTTGATTGTCTCCGTCACCATTCCCGGATCCATGGCCATGAAATGACCGGGGAGCATCTCCGCCTCGGCGACTCTTACGCCTTTTAGGGAGAAGGTATATTGATTGGGGTTTAGCTGCAGGTTGTCCCTGATGTGCACGGGCGGGACGATAAAGCCGTTGTTTATGGCAAATTGTTTGCGAATCGATTGGATGCGGTTGAGGAGTTCACCGTCCTGCGCTGAATCGACGAAGGGGATAAGGCCGTAGCCCACTTCAAGCTGCAACAAGTCGACATGAAGCATTTCTTCATAATTCTCTTCTTTTCGTGTCGGTGCCTGCGGGGGCTTTTCGACAATCTCCTCTGTCAAAGCTTTTGTTTTTTTATCAAGTTGAAAGGCCAGAGCCCCCATAGAGATGGCAAGGAGGAGAAAAGGGAAAAAGGGCATGCCGGGAATGATGGCAAAGACAACGAGAATTCCGGATACCACCCACAGGGCAACCGGACTGGTGGAAAGCTGTTTCTTCAGGTCGGTGCCAAAATCCTTTTCCCCGGTGGTGCGTGTGACCAGAAGACCGGCGGCTGTTGAGATAATGAGCGCCGGAATCTGGCATACAAGGCCGTCACCGACTGTAAGGATGGTGTAATTGGCAGCGGCATCGGCCATGGCCATATTTTTTTGGGCAACACCGATAACAAAGCCGGCACCGATATTGATGAGGGTGATGATGATGCCGGCGATGGCATCGCCCTTGACAAATTTCGAAGCACCGTCCATTGCCCCGTGGAAATTGGCTTCTTTCGAGATGTTTTCCCGCCGACTCCGCGCTTCATCTTCGTTGATAAGGCCGGCATTGAGGTCGGCATCGATGGCCATCTGTTTGCCGGGCATGGCATCGAGAGTGAAACGGGCGGCCACCTCGGCCACCCGGCCGGCGCCCTTGGTGATAACCATGAAGTTGATTATTACCAGTATGACAAAGATGACTACGCCAACCACATAGTTGCCGCCGACCACGAATTGCCCGAAGGCCATGATGACCGTACCGGCGGCGCCCGGGCCTTCATCTCCATGTAAAAGAATGAGACGGGTGGAGGCAACATTTAAGGATAATCTGAACAGGGTGGTAACGAGAAGGATCGAGGGGAAGACCGAGAAGTCGGTCGCTTTGACGGTATACAGGCTGAGAATGAGAATGAGCAGAGCGATGGTGATGCTCAAGGTCAGGAACAGGTCAAGGACGATCGATGGCAAAGGGATGATCATCATCATCAGGATGGAGACAAGGCCAACGGCTGCGAGTATGTCACTGCGCCCGAAAAGTTGCTTGAAATCCAGGTTTGCCAGAGAATTTTGGACGTTGGTCAGTTCCATTAATGCATCTTGCCTTTCAGTGAATAAACATGGGCGAGAATCTCGGCAATGACCTTAAAGAGATTCTCGGGAATGTGTTCTCCTAAATCCAATTTATGCAATAATCGAGCCACGGGCGGGTCCTCGATAATCGGAATTTCGTGTGCAGCAGCGATCTCGCGGATTTTCAAGGCCACTAAATCGGCCCCCTTAGCGACCACCAAGGGGGCATCCATCTCTTTGGCATTATAACGGATGGCAATTGCAAGATGGGTAGGGTTGGTAACCACCACATCGGCCTTCGGCACTTCGGCCATCATCCGTTTGCGGGCCATTTCCTGCTGGATCGAACGTATTTGCGCCTTGATATGCGGATCGCCTTCACTCTCCTTGAATTCCTCCTTCAATTCCTGTTTGGTCATTTTCATTTTTTCCTCCATCTCCCACCTGACGAAAAGAAAGTCAAGAAACGCCAAAAGGACGAGAATGGTGCAGATCTTCGCCATGATGAGGGCCGAGACCTTGGCGAGATAACGGAGGGTGGTGCCGATGTCGGTGTCGATGAGGATGAGGGCTTCGTTGAAATGGTCGAGAACGGTGGAAAAGGATATCCAGCCGATGAGGAGCACCTTCAACAGGGATTTGACCAATTCGAGTAGGGACCTTTTGGAAAAGAACCGCGCCATTCCGGCAATCGGGTCGAGTTTTGCAAAATCGGGGATCAGCGGGTTACTGGTCAACAGCCAGCCGAATTGGAAAAAGCTTGAGAAAAAAGAAACGAGCATCACCAGAAGAAAAAGGGGTGCGAGGAGCAGGCCGATCTTCTGCAGAAGGAAAGTTGCCAGGGAGATGATTGAGGTTGGGGTGATTTGGTATTCACCGCTCGCCTGCCAGAGAGAAAAAATGATTTCGGTTAAGGATTTCCAGAAGACCGGCAGATACATCAGCCAGAAGAGCAGGCTGATCGTTAAGAGAGCGGCGGTCTGCACCTCTTTGCTCTGAGCGACCTGGCCCTTTTTACGAAAATCTTCTCGCCGTTTCGATGACGGTTCTTCCGTCCGTTCTCCCCCGGCGGGGCTTTCTTCGGCCATAGGTTATCTAAGGATTGAGATAGCTGAGAAGGGTAAAAATGCGTTCTGCAAGAGTGTCAAATTCTTGTCTGATAAGGGCCGATACCATATTGAGTGTCAAAGCAATGACTATAAAACCGATTCCGATATTGAGGGGGAAAGACAGCAGGAAGACATTCAACTGTGGAAATACGCGAGCCAAAATACCAAGAATGAGGCCGGAAAAAAGGAGGACGGCAAGCACCGGGGCGCTGAACTGCACCCCGATAGTAAACATGTGCGATGCCAGCTGCATGAGGTAAGGGATGGCCTCTCCGGAAACATCGAACTTACCGGGAGGCAGAAGCTCATAAGACAAAACGACGGTTCGCAGAAAGATATGGTGGCCGTTAATGGCCAAAAAAATCAAAATGGCAAAGACATTTTGAAACTGAGAAATGAGTTCTACCTGCCTTTCACTCTGGGGATCGTAGACGTTTGCCGAAGCAAAGCCCATTTGAAAGCCGATAACCGTTGCACCGAATTCGACAGAGGTAAAAATCAGCGTGGCGACAAGTCCTAAGAGAAGACCAAGGAGAACCTCGGAGAGGATGAGCAGGAAGAAGGGGAGGGGGGAAAAACTCACCTGGGGAATAGCCCCGGCCATGACCGGGAAGAGCATCAAGGAGCTGACAAAAACCAGGGCGGTTTTTACTTGCCCTGGGGTCTGAGCGGAGGCAAATACTGGAATGCCGGCCATGAATCCGGCGACCCTGGCAGTAACGACAAGAAAGGTTTGGATCTGTTCTATAGGAAGAAGAGGGATTTCCATGGACAGATTTACAGGGTGACCATGGTTTCAAAGAGACCGATGGTAAAAAGAGTGAGGAGTTTGATAAGCCATGGGCCAAATAACAAAATGGTGAGAAAGACGGCAACTATCTTCGGAACGAAGGAAAGAGTCTGTTCATTGATCTGGGTTGCTGCCTGGAAAATAGAAACGAGCAGGCCGATGACCAGACCAATGATCAACATTGGTGCCGACCCCAGCAAAATGGTCTCGATAGCCTTGCGACAGACATCGATAGCCAATTCAGGGGTCATGGGTTCTCTCCACGGATAAGAGGTTGGATAGAAGGAGGAGTAACGAGCCAAGCAAATTCTTATTCCGAACGACTTAGTTAAAACTTTTAATCAGTGATCCGACTACAAGAGTCCAGCCATCGACAAGGACGAAAAGCAAGAGTTTGAAGGGCATGGAGATGATGACCGGCGGCAGCATCATCATGCCCATGGACATAAGAACCGATGCAACAATCATGTCAATCACCAGAAAGGGGATATAAATCATGAAACCCATCTGGAATGCACGTTTCAACTCCGACAGCATAAAGGCGGGGATGAGGGTCATCGTCGGGATATCCTCCTGGCGAGACGGCTGGTTTTTCATGGTGATTTCGGTCAGGAGGGTCAGTTCCTCCTCACGAACCTGGCTCAACATAAACTCCCGCAGGGGGGCAAGACCTTTCTCCAGAGCGTCGGCCTGACTGATCTGTTCCTTGAGATACGGCTGCAGTGCCTCCTCGTTCATTTTATTGAGGGTCGGCGACATGATAAAAAAGGAGAGGAAAAGAGACAAGCCGAGAATAATTTGGGTAGGAGGCATATTTTGCGTCCCCATTGCCTGGCGGATAAAGCCCAAAACGATAACGATCCTGGTGAAAGAGGTCATCATTAAAAGGATCGCCGGAGCCATCGACAGGACGGTCAAAAGTAAAAGCACCTGGAGAGCGGTGGAGATCTGCTTGGGGTTCTGGGCGTCGTCGACGCCAAAGGTAACGGTTGGCAGGCCGATTGCCAGGACACTGTCGGCGAGGAACATCACCCCGAATATCGCGACAAGGAGGGCGATGCAGGCGGAGAGGGATGAACTCGACCGCGTCATGGCTGCCGGTCCGCTTCAGTAGATCGCAGAGTTGCTGCGAAGGACAGGTCCGTCTTGCTCGGCAAGGTGGCGAGATGGCTGATCCGGTCCCCGCATATACCGAGGAGATATTCGTTGCCCTTGACCGTGATCAGGCAAAGGCTCTTTCTGCCCATAAGTGGCTTGACCTCAAGAATCTTGATATTTTGTTCCGGGGTGGTGGCAAAGAGGGAAAAACGTTTCCGCAGGAGGGCATACAAGGCAAGGATTATCCCGAGGACGACAAGCAGACCCCAAATCACCTTGAAATAGCTCTCCATTTCGATCATTTGCGATGAAGCGGCTTGGACCACATCCGGCACCCGGCAAAAACAAACGAGAGCCAGGGCGAAGATCTGTCTGCGGATTGCTGCAGGGACCATTGTTTTCTCCACTTAGCCGAGATTTTCTATGCGATCGGAGGTGCTCACCACATCGGTGAGACGGATGCCGAATTTGTCTCCGACCATAACCGCTTCACCCTTGGCGATAAGACGCGAATTGACGTAGAGGTCTAAGGGCTCGCCGGCGAGCTTGTCGAGTTCGATGACATATCCTTCGCTCATTTTCAGGAGATCTCGGAGAAGAATTTTGCTCCTCCCGACTTCAACGGATATCTGCAGAGGGATGTCATAGAGGAAGTCAAGTCCGCGACCATCTCTCTGGTCCGAGGAAATGGTCTTTTTCGAACCGCTTTGCGCATCATTCTGCAGAAGTTCTTTGATTTCTTCCGGAGCCGGACGGGTATTTCCTGGTGTCGCCATATCTCTCTTCCTTTATTATTGGTAAATGCCGGTGAGACTGATGGCCTTTTTGCCATTATGTGTTCCGGGAATCGCCAAAAATTTAATTTTGTCTTCAACCAGAACCTTCAGTGGTACATTGGGATCGTAGTCGAGATCAAGGATATCGCCTTTCCGGAGATCGAGGATCTGCTTAATGGAGAGGGTAATATTGCCGGAAAGGGCGGTGATCGTTGCTGGAACCTCCTGGACCTCATCCTCCAGGACACTCTGCCAGGTACTCTTGATTATTGTCGGAATATTGAGGAGTTCTCTCAAGGAATCTCGAAGCGGCTCAAGGGTGGCAAAGGGGAAAATCAGATGTATTTCTCCGGAATGCTCGCCCACCTTGAGCATAAAGGTGCCGACAATAACCTCCGCCTCGGGTTCGACAATCGATACCAGCCGGGCATTGTTTTCCAGCTTGATAAGGGCGGAGTGCATTTCCAGCAATTGCGAAAATGCCTTGTTCAGGTCGTTGCAGGCATCGGAGATAATGGCCTTGAGAATAGTCAGTTCGAGGGCGGTCAGCCTTCTTTCGAGGTGCAGGGTTTGCAGTTCAGCCGAGGCACCCAGCATGATCTCCAGTACCGAAAATGAGATAACCGGGTCAAGAATGATCATGGCGCCATATTTCAACGGATTCATGTCGAGGATGCCGATGGCCCCGGGGTTGGTTTTGTCGGCCATGAATTTTTGGAACTCAAAGCTTTCGAGCTTTGTGCGACTTATCGATAAGGAGCGTTGCAGTTGGTTGCTGAGCGTGGTGGAATAGGATCTGCAAAAAGCGTCGAGGATGATATCAAAATTGGGGATTCTGAATTGTTTACTGTCCGGCCGAGTCAACTGGAAGAGATTAGCCGGAGTGCAGTGGAGGAACTGCGTTTGCTGTTTTTCGTCAAGTTCGAGGGACACCCGGCCTTCATGGATGGCTTTCAGGAGGTCTGTGATTTCGGTTTTGCTGAGAATCGGTTCCATGCCTTTCCCGTCGCCTTATTGCACCACGAAGTTGGTGAAATAGACAGCTTTCACCTTACCGGTTTTCAGAAAAGAATTAATCTTACTGGTGAGTTCCGCTTTCAGTTGTTTCTTGCCCTGGAGATCCTGCAACTCTTCGAAGGTTTTATTGCCTATCAACAAGAGAATGGAGTCGCGCATCTGCGGCATTCTCTTTTCTACCTCTCCTTTTACCTCTTCATTGGTCAACTCGACGGTTAAGGATGCTTTGACATAGTGAGGGGAATCGCCACTAATGATGTTGACAATGAACTCTTCAATATTCACCTGCGGACCGATATCCGCCTGTTGATGAATGTCCGGCACCGGCACATGCTTTGCCGGATCTTTGGTTTCTTTAGGCTCTGGAGCCTTTTTCAGCATTAAAAAGGCGGCCGTACCGCCTCCTGCAAGAAGGACAATCGCAAGCAGGCCGACAATCAAAAATAGTTTTTTCTTACTGCCGCTCTGCGGTGCCTCCGCAACTTCTTTTTTCTTTTCAGCCATGTATGTCTGCCTCAATTACCTGAAACTGCATATTCTTCTCAGAGACCGTGGAATTTAAACTCAAGATAGCAAAAACCATTCCAGGTTGAAAAGCACCTTCGTAAGCAAGGCGTTAAGCAACTATTCGGAAAAAAGAAGGCAAGTGGCAAAAAACGAATAAAAGCAAGAGGAAGGGGGAAATTGAAACGGCATTGATCAGCACATGGCGGAAACGTCATGGGGAGGCGCAACAACTCCATGGCAAGTGGGCCAGGTAATTACTTGCGGCTCCCCGTGGGCAAACTGGTGTCAATAAATTGACTATTAAGTTTTGAGATTAATCAGTTCGCCAAGCAGTTGGTCAACGGTTGTTATAATCTTTGAATTGGCCTGAAAGCCGCGTTGCACGGTGATCATTCTGACAAACTCCGCACCCATATCGACATTTGACTGTTCGAGGGAATTGGTAAACACCTTGCCCAGTTCCGGTCCCGGCAGACCGGTACGGGCCGCACCGGAAGCGAGTGTTTCGTTATAGAGGTTACTGCCGGCCAGGGACAGTCCGTTGGGGTTGACGAATCTTCCCAATATCAATTGGGCTTGTTTGGTTTGTTGGCCATTGGAATATGAAGAGATTACTATGCCATTTGGGTCGATCGTCGTCCCGGTAAGGCTACCGGCACCGAAACCGTTTTGGTCTTGCGAGATAACCACCGATGCGCTGTTAAACTGCGTTGTATCAAAGGTGACGGCTATGCCTGTGTTGGTCGTGTTGTTGGCCCAATTTAAGCTGCCCGCAGGTATAGTGGCGGTGGTTGGCACGGGAGGAACGGCAGCGGCACCTGTCAGAACACCGTCGGAAGTGAAGGTAAGATTAGGTAATGCTCCCGTCAAGACTACGGGAGGTACAGCCGTGTTCTCGGCACTCCAGTTCACACCCCAGGTGTTGGCGGCGGTTTTGGTAAAATAGGTGGTCAAGAGATGTGGGTTGCCGAGAGAGTCAAAGACCTGTGCTGAAGAAGAAAAGTTATAGGTGGTAGGGTCGGTGACGCTGAAAGCAGTTGCAATTATCGGTTCAGAGGCATTGAGATTGGTGGTGATCTTCATGGTGGATGTGGCTTGTCCTTGAATCAACCCGGTGTCGGCCACCTGGATATCAGTGGCATTTCCCGGGTTCAAGACGCCGGTGGTGGCATTAAAGGTTTTTCCCTGGACCCGATACCCTTCAGGGTTGACGAGATATCCATCCTGGTCAAATCTGAAGGACCCGGCTCGAGAGTAGAAGGGAGTTTCGTTTCCTTTTTGTTTAAGGATAAAAAAACCCGGGCCCTCAATCGCGACATCGAGTTTCGAGTCCGTTGATTCGAAGGTGCCTTGACTGAATACCTGGTCTACCTTCGACATGCCGACACCGCGACCCACCTGGGATTCGCCACCCGAACCGTTGATCGTGGAAGAGAGGAGATCGGCAAATACAGTCCGTGAACCTTTGAAACCAACGGTGTTGGTATTAGCCAGGTTATTACCGATAACACTCATGGCCTGGGAGTTGGTGTTAAGACCGCTGACTCCACTGTATAACGCACTTGACATACCCATAATTTTCTCCTTTTATTCAGCAAGAGTCAGATCGTATAACCAGGTTTGTCTGGTTTTGCGATACTCATTAGTATCTATTATAGTGTTGTTGTGCCCGGGTCATAAACCCCGACAACAGACGTGTAGGCAGCTTCCCCGGCTTTGGTGATAAGGGTTCCACCCGATTGTCCGCTCAGGTCGACACCGGTTACCTCCGACTTGATCAATGGCGAGGCTGTAACAGTTGTTCCATCTGCAGCTGTCGCCTTGGCAACGATATTATAAATGCCGGATGGTGCTTTAGCGCCATCATTGGTCAAGCCGTTCCATGTGATAAAATGATTGCCCGTACTGAGGTCTGTCCCTTTGAGGGTGGCAACGGTGGTACCGTTTTGTTGCAGGGAGAGGGTGACTGCCGAAGCCTGAGCATCCAGTTTATACCCCAAGTCCATCGATGACCCGGTTAAGTTGAAACTGCTTCCGGTATATGCCACATCTTTGCCGATTGTGTTGAGGGTCGCAAGGTTGCCGGAATTGGTGTTTGAAGTTATCAACTTATCCATACTGGCATTCAGGGTGGTCAATTGTTCAAGAGAGCTGAACTGGGCCAGTTGAGCGGTGAACTCCGTCGGGTTGTCGGGGGTTAAAGGATCTTGATGCTGGAGCTGAGCCACCAATAGCTTGAGGAAATCCTCCTTGCCCATGCTCACGTCGGTCTTCTTGGTGGTGCTCGTGCCGCTGGATGCTGTTGTTGCCTGGTTTATCGAATTAATGTCAGTGCTCATTTGGTATCCTTTTAAAACTCTGAATTGCCATCAGCCATCAAGAATTTTTACCCCTCAAGGGGTTACTAAAGAGAGTCCTGTCGATGGTTAGATTTTTACATTTACACCGGTTGCTGCAGCCTGGACGTTCGCACCGCTATCTTCCATTGTGAAAAATCCTCCGGGGGGACGGGTAGTTTTGGTCGAAGATGGAGTGTAATCGTTTTGGCTGAAGAGTTGTTTGTCAAAGAGATTGAATTCTTTTGTTGTATCGGATTTGGCAGTGACCGAGA
The DNA here is from genome assembly GCA_903875445.1 of uncultured delta proteobacterium. GTDB lineage: Bacteria > Desulfobacterota > Desulfobulbia > Desulfobulbales > Desulfocapsaceae > Desulforhopalus_A. Next base: position 89,627 of record CAIQWD010000089.1, on the reverse strand, counting down.
TATCGTCAATGGTAAACCCCTGACTCTCCAGGATCGTTCTCAGTTTACCCATGTTTTTTTCTATGATTTCCTGAGCGTATTGGCTACTGGCAACGACGTTTGCACGAACCGAACCTCCTTTCAAAGACAAATCGATTTTTAATTCGCCAAGCTCCGCCGGATAAAGTTTGATATTAATTTGGGTATCATTATCTCTTCTCGAGATTTGAAAATGTTCGGTGATCTGCCGGATGACGTCTTGTTGCTGGACGACATTGCCCGATGGCAGAGTCACAGGCCGCAACGCTTCAACGGTCGGCTGTTTTTGCCCTTCTATTGCCAATACCAAAGGTTGATCAAAGGTGCTGGTTTGATCTTGCTTCAAAGAAGAGAGAGCCGTTCCCTCTAAGGTCGGCGAACCCTTGGGGGTAAAGGTGTTGTCTTGTTGGGCGTTTTCTGAAGAAGTTTGCTTTTCTTTATCGTTTTGCAGAGCAAATTTCCCCTCATAATACTGCTGCTGGATGCTGTGTCGCAGCGAGGTCAGGCTCTGGTTGGCTTTGTCCACAGGTATGTCGGAGCTGTTTGGTAAGAGGGTTATGGAGCTACCGGCAGCAACCTCAGTAAAACTGGGAGAAGTAACTGCCGGCGGCAATGAATTGCTTGCTGAAACTGCTCCTGGAATTGTCGTTTGCATGCCATTCAGTCCGGATGGTTCTTTCCCGGTGTTCCCTGTTACGGTAATTGATATATTGCCGGATTCATTGCTATTATCAATTATTTTCTGGAGTTGTTGTAAAAGGCCGTTACTTTCCGATTTTGCTCCTGATGCTTGTACCCCAAGAGGCACAGAGGCTTTTTTTGCTGCTGATACGCCCATCGCTTCAGCAAGGGGAGAAGAAAAAAGACTTTCCTCGGAAGAGTTTTGCAAGGATTTTTGTGACAGGGTTTCCTGTTGACCGCTTACTCCGGTACCGTTTGCAGTATTTTTTGCTAGAAACTCGAAAAGTGGTGATGAGTTGTTGGTAAGCTGCTGATTGAGTGTTTGAATTGCAGAGCTATCAGTTTGGATTTTGCATACCGGCTGGTTTACTGTCTGGACCGCCGTCATGAAAATAACTATATTGCTTTGTTCTGTAGTTTGCTCCTTGTTCTTGGTGTTGTCAACAGCTGCTTCCGAGACTTCTTTGGCGTTGGCGGTGTCTCGTCCTGACTCGGTTTTGTTCGTGGCAGTATCAGGTAGTTCATTATTACTGATATTTTTCTTGTCACTTGCTGTCTGTTCATTGGCTTTGTCGGCACTTTCGCGGCTGGGCGACTGATCTTTTCTGCCGGCTATAGCTTGATTGAGATGGGGAGAAAAATTCCGGTTATCATTATTTGCTGGAGGGCTAGGTGGGGGAACTTGAGGAGCGGCTGGTTGGATCAGAGCTATCTGGGGCATAATGTCACTCAAGTTGCAAAGTTGAAAAGGTTGTGCTCAGTTCAGAGGCTTTCTGTTTGGCGATTTGATCTAAAATCTTAGCAGCTGCTTTGGCTTTCATACCCGCCAGAAGATCGGCAGCCAATTTTTGCTCTAAACCGGACAAGGCAAGTGCGGCTTTGGCCGGGACCATTTTTTCATATATGCCGGCCAGATTTTCTATCCGCTTTTTCTCTACCGCGGTTTTTGCCGCAAGCAGGGTTTCGATTTTTTTTTGCAGATTTCTCAGCTCTTCCAGCTTGCGGTCTATGTCGGCAAGTTTCTTATCGACACCCTCTTCAAGGGACTTTAGTTCCTTTTTACGCAGATCGGTATCTTCACGTTCTTTACGGATATTGGCACGTTCCTGGAGAATAGTATTGTCTATCCGCCGCTCTTCTACCGAACTAAAGGTGTCCTGTTCAACGTCTTCAGCGGCTTGGGCATTTTGCGAAAGGATCAAAACAGTGGCAATTGTCAAGAGAGTTTTGGTTATGGTTGTCATGGTTTTATTTTACCGGATGCAGGATTGTTTTTTGCTACTGTTCTTCGGAATCATGGTGAAGTATTGCGATTTCATCGAGCATGGCCGTCTCCTTTTTATTGAGGAAGGCAGTCCAGGCCTTGTTTTGTCGTTCTTTCAGGCGTTCCATTATTTGCCGTTCTTTGGCTCGGTTGATGAGATTCTGACGTTCGCGTAAAACGATTTCAGTCTTTTCCGCGAGGGTTTTGACGATTGCCTTGACGTTGGCTTTGACCTGGAGAATTCTCTCTTCATAACGAATCAACTCGGTAATGTTCACGCCTTCGACTTGCAGGTGTTCGCTGCGACGGCTGAGTTCGGCGAGGATTTTATTCTCATCCGCAAGTATTTGCTCGACCTGCTGTTGCACCTTTTGGGCCTCGGAGAAACGATACTGGGCTATATCTTCCAACCGCTTTCGATAAGAGAGGACATTTTCCAAGGTGAACGGTTTCATCGGTCGGGATATTCCTCACTGGTGTGAGCTGTCGGGCAATTTTTTTCTTCCCCCGAGGCGGGAATAAAAGGCACCCCGTTTTTCGGGGGGTTGGTTTATGTTTTATCGGACTGGCGACGATTTTTTTTAGCTGGTTCTTCGTCTTTTCGTTCCGTGAGAAGGCTGCCTAATTGTTCCACGGAATGCTGTAGATTGTTGGTTTCAGTATAGTTTTGTCGTAGAAAGGTGTTGATAGCATCGATCTTGCTGATGGCATAATCGATTTTCGGATTTGAGCCTTTGACATAGGCACCGATATTGATAAGATCCTCCGCTTCTGTGTATCTGGCGAGAACCTCTCGGGCCTTACCGGCGAGCTCCTGGTGGCGTGGAGAGACGATATCGCGCATGACCCGGCTGGTCGAGTTGAGGATGTCGATTGCCGGGAAATGATTTCTTGCCGCTATTGCCCGGGAAAGGACGATGTGGCCGTCGAGGATGGATCGCACGGAATCGGCTACCGGTTCGGTCATATCATCGCCATCGACCAGGACGGTATACAGACCGGTAATCGAGCCTTTGTCGCGGAATCTTCCGGCTCTTTCGAGAAGTTTGGGAAGGGTGGCAAACACGGAAGGGGTGTAACCCTTGGTGGTCGGCGGTTCGCCGATAGCCAGACCGATCTCGCGCATGGCCATGGCAAAGCGGGTCACCGAATCCATCATGAGCAGTACGTTTTTTCCCTGATCACAGAAATATTCGGCAATTGCCGTGGCCACGAAGGCGCCCCTCATCCGAAGAAGGGGCGACTGATCGGAGGTGACGACAACGATTACCGACCTGGAGAGGCCTTCTTTTCCCAGGTCTCTTTCAATGAATTCGCGTACTTCTCTGCCGCGCTCACCGATCAGGGCAATGACGTTGATATCCGCCTTGGCATATTTCGACATCATGCCGAGGAGCACACTTTTGCCGATACCGGAACCGGCCATGATGCCCATCCTCTGCCCCATGCCGCAGGTAATCATGCCGTTTATGGCGCGTATACCAAGATCGAGAGGATCAGTAATATTCTGTCTCTCCATAGGGCCGGGAGGGAGGGAGTAAAGCCCGTGTTCTTCAGTGAGAACGGGTTTTGGCGAACCGTCTTGGGGTACTTCCATGGCATCGATGACTCGTCCGAGCAGGTTGTTGCCGACTCCGATTGTGGCACTGTCTCGGACCACGCGAATAAGGCTGCCGGGTCCGAGACCGCGGATTTCCCCCAGAGGCATAAGCAGGGCCTTGTTGTCTTTGAAACCGACTATCTCGGCAAAAATACCCTCTTTCCCGGTCAGTTGCGTGATTTCGCAAAGAGAGCCGACAGTGGCATGGGGGCAGTAGCCTTCAATCACCAGGCCGACAATTCGGGTGACCTTGCCCCAAACCTTGATGACATTGAGGTCTCTAATATGCCGAGTATTGAAAATCATGCGTTTTTATTTTTCATTTCCTCTCGTATCGCTTCGAACTGGCTGGCTATTGTTGCATCTATCATACAATTGTCGGATTCTATGCGTGCACCGCCGCGTTCAACGGTAGGGTCTTTTCTCACCACGATATTGTTCAAGCCACTCAGTCCGGCAACGATTTCCGCCGATTTTGCAGCGAGGCTGTCATAGTCGTCCGGATGTATATGGATGGTGAATTCATCCGACTTGACGGCGCGGCGCAACGCCTCTTCAACGGTGGCAACGATGGTATGATCCTGTTCCCGTACCGAAAAGCGCAGAATCCGTTCGGCAATGGCCAGTGAAAAATCCAGGAGTTCCTTACTGCTGTTGCCGATAATCGTTGCCCGCAGGGTATCCAGTTGTTGACAAGCGAGGAGCAGTGATCGCGCCGCCGTCCCAAAATCTTCTTCAGCTTTCTCCCGGCCTACCTCTATGCCTTGTCGGTATGCCTCGGTGGCCTTTTCTTCGGCTTCTGCGCGGTCAAGATAATTGTCGAGATCGACATCTTTTGCTAGGAGTGGTCCAGCGTTATTGCCTTCTTCCGATGTCGGTGGTTGACTATCGCTTGCTCCTCGACTTTCAAAGGAGTCGCGTTGAGGGGAGGCAGATCCCTGGTCGGCAATGGGGTTTGATGCTTTGATTGGCGGGGAAACCAGCTGTGTCCGGAAAGGGTGCTGGTCCTTCTTCGGATTTGGAGTCCAACCCGGAGATATCTTGTCTGCCTGTTTGACCAGATCCTCCGCCTGGAAAGAAGGGGCGTTCTTATAATACCTAGACAAGCTCATCCCCACCTCCAGATCCCAACACCAGTTTGCCTTCTTCCTCCAGTTTCATGGCTATCTTGACGATTGATTGCTGCATAAGTTCGACCTCGGAAAGGCGAACCGGCCCCATGGCCTCGAGGTCGTCCTTGATCATATCGGCGGCCCGCGACGACATGTTGGCGTAAATTTTTTCTTTCATCTGCTCGGATGCCGTTTTGAGGGCAAGGGTCAGGGAATCGTTATTGACTTCCCGGAGAATCATCTGCAGCGACCGGCCATCAAGGGCAATTAAGTGCTCGAAGGTGAACATCTTCTTGCGGATCTCTTCCGCCATCTCGGCATCGCTTTGTTCCATCTCCTCAAGGATCTCGGTTTCCAGGTTATTTTTCATGTGATTGAGAATACCTACAACCGCATCCAGGCCACCGACCTTTTTATGGGCTTTGCCGGAAACCAGGCCGATTTCTCGGTGCAGGGCATCTTCTATGCGGCTGATTACCTCCGGCGAGACTTTTTCAATCTTGGAAATTCGGTAAACGACATCGGCACGCATGGTTTCCGGCAGGTTGGTGAGGATTTCAGCGGCGTGTTCGATATGTTGGGTAGAAAGTACCAGGGCTACCGTTTGCGGATGCTCATGTTCCAGGAGCCCGGCAACCATTCGCGGGGCCATCAGGGCAATGGTTTCCAGGGATTTTGACTCAGTCCCGGACATGAACTGATCGAGGAGAAAATTCGCCCGTTGCTCGCTGGATGTTGCTGTTATGGCGTTTTTGGCGAATTCTTCGCCCTTGACGAACAGGCCGGCAAAGCGTTTCTGGGAGTCACGGAAATTGGCGAACACCTTCTCCTTGATATCTAACGGGATATGATCGATGGTGGCCATGGTTCTGGTGACCTGGCGGATTTCGTCGTCGGACAGTTCCTCAAAAATCTTCGAGGTAGCCTCTTCGCCGATACAGATCAGCAGAACTGCCACTCGGTTAAGTCCGGTAAGTGTTTCAATGCCCATGCCCTATCAACCTTCCTGAATCCAATTCTTAAGAATAAAGGCAGTTGGTACCTGATTTTGGAATACTTCCCGGCGCAGGGCGGTAATAGCTTCATCGACAGGCAGCGGCGGTTCTTCCGGTTCGACTTCAATCTGTTTTTGCAGCTGTTGTTGTTCCTGCTCCAGTTGCTGAACGGTTTTATAATGCTTTTTCACTTCACCTTTCATGGTCTTAATAACAGGTCGTACCAGGAGAAAATACAGCAGCAGTATCCCGAGGCCGATCAAGCCATACTTAACCAAAGGGAGGTACTGATACAAGAAATTGGCCGGAACCTGTTCTCCTTCGCTTTGGGGTTTACCTGGATCGATAAAAGGCATGGAGGTGATGTTGATCATGTCGCCACGATCAGGTGCCAGGCCGATTGCCGACGCTACCATGTTTTCAATAGACTTCAATTCCTCAGCGCTTCGAGGAGTGGTTGAGGGGGGCGTACTGCTGTCATCCTGTTTGACTTTATCGGCAACCAGTACGGAAACCGAGAGTTTATTGATTGTTCCGATTGGGTTGGTGACCTTGCTGATGGTTTTACTTATTTCGTAATTGGTGGTACGGGAATTTTTACTGGAAGGCGGAGATGCGGGGCCTTGTTGGAATTCATTGCCCTGCAGATTCGACTGTACCCCGGGAATCCCGCCGGTATTATCGGCACCGCTCGATTCCTGGTTTACTTGCTCGCTTCTGACTACCGGGTCGTCGGCATTGAAGAGTTCTTGGGTCTTTTCCACCTTGGAAAAATCAAGGGTGGCCGAAACCCTGACCATTGCATTGTCTTTGCCCATGGTTTTGTCGAGTAAATCCTGAGCGCGCATTTCCAGGCTATGTTCCACGTCACGCTGGTAGGTGAGGGTATCGAGGGAAACCGCATTTTCTTCCGGTCCTTGTTTCTGGCCTTCCAGGACAACACCATTGGAATCGATGACTTTGACATTTGCCGGTTCGAGATCGGTGACGGAGCCGGCAACCAGGTGGATAATCCCTTGAACTTGTTGTTTATCAAGGGTTTTGCCCGGTCGAAGGGTGACGATTACCGATGCGGTGGCATTCTTTTGCTGGTTCTTCAGGAGCCTTTTTTCCGGCAGGGCGAGATGGACTCGAGTTGACTCAACCGGAGCAAGAGACGTTATCGTTCTTGCCAGTTCACCCTGTAATGCTCTTGTATAATTAACTTTTTGCACGTAATCGGAAAGGGCAAAGCTCTGCTTGTCAAAAATCTCAAAACCAACACCACCGCCGGCGGGAAGGCCATTTGCCGCCAATTCAAGACGTGTCTGATAAAGCTTATCGGCTGCGACCCAAATATCTTTGCCTTCATGCCGCAGGCTGTATTCGATTTTCTGGCTTTTCAGCCAATTAACCACCGATCCGGCATCATTCACCGAAAGGTTGGCGTAGAGAAGTTGTTGGTCCGCCGTTCTCGCCTGAATAACAAGGATGGCCGAGAGGACCAATGCAATCAGCAGCACCGCAGCGGTGGCAATTTTTCGTGACAGCGGCCACTCCTGCACCAGCATCATCAGGGTTTTTCGCTCTGGACGCACAATGTCAGGGGCGTTGACCGTTGCTGGAACAGAGATACTTTTATTTTCCACTGCCATTATTGTACCTTTTTAGTATCATGCCCCCGGTAAACCGGAGAAATTGTTTGCTGTAGAGAGAACATTGACGATCAAATCTGCATACGCATAATTTCATCATAGGCGGTTAACGCCTTGTTGCGCATCTGCACCAACATACGTAAGGAAACATCGGCTTCTTCGACGGCAATCATCACCTCATGCAGATGTTTGGCATCGCCGCTTTGCAGGTTCCTGGTTGCCTGATCTCCGGCTATCTGCGTCTCGTTGACTTTGTCGAGCATTGTTTTCAACATATCACCAAAACCGGAAGTTGCTTGTCCAACCGCACTGGTGTCTACAGGCTTAATAGTTTGCGGCATGATACCGGTGATACCGTTAATGCTGTTCATGATAGCTTACCCCCCTATTGCCAGGGCCTTGAGGGCCATTCTTTTAGCGCTCTTAATGACCGTTGCGTTGGCCTGGTAGGAGCTGGTCGCGGACATCATGTCAACCATTTCTTCCATGACGTTGATGTTTGGCATCTCCACATATCCCTCGGCATTGGCATCCGGATGAGAAGGGTTGTAAACCTTCCGTGGAGTACTTTGGTCTTCGATGATTTTGGTTACCTTGACACCTTGAGTTGCATTGCGAAGATTACCCTCAAGCTGCTCCTGAAAGCTTAAAGGAGTGCTCTGGAAATACACGGATTTCTTTTTATAGGGACCGCCTTCTGGAGTCGAGGTGGTTTCGATGTTGGCCAGGTTCGAGCTGATGGTGTCAAGTCTCTGACTCTGCGCCCGCATGGCTGAGCTGCTTATCTTAAAGGTATTGAGAATATCCATAGTTATTCCTTCATCTCCTTGGAAGTGAGTGTCCGATTATTGCCCGCCGGAGACTACGTAATTGATTTGAGTGAGTTTCTTTTTCAGTAACTGGGCGGCGGTTTCATAAAGCAGTTCGTTTTCCGACAGGTCAATCATTTCCTGGTTTACTTTGACATTGTTTTTGTCACCTATCCCGGTTTTATCTTTAACAGTAACTATCTTTCCGCTCACGGAATTGAAATTGGTCGGTCCCAGTGGTATATGGGCGGCGTGCGATGTGGTGAGTCTGAAACCTTTACCGGTATGGATTGCCTGGGCCAGATCCTCTTCGAAATCAAAGCGGTTGGCCGCATATCCGGGGGTTTCGGCATTGGCAATATTGGCGGAGATCACCTGTGCCTTCTGGGCGCGGAGATCAAGCACCTTGCTGAGCAACAGCATGTTTGCATCAAACGGTTTTAGCGGATCCATACTTTGTCCCTGCCCATTCTCATAATACGATACTATGCAATTTCTCCATCCTCCTTAACGGCTGCGGGTGGTTACTTTTGCAAATTGCAATTCCCGTTCCGCATATTTCTTCCATTGAGGACTTTTCCCTGTTTCGACAATTTTTTTAAAGAGGCTTAGGGCGTTTTGCTCATTTCCTTTTTTTCGTTCAAGACCGGCGAGGCGGAAAAGTGACTGTTCATAGAAGGGGTGCTCTTCTGTTATGGTTTGAAAAATCGATTCTGCCTCGTTAAAAGCACCTGTCTGGAACAGGCTTTCTGCCAACATAAATTGTTCATTTGCCGGTAATGGTGTCTCTAGAAGTGCCAGTTTTTTCAAGACGACCAGGCATTTTTTATAATCGTCGGTGCGAAAATAGAGTGTGCCGGCGATGCCGTAGAGTTCCTTATTATCCGGAAGAGGCGACGGCAGCAGCTTGAGCGCATCCTCCAAACGTTCGTCATCTATCAGGGAATGGAGCCGAATAACCAGCACCTCCGCGCTATTCGCTCCTTGCGGGTAATTGTAGAAGTATTGAGCAGAGTAATCTTCAACGAGGCCATAGTTGCCTTGATCGAAGGTTGATTGGATCATCGGCAAATAAAACCGTTCACGTTGATCGACCGGCATAATCTCGATGAGATAAAGATAGAGTTTCTGGGCTTCATCAAAAAGACCGATACGAGTATATGCCTCGGCGATATCGGCCAAAAATTTGCCGTTTATCCAGTTTTTTTGAAAAAGATCTTTGTGTTTTTTTGCCAAGACAAGGGCTTTCACATACTCTTGATGATCTACCAGTCTTTTGATTTCACCGGGCAAAATATCAATGAGCAAGGCTTGTGCCGAAATTCTGACATCTCCGGTCTGAAATTCTCGGAGAAACTGCTGCAGTAATTGGACACTCTTCTCATTCTCCCCCAGCTGCGAATGTATCAGTGCCTGTTTGAAAAAGGCTTCTTCTCGGACCGCGCGGTCGCTGGAATTGTCGGCAATTTCCCCGTATTTTTCAAGAGCTTGTTTCGCATAATTGCGGTCTTGGCCATACAGCAGATCAATTTTTTTCATGGCTGCACGAAAACCGGCTTCAGTCCCGGAATATGCATTTTCGATCTGGGCAAAGTCATTGAGGAGAGAGACAGCTTCCTGGTTTTTCATTTTTGCCATATTCTTTCTGTAGGCAATGAGCCCGAGGAGCGACTTGTCCGTCACTACAGCGCCGAGCTGTTCATAACATATTGCTGCATCACGATATTTTTTCTGTTGATAGGAAGACGAGCAGTAGCCGTTCAAGGAATAGGGAAGGGTGCGGAGAATTGTTGAATTGGCAAGTAACTTGTAGGCGGCAAAGGCCTTGATCGGTTGTTTTATGGCATACCAGTAATCGGCCTGGTGAATTTGCACGATTTCCTGCAAATCATCGGGCAAAGCAACATCGTCACGATGCAGGAGTTTGTTCAGCCGGGTGTATTTTGCCGATGCCAGAGCTGCCTCAATCTGGGCAAGAAAGAGGAAAGGGGTCAGGAGGCTTTTACGACCTAAGGTCGATTCGAGAGTTTGTAACTCATATTCGGCGACATTCGGGTCTTGATACTTTGCTTTCAGATGAATGAGAAGAAAATCAGCGTAGGTGCCGAGCAATTCTTCATGGTATTGCTCTTTGAGCAGATACAGTTGCTTATAGGCTCCTTCAAAGTCGCCCTGGTGCAGCAGTGCTTCGCCAAAGGTAAGAGCCAGCATTTTTTGGCTTTCTAAATTCTGGGATAGTTGCAGTTTTTCAAAGATTTTATCGCTAAGCTGTGCCCAAGCCTCCTTTTCGGCCAGTTCGAAAATGTCGGAGGGGAGGAACTGCAGATTCATTTCCCGACCGGGCGGGAGAAAACGAATAATAGGGAAAGGCGGAGGCGTGAATTTTACCGCAACATTGATCTCCACAGGTGATTCATAGTTTGAGAAAAAAGACATCCAATCTTTTTTATACGGAGATTGGAATGTGGGATTAGTGAAATCGAGGGATACTTTCTTAATTTCACCGATACCCTTGAGCCGCTCGGCAAGTTCATGATATGTTTTACTGTATTCGTTACTGAGAAGAGTTTCAAAAACGATTTTGCCGTCGGGACTCTTCGTTAGTTTATAGTTCTGCGGTTTATAACGGAAGAAGAGAGAAACGATAAGTTCAGTTTTTCCCGGTCGTGGCAATATTTTGACTATGTTTTGGTCGGGAGGAGGGAAGGTAACTTCAGAAGTAAATGTCGAATCTGCAAATACCAGGTCGACACGGCGATTGATACTTGTTGCCTTAAAAGTCGGTGCCTTATCAAAACTGAAATAGAACTGCACTAGATCCTCTGAAATATCCAGGCGTACCACCTTAGTGAGGTGGGATGCCCCGGCATCTATCCGGAAAACGCTGATCAGCAGAATTATGGCGAGTATCAAAGGTCTCATGAAAAATCATTTGCAATATGAATGCCAACCATAAACTGCAATAGAGAAGCGGGCTCTCGAGTTGTTTATGGAGCATGCAGAATCGGTTGCATTAATGTGTGCCGGAAATTTGACACAAGGGCGGTTCCCATGGCAGCTATATGGAGTCGTAACTGAATGAGTGAAAATGGCCTATATTGGGTAACGGCTCCTAAATATTTCTGTCTGCAACTTTTTTTGTATAACTTGTTTGATTTTTCCAATTGCTTCTTGGTAAGATTGACCATCACGGTTTTGCGACAATCGAGGCGATAATTGTTTTGAGGTTATTGTTATAAGGAACGGAGGTGTTACCTCACGCTACTTCAGGTGTGGCTTAAAGGACGACGCCGGCACTTAATACAGGAGAGAGTAATGGGAAAAAACGTACTGCTAGTAGACGATTCAAGCACCATGAGAAAGATCATCGGACGTTCACTGCGCCAGGCCGGGATTGATTTTGAAAACATATATGAAGCCGCCGACGGCTTGGAAGCCCTGGAGATTCTGGAGAGCAAAAAAGTCGACATCGTCCTCAGCGACATCAACATGCCCAATATGGATGGGATTTCTTTTCTCAGAGAGAAAGCCAGCCGTGCTGCTATAAAAGATATTCCGGTCTTAATGATTTCCACGGAAACAGGCGATGATATCATCGGCGAAGCCAAATCTCTCGGTGCTGTCGGATCGATAAAAAAACCTTTTACTCCAGACAAGGTAAATGAAATACTTGGACCGCTGCTTTAATCTCTTGGAAAGGATATCTCTACCCATTATCAAGTTATAAACTTCAGTACGCCTCCAAGAATTTTGTGCTCTTGAGAGCTGGCATTGCAGGACAACAAAGAGGAGGGAGTTGAAGTGCGAGAAAGAATAATCGAATCTGCCAAAGAGATCTTTTCTTCCATGCTGATGATGGATCTTTCCGCAATAGAGGAAACGACAACAGAAGCACATCCTCTTGTAGACAGTATTTCCGGGGTGATCGGTTTGGCCGGCACCCATAAAGGAGTTCTGGCCATTCATCTTCCTCATCGGGTGGCGATTGCCATTACCAGCAATTTTCTCGGCATGGATGTCGATGCGATGAATTCGGATGTTGAAGATGCGGTAGGTGAATTGGCAAATATGCTTGGGGGCAATGTCAAAGCAATACTCTCGGAGAAGGGCCGGGACATCAACCTCTCGATGCCGACCACCATATCCGGTAGGCATTACGACTACCAGCCGAACAAGGATGCAGAGAGAATCTTTATTCAGTTTCGCTGTGAACCAGGGGAATTCGCAATCGAGTTGCAGTTGGAAAAATAAGAATCCGTGCCAATGACAAAGAGGAAGAAGAGGAGCATCAAGGAATATCTCTATGGAAGATGAATTTGATATTGCGAGTGAAATCGTAAAAGGTGCTCAGGATGTGTTTTCAACCATGCTGATGATCGAACTCGAAAGTGAAGATGCTCTTTTCAATAAAGGGTGCGAAATTCAATCCAACCTTACCTCAATGATTGGTTTGGGCGGAGGGATTCGTGGGGTTTTGGCTATTCATTGTCCGGCAACAGTGGCCAAAGCGATTACCAGCGGTTTTCTTGGCATGGAGGTGCTGGAACTGGACGATGATGTTAAAGACGCCATTGGAGAAATTGCTAATATGGTTGCCGGCAACCTGAAGGTTGCATATGCGACAATTGCCATAAATATTGAACTCGCTATTCCTACCTCGATCGTCGGGGAATCATTTAATATGTCTGGTGCAGCCAAATCGCAAAGAATAATTGTTCCTCTGAAAATGAACGGAGAACAGTTTTGGATAGAATTAATGTATGTCGTGAACTGATGAACGACAACTTGCCTGTTAAGTAACCAGTCATCCCTGCCGATAAAGAGAAATACGGCTGGAATAGTATTCCGGTGTGCATTTCTTCTCTCTTTTTAGAATTTTCCACATGGATCAGCGAAAACGAATTGACAAGATACTGGAAGCTGTTGAGGCCAGGATTCAAGATGAGGTAGGAAACCTTCTTGGAAGCAATTTTTCTGTTACCACGGGCAGTAGGGAACTTATCAGCAAGGCTGATGCCTTTGAGCGGTTGCCGGGAAAGCAGATTTGTGCCCGTCTCGACATTACTGGTGATATTAGCGGCAAAGGCTGCTTGCTGATCGGTATTAAGGATGCGATCCGTTTGGGGGGCACCCTTATCATGTTGCCGGACCAGGAGTTGCAAGAAGTTATCGGCAGGGAAGAGTACCGGGAGGAAGTCGAGGACTCGTATGGCGAGATAGCCAATATTATCGCCGGCTCCATCACCAAGGCTTTTGAGGAAATGTACCCGAAAACCTGCCGTTTTGTCCGTAAGGAGCAGGAAATTCTTGTCCCCGCAAAGGCGGTTATCGATTCCGATGATCCTGTAGCCAATCAGACCTTCTACTTCATGTCGAGTGCCATGCTCATGGACGGCCGGCAGATGGGAGAATTGGTTATTCTTTTTCCCGCCTTGACCTTCGAGCTAGAGGAAGAGGCTGCTGCTCCTGCCCCAGTTCCGGAACCGCCGCTGCAACAATCCGAAGCAGCAAAAAATCCACCGCCACCACCGAACGGCACACAGATTGTGACCCAAGCGGATACCGCTACGAACCAAGAAGAGGGCGCTGTTCAGGAGCAAAAGAAAGAACAAAAATCGAAGGTTAATCCGGAAAAACAGAAAAAGAAAATTGATCGCCTTCTTGCCGATTGCCGGCAGAAGCTTACTGAAGAAGTCAGTGCTCTTCTGGGTGTCGACATCACCTTCGATGGCCTTGAAAATCAAATAATCAGCAAGGAAGATTTCTTTTCCGAACAAGTGGCCGGCAAACAGATCCTGACAAACATGGAGGTCGTCGGAGAACGCCGGGATACTTGCTACTTTTCTCTCGGAATTAAGGATGCTATCCATCTTGGTGGCGTACTCATCATGCTGCCGCCGTCGGAACTCGTAAATGTCATAAGTGAAGAGGACTTCAGCGATGACGTTCGTGATGCTTTCGGCGAGGTGGTGAATATTGTTTCCGGAGTATATACAAAAATATTCGAAGAACAATACACGGAAAAGCTCAGATTCATTAAGAAGGCACTTTTGGAGGTTGTCCCTCAGAAGGTAGTCACTGACTCTGACGAACCGATACCGAACCAAGCCTATTATCGTCACAGTCTGCAGTTGCTGGTTACCGGCAAACAGCTGGGCTCCGTTCATATGCTTTTCCCCGCGCAACTGCTGCAGCTTGACAGCGAACCGGTGGAAGAAGCTGCACCGGTGAGCAAGGAACAGCCTCCTCTTGCATCAACAGCGCTGCAACAGGCGCCCAGAGAAACAGAAGGTGAAGGAGAGCAAATCGTCTCTCTGGCGGAAAAAAATAAAAAAAATCCATCCCAGGCCAAGGAAGCTGCGGAAAAACAGAAAAAACTGGTGGATAAACTTCTTTCCTCTTGTCGAGATAAGGTGGCGGGGGAAGTAGGTGCACTTCTTGGTGCCGAGGTGCAGCTCAGCAATCTGCACAATAGAGTTGTCGGCAAGGAGAGTTTTTTTTATGAAGAGGTGTCAGGAAAGCAGGTAATCGCCCATATGGATGTAGTGGGTGACTTGGAGGGTAAGAGCTATCTGGTTGTTAATCTCCGGGATGCCATACGCGTCGGCGGGGTGTTGATCATGCTGCCCTCCCAAGAGCTTGAGTCGGTTGTAAGCGATGAAGTTTTCGGCGAGGACACCAAGGATGCCTACGGCGAGATTGCCAACATTATCACCGGGGTATACACTGCCATTTTCGAAGAACAATACACGAAAAGGATTCGCTTTGTAAAAACCGAGCTGCAGCAGGTTGTGCCGATGAAGGTTGCAACCGATTCGGACGATCCCTTTGCCAACGGTTACTATTACGTAAGTACCTCGGATCTGGCCATCGGAGAGGGTGTTTTCGGCAAGGTGCATCTTGTATTCCCCTTGAGCCTTCTTGAGTTGGAAGGTCTCATGGCAGCCGACGAAGAGATCGCCAAGGTTGAGGAAAGAGAGCAATCGGCAATTCGGCAGTCAGTCGGAGGGGCGGCGGATGCAGCCCTTGATATCCTGCTGATTGGTGACGACGAAGCGGAAACGGCAAAAATCGCCGCTGTGCTTGGAGGAATGGATTTTGTCGTCAAGTCCTTGTCTTTCAAGGATAATGTACACAACTATATCCCCGGCGGACTAAAGGCGATTTATCTGGTGATGCAGGATGTGAATGAGCAGGCCTTTGGTGCCGCAATAAAAATCAGTGCTTCTTGTTCCTTACCGCTGATTGCCGCCGGGCCGGGCTGGACCAGAACAAAAGTAATCAAGGCTGTGAAGTACGGAATAAGAGATATCCTCCTTACGCCGGCCACGAAGGCAGACATTGAGGAAAATGTTACCAATAATCTCTTGAAGCTTGCCGCCTGACAGCAACCGTCAAACGTTCGGACGGCCTCCTTATTTCTGCCATAATCCTTCGATATCCTTCTTTTTGATTTTTTCAAGAAGGGTCGTTCGCTTCAGGTTAAGGAGACGAGCGGCTTCTTTTTTATTGCCTTCCGTCAGTTTCATCGCCTGGACAATGAGTTGCGTTTCGAAATCATTGATTAACTCATTAAAATCGATCCGGCCATTCTCCCAAGCAAGTGCCTGTGGAGACCTTTGCATACCCTCTTGTGGCGGAGGAGAAGCAGCTTTTTGTTCATCTTCGGTTGTATCTTCGGCAGGGAGGATAACATCATGAAATTTTTCCGGAAGATCCTCCAGTTGTAAGGTTTTACCGCTGTAGAGAATGCTCATGTGTTGGATGAGGTTTTCCAGTTCTCTGACATTGCCACGCCATTCGTAGTGGGTAATGGCAGCCATTGCCCGTGGCGACAAGGCAAACGGTTCTCGGCCCCTTTGACGGGTATATTTTTCCAGAAAGGTATCGATGAGAAGAGGTATATCGGCGATTCTTTCTTTCAATGCCGGGATATTCAGCGGGATAACGCTGAGACGGTAATAAAGATCCTCTCGGAATTTTCCTTCGCCGACCAGTTTTTCCAGATCACAATGCGTAGCCGCGAGTACTCGGGTGTTTACCGGGATCGATTTCAAGGCACCGACCGGTTCGAATTCTTTTTCCTGTAAAACCCGCAACAATTTGGCTTGCAAAGATGCCTTCATGTCACCTATTTCATCGAGAAAAAGGGTACCCTGATCGGCATATTGGATCCGGCCGATTTTATTGCCCGTTGCCCCGGTGAACGCACCTTTGGTGTACCCGAATAATTCACTTTCCAGGAGGTCATCGGGGATAGCCGCACAATTGACGGGCACAAAATTTTTATCCCTCCGCCTGCTCTCGGCGTGTATGGCTTTTGCTACCATCTCCTTGCCCGTACCGGATTCGCCGCGGATAAGGACTGTTGAGACATCGTCATCGGCCACCCGAGTGATCATGTCGAAGAGCTGTTGCATGAGCGCGGTCGAGCCGATCATGCCGTGAAAGGAGTTACGATTCGATTCCTTCGTGACGGCTATTTGTTGAGTCGGTATTACAGCCATGGCCATTTCTGCGGGCAACTATCGAGAAAAGAGGTTTTCATCATCTTTTTTACAGTGACGATTGCATGAGATCCGCGAGTTTGCTCGAAGTCCGCCGCATGTTGAGGCTCAGGAGCCTGGCAACCTTTCTTATCACCTTTATGCCAAGGGCGGGATATTTGTCGGCAAGCAGATCAAAGCCGCGGTCGGTAAGCGTCACCATAATCGCCGCCTGTTTGGCGATGACTGTTGCCGATCTGGGTGATTTGTCAATAAGGGCCATCTCCCCTATGGAACTGCCTTTTGTCAGTCGTGCCAGGGTGATGTTTTCGCCGGTTTCGCTTCTTTTTTGCACTTCGAGAATGCCATTGACAACAAATCCCATGAAAGTTCCCTGATCGCCTTCAACAAAGAGGTGCTCACCTCTTTGTAATTGGATATAACTCATATGTCGGGCGAGAACGGAAAGCTCATCCACATTTAAGCTGGAGAAGATTGGCAGGTTTTCGAGGAAAGACCTGGTCTGCTCCTCACTTTTTCTCATCGCATTCAGGGGCATAACAGCAGTCGGTGGGGAAAATGTTTTTTGTGCTCAGGTAATCGGACAAGGATTCTCATTACCTGGAAAAATCAACAAAGATCACAAAATATGTTCTAAGAATTTTAGCATATCATATCAAAAGGACATAAAACAATAGTGTTTTCTGATTATTATGGCAATCGGAGGGGTGTTACCAGAGAGGCAATTGTCGAAACCGGCAAGTGACTGTGTTCGGAAAACCCGGTTTGCCTGCTCCTCGATCATTTCTTAAAAGGCATTCTATCATGATCAACAGATTATTGGTAATTATCGCAGTATTTCTTGTTCTTCCCGCTCCTGTTGCCGAAGCCGGAGAACCATTTTACGCTACGGTTAAAAGAGTTATCGATGGCGATTCTCTGCTTGTCACTGCGGGAGGGCGGAACGTTGAAATTCGCCTGTACGGCATTGATGCACCGGAATATAAACAACCTTTTGCCGAAGAGGCAAAAATATATGTCAAGCATTGGGTCGGACGTCAACGGGTAATGGTTCAACCGGAAGATGTGGATATGTACGGAAGAACCGTAGCAGTGATAGTTCAAGGAGATCAGGTGCTGAACAGTGATCTGGTCCGGGTCGGTTTGGCATGGGTATATCCGCGCTACTGCCGCAAAGATGTGTGTAAGACCTGGAAAGAGCTGGAAAGTGCTGCGCACAGTGCCAAATCAGGGCTATGGCATGATAGGCAACCGATTGCACCCTGGCAATGGAGGAAGTTGGAACACGGCAGGTAGGCGGTTGTCGGCGAAGTGAATTCGTTCAGAGCATTTCTTAAACCAAAGTGTTTTTTTGATAACGGCTTATTTGTAGTTGCATGTCATTTCGCGTTTACCCTGGCTGGTTGTAAGATTCTTCTTTTCATTCGGCGATGCTTGCATATACAATTATTTTGTGAGGAGAAATACGATAATTTGCCGGCCTCGAGGGTTTGTTGAACATGGAAATACGCGTATTACTTTTTGTCCAGGATGGAGAAGCAAAGCAAAAATATCTCGACACTCTGACCGATTGTGGCGTCCGAGTTTTTGTCTCGACTTCCTTCTTTCATTTAAGTGAAGAAATCTGTAGCCAGACCTATCATGGGCTATTTTTTGATCTGTCGACCAAAATGAAGGCGATAAAGGAAAACAAGGTTGAAGTCTATCGCCTGGCTGAAAAATTTCCGGTCGCCCATCTGCAGATGGATCGTGGTAGTGGCGCAATACGCTGTTTTCATGTCGGTCGGCAAACGGGCCGTTCCCTGCATGATTTCATCGATTCTCAATGTCGCCCCTTTGAGCCTCAGAAACTTAGGACATCGATGAGAAGGGAGATGCATCTACCGGTCCTGCTTTTCCGCCATCCCGCAAGCAAATGTCCGGAGCGCTCAATCACCAAGGATATCTCACCCGGCGGGTGTTTCGTTATCACTACACGTCGTTTCACCCAGGGAATCGAAATTTTTCTTGGCTTTCCGGAGTTGACCGACAGCACGCCCATTCGGGCTCAGATCCGCACTGTGGTAAAGTGGGGTATGAGGTATCAGATTCCCGGTATCGGGGTAAAATTTGAGGCCTTGTCGATGACGCAAGCCGCTGAGCTGGAGAGAATGTGCCGACCGGCGGCTGGCCGCTAACAACATTTACGAAGCCCCACCAGTTTTGGCCAACGGCAGCCGGATGATAAAGGTCGTGCCGCACCCCGGGTTGCTTTCAAATTCAATACTGCCGTGGTGCGTTTCAGTAATTATAGCCCTAGCGATTGCCAGACCCTGACCGGTTCCCTTGCCTACATCCTTAGTGGTGAAAAAGGGATCGAAGATCCGGTTTTTTATGTTTTCGGGGATGCCGCTCCCGGTGTCGCTCACCCTGATTTCCACAAAATCGTCACAATTCCTCGTCCGGATGGTAATTTTCCCTTTTCCCTTGCCGCCATTTTCGGTGATGTCGGCGATGGCATGGGCGGCATTGACAATCACATTTAAAATTACCTGATTGATAGCTGAAACGATACAGGGCACCTGAGGCAGGGCAGGATCCAGGTCGGTATCGATATCGGCGACGTATTTCCACTCGTTGGTTGACACAGTGATGGTGCTGATGATGGCCTCATTCAGGTCGGTGGGCGCGGTGGAATCCTTGCCGGGATGCGCAAAACGTTTCACTGAACTGACTATTTTGGTTATCCGGTTGATTCCTTCGAAGGTGTCGCGGAAGGCGGACGGTACCTCAGCGATGAGGGATTCGATCTGCAGGCGCTCTCGGCTCTCTTCGATCGCTTGTAAAGCTGTGGCTGATGCTTCTCCATTCTTAATCGCGGCGAAGAGCGATTCATGGGCGGCAAGAACTTCCAGGGTTTCCTTAAAGGCATCCTCAAGGAAACCGACATTATTGCCGACATACTGGGTGGGGGTGTTGATCTCGTGGGCAATACCGGCGGCAAGCTGGCCGATTGATTCCAGCTTTTGCGCATGCAGCAGCCGGGTTTGCAGCTGTTTGAGGGTGGTAATATCCGTCACTACCGCAAAGGCGCCTTTATAGCTGCCATCCGTGTTATAGAGGATGGTCGGGCTGATCAGGGTATGGACGTTGTGATCGTCGGCACGGGCGAAGGTCATTTCAAATCGATCGGCAGATTGCCCGCTTGGGACACTCAGTTTGGCGATGAAGTTATCCCTTAGGAGGACATCGATAAAATCGAGAAAATTTTTGCCGATCATGTCCGGCGGATCGAGTCCGAGCATAGTGCTCATCTGTTTATTGACAAAGGTTAGCCGACCTTCATGGTCGACGGTCAGTATCCCTTCTTGAATGGTTTCCACCAGGTTGCGGTAACGTTCTTCACTGGCAATCAACTCGGTGTTGCGGCGATTAAGCTGTTCTGTGCGTTGTTCAATCAGGTTTTCAAGATTGTGATTGAGACTGGCCAACTGTTCTTCCGCTTTTATTCTCTCGGAAATATCGATGAGGGAACCTTCGAGATGCTTGATTTCTCCCTGTTCATTGCGGATCGCATAGAGTGAAATTAAGCAGTAAATAGTGTGGCCCTCTCTGTGACGCAGGGCTATCTCGCGGCGGGTGACGTAGCCCTTCTCCGTTACGTCGGCAATCAGTTCCCGGCGTTCGGTACCATCGAGAAAGAGCTGATGACCGATATCGGTGAAAGAGGCGCGCAGATCTTCGGACGAACTGTACCCCAGCATGCCGGTGAGGGCCGGATTCGCTTTGATAAAACTGCCATTAAGAGAAGTTTGAAATATCCCTTCCAGCGAATTCTCAAAGATTGAGCGATATCCTTTTTCGGAATTCAGCAGGGCAGTCACCATGACAACAATAGATTGGCGGAGATTTGTCAGTTCCTTGGTGAAAATTGCTCTGGGAGGCTCCGGCAGGGTGATGGTCTCGGAGCTGATTGCGGCGGCGTAATTTTCGATGGCTTTGATCGAGGAGATTATTGTTTCTTTGAAGAGCAGGTAAAGGGTCATCACCTGTACACAGGTTAAGACAAAAATGCTGGCAAGTAAGCTGATAAGATAGTGATGCAGGCTGTTATTGGCCTGTTCCGTAGAAAGTTCCACCTCGACAAAACCGAGAACCGTTTCGACATGGACGATCTCTCGCCGTGGCGCCTTGACGGTATCTCTGTGGTCATTCATGCTGCCGAGAATTTTGCTGTAGATAGTCTTGCCATTTTCATCAGTGACGGATATTCGATACACAGAGGGGATGAGGGTAAAGTTGTGGACTATCTGCCCGACTTGCGCAGTATCCATAATCCACAGAGGGTGAGCCAGAGTGCGAGCCGCTTGCTCGCTGAGCTGTTGGACTTGACTTTCAAGATCCTTATGCTGCGATGTATATTGTTGGTTATAAAAGAATGCGCCTACAGCGGCCTGGAAAAGAATTGTGGTAACCAACAGGATGACAACGACACCGGTGGTAAGTGACATTGATGTGCGGAGTTTCTTGAGGGCGTTGCGCACAGTTCTTGACTCCTGTCAGCAGTAACGGGATTGGCAGAAAACCCCAAAAGTTCTACAGATATTGTAGGTGTTGGACAGTAAGAATGCCAAGAACTATTTTATACAAAAGTCGTAAAATACCAGCCGCACTGTCATTGATCATCCTTGCGGCGAAGCTGCCGATGTTTGAGGGTTTAAATTTCTCTCGACAAGAAAAAAGTCTCAAGAAATTTGACTATTATCATAAAAATTAAGATACTTTGATGAAGGCATTTTGCTGTTCAAAATACCATCCTCTTTCTTCAACCGATAATGGATAAAGATGAGTGATAAAATCCTCTTCGTTGATGATGAAGAAAACATCCTTCAATCGATCAAACGGGAATTACGCAAGCGTTTTGAGGTATTTACGGCTTGCGGTGGCACTGAGGCTTTAGATGTTCTCAGAAAAGACGGGCCTTTTGCGGTCATTGTCTCGGATATGCGTATGCCGGTCATGGACGGAATCCAGCTGCTGACGACGGTCAAGGATATCTATCCCGAAACCGTCCGTCTGATGCTCACCGGTAATGCCGATCAAGAAACAGCCATTGAGGCGGTAAACAAAGGTGCAATCTTCAGATTTTTAAATAAACCCTGCCCGACCCCTACCTTGGCCATGGCTCTGGCCCTGGCCGTGCGCCAATACCGCCTTATCACCGCCGAGAAGGAACTGCTCAATAAAACCTTGAAAGGGAGTATCACCGTTCTCTCGGAGGTGCTCAGTTTGGCAAATCCTATTGCCTTCAGTAGTGCCTTACGGATCAAGGACTTGGTTGTTGAGTTTGCCAGGCTTTTGCAGCTCACCAATATCTGGCAATTTGAAATTGCCGCCCTTATGTCGCAGATCGGTTGTATCACAATACCAACTGATATTCTCAATAAAATATTTGCCAACCAGGCCATCGACCAGGATGAAGAGGCGATCTATAAAAACCATCCGCTGGTCGGCGCCAAACTTCTCGAAAAAATTCCCCGTCTTGAAACAGTAGCAAAAATTATTGCCCATCAATTTCTGCCGTACGAGGCATTCGCCGGCTTCCAGGATTTGAACGAAGATATCTGCCTTGGTGCACAGCTTCTGAAGCTTGCCGGGGACTTCGATACCCTGCGCCATCGTGGCATAAAACGTCCGCAGATTCTTCGCCAATTCGAGGAACAAACCGGTGCGTATAATCCTGAAATGATAGCAATCCTATCCCAACTGAAACTCGACAGTGAACACGAACTTACCCTGTCGATTGAGCTGAAGGACATGGAGGTAGGCATGGTTGTCGAACAGGATATCAAGGCTTCGAATGGCGCGTTGATTGCCCCGAAGGGCATGGAGGTGACGTGGGCGCTCCTTCAAGGGTTAAAGAGTTTTTCCCGCCAGGTTGGAATTCACGAGCCGATTTTAGTCAGAGTGAAGCAATAAAATGCTGCTCTCCGCCAAGCCGAAGTGTCACAGAACCAAGGGGATATGAATGGACAAGAAAAGGGTACTCTTTGTTGATGACGAGCCGAATATTCTCGATGGCTTGCGGAGAATGCTGAGATCCTTACGCAATCACTATGACATGCACTTTGCCGGCGGCGGCCGTGAAGCACTGGAGTTGATGGCCGAGGATCGTTACGATGTAGTTATCTCCGATATGCGTATGCCCGGCATGGATGGGGCCGAACTGCTTGAAAAGATACAGCAGCAATATCCGCATACCATCAGGATAATGCTGACCGGCCAGGCCGATGAGCAGTCCATTATGCGCACCATCGGGGTGGTACATCAGTTTTTAGCCAAACCCTGCGACCCTGAACTTCTGAAATCCATCCTCATACAGACAGCGGCCCTGCAGAATATTCTTTCCGATGGCGGCCTGAAGGATCTCATCTCGCAGATCGGCACCTTGCCGAGTCTCCCGGCTACCTACGACAAACTGCGAAAGATCATTAACTCGGTCGATGTCAATATAGACATGTTGGGGGCGATCATCGAGCAGGACATGGCCATGAGCGCCAAGGTTCTCCAGCTGGTCAACTCAGCCTTTTTCGGTATCTATTCGAAAGTCGACAGTCCCACTCGGGCGGTACAATTATTGGGGTTGGAAACCATAAAGGTGTTGGTGCTCGGGCTGGAAATATTCACCCAAATCAAGATTCCGACAACTATCCTGTCACTGGAAACACTCTGGTTCCATAGTCTCACCGTCGGCAAGATTGCTAAAGCGATTGCCGCCCGGGAAAGTCAAGACAATGATCTGATCGGCAATGCTTTTCTTGCCGGAACCCTGCATGATATAGGAAAATTGGTTCTCGTTTCCTATCTTCCGGAAAAGTATAAGCAGGCGATTGCTGTCGCCCAGGAGAAAAATATTTCCCTGCAGGATGCCGAGCAGGTCATTTTCGGTGCAAGTCAAAGCGCGATTGGAGCCTATCTCATCGGCCTGTGGGGCTTTTCCACCCCGATTATCGAAGCCATCTGTTTTCAATCGGCCCTGGACAGTTATCCGGTAACCTCCTTTACTCCGGCTTTGGCAGTTCATGCCGCCAACGTCCTCTATTACCGAAACCGTCCAGAGGAGATTATCGGACGAAGAATGGAATTGAATTTACGGATATTGGAAGGACTTGATCTGCAGGACAGGGTGGGGGAATGGCAAGAACTCTGCCTCCAAAATTTACAGACTGAAACAGAAGGACAAAAAGAGGAGTGACGGAGAAGATGGCGACGGAAGAAACAAGTGATTACGCACATCTCCAGAAAAAGATTGAAGGCTTGCTTGAGACTCTCAAACAGGTGGGCTATCAGAATTCGATGATGCTTCGCTGGGTGAACGGCGCGGTGGTGACGGTCGATCGGGAAGGCAAGGTCATTCAGGCTAACACTGCAGCTCTGACAGCTCTCGGCTGGTCGGCCGAGGAATTCATTGGCCGCCATAAACATGAGACCATCCACCACAGCCAGAGCGATGGCAGTGAGTACCCCTGGGATTTCTGCCCTGCTTTTGCGGCGATTGAAGACGGCTCTTCGCATCATGTCGATGGCGATGTATTTTGGCACAAGAACGGATCGAGCTTTTCAGCCGATTATATTGTTTGTCCGACCCGCGATGAGAATAATCAAATCACCGGCGCAGTGATGACCTTTCGCAATCTCACCGAACAGCGGCTGAAAGAGGCCAACCGAATTCACAGTATGAAATTGGAATCGATTGGTGAGCTGTCAGCCGGAATTGCTCATGAAATTAATACCCCCATTCAGTTTATCGGCAGTAACCTGTCCTTTCTCAGGGAGAGCTTTCAGGATCTGCAAAACCTCATTGCCGTGTATGGTCAATTGAAGGAGGCGGTCGTCGGATTACCGCAATTCGAAAAATTTGTTCATGAAATTGAAGAATTGGAAGATCAGGCCGATCTTGAATATCTTCAGGAGGAGACGCCCAAAGCATTCGATCAGACCATGGGTGGGGTAGAACGGGTAACCAAGCTTGTCCTCGGCCTCAAAGGCTTTGCCCATGCCGGCGCCGGTGAAACCAAACATCCCGCCAATATCAATGAAATTATCAGCAATAGCCTGATCGTTTGTCATAACGCCTACAAATACGTGGCGGAAATGGAGACGGATTTTGGCGAGCTGCCGCCGGTTCAGGTTCATCCGGGTGATATCGGTCAAGTTATCATCAACCTGGTGGTGAATGCGGCCCATGCCATAGCCGATGTGAAAAAAGACAGCGGCGAGATGGGCAAAATCCGGATAAGTACGTCCTGCGTGGACAAGGTCATCACCATCTCGATTGCCGATAGCGGTGGTGGTATTCCTGAAGGCGTCCGGCAACGGGTCTTCGATCCCTTTTTCACCACCAAGGAGGTGGGGCGCGGCTCCGGTCAGGGGCTGGCCATCTCCCGGACCATTGTCCACGATAAACATCAGGGCGAACTCAGCTTTGAGTCGACGGTGGGCAAAGGGACCACTTTTTTTATCAAACTCCCTCTCTAAACCGAACCCCTGGTAAATCTGTGGATAGAATCCAGGCGGAAAACAACTTCTAAGTTGAGCGAGCTCTGCAGATAAAAATCCTTATCTTGACACTGTTTTGCCAAATATTGTATGGTTTCGTTTTTTGGCCAGAAATGGTTTCTCTATTGGCAGCACTGTTATCGACAATACCTACGTGGAAATAATATGAGCAATGGGTTTACTATGAAAAAGTATCTGCAAACAAGTATTCTGGTTATGGCCTGTACCTTACCCGTTTCCATATATACGGCCGGGCCGATCTGTGCGACCGAGAACACCAAGGCACAGGAAAATTTGGAAAAACTTGTTAAAACTAAAAGTTGTAAGGGTTGTGATCTTTCCGGCCTCACCTTGAACAGACTGGATCTGGCCGATGCTGATTTGGAGGGAGCGGATCTTTCATCGGCAAAAATCTCTCTGACTAATCTTACGAGGGCTAATTTGCGAAATACCAACCTGCGTGGTGCAATGTTTGGCGGGACCGATCTGAGTGATGCCGATCTGCAAGGAGCCGATCTACGTGGGGCATCGCTAGACAGCTCTTATCATCAAGGGGCGCGAGTCGATGGGAAATTCATTGACGCCAAATCAAATGAAGAAGCAGGTGATACTGAGGTAAAAAAGGAAGTGTTCATCGCCGATCCTGTAAAACCCAAGCCAAAGCCCGAGACAAGAGAGGTGAAAGTTGGTGAGCGGCGGGATTTTATTGAGCCTGCCCCTGTTGCCGCCGTGAGTGAGGCCAAACCTGAGGTAGTGCCGGAAAAACCGCAAAAGGTCGAAAAAGAGAGTCAAACCTCTGCCTCTCTTTCTTCTGCACCCACTGAAAAAAAAGTTGCTCTCGTACAACAGGCGATAGTCGATGTCCCGGTACAGGATGAGAAGATTGCCGTAGTTCCTGTCACAGCACCGGTTACTGTCAAAGAAGAGGTAAAAAAACAAGCGGCGGTCGAACCCGTAACTGCAACTCCGGAGAAAATGCCGAAAGAAAGTGTGTCCGAACAAAAAACTAAGAGTGCGGCGACCGTTTCAGCTCCGCAAACTGCAACCAAGGCGCAACAAAACCCTGTTGCGGGCAAGAGCAAAGAAGACAATCTGCAGGTTCTTCTTGATAAAAAGAAATGCTTTGGCTGCGATCTCTCAGGCCTTGATCTTGCCGGAAAAAATCTGGACAGTGCCGACCTGGAAAAGGCTAATCTGACCGGCTGTAATCTTGAAAAGGCCGATTTGGAGAACGCCAATCTGAAGGGCGCGTTGCTGCTGAATGCCAACTTGCGCCGGGCAAGTTTGAAAAATGCCGATCTTTATAAAGCTGATTTGACGGGGGCCGATTTGACGGAGGCAAAGATAGAGGGGGCGATGTTCGACAGTGCTCAAACCGCATCTGCCAAGGGTTTCAAGGAAGCAATCGGGGATGCTGCCAAGTAAGCGGTTTGCCCGGATTGTGACCGATGCCGAATGAGAAAAGTTGTTTGTCGGTTTATGACTCGCAGACAAGATCCAGGGCCTTGGCAATCTTGTTGTAATCGGCAAGATGATCGTCCCTGAGGATGGTTTCGATCTCGTCGAGTGTTTGTCGCATTTTTGCAACCTGCATTTCCAAGCTCTGTATTGTTTCCGAGGCTGCATTTTCCGTTGTATCCATGGCAACTTGTAAATCTTGGGCGCTGCGCAGAATGGTTTGCATATTGGCTATCTTGTCGAGACGCAGGAAAAGTTCGTCAAAATTAATCGGTTTTTCCAGGTAGTCGACAGCGCCTTTTTTCATCGCTTCAACAGCCGAATTCACCGACGAATGGGCAGTGATCAGAACCACTTCTGTTCTGCTGTTAATATCTTTTGCTATTTCAAGTACTTCAATGCCACCTAGCGTGCCCGGCATCATCAGGTCGGTAAGAACGACATCAAAAAACTGCTGCCCGAGCATTTTTTCCGCAACATATCCGTCTTCGGCCACCTGGACCTGGTAATTTTCTTTCTTTAACCGTTGCTCAAGAAGCCGCCTGATAACGGGATCATCGTCGACAACCAGAATAGATAGATTTTTCATGGGGATGCCTCTTTATTGCTTTTGGTAAAAAATTGATCGGAGATGTCGTTTGGGTATAAACCTGGGACATACACCGGTAAGAGACTCCGTTGATCCGATGACAAGATATCCATCATCAGCCAGGCTGTCGGCAAGTTTATTGAAAAGCTTCTTCCTGTCCTCAAGAGTAAAGTAGATGGCGACGTTTCGGCAGAAAATGATATCGAATTTTCCCAAGGCAGTGAAAGGATGCATGAGATTGAGTTTGCGAAAGTTGACCATCGCTCTGATTTCATCTTTGATCTTCCATGAGTCGCCGAAGAGTGTGAAAAATTTTTGCAGGTATTTTTTGTCGAGTCCTCGTTCTATTTCGAAGCGGTTGTATTTTCCGTAGCTCGCCTGGGAGACAGCCGCATCCGAGATATCGGTGCCGAGAAGGGTGAATGCATATCCGGGTGTGTCTTTGAGAAGTTCCTTGATGACTATGGCAATGGAGTAGAGTTCCTGGCCCGTAGAAGATGCTGCGCTCCAAATTTTTATCTGCGTTTTAAGAGATGTTTTTGATGACCGTGCATCAATTAACTCCGGTAAAATCTTGTGCTGCATCAATTCGAATGGCCCTTTGTCTCGAAAAAAGAGGGTCTCATTCGTGGTAATGGCGTCAACAATCGATTTTTCGATGGCTTTTGTCGAGTCTTTTTTGGCTTTTACCTGCAGTTCTTGATATGACTTGCAGCCATGCGCCTCGGCAACTGAACTTAATCGAGTTTCAAACAGATATGATTTGCTTTGATCCAAATATATCCCGGTAATTTCCTGGATATATTGAGCCACAAGCTTCAGTTCTGCGGGATTGATCTTTATCATTGCGATTTGAAAGTCGATTGTAATAAGCGAAAAAAGTTTTTTTATTTCAAACTGTTGACAATTTCTGCCGCAATTTTGTTAAGTGGTGCGACGATGTCCAGATAGCCCAACTCGGCTGGTGCCTTGGGCATCCCATAAACAATGCATGAAGATTCATCCTGGCCGATGACAAAGGCCGATTTCTGTTTCAGCACACCTAAACCAAGAGTGCCGTCCGAGCCCATTCCGGTCATGATCACCGCTGTAGCTCGGCCCACATAGTAATCGGCGACTGAGCGAAAAAGATAATCAACCGAAGGTTTGCAGGAATTTTCCGGCGGGTCGTCGGTTATTTTTATTCGCCGTTGCTGGCCATCCGTCCCGGCCATCAATTTCATTTGTTTACCTCCCGGGGCAATATATACCACATTGGGCAGGATATTTTCGCCATTGACCGCTTCTTTTACCGTCAGTGCACATTTCTTGTCGAGACTTGCCGCCAAAGATTTGGTGAAGACCGGTGGCATATGCTGGACAATCAAAACCGGTACCCCAAGATTTCCGGGAAGTTGCGGCAGCATCTGATTAAGAGCATTCGGTCCGCCGGTGGAGATCCCGATGGCGACAATTTCCGACTTTCCTCGTCGCACGGCTGTTGGTTTTGCGGTTAGGGGTTTGAAAACCCGTGTTCCTCCGGGGGGTTGGCACAAAGCACTGCTAGGCGGCAAAGGAGGTGAGCCGGGTATCCTTCCTCGGCTGCTGATAAGCGAAGGCGCATATCGCGATTTGGCAAAAGCTTTGAGAATAGGTTCGAGGGCCGCCCTTATTTCCTTTTTACCCTCAATCTGGTTTTTGCTCTGGGGTTTCAGAATAAAGTCAAAAGCCCCGAGTTCAAGGGCTCGCATGGTCATATCACTGCCTTCGGCGGTCAAGGTCGAAAGCATGATGGCACCGATGCCGGGATGGTTCTTCTGCAACTCCACTAGAACCTCAATGCCGTTCATTTCGGGCATTTCGATATCGAGGGTAAGGATGTCCGGCTTCAGGGCCAGAATCTTTGCTAAGGCAATTTTTCCGTTATGGGCCACCCCGGCCAATTCTACCCCCGGAATTTCTTTAATGATGTCCGAGACGGCTGTTCGGTAGACGATAGTGTCGTCAACTACAAGGACACGGAGATTTTTCGTACTAATCATGCGATCCTTCAATCCTCAAGGCTTAAGACTTTATCGACATTCAAGATTCCGATAAGGCTGGTATCCGTTTTGTAGACTCCGGTGAAAAATTCCCCCTGAATGCCTCGCATATTTGCCGGGGCCAATTCTCTTCTCTCCATGTCGGCCGAGACGACATCGCTAATCTTCTTGACCAACAGTCCGACATGGGCACCGGCGGAATTGACGATAATATTGCGCGGATCCTGGGTAAGATCGGTAGCACCGAGACCCAGTTTTAGACCCAGATCGATAATGGTGACGATTTGCCCCCGCAGATTAAGTATGCCGACCACATAATCGGGGGCTTGGGGAACCTTGGTCATTTGCATCAGTTTGTTAATTTCCTGCACCTTGAGGATATCCATACCGCACAGTGCGTCACCGACGTAAAAGGTGGCCAGTTCCACTATCCGTTTGCTTGTTGCCGTCGTTTTGTCATCTGCCATAATTCATACCATTATATAGTTACCATTCATTTGGTGGCCACGTATCGAGGTTAGTACCGTCTTTTCATGTAATCGTGTACCGAAACCATGAGCCGTTCTTTGTCGAGTTTGATGTGATATTCGTTGACCCCGACGGCCTGCCCTCTGGCCATGTCCTCGGCCGAAGCGAGGGTGGTCAAGGCAATAATCGGTAGTTTCGAATATTTGTCGTCTTGGCGTATTTTATGAGTGAGATCAAAGCCATTCATGTTCGGCATCTCAATATCGGTCACCAGCATGGCAATCAGATCACCATACTCATGGAGCTTATTCCATGCCTCCACTCCATCTTCGGCCTCGATAACCTTATACCCGACTTCAGTCATATAGCCTTTCACTTGATTGCGGAAGAATTTTGAATCCTCGGCGATCAAAATGGTCGGTGGTTCACTTTCATCTGCCGTTTCAACCACGGCTTTTTCCCTTTCAACGAACCACTGGGGAAAGAGGGTTTGCGCCATCTCAAACACATTGACCAACATGGTGGTATGCTGCTCGATAATGATCGATCCCATTATTCCCGGCTGACTGATGGTGGTGTCATCTATATCGGCACTGATTTCAATGGCATCTATCGGCCCTATAGCTAGTAGCCCAATGGCTCTCTTGGCAATATTAAAAACAATGACCAACAGATCTTCATGATCGGCTAAGGGAAGTACCGTTGCCAGGTCATCGACACAAATAAGACTGAGGCTGCCACCGCGGTATTTCATGACTCGTTTGCCGCCAAGTTCTTCGATATCTGAGCGTTTGATTTTTTCGATTCTTTCGACTTGGTTGAGAGGAACGGCAAAATATTCGGTTTTGGAACTTTTAAAAATAAGCAAAGATTGCCGGTCTTTTTGTGCTCTCAAAGCATCTTCGGCGGCCTTGGCGACTTCGGCGGCCCGATCGGATCCGTCTATCGAGTTGAGACGAGCCATTCTCGCCAGATTACTGACATCGAGAATGAGGGCGATGCGGCCATCTCCCATAATTGTAGCTCCGGCATACCCCTTACACTGTTGCAGGTGTCGGCCAAGCGGTTTGATGACGATTTCCTCCGAATCCTGCAAACGATCGACAATCAGGCCGTATTTTATGGCCCCGGTAGAAACCACCACTATATTGAGGGCACTGGAGGCCGAATAGCGGCGATCGAGTACCGAGCGGTTGTACATTTCATCTTTTTGTTGTGATTTCTTATCCGGTTCATTGGGGTTTCGAAAGAGAGGCGACTCCTTGCCGCGCCGATCGGCATTGCTTTCCCTGCGGTCCGGTTTTATTTCTTCTTCAGTATGATCGAAATAGGTTCGTTCTATACCGATTACATCGGCAAGGCGAATGAGGGGCAACAGGGTTCCGCGCAATCGAACGACCTCGGCATCGCCAACTCGCTCGACTCGGTTTTTTACCTGATTTGCCGGGATGCGCAGGAGTTCCTCAAGATTAACCTGTGGTATGGCATAGCGTTCACCTCCGGTTTCAATGATCTGACAGGGGATAATTGCCAGGGTCAGGGGCAGTTTGATGGAGATGGTGGTGCCGGCACCTTTTTCGGAAATAATGTCGACATGGCCCCCAAGCTGATCCAGGTTGGTCTTGACGACATCCATGCCGACTCCCCGGCCGGATACATCGGTGACTTCCTTGGCGGTCGAGAAACCGGGCAGGAAAATGAGGTTGATTTTTTCCTTATCGGACATGGCCTGCGCCTGTTCGGGGGTGAGCAGGCCCTTGCTGATGGCGCTTGCCGCCAGGGCTTCGCCGTCGAGACCTTTGCCATCGTCACTGATCTCTATGACCACCTGTCCGGCCTCATGGTAGGCTTTGAGAACGACCAGGCCGATTTCCGATTTACCGAGTTTTTTCCGGTCTGCCGGTTTTTCGATACCGTGGTCGACCGAATTTCGGACAAGATGGGTAAGAGGATCATTTATGGCCTCGATAATCGTCTTATCAAGTTCGACATCTTTGCCGACGATATTCAGGTCAATAGTTTTGTTGAGTTTTTTGGAGAGATCTCGGACAACTCGGGGGAATTTACTGAAAACGTTACCGATTGGCTGCATGCGGGTCAGCATGATCGCTTCCTGCAGTTCGGAGGTGATCAGGTCGATACGCTGACCGACCGCCTCGGCGTTACGCAAATCATCGGAGCCGATGGTTTGCAGCAGCTGGTTACGACTGAGCACCAGTTCTCCTGCCAGATTCATCAGCGAATCAAGGAGGCTGACATGGACTCGGAGCGTTGTTTCAGCTTTTGCCGGCGGTCCGGCAGTTTTGTTTTTGTCACCGGCAGGTTCAGACCTGCCGGATTGTGTGGTGGTAGAATGTATTTCCGAATCGACTGATTGCTCATCGTCTTCATCTTCTTCCGGCAGGGCAATGGGCTCCGGTTCGGGTTCGGGTTCGGCTTCCGGTTCCGGCTTGGGCTTTGGTTTTGGTTTTGCTGCGACAGGTTTTGTTTTTTCCACCGTCCCGGCAGGAGGTGGTTCACTTTTGTTTTCGGTGTGTTTGACCTTGGCTTTTACCTCTTCGGCTGGAGCCTCCTGCGGTGGTGGTTGGGAGAAGGAACCATCAGCAATGGCGTTGAGAGGGAGTAGATGCGATGAAATATCCACCTCGTTGCTATTGTGGACATCCTCAATCATACTCTGCAGTTGATCCGAGGCGATCAAAAGCACATTAATGATTTCCGGGGTTGGGATCAGTTTTTTGCTGCGGATCATGCCGAGAACATTTTCCGCTGCATGGGAGAGTTCTTGGATGGTGGTAAGGCCCATGAATCCGGCGCCTCCCTTGATGGAGTGAGCCGCACGAAAGACCTTATTGACGAGATCTTCATCGGTATTGGCCCCACCTTCTTCAATTGCTAAAAGGTCGTTCTCAATGTCTGCCAGGTGCTCGAGAGATTCTTCGATAAATCCTTGCAATATTTCGTCGTCTTCGATGTCCATACTCTACTCCCTGCATTTGATTGAATATCCGATAGTATCTATATAAGGTTATACATACGGGGAAAGGTATGTACAGGAGTTTTTAAAAAAAATGCATCAAGCAAGGAATGGCCGGATTGAACGCCACCGGCATCGGGGAAGAGGCTGCAGCTTTGACGGCTCAACGGTAAAAAAAGAAGGAACTACGCCGGTTGAGCCGTTGTTAAGATTAAGCCGTTGACAGGAAAAAGGCGTCAAGAATCGGCGAGCGGCTTCTCGGCTATTTCGACAAGAGTAACTTGATAGGTGAGGTGGTGGCCGGCGAGTGGGTGATTATAATCAACCGTAAGCTTCGAACCTTCGACCGTCATTACCGTTGCCGGCACTTTTTGTTCGACTCCTTCCTTGTCGACCTTAAGGGAAACAACCATCCCCGGCTTGGGGTGGAGGGTATCGACGAGCTTCTGGTTGTCGATGGTCTGAACCAGGTCTTTGAGTCTTTGGCCGTAGCCTTCTTCGGGGGGGACACGAATTTTCCGAGTTTCTCCGATCTGCATCGCCATAATTCCTGCTTCCAGGCTTGGCGGAAGATCTGAATTACCAAGAATTGCCTGGGCCGGTTTGTCCTTTTCAGAGGCGATGAAGACTTCACCGTTGTCCAGCATTCCGGTAAAGGTGAAAACTACCATGTCGTTTGTTTTCGGGTGGGTCATATGGAAACTCCTGATCAATGAAAAGAGGCTGTTGGAAAAACAATTTTTTTGTTCAGCTTGTGAAAAATGCGTGACATACTATAGGAGATGCTCAATTTTATGCAAGGATGAAGAAAGAAAAGTAACAAAACAGAGGTGGCGGCTTGACAAAGTGCTCAGTGCTGTCTAGTTTAGACCTCTTTTCACAATGATACGGCGAAGTCTCAACCAACCCCAAAGAATCTTGGCCTCTTGAGGGTTTGCATTCAGCACGATAATGAAAGGCAATGATACAACTCAATTTTAATAAAACAGCTGATGGCCTCCTGCCGGCAATCGCCCAGGATTTTCAAACGCTTGAAGTTCTTATGCTGGCATATATTAATAAGGTAGCCTGGGAAATGACCCTGAAAACCGGTAAGGCCCATTATTGGAGCCGATCGCGCAATACCTTGTGGTTAAAAGGCGAGACCTCCGGTCATGTGCAGATCATCCACAATATCCTTGTCGATTGTGATGACGACACGGTAGTATTTCAAGTCGAACAGGTGGGAGATGCAGCCTGCCATACCGGCCATAAGGCCTGCTTCTACAGACGGGTTGCGGGCGATGCACTGGTGACGGTGGGCGATAAAATTTTTGACCCTGACACCGTATACGGAAAAAAGTAGTTGATAGTGTTTGTCAACTGATAAAAGAGCACGGAGAAAACTGGTAATGAATCAGCTGAAATTAGGTTTGCCCAAGGGCAGCCTGGAAAACGCCACTATAGAGTTATTTGAGAAAGCCGGCTGGCAGATTAAGCCGGCTGCCAGAAATTATTTTCCAAAGATAGATGACCCCGAGCTTGAGTGTTCGATTTGTCGACCACAGGAGATGTCGCGCTACGTCGAAGGAGGCATGCTGGACGCCGGAATTACCGGCAAGGATTGGACAATGGAGAATAATTCCGACACCATCCTGGTGTGTGATCTGGTCTATTCTAAAGTCAGCAGGCGGCCTACCCGGTGGGTAATCGCCGTGGCCGGGGATTCGGATATCAGGACAATCGAGGATTTGCAAGGCAAAAAGATCTCCACCGAACTGGTCAATGTTACCAAACGGTTTTTTCAGGAAAAAGGCATTGATGTGGAGATAGAATTTTCCTGGGGTGCGACCGAAGCGAAGGTCGTTTCGGGACTAGCCGATGCCATTGTCGAAGTGACGGAAACGGAGAGTACCATTCGTGCCCATGGCTTGCGGATTATTCACGAATTGATGCAGTCGAACACCCAGTTCATCGCCAATAAGAACGCCTGGGATGATCCGTGGAAACGGGAAAAAATCGAAAATATCGCATTGCTTCTGCAAGGGGCTCTGCGAGCGGATCGTATAGTCGGCCTGAAAATGAACGTTTCCAGTGCCAAGATTGAAGATATCGTCGCCATCCTGCCGAGCATAAACGCACCGACCGTGGCAAGTCTTTATAATCAGGACTGGTTTTCGGTGGAAACCGTGGTTTCTGAGGATATCGTCCGCGATCTCATTCCGAAACTTAAAAAACTCGGGGCGGAAGGCATTATTGAGTACTCTCTGAATAAGGTGATTTAGTGCCTTACTCAGGAAAATTTTTCGCAGGAGATACATATGGATTTCTTTAACATCGAATTTCTCCTGAGTGTTCATCGTCTCAACCAGCTCCCTCCGCCGGAGCTTCCGGAAATCGCCTTTGCCGGCAGATCCAATGTCGGCAAATCCAGCCTGATCAATACCCTCACCGGCAGAAAAAGCCTGGTGAAGGTCAGTGCCAGACCGGGGAAAACCCAAGGACTCAACTACTTTCGTGTCGAAGAAAAGTTTTTTCTGGTGGATTTACCCGGTTACGGTTTTGCCAAGGTACCGAAAATTATGCAAAACAGCTGGCAAGCGTTGATAACCACCTACCTGGAGACACGGGAAACGCTGAGATGCGTCGTGGTCATCATGGATATTCGCCATGAACCCAAAGAGCAGGATACCCAACTTGTGCAATGGCTCAGTGAAAAGGCCATTCCCTGCCTTCCGGTGTATACCAAAATCGACAAAATCTCCGGTAGTATTCGCGAAAAAAATGCCAGACTGCTTGACGCCGGACACAGCATCAAGGCGGAAGACAGGATCCTTTTCTCGGCAAAAACCGGGCAAGGGCGTGTCGAGTTACTTGACGCTCTGAGCATCCGGATAGAGAAATGATGCTGTCGGTAGCCTTCCGGACAGCTGGTCTCGCCCATTCCTCTCTGTTTTTCTCTATAACTCTGTACCATTCTACAATTGCGGCAAAAAATAAATACGGCGACTTGTATTGAGGAGATTTTATGCAGGAGTTATCCAAATCGCAAAAAGCACGGATTGCCATACGAACCTTCAAAATCCTCGCCGATTCCATGACCCTCCAGGGTTCCTATAAACCTTCCGGGAGGATTGGGGAAAAATTGGCTGAGGCCTTGAAATTGCTTAGTCCGGAAATTTATGGTTCGATGTCCGATACCCGGGTCGTCGAATTACATGGTTTGGAGTATGTCTTTGACAGGATGCCGAAAGGGATTGAAAAGTGTACGAGGATAACCCTTACCGCCCAGGAAGATTTTAAGGACACTTCATTTGCGAAAATTGTCCCTCTGAAAAGAAGAAGGGTATCGTATGCGGTTTCGGAAAAAGAGTATTGCTTTGTTATAACCACCGGGAAAAGCGAGATATATGACATTCTTACCCATATCACCTTTCTTAATATTGAGGCCTGGAAGATTTATCGACAGGTCTGCAACAGAGCCGAAGGGGTAAGTTCCGAATGGACGGAATTGGAGCGTATCGTTTCCATAGAAGAGTCGCTGGTTGGCGAGGAATTGGAGCAGGCCATCTGGAATCTCTCCATCATTCTCGGGAGGACTTACAAAGAGACGTGGGAAGCCTATGAACATCTTGAGAAAAACCGGCAGGAACACAATACCAACAGCAGCCTTTTTGCGATCATCTACGGTATCGGCAAAAGAGTGATAGAAGAACAAAGTGCCAAGAAAAACGAACTGGTGGTTTACTTCACTCCCTCCTTACATGAGATGATCGATCATCAAACCCATGCGGCTCTCTGGGCCGGGGCCTTGAAGGCATCTCTCGGTCGTTTGCAGCTTCTCGATCGACCGATCCATGTGGTCAGTGCCAATATGCATTCCATGCGAAATCTCCTCTATGGACCGGGAACATTGATCGAATGCGGGGAAACGGTGCCCGACGATCTCTATGCAATGGTGCGAGCGGTTCGCGATAGAGAAAAAGATGTTGAGGCCTATGCGGTCAAGCATGGTTTTACCTTTCGGGCGGATGAATCAGGTTCGACGATTGATGTCAATATTATGGACCTGTCGCAGCTTGACCAACATCATCTCCATTCCTCTCTGAAAATGAACTATCATTATCTCAAGGAAACCCAACCGGTGCTTCTCGTTATCGATTATGCATTTGGTACCCAAGCATTTGATATCATGTACGAACTGCTGCATCCAGATAGTTATGGCGGGGTGGTTAAATCGCTTTCCATCCAGTCTATTTCGATCATGGGGAAAGCTGGGGTGTTGCCGGGTAAAAAAGGTGATATCATGCTTGCCACGGCCCATGTGATGGAGGGAACCGCCGACAACTACATTGTCGATAACGATCTTACGGCCGCCGATTTTGATGACACGGTGACGGTATATACCGGTCCTATGGTGACCGTTCTCGGTACATCGCTGCAGAACCGCGATGTTCTCCAACGTTTTCATTCTTCCGCCTGGCGGGCGGTTGGCTTGGAAATGGAAGGTGGGCATTATCAGCGGGCGATCAGTGGAGCAATAATTCAGGGTCATATCCCGGCCACGATGAAAACCAGATATGCCTATTATGCCTCGGATAATCCGTTGGTGAGCGGCCAGACCCTGGCATCCGGACCGATGGGTGATGAGGGAATCGTTCCCACCTATATGATTTCCAAGGTTATTCTTGAAAAAATTGCCAATTATGACGCCGTTAGTAAAGAGTCCTAAGCGCAGCAACCTGTTGCTGAGTTTTTCTCCATGGATGCTGGCCGTCGCCTGTTCCCTTCTGTTGCTGTTGCTGGCTTTATTTGCAGTCAGTAATTATCAGCGGGAAAAGGAATTGATGGGGGAGGCCTTGGTGCAAAAGGGACTTACCCTGATGCGCTTTATCAACAGCTCTGCCCGTGAGGCAATGCGCGATAATCTCCGTTCATCCGATCCTTTGATCCACTGGGAAGATCAGGTTCGGGCGGCAATGGAGCAGGCGGTTGAGCAACCCGGGGTCGAATCGGTCCAGCTCATTGACCAGGAAGGGGCGATTGTCTCTGCTGCGGGGCTGAATGCCGGCAACAGTGCCATTGATCAAGCGACTCTGGCATTTACCAAATCTTTGAAATCCGGAGGCCCACATCCGTTTGTTTCCCGGATCATCACGGAAAAGCAAGGTGATAAGTCAAATCAAAGGTTTCAGATTGCCGCCTGGCATGTGCCACCGAATACTCCGGACCATCCGGAATTCCTGGACCGGGGGCCTGGCCGGGGGCAGATGATGCGAAGATTTGCCAACAATCCACATTTTGCTGTCATGCAGGAGGAGATGAAACGTTTGCTTGACAAACAGCTCATATATGTCGTGCAGCTCGATTTTGAGCAATTCAATTCGTCGCTCAGGCGACAGTTTCTGCAGATAATTATCCTCTCCATTGCCACACTTCTGGTTGGTATTGCCGGAGCACTCTCCTATTTAACCCTTAGAGGTTTAAAGGGTTCTCAGCAAAGTCTCGGTCAAATTCGGGCATTTACCGATATCCTTGTCTCCTCTTTACCCGTCGGTCTCATTGCCACCGACAGCCAGGGAGTGATTCGCGTCTGTAACGACGCAGCCGGAGAGGTCCTTGGTATAGAGAGCGACCGTATCCGAGGGAAAATACCGGAAATCTGCCTGCCACCAGGATTGGCTAAGATGTTTTTTGCCAATAACCATGCGGAAAAGGCCGAAAGACAGAAAGAAATCCCCTTGGATTTAGACCCGAAAAAGCCGATGACCTTGCAATTGGCCTCGATGGTCGTATTGGATAATGATGGCCGTTTGGCCGGAGAGGTGCTGCTTATTCGAGATCTCACAGAGGTCAAATCACTAGAAAAGGAGTTGCAGCGCAGTGAACGTTTGGCGGTCCTTGGAAAGATGGCTGCCGGAGTCGCTCATGAACTGAGAAATCCGCTGAGTTCTATTAAGGGACTGGCGGTGCTCTTGAAATCACAGGTAATTGCATCCACTGGTGGGGTGGAAACTGCCGATATTCTGGTGAAAGAGGTGGAAAGGCTGAATCGCAGTATCGGCGAATTGTTGGATTATGCACGGCCCGGTCAGCTGACTCGGGAACCGACGGCAATAGACGACATAATTAAAAAAACCGTGTCGCTGGTGCAGATCGATGCGGAATCCTATAAAATCACTCTAGTTCTTGGACTTGCGGCGGAATTACCCATGGTTCAGATTGACCGAGATAAATGTAACCAGGTATTGCTGAATCTTTTTCTAAACGCCATACAGGCGATGCCGAATGGCGGTGTTTTAACCGTACGGACGGAGCGTGATGGCGGAATGATCGTTGTCAGTATAAGGGACAGCGGGGTAGGCATTCCCCAGGAAAATCTTCAGCGGGTGTTCGACCCCTATTTTACCACAAAAAGCAATGGGACAGGATTGGGACTTGCCTTATCCGCCAAGATCGTCGAGGAGCATGGTGGAGCGATGAAGATTTTCAGTACACCGAATGAGTATACCGAGGTTCGGGTGATGCTGCCGCTCTGAGGCCCGCTCGGTTTTCTAGCGTCTGGTGGAGGATAAAAGAGGATTGGTTTTTATCGTAGGAGTGGCCAGAATGGCTGATACTATGGCATAAAAGTGCCCTGGATGGGAATCAAAAAGAAATGAATTCATAAGGCATCCTACAGACATTGCCACCACCACCCCTTGCAGCAGGTATTTTCTTGGCGGCTGAAGTGAAAAAGAGCCGATAAACTGAGAGACAAGCAGGGTTATAAATAAAAACAAACCCACTAGACCCGTCTGAACGGCGAGTAGGAGATAGGCGTTGTGCGGGTTATCAGTCGATTGGGTTTCGCTGTCTTTGATCCTTTCTTGAACTGTTCTAAAAGATCCCGTGCCGTGTCCGAAAATCGGCTTCTGTTTGATGAGATCGATACTGTTTTGCCACCAGTCGAATCGCATGCCAAGGGAGGTTCTTGAAGATTCTGCCTGATAATTTCGTATTTCGTCAACAGCCTCATTCACCCTTGTAGAAAAATTGCTGGAGGTGAAAAAGGTGATACCAATGACTATTGACACGAGAAACGTTGCTGCCAGTGATTTTCTCCAGGAAAGTCGCTGGAAGAAGGTGAGAATGATAAGGGCTATATATATCAGCATGCCGGTTCGTCCGGGAGCGATATAAAATAGATTAAAAGTGGTAAGAAGAAAGAGTGCCAGCCACAAATAAATGTACTGTCTGGATTCAAAGATTCTTTGCAGGCACCAGAAAGCCAGGACGGCCATGAATAAGCTGTGGGTAATGTGATATACTACCGAATGACCGAAGCGTTCCGAGGGAATGATGGAAAAAAAGATACCATAGGATATGAAGAGAAGGACAACACAGCCGGCAATGAAGCTATCCTCGGCTAACCTGGTGGCCCCTTCGTTGTCCCTGAAAAGGGAGACAACCATGGCAAAATACACAAGTTCTCGATATTTTTTCAAGATCTCCAGGGCGTTGGGCAACGGTGTCGGGCTATAGCTGACTCCGACGATAAGCAGCAGAAACAAAGCAATAGCCAAACCTACCGACACATTCTTCTTCATGAGTTGGGGAAGGGAAAAAACATCGCCGGACAACACCCAGAAAACCGCCGCAAGGGCTGCCGTCGCCCCCATGAGGGAGGTGGAAAGGGGGATGAAAAAGCAGGAAAGAATGGTGCAAAAAATCCCTGCGGTGCGGGTCATATTGCGAAAATGTGTTAGTTTTTTCATTACTTGTACTGCATGTTATACAGCAGCTCATATTCGCCTTTTTCGGCAATAAGGGTATCATGGGTGCCCTGCTCGACGATAAGCCCATCCTTGATGACGATTATTCTTGAGGCATTTTTAATTGTTGAGAGACGATGGGCAATAACAAAGGTTGTACGGTTTTTCATAAGATTTTCCAAGGCCTTTTGCACCTCCCGTTCCGATTCGGTATCGAGGGCTGAGGTCGCTTCATCGAGGATGAGAATCGGGGCATTTTTCAGGATTGCCCGGGCAATGGAGAGGCGCTGACGCTCACCGCCGGAAAGCCTTGCCCCTCCCTCGCCGATAACCGTATCAAAGCCTGCGGGGAGAGCCTCTATGAACTCAAGGGCATAGGCGGCTTGCGCGGCATCACGGATCCTTTGTTCCGAGGCCTGCTGGTCTCCATAGGCGATATTGCTGCGCACGGTATCGTTAAAGAGGATCGTCTGTTGTGTTACCATGGCAATCTGGCCGCGCAGAGAGGCCACCGTCACATCCCGGATATCCGTGCCGTCAATGGTGATACTCCCTTCCTTCAGGTCAAGGAAACGGGGAATGAGGTTGGTGAAGGTGGTCTTGCCACCGCCGCTTGGACCGACAATGGCCAGGGCTTCGCCTGCGGGAACACTGAGATTGATATTCGATAACACCGGGTTTTCGTCATCGTAGCGAAAGGTAAGGTTTTTAAAATCGATCACCGAAGTGAATGGCGGAAGCGGAATAGCACCTCTTTTATCCTCTATTTCCGGTTCGATATCGAGAATAGCGAAAACTCGGGTGGCGGCGGCAAGGCCTTGCTGAATGGTGGCGTTGATGCGAGTAACGCCCTTGACTGGTTCGTAGGCGGCGATCAGTGCCGTAAGAAAGGCAAAAAAAGTTCCAGGGGTGGCACTTCCACTGATAACTTCATTGCCACCGAACCAAATAATGAGAGCAATTGCACCGCCACCGATAAATTCCATCAGCGGGTGCTGCATGCAACGGTACTTGGCATCTTTCATGGTGAGGACAAAAAGTTTGCTCACCTGCTGGAGAAATCGATTCCCCTCATATTCTTCCTTGGAAAACGCCTTGACGATGCGGTTGCCGGTTATCGTTTCGTGGAGGATGTTCGAGACATTCGCCACTTCTTCTTGAGTCGAGGTGCTCAGTCGCCGGAAAAGGCGGCCGAATTTCACTATCGGGTAGGCGGCAATCGGTAAAATGATAAAGGAAATCATGGCCAAGCGCCAATTCATGAAAAATACCAGGCCGAGCAGGATGAGCACTTGAAAGAAGTCGCGCACCGATCCGACCAGGGCATTCGATACGGCCTGCTGCAGCAGGGTGACATCGGAAATAATGCGCGACATCAGGGTTCCGGTCGGCATCTTGTTAAAAAAAGACAGCGATTGCCTGTGGATATGGTTGAAGATCTGCAGACGAAAATCACGAATGACCGATTGGCCAACCTGTTCAAGCAAAATGGTGTAAAGGTAATAGGCAATTCCTTTGAAAAAGAAGATAATGACCACAACGAGAGGCACGAGTTTCAGGAAAAAGATATTCTTTTCCATGAAAATCTTGTCGAGGACATCTTTCACCAGATAAGCCTGTGCCCCGGTAAAACCGGCGACGCAGATCATGGCCAGCATAGCGATCAGCAGTTTGTGTCGATAAGGAACGATAACTCTATATAATCGCTTAAGTATTTCTTTGTTGGTCATGGGCCTTTGGGCAATGGTCAAAATGAAAAAGGCAGTGGGAAACTAGAAAAGTTTTCTACTGCCGATAGCGTTTAATTTCTTGGTCGAGAACGTACTTAGTAATACACCAGCAATCTCGAATATTGAAGAAATATTTATAAAAATATCTGCCTGATCGATCGTTTTATCGGTGGATAATCTTTCTTGCTCCATAGACGATGAAAGAGGCTGAACCACTGTTCCGGATATGCCCTTATGAAAGGTTCGTAGAGACGGACGCAGCGAGACGAGATATCGATGATGCTTTGGTCATTGATTTCATCATAATGGGGCAGCGGAACTTCCTCAAAATCGATATGCAGTTCCCCGTCTTTCATGTAATAAACACTGGTGAAAACAGGGGCACCGGTTCTTTGGTAGAGGATTGCGGCTCCTTTGGCACAGGCCAGGGGGCGGTTGAAAAAGGGCACACTGGCGCCGCGACTCGTGTAGCTTTGGTCAAGGCTGATGATGAGTAATCGGTTATCCAGCAGGGCTTTTTCATAGGCCTTCATCCCGTCATAGCTACTGAGGTGGGTAAGGCTTGTGCCGTAGTGTCCGCGCTGGCGAACGAAGAAATCGTCGGAGAGCGGGTTGCTCTGCTTCTGGTAGATAAGGCTTGTCGGCAGATTGGCAATGTTGAACCAGGCAAAGTAGGCTTCAAACCAACTGGCATGAATCGTCGTAAGAATCACCCCTTTCCCACCTTGCAGCGCGCGATCAAGCTTCTCTCGCCCCGTTATCCGGGTATTTTTGACGAGTCTGGTCAGGCTGTTCCGGTGCAGTATGAAAACCAGGCCAAAGGTTCTGGTAAACTGCAAATATACTTTTCTGAGGAGATGCAATTTCTCCGCATGGCTAAGGTCCGGAAAAACCGTCGAGAGATTATTATAAGCGACTTTGATGCGGAAGGGGAAAATCACCCATGCCAGATAGCCGATTATCGTGCAAAGAGCAAGAATTGCCGGGACAGGGAGGAGATTTATAAAAAAAATAACGGATCTCAAAAGGGAGTATTCGAGTTTATGTTTAATTTTCATGGTGGATTGGGATGTACGATGTTGGCGGCTTACATCGGGAAAAGGAAAAGTTCTGAAAGAGGAAATACTACTACACCACTCTCGTTCTGAAAAAAAGCTGTTTTTAAATGAGTGCTGGAAATATATCGTGCGGTTATAAAAGTTTCGTCTATCTTCACTCCTAAGGTTTCGCTGCCGGAATTGATTGTTATAATTACTCCATCAGCTTATTTCTCGAAGGCAAATATAATATTTTATTATTTCGGGTAGTTTCTACCGGTTGAAGACTCAACGATTGAACAAATTCAATACGACATGCATACAATTAATCGAATCCTGACAAAAACCATTTTCCTGTTGTCGCTTTTCTTCTTCTTTTCCTTGGTTACAGCCAGCCATGCGGAAAAGATATTCGGCGAAAAGGTGTGCTTGCCTTCGACATGGCCATCGGCGGTCAGTGACTTGGCTGTCGACCCTGAGTTACATCAGGGCGAATTGGCTAATGGTTTTCGCTATGTTTTGCACAAAAACCAGGAGCCAAAAAATCGGGTGTCGGTTTTTCTCTATGTTAAGACAGGCTCCCTCAACGAAGAGGAAAATCAACGGGGCGTGGCTCATTTCCTTGAACATATGATGTTTAAAGGAACGGAAAATTATCCGGCG
This sequence comes from uncultured delta proteobacterium, assembly GCA_903875445.1. GTDB lineage: Bacteria > Desulfobacterota > Desulfobulbia > Desulfobulbales > Desulfocapsaceae > Desulforhopalus_A. The sequence goes on along the minus strand of CAIQWD010000089.1, from coordinate 45,793 downwards.
GGAAGCTTGGTCGAATATTTTCAATCCATCGGCATGGGTTTCGGTGATGATGCCAATGCTCATACCACCTTTGACCAGACGGTTTACAACCTCTTTTTGCCGAACGGTTCTGACAAGGAACTCAGTGCCGGCTTCTCTGTCATTGCCGATTATGCCCGTCGCGCAAAACTTCATGACGATCAGATCAATATGGAGCGCGGCGTCATTCTCGCAGAAAAGCGAGCCAGGGATTCGGCATCCTATCGAACCCATGTTGCCAGCATGGAATTTGCCTTCCGCGGCACGAGACTTGCGGAAAGAATGGTGATCGGGATCGAGAGCATTTTGCAACAAGCCGATAGGACTCTCCTTAAAACATTTTACGATAGCTGGTATCGACCGGAAAACATGATTCTTATCGTCGTCGGAGATATGGATCCGAAGAACGCCGAGCAGCTTGTCAAAAAACATTTCTCCCAGCTTTCTCCGATCGGTTTAAAACCTGATTGTCCAAGGTTCGGAGGGCTGACACATAGGGGACTTGAGGGTTTCTATCATTTCGAGCCGGAATTGGGCAAAACCAATGTGTCCATTGAATCGTTTTGGGATCTGCAGTTACAGAATGATTCGCTGCAGCTGGAAACGGAAGAAATCATACGGTCGATGGGGGCGATGATCATGGGATATCGACTCCAACGACTGCAGGAAGAAAAAAACTCACCCTTTGCGAACGCCTCTTACAGTTCCGCAGATATCATCGAGCGTATCGGCTATGGTACTATTTCTGCCCAGACTGATGGCGGAAAATGGCGGGAAAGCCTGTCTCTTCTGGATAAAACTCTGCGACAGGCAATCCAGTTCGGATTTACCGAACAGGAAGTGACGCGAAGTAAAAAAGAAATACTCGCCGACCTGGATGCCCGCGTCCTCACAGCCAAATCTGAAAATTCTCGGAAGATCGCCCAAAAATTACTCAGGCATCTGGGAAGTAACCGCGTGTACCAGTCGGCGGAACAGGAGAAAACTTTGTTCGACCCGATAGTTCAACATATTACTGCGGCTCAGGTCAACCAAGAGTTTCGAGCGGTATGGGGCCATGACAGCCGCCTGGTATCGGTTACCGGTGACGCTCGGTTAGGTGAGGATGGCTCTAGAATTATAACCGATCTTTATCGGCAAGCCCTTCAGGAACAAGTCGCGGCCCCTCTGCGTGGACAAAACGACACCTTTCCTTACCTGCCGGTTTCTTCGTCGCCGGATAGCCCTCCGGAACACAGGTATTACAAAGACATTGATGTCGAAAGGCTGGTTTTTGCAAATGGCCTCATCGTCAATCTTAAAAAATCCGATTACCAGAAAAACAGTGTGCAGGTACTGGCAAGTTTTGGCGAAGGGAAACAGAGCGAACCGGCCCGGGGAATGGCCATGCTAGCTGAAGATACCATCAATATTTCAGGCTCTGGACAGTTCCCACAATCGGCGATTGATAATCTTGTGGCCGGAAGTTCTGTTGAATTGCGGTTCCATATTGGGGAAGGTGCCTTCACTTGGTCCGGAAGCGCCCTCTTTAAGGATTTCGATTTGTTGATCCAGATGCTGCAAACCATGCTTTACGATCAGGGTTTTCGGGAAAACCAGTTTGCCAATGTCATGAATAAGGTGGAACTCATGTATCAGAAAATCAGTCGTGAAGTCGACGGTGCAATGGTTCTTGAGGTGCAGCCCTTTCTAGCCGATGGCAATCCGCATTTTGGTCTGCCGGCCTGGAAGGAGATTGCCAAACTTGATTATCCCGCATTGGAAAAGTGGGTCAGGTCTTTTTCCCGGCCCAATGAGTTGGAACTCTCCGTCGTTGGTGATTTTGACCGAGATGAAGTCGTAAAAGCCCTCGGTAAATATTTTGGTGGCGCGACACTTCAGAGTCCGCATAATTCCGAGGCGCCGGCAGTCCGATTCCCCGCGGGGGAAACGCTCAAGGTAGACGTTAAAACCTCGATGGATAAATCGCTTGTGGTGATCGCATGGCCGACCGAAGATTTTTGGGATATCCAGCGTACCAGAAGACTGCATATGTTGGCCAGCGTGCTTGAAGACAGGGTAAGGAAAGTGATCAGAGAGACCATGGGGGCGGCTTATTCCCCATCCGTATCGAATTTTAACAGCCGGGTTTACCCTGGATATGGTTTCTTGCTTGCTCAGGTGATTGTCAAGCCTGGTGATGAAGAGGCGATAATCAAGGAAATTTTGCGGATAGCCGACTACCTGAAAGAAAATGGGGTAAGCAGCGATGAACTCATGCGGGCCAAAAGACCGATGATGACGTCGATTACCGACATGATCAGAACAAACCAATATTGGCTATCTTCTGTCCTCGCACTTTCCAGCAGATATCCGCAGCAATTGGAGTGGCCAAAAACAATTCTCAGTGATTTCTCGTCAATCGATGAAGAGGATTTGACCCAACTTGCCCGGAAATACCTGAACAATTCCCGGGCCGCCGTGGTGAGGGTGGTGCCAAGTGAAATATTTACACAGGCGGCAAAAACTACGGTTGTTGAAAAACGGGAGGAGGAGGCTCCCCGGAAAGCAATCCAATGAGGAGTATTCTTGGTTTCGTTTTTTGCAATCGATTTTTTCTGTCTATTGTTTGCTGAACCTGCTATAATTTCAGTATTTCGGACAAGAGAATAGTGAAGCCATCTTCTTCGCAAAAGGATTCCGCCATGAATCAGTTAGAACAAGTGCCACAAATGTCTTACGGTTTTCGGTTTGGTCAAATGAAGAGAAAACACCGGAGAGCCGGATTGTCCGGATTTGTAGGTGACCTTGCCGATGGGAATTTGGTTATTGGTGGGAATGTCGAGGATATTTCCATAGGCGGTTTTAAGATTACCGATATACCGCATTCGTTTACCGCTGAGAAACATACCTACACGGCTATTTTGTCCGGCGGAGGGAAACATTATCGGTTGCTGGCAAAGCCATGTTGGAAAAGGCAGGGATCAGGGAAAGGCAATGTCGATATCGGTTTTAAAATTCTCGATGCCCCGTGGGAGTGGGTGGAGTTCACTATGAACGAAATCCCGGAATTCGACTATGAGGACTCTTTTATTTTTCAAGCCTAGCCCCGACCAACAGCGATCTGGTTTCTCTTATCGCTAAACTTTCAAAGGAGCGGTGGACCTTTTGCACAAGAGGTTCATCGCTCCTTTTTTATTGGTGGGATGTTTACAGGGTCAGCTTGATGAGGCAGTGGGCATATATCCCGCGCGGATCGTCAAGGAGTATGAAATCGTCGAATTTACTCTGCAAGATCTTTTTCACCTTGTTCACCAGAGGATAGTCATTTTTACTTACGAGGGTGGCAAGGGGCGCTATTTGGGTGGTAAAGAATTGCAGCACCTGCTCTTTGAGAGTGGCCGTCGGGCGAATATATTCAGTAGTGTAGTCGGCTACCCCGGCAAGATTCGCAGCTGCGTCAATGGCTTCCTCAAGTGATCCGAGCTTGTCGACGAGGCCGATCTCCAGTGCCGCCTTACCGTTGTAAACTCTGCCCTCGGCGAGTTCTTCGACGCGAGATTTCTCTAATTCTCTGCCGGTAGCGACGATTTGCAGAAACTGGTCATAATTATGGGCAACTGCCTGTTGAATAGCATTTTTCAAGGGTTCGGGCAGGGGTTGAGTGAGGTTGAGACCTGCCGCGAGGGGAGTGGTGCCTGTACCGTCACTATAGACGCCCAAGGAAGATAAGGTTTTTTCAAAAGTGGGAATAGCCCCGAAAATGCCGATCGATCCGGTGATGGTCGCTTCCGATGCCCAAATTTCATCGGCATCGGCGGCTATCCAATAGCCGCCGGATGCGGCAACAGCCCCCATCGAAACGACTACGGGTTTACCTTTTTTTTGCAGCAACAGCAATTCCTGACGAATGATTTCCGATGCAAATGCTGAACCTCCACCGGAGTTGATGCGCAATACAAGGGCTTTTATCTGCTTGTCCTCTCTTGCTTTTTTAATGAGCGCCGCAAGAGAATCCCCGCCGATAAGTCCGGCAGGCTGTTTGCCGGGAAGAATATTGCCTTCGGCTATGATAAGGCCGACCTTATCTCCTTTCCAATCGATTTTTCGATAGGACGGAAGGAGGGAGTCGTAATAATCGGCGGACCCGACCATGGGTGGTTTAACCTCGGAGTTTTTCGTTAAGGCAGCAAGGTAGGCAGTTATATCCGATCTGTTTGCTAATTGGTCGACCAATCCTGTTTTCAGGGCGAGCTGTGCCGTATCACCCCCGGTGCTTTGCAAGGCCTCGGAGATATGTGCCGTGTAGTTTTCTATGGTCTCTTTCGAAATCTTGCGTTGTTGCAGAATATCATCATTATATACCTGCCAAAGAGCCGACAGCCATTCCTCGTTCTGTTTGCGATCCTCCGGTGACATGTTGTTTCTGGTGAATGGTTCGATTGCCGATTTATATGTTCCGACCTTGAAGATATTGTAGTTGATTGCCAGTCTTTCCATGGCTTCTCGAAAGTAGAGGCGATATACGCCAAAACCGTGGATATCCACGCCGCCCATGGGATTGAGGAAAATCTTGTCGGCGTATGATGCCAGATAGTATTGCGATTGACTGTAATAGTCCTCGGCGGCAATAATGGTTTTCCCCGATTTTTTGAAATTGACAAGGGCCTGACCGATAGTTTGCAACTGGTTCAATCCGGCATTTTCCATATGTTTGAGATTCAGAAGCAGAGCAACGATCCGATCGTCTGTGGCGGCGCTGTCGATGATATCGAGAATATCCTGCAAGGCTGTTTCCGGTTCTTTAGCCTCTTCGTCAATTGAGTCCCCAAGAAATTTTTCAACAGATCCAAAAACCCTTTTCTCTTCAACGATATCACCGGAAATATCGAGCCGGAGAATACTTGGAGAAGGGATATGTGAACCTCCCTTCGGGATAAAAGTAAAAAGAACACATACCAGAATCGTCAGCAGCACCAGGTTGAACAGAGTGTTTCTGACAAAGGTGAAAATCTTTCCGACATATTTAAAGATGTTGAGAATTGCAAGAAGGAGATCTTTCATATAATCAGCGAGTGATATTCCAGGGATTGAACGGCAATAAAGCCGCCCCTTCGTTATGTGGGGGAATGGTCGTTGTTTTGCCTTGAGGCTTACAAGAAGTGCACGTTCCGATCACAATCCCGACAAGTAAAAGTGCCGGGATGTCGGTCTTGGGTAACGATAACCATAATGTTTGCGAGTACAATAGAACAATGCATCTATCCATACATAAACGGCAGTTTTAACTGCCGGGGAAGAGCGGTCCGGCCGGTAAGTTTTGAGATCGTGAGACCGACAAGCCTGATCTTCTCGGTACCGGCATAGGTTGTGGCAAGGAGGCCGGGGAGCAGGGGGAGAATATCGTCCGCCGAGAACATGGCGGTTTTTAAGGTTATTGAGCGGGTTATCGTTGTAAAATTCTTATAGCGAACCTTCAGGGTCAGGGTATAGCCGCCCTTGTTCTTTTTGTGCAACGATTTTTCAATGTCTTTGGCAAGTTCAGCAAGGATCTTTCGGAGTTCGTCGAGATTGTCGGTATCGTAGGGGAGGGTAGTTTCACTGCCGATGGATTTACGAACCCGCATCGGTTCGACGGGACGATCATCAATGCCTCTGACAATGTCGTAGAGAAATGAGCCGATCTTGCCGAAATGAAAGACCAATCGTTCCACCTCCCATTGTCTCAGGTCGAAACCGGTGTTGATGCCCAGTTGCCGCATCTTTTTTTCCGTCACCTGGCCAACTCCAAAGAATTTGCGGATCGGCAGAGTATCGAGAAAGTGTTGGGCGGTTTCCGGCGGGATGGTGGTGATACCTTGCGGTTTGTTGATGTCGGAGGCAACCTTTGCCAAAAATTTATTATAAGAAATTCCGGCGGACGCCGTTAATTGCAACTCTTCAAATATCTGCCGACAAATCTGCTTTGCGAGAAGAGTGGCGGAGGGGTGTTTTTCTCCCATGTTGGTAACATCGAGAAAAGCTTCATCCAAGGACAGAGGTTCGACAAAGGCTGTATATTGACGGAAAATTGCCATAATTTTGCTGGATATTTCCACATATCTGTCCATGCGCGGCGGCGTGAAGATTGCTTCCGGGCATAATCTGGCGGCTTTCGAACACGGCATGGCCGAGTGAATACCGAATTTACGCGCTTCGTAGGAACAGGCAGCGACAACACCTCTACTTTGCGGATTGCCTCCGACGATCAAGGGTTTACCCCGGAAGAGTACGTGGTCTTTTTGCTCGATTGAAGCAAAAAACGCGTCCATATCGATATGAATGATTTTTCGCGTGCTGCACATCCTCTGAAATCTGCCTTCCAAAAACATCAAGGAGTGTTTTAATCTGCAATTATTGGTAAAGTCGGGGCAGATTAAAAGCGGTTCGTTTGAGTCATTACTATGGCATACCTGGGTGAAATGCAAAACATTCTTTTTGAGATAATGGAGCAGCATGGATAAAAAACAGATCATTGAGGCCAGTTTGCTTTTCGGAGGACTTCCGGCCCGGCAACTTGAAGACATTGCGCAAATTGCCGTCGAAAAAACCTTCCAACGCGGGGAGAGTATCTTCTTTGAAGGCGACAAGGGCATCGGTTTTTACATGGTCGGTGAGGGTCGAGTCAAAATTTTCAAGGTGTCGCCAGGCGGAAAGGAACATATTCTCCATATCTTTGGCGAAGGAGAACCTTTTGGCGAGGTGCCGGTTTTTTACGGTCAACCTTTTCCGGCAAGCGCTGAAGCCCTGGTGAAAACCCGAACCATTTTTTTCCCCCGCGACCGCTTTGTCCTCTTGGTCGAGGCTAACCCCTCAATCGCCTTGAATATGTTGGCGGTCCTTTCCATGCGGTTGCGCAGATTTGCCAGCCAGATCGAGAGCCTCTCCTTGAAAGAAGTTCCTACCCGGTTGGCAAATTATCTTATCTATTTAAGCACGGAACAGGGGAACAACGATGTGGTTGAACTGGATATTTCCAAAGGCCAACTCGCCAGCCTCTTGGGAACTATTCCCGAGACCCTGTCAAGAATATTTGCCAAAATGACTGAAGAGGGGTTGATCAGGGTAAACGGGCGGACAATCAGCCTCCTTGATAAAGAGGCTCTCAGTGAAAAGGAATAATTGCCGGAAGGAAAAGCATCTGCATCCCACGGGTAAGAATTAAAGAATCAGAGTTTTGCTTTGCCGAAATTCAACTAACGCTTGACTTGAAAGGCGTATTTCATTACCTAAGGACACTCCGAGACGACGGCTCATACTACCCAGCCAAAGCGAGTGACCAGGAAAAGATGGTCGCCTGCGAAGAAATATAAAACGGGCAAACTGTTTGGAGAGTGCAATGCCAAAGATGAAGGCGCAACAGCCGCTGATCTCTGTCATTATTCCCGCATACAATCACCAACGATTCATTGGAGCGGCAGTTGACAGCGTTTTGCAGCAAACCGTATCCGATCTCGAATTGATTGTTATCGATGACGGCTCTACCGACAATACCGGCGAGATTGTCAAAAGCTGCAGCGATCCGCGCCTGACGTATCTTTATCAAGAAAATAAAGATGCCTATAACACCATCAACCGAGGTCTGTCCCTTGCAAAAGGGCTATATGTTTCCATACTTAACTCCGATGACGTTTATGCCTTGAATCGTTTCGAGCGTCTTCTTAAGGAGTGCGAGGAGCGAAAAGCAGAGTGTATTTTTTCCGATGTCATACCCATCTCCGACACTGGGGAGGAATATATCGATCCGAGTTTTGCATGGAATATCTGGCATTTGAAGAACAGAACCTGGTATTTCGCCTGTCAGGATATCTATGCTGCCTTTTTAAAAGGCAATTTTATGGTCACAACCTCGAATCTTTTCATGACAGCAAAGGCAGTGCAAACGGTAGGCAATTTTTGTGCTTTGCGATATCTGCATGACTACGATTATATCTTCCGGATGATGCTGGCCTTCCCGGAAGGAGTACATTATCTAGATCAGGAAAAACTGCTGTATTATCGTATTCACTCCGGCAATACCCTCGGTGAAGCGGCGATAATCGGCAGGGAGCAGGATCAGGCTTTGATAAAAAAATACATGGCGGTAAAACTCCCCGAGGTATATGGCAGATATATTCTAGCCGGGGCAGAACGATTGGTTGAGCTTGGCCAAGAACTCCATGAGGTCAGGAAAATCCTTGAACCTTCAGCAATGCAAGGGGTACGCCCGGCTTTCAAGGAATTTTTGCAGAGTCTGAAAATCTGGATCGCCCAAAAAAACAGATAAACAACCTATGGATTTCACAACATATTACTCCTTGGCCTCAATGGTTAAGGCCGGCCGACGAAAGGCAAGCGACAAGGATGTAATCTCTTTTGATCTTTTTGACACCCTCTTTATTCGCCGGATACACAATCCGGACCTGGTGAAATTGCCGGTTGCCAGGTATATCACCGAGCTTGCAGAACAACATGATCGGCATTGGCACTGGCGTAAAGTGCAACAGCTGCGAGACGACATCGAGCGCCGACATAGGGCCGAGACCGGAACGAAATTTATCGACCACGAAGCCTGTTATCCGCTTTTTATGCACGAACTCTTGGAGGAGATATTTCAGAACTCGTATGATGAGGTACTGCTGGAAAAAGTAACCGACTATGAGCTGGCCATGGAAAATTCCATGTTGGTACCGCGCCGAATGCTTGTTGATTGGATAAAAGAACTTGCCGGGGCAGGCAAGAAAATATTCATTATTTCCGATATGTACCTCCCCTCTACCCATCTGCGCCAGGTGATCAAATATGCTGGATTGGGTGAATGGATCGACGAAGTCATCTCGTCCGCCGATAGTTTTTTAGCTAAGGCATCCGGCAAAGCCTACCCGATGATAGCCGAAAAGTATTCTGTCTTGCCCAGTGCCTGGTTGCACGTTGGCGACAATCCTATTTCCGATGGTCTCCGGGCCGGGGAAAACGGAATCGAAGCTATGATTATTCACGACCCGAGGGAGGACCAGCGTAAGTCGATTGTTAAACGCTATTATAATTACGGTGTCAATGAGCCCTTTTGGCGCGGGAGAATATTGCAGCAACTCATGGCACCTCTGGAGTCCGAAAATGGCAAGAATTCGGTGTTGTACTCAGAAGGTTATAATTTTCTCGGACCGCTGATTGGGGTATTTATTCAACAGGTCGCAAGATTCTGTAGAGAAAAGAAAATCACCAAGGTTTTTTTTCTGTCCCGAGAGGGATGGACGTTCAAACGCTACTGGGAAAAAGCGGTGCCGCACCTTTTCCCAGCCGGAGACCTGCCGGAAATCGACTACCTGTATGTCAGCAGAATGGCCTTGGCCGGGGCTTCATGCGCTTACCAGGGGCTGACAAAAATCAATGCGGGCATAGCCTTCTTGCCCACCGGAAATCGTGATTTTCGTGACGTTTGTCGAATTTTCAGCCTGAGACCCGAAGCCTTTACTTCTCATTTAGCCAAGTTTAACCTGAAGGCCGATACTTGCCTCAGTCCTGCCCATGAAGGCTATGATCCTGAGAGTCGGAAAAACTTCGATGAGCTGCTTGAGGATGCATCTTTCCAAGAGGAAGTGAAACGTCAGACGCAGGAACCCAGTTTGGCCATGCAGCGGTATTTTGCACAGGCCGGGATGTTTGATCATAAAAATGTCGCTCTGGTCGATATCGGCTGGTTGGGAACCATTCAGCGTTTCCTCTTTGAAGCGATTGCCCATCGACCGGACTGCCCCACCTGTTTCGGTTTACTCTTTGGGGCCACTCGCGGGATTTCTTATCCTGAAAGCGAAAAAAATATTCTCAAGGGAATCATGTATGATCGGAATTGTTTCGATCTGGCTGCCAGCACCCTCTTTTATGCCCAGGATATTTTTGAAGAAGCGTGTCGTGCGCCACATCCGACGCTGAACGGATACAAACTGACCGAGGAGGGGTTTGAGCTGACGTTCAGACAAACAGACGATGCTATTGGCCAAGCGGAATTGGAGCAGGACGGATATTTTGTTCCTCTCCAACAGGGAATTATTGATTCTGCCGAGAGATTCGCTGCTGCCGCCGCTTTTTTGGGGTATCATTTTGATGATTGGAAGCCGTGGATCAATTATCTTTTCGTCAGCAAACTCGCTTTTCCACGCGCCAAAGAGGTTGCCAAGATCAGACACAGGCATCATCTCGACGATTTTCACGGCTCAAAAAATCCTAGATCCAACTTTGGTAAAGGTCTTGTGCCTTTGTGGAGTCAGCCGCAACCACAGTTAAAATTCAATCCGTTTCTGCGGATGCGGTGCTTTTTCAGCCATCTGCGGAGGAGGATTAACGAATGAAAAGTCCCCTGAATAAACGCTATGATCTTGAAGGGTTAGAGATTTCAAGGCTGGCGAGATTGGCGCTGTGGAGGAAAATCGTGCCCATGGGTAATTTTCGTGGCGGGCCGGGAGGCAAGTGCCTCGCCGTTCTGATGTTCCTGCACTATTTGGGATATCCGTTGTATCTGGCACTTGCCCGCTATGGCAATCGCCTTCATCTTCTTCGACGGATAGTTGTAAAATATCGGTTCTAGGTGTTGTGCGCCGCACAATGGGCTATTTCTTCAGGGCAATAGCGAGAATGCTTTTTTTGTTGGGATGAAGTTTGAATTGTCGAGATGATACGGTTTTTTCGATAACCATCGCGCAGTTGCCGATTTGGATTTTTGTTCCGCTAAAGATGGTACCGACAACGTCGATCTTGATTTTTTCAATGGCTATTCCCCCTTCACTGCTGTATTCCTCACCGAGTTCCCTTTCTTCATCTTCCGGGCCACTCACCTTGGAATAACAGCCTGTTCCCGGGATCATATTCAACCGTAGCAGGCGGAGTTTGGTATCGGCAAGTTCCTTCTCCATGTGCTTGACTTTTTTTGAGGTCGAACTGCCATGGTAAAGCTGTAACCATTGAATGATCGCATCCTGCTGTTCCACCACACTGGCCTTAAGGCTATTAAAGTGGGCAAGACGTTCGGCTATTATCCCGGCTGCTATAAATGACGGGTTGCAGTTTGCCGATCCGACGTCGCCGATGGTAATATTCCCCTCGGCGATGAGGACACCACCTATAATTTTACTCGATTGATGACAACGGATATCGGCACCGGCACGGATGTCGCTGTAATAAGATTGCTTACGGATGACCGCAATTCCCCCGCACTTGAGCGTACCCTGTTCGATAAAATGAATATCAGCATCGCCTTTCGCCTCAAGGAGGCTGCTTTTACCGGTAATGCCGCCCTTGATTACGAGGTTGCCGAGGCTGACAATCTTGGCGGACATAACTGATCCGCTAATTTCTACATCGCCACCGACCGTCACCCGAAATCCGGGTTGTACAGAGCCGCGAATGGTGACGCAGTTCATGCTTTCAACGTTACCCGTCTTGTAGTCGATGTCACCGAGTAATACCTGGTGCGCACATACCTTGATGACATTGTTGTTGACGATGGAAAGTACGCCATTTTTGCTGGCGGTTACCTGTAATGTCTCCCGTGAGAATTTCACATCGTTGAGGAGTTCAATTTTAATGTCTTTTCCTGCCCTGGCAGGTGTTTCTTCGCCATAGATATTGATGCCCGGGGCTCCTTGCACGGCAGGAATCTTGGTGGCGACGCACTGCCCGGCACTTACTCCAACCATTATTCGCCTTTCTCTGAAATCGATGGAACCGTTTTCGAGGATTGTACCGGCAATTGGTCCGATTTCCATGTCATATCGCAGATATGCATCGACACTTTGACCGACGGCCTGGCCACGAGCGATGACTATGCTTTTAAACTCCTTTTCGCCGCTTTGCAGAAAGGCATTCACTTCTTTGATGGCCTCCTGATCAATGCCGAAAATGATTTTTTGCTCTGCTATAAGGTCCGTAAGATTTTCTTGCAATAAAGAATGCCCTTCCTCTAATGGTGGATGAATGATGAGTGTTACCAGCATGTTATCTGGCGAAATTTTCAACAGGGGTTCTACCGAGACGACGGTAATGGGCTCGGGCACATCGCTACGGCGAATTTTTTTAACTTTCGGGTAGCCGGGAATGGTTGCAACAATAGCACTTTCATCTTCGGAGAGTTGTGCAAAGTCGCCTGGTTCAAGGGGTTTTTTTTCAAAACCTTTTGCGGCAAATCTATGAAAATTGGGGAAGTCGGCGAGGAGTTGTCCCCCTTTAACGAGTTCGGTCACCGGGATTTTATCGGTTGTATAATCGTCGCCGATTTTCAAGAAGTTTGTTACAAAATGCAATGTCGGCTCAAGGAGCTTTTTTGGGTCAAGACCACCGGCAAAAGGTTGCTCGCTCATGTTGCTATCCATATGAGAAGAAAAAAAGATGCAGGGCGTTAAAAAGGAATATTTCATTTTTATCTTATCATAATTCCCCTATCGGGTTCCAGCATTAACCTCTGAATACCATTTACTTTTAGTGGCTGCACCCGTATGATGGCACGATGAATAACCAGAGAAAAGCCTATACTTGCGCCTTAATCACTGTCGGACTGTGGTCGACGATTGCTACTGTCAGCAAGTTGAGCCTCAGGTATCTCAGTCCCGGCGAACTCCTCATGTATGCAACCCTTGTTTCCAGTGTTGTTGTGTTCTTGGTCATGCTTGCCCAGAAAAAGGTGCGAACCCTTTTGGTCTTGACACGGCGGGACTGGTTGCTGTCTGTCCGGTTTGGATTGCTCAACCCTTTTCTTTATTATCTCATTCTTTTCCAGGCATACGATCTTCTGCCGGCTCAACAGGCGCAAATAATCAATTATACCTGGGCGATAACTCTCACCCTTCTGTCGATACCCCTTCTTGGTCAAAGAGTGAGAAGAGGGCAGTGGCTGGCTATCGGTGTGAGTTATGTCGGTGTCCTGGTTATTGCTACTCAAGGGAATTTGCTGGCCTTGCACTTTGATAATCCTCGGGGCGTGGGGCTGGCTCTCTTTTCGACGGTTATCTGGGCACTCTATTGGATTCTCAATACCCGGGATAAGCGTGATCCGGTCATCGGCCTGTTTCTTAATTTTGTCTGCGCGATTCCCTTCATCACCGGCTATGTTTGGTGTACCGATGGTTTTCGTCCGGTAGCTCTGCTCGGTCTCGCAGGAGGTGTTTATATTGGGATATTCGAGATGGGGGTGTCTTTCATCCTCTGGCTGATGGCCTTGAAATACACCGATAATACAGCAAAAATCGCCAATCTTATTTTTATCGCCCCCTTTGCCTCACTTTTTTTAATTCATTTTCTCGTGGGCGAAGAGATTTTTCCTTCAACCTTGGTCGGGCTGGTATTGGTTCTGGCTGGGTTGGCTATCCAATCCTTTTGCACCTCTGCAAAAGGAAGAGGGAAAACACTCCAGTAATTCTTTTTTGGAGTTTTCTTTCTGTCGATAACGGGATTTAACTATTTTTGTTCCGATTTCAGGACAGCGAGGAAGGCGGTCTGCGGAATATCCACATTGCCAACCGTTTTCATACGTTTTTTTCCTGCTTTTTGTTTTTCCAGAAGTTTTCGTTTTCGCGTGATATCTCCGCCGTAGCATTTGGCCGTGACATCCTTGCGGAGTGCGGAGACGGTTGTTCTCGCTATAATATTCCCGCCGATAGTCGCCTGGATGGCGATCTTGAACATCTGCCGCGGAATCTCTTCTTTAAGCATTTCACAGGCGTGCAGGCCCCTGGCCCTGGCATTGTCGCGATGCACAAGTTGCGACAGGGCGTCGACGATCTCGCCATTGACGAGAATATCGACCTTGACCAAATCACTTTTGCGATAATCGAGCATGTCGTAATTGAAAGAACCGTAGCCTTGGGTGAGCGACTTCAAGCGGTCATAAAAATCATAAATAACCTCTGCCAGGGGGAGTTCACACTGTAATTCGATCCTTCCCGGGGTCGGGTAGTGGAAGCTGGTATTTTCCCCACGCCGTTCCATGCAGAGGGTCATCACCACCCCCATGTATTTTTCCGGAATGAGAATCGTTGCTTTGATAAAAGGTTCTTCAACCTTGGCAATATGGGTCGGATCGGGAAAGTGGGCGGGGTTGTCGACATGTTTGCTGCTTCCATCGGAAAGATGGAAGATATATTGTACCGAGGGTACGGTGAGGATCAGTGAGATATCAAATTCACGTTCAAGACGTTCCTGGATAACCTCAAGATGCAAAAGACCGAGAAAGCCGCAACGAAATCCGAATCCGAGAGCTACTGAAGAATCTTTTTCAAAAGTGAGGGCGGCATCATTTAACTTGAGTTTTTCAAGAGCTGTCGCCAGATCCTCATATTCGTCGGTGCTGATGGGATAAATCGACGAGAAGACCACTTGCTGTATTTCTCTGAAACCCGGAAGTGGGGCAGCGGCGGGGGCATCCCGTAAGGTTATGGTATCGCCCGGTCGGGTATCCTGAACCGTTTTAATGCCGGCCAGAATATAACCGATTTGTCCTGCGGATAACTGTTTCGCCGGTTCCTTGTGCAATTTGAAGAAGCCCACCTCGTCGACACGGTATTCCCGGCCATTGGCCATGAAACGAATAACATCTCCGGCTTTTACCGTTCCATTGATAATACGCACGGAAATGAGTGTCCCACGAAAGGAATCATAATTGGCATCAAAAATAAGAGCTTGCAGCGGAGCGTTCGGATCACCCTTCGGAGCCGGCAGTTTTTTAACAATGGTCTCGAAGAGTTTCGGGATCCCGGTGCCGAGTTTGGCGGAACAGAACTGCACCAGGTCACTGTCAAGGCCGAGATCCTCTTCAATCTGGACGGCGATTTTTTCGGGCTCGGCGGAAGGGAGGTCAATTTTATTAATTACCGGGATTATTTCCAAATCGTTTTCCATCGCCAGGTAAAGATTGGCTAGAGTTTGTGCCTCTACGCCTTGTGCGGCATCAATGAGGAGCAGTGCCCCTTCGCAGGAACTGAGGGCTCGTGAGACCTCGTAGCTGAAATCAACGTGTCCCGGTGTGTCCACGAGGTTAAGAAAGTATTCCTGACCGTCTTCGGCGGTGTAAGGCAGACAGATGGTTTGACTCTTGATCGTAATCCCCCGTTCACGTTCAATTTCCATATTGTCGAGAAGCTGATCCTTGAATTCCCGGTCGGAGACAAGATTGCAGAATTGAATCATCCTGTCTGCGAGGGTGGATTTGCCGTGGTCAATATGCGCAATTATGCTGAAATTTCTAATATTTTTCATGAGTTCCGAGGATTATTGAACGGTAACAGGAAGGATTGACGCCTGTAGTGGAGATTATTGGCAAGAAACTTTCGGATATTTAGCATATATAAGCATCGATTAAAATAAAATTCTCAAATCGATAGAGCCTGTGATAAATTCGAATCTGAGCGAAGATGAAGCGGATTGACCGTTTTGGGCGTTTGATAATATCATTGCACTTTCATCCATGTAAGGTAATATCAAAATCTTTCTGAAATTTTCTGGACACATTTTCCGGAGAAATAAGTTGATGAATAAAGATACCCTTATGGACCCTGAAATAGATATAGATCCCCTGGATGATCCCGAACTGGAAACCGAAGTTGACGGCATAGACGAAGCCTACGACAATTCGCTGGTTGCGGTCTCCGACGAGGAAAATCTGCCGGCACTCAGCAATCCGGCGTTGCATCGTTATCTTCAGGAAATCAGTCAATATGAGTTATTGACTCGGGAAGAGACCGACGAATTGGCTGTCAGATTTCGAGAGCAGGGCGACCAGGATGCGGCCTATCGGCTGGTCAGCTCCAACTTGCGACTGGTGGTAAAAGTTGCCATGGATTTCCAAAAGTATTGGATGCAAAACTTTATGGATCTTATCCAGGAGGGCAATGTTGGATTGGTGCAGGCGACAAAAAAATTTGATCCTTATCGCGGTGTCAAGTTTTCCTATTATGCGGCATACTGGATACGGGCATATGTCCTTAAATTTATTATGGACAACTGGCGGCTGGTAAAAATCGGCACCACCCAAGCTCAGCGTAAGTTGTTTTTCAGCCTGAACAAAGAAAGAAAACTCCTTGAGGGCCAAGGGTTTAACCCTGAACCGAAACTCTTGGCGGAACGTTTAAACGTCAAGGAACGTGAAGTGGTTGAGATGGGTCAGCGCATGGATAATTGGGATGTTTCCCTGGAGAGTCCTGTGCGCTCCGATTCGGAAGATGAGCAGAAGAATTTCCTGCCCAGCGAAGGCCCCGGAATTGAGTCCATGGTGGCTGGAAAAGAGATCAAAGCAAAGCTGGGAGAGCTTATCGAAATACTTAAAGATAAACTCAACGACAAAGAAAAGATGATTCTCGAAAAACGTCTGTTGACCGACGAGCCGTTAACTTTGCAGAATATTGCCGATCGATTTGCCATTTCCCGAGAGCGAGTCCGGCAGATTGAGGTTAATCTGTTGAAAAAGATGAAAAAATATCTTGAATCAGAAATGCCTGATATTGTAGATTATTTTGATGGCGAAAAGATTATTATAAGTTCAAAATCCTAGTCGATCTTAGCTGTATTCCGGCGGACCCGATATTCCACTAGACAATCCCGAAAGAGTTCCAAATATAAAAAATTTATGAAAGTCCCCTTACTTGATCTTCAGGCACAACTCAGCTATCTCGAAGATGATCTCATTGCTGCGGTCACCCGTGTCATTAAGTCAACCAGATATATTCAAGGCCCGGAAGTTGAAAGTCTTGAGCAAGAAATTGCCGAATACTCTGGAGCGGCATATGGAATTGGAGTGACCAGCGGTACGGATGCACTGTTGGTTTGTTTGATGGGCTTAGGGATTGGACCAGGAGATAAGGTTTTAACGTCACCCTACTCATTTTTTGCTACCATGGGGGTTATTTTGAGGTTGGGGGCAATCCCTGTCTTTGCCGATATTGACCCGGTCAGCTTTAACATTGATCCGCTAAAAATAGGCGAACTCCTGGCCGCTGATAAGGAACGAAAAATCAAGGCAATCATTCCTGTTCATTTATATGGTCAATGCGCCGATATGGCGGCGATACTCAAATTGGCGGAACAATACCAGTTGCCGGTTATTGAGGATGCTGCTCAGGCTATCGGAGCGGAATATCCGATAGTACAAAACGGAATACTAGAATTTAAACGGGCTGGTTCCATGGGTACAGCCGGTTGTTTTTCCTTTTTTCCGAGTAAAAACCTTGGCGGAATAGGAGATGGCGGAATGGTCATTGCCCAGGAAAAAGCCATCGCCGAAAGACTTGTCCTTTTGCGCAACCATGGAGCGCATCCCAAATATTACCATAAAATGGTGGGTGGCAATTTTCGACTCGATCCTATTCAAGCCGCGGCACTCCGAGTTAAGCTCCCGTATCTCGAAAGGTGGCACAAACAGCGGGCTGAAAATGCAGGGTGCTACAATCGCCTGTTCACGGAAACGGGTCTTGTTGCCACGCAAAAAGTGCAACTTCCGGCAAGTGTCTTCGCTGAAGATTTGGACGGAGGGAATGCGGGCCGGAATATACATATATATAACCAATATGTACTGCGTGTGGAGAGGCGTAATGAATTAATCCGCTGGTTAGTCCAAAACGACATTGGTTGTGAAATCTATTATCCGGTACCTTTGCATAAACAGGAATGTTTAGGGTTGCTGGCAACCGAAACACATTGTCCGGAGGCAGAAAAAGCAGCAGAGGAAACTCTTGCTTTGCCGATCTATCCTGAGCTTTCCTCTGATATGCAATTATATATCGTTGAGAAAATAGTGCAATTTTACCGCTAATCCGTTGTAAAAAATTTGGGCTCAAAGGAATAATTGGAACGGTACTCTGCTTAATACCTCCTTGGGCAAAAAAAACCGTAACAACATCGATAAAAATAGCCCTTGGTTCGTAACGGCTCCTAAATGGTTTGCATGAACATGTGGTCGAGATGTACAGTACATGCATTCCTTTCTTGTTCTCTGCTTCTACCCTTGCATCGGCGTATAACTTTTGTCTTGAGGCAGGAAAACGCTACTAACTCGCTTTGAACTTCAGGGCACCCCTGGTTGGTTGAAAGCATCTCTTTTAACGAATTGTTTGGCAGACATGAGTTTTATTGGACTGAAGACAGTCGTTATGAGTCGCCTCTTATTGTTTTGTTTTATTTTTACCGGGGTGTTTGTTTTCCCCAGCTCTGCTCGAGAAGGAATTGTTCCGGAGAGGGATATCTCCCTAATTGACATTGACCATGGAGCCCCGGAATGGAACCTCCTCTGGGACAAGGCGAGGAGTCTCGTCAGGGCAGAAAAATATCTCCAGGCAGCAGACGTTTATTCCCAATTTATCACACACAAACCCAATATCGAACAGGCCAACTGGGAATATTGCAAAGTCCTCCTGAAAACAGGAGATTTTAAAACTGCTGTAAAAATCATAGAAACTCTGCTGCAAAAAAATTCTCATAGAATTGAATATTTCCTTACTGGAGGGCAGGCCGCGGCTCAAGGTAAAGACTGGGAAACGGCGGCGAGGTATTACGGACGAGCCCTAGAAAAAGATCCAACAGGGGATCTTTCCGATGTTGCACTTGAAGGATTGTCAGGCAGTCTTAGAAGTATGGGGAAAAAAGAATTTGCCTTACCCCTTGCTGCGAACCTCTTTGCTCGACAACCGGAAAATCTCAAAGTACTTCAGGAAATGGCCCTGGATGCCAACAATATTGGGAAAAATGACATAGCTCAACAGCTATTTAAGAAATTACTAGAAAGGCAAGATGTCGATGACAAGGTTCTTTTCCAGGCGGTCAAGATTTTTGATATTCCTGGAAATGAAAAAGAAAACAGTGTCCTTTTAGAAAAATACCTCAAGCGATTCCCCGATTATCTGCCATTTCGGCATAAACTTGTCGATTACTACCTGAACACTCACCAATATGATGCCGCCCTTGAGCATCTTGTATACCTCATTGATCACCTGGAAAACAATGACGCCTTCCTCAAGAAAGCCGGAACAGTTAATCTTTATCAATTAGGAAGACCTGATAAAGCTTTGATTTATTTTGAAAGATATTTTCACAAACATCCCGATTCTCAAGAGATCAAACAAAACATAACAAATATTCAGTACATTCTCGCCAACGATTTTCTTTCCATCGTCGAAAATGATGGGGCGTGGCTGTTGTGGCGCGATCTTGCCAAAGTGACACCGAATCGAATAGCTATCTATCTGCAGATGGCCGATTTGCTAGAGGGCAAAGGGATGATGAAGGAATGTCTCGACATCCTCGCAATTATTCATCATCACCACCCGGATGACGAAACCATCTCCAGGCGTCTGGCTCAGAAATATTCAGATAGTAAGCAGTATGAAAATGCCCTCAACTCTCTTGATCAGATAGTTCAGAAACACAACAGGACTAAAGCCTATTATCTATTAAGGGCCAAAATTGAGATTGAATTGGAGCGGGAATCCGATGCGTTATCTTCCTATGAAGCTGCTTTACAAATTGATGCCGGCGATTTTGAGGTGAGAAAAACCTCTCTTGAGCTGGCTGGTTCCCTTGGCGATGTCACGAAACTGAAAGCAATTTTTGAGGGAGGGATGAAAAATGGCAAGCGACCACCGGACAAGGAGATATTATTTACTTATTTAGACGAGTTGGCTAGAAATCATCTGTTTCGCGAATATGGACTCATAAGTAATCGATTTAGGAGTGATTATTCTCGAGACAAAAAAACACTAGACAGGATGGATTTGCACCTTGCAAGTGTTCTTCGACAGGAAGGAAAAACCAGGAAAGCCGAACAGCTGCTCAGGCAGCTTCTGACAGATAAACGGTCCGTCAATGAAGTGCTTTTCAAACTAACCGATAATGCCTTGGTCGACAAAAACCTTACGACCGCAAAGGCATGGTATGGCGTGTTGGTGAAAAGCACTGTTTCCGAAAAAACGGATTCTCCGTATAGCTCGGACGGTTATCGTCGTCTTCTCCTCAAAGTGAGAATTGCCAAAGCTGAAAGAGAATATGAGGCTGCCGACTCTTTGATCGAAGATTTCTTGAACACCGCACCGAATTATCAATCCGGCAAAGAGATTATCCCCTTACGGGCCGAACTGGAAAAAGAGCGTTGCTGGTTGAGATACTATCTCGGTGACTACAAAGGTGTTTTGCAGCATTTGGAAAAACATCGGGATACCGGTATCTTTGACCCGGAGATCATTACTCTGCGAAGCCTTCTCGAGAAAAAACTTAAACAACATTCAAATGAAGATATTTATAATAACAACTTGTTAGTTAGGTCTGGCCCGAGAACCAGCCACCTTCTGGCAATTATTGGTACTGACCTTGGACACCAAGATTATGATGATGCCGAGCACCGGATACAAACAGTATTACAGCGTTGCCCTGAGTCAGTGGTTGGCAGAGTTCTATTGGCAAAACTGCTTTTTGCCCGTGGAAGATACAGTGAAGCGGTGGCGCCACTTATCCAGTTAAGCAAGTTATTTCCGGAAGAATCATATTTTACTAAAAGACTTGTAGAAGTTGAAATCCGGCGAGGCAATTATGGCAAGGGGCTGGCACTGTTGGAACAAAACAATGGAGGAATGGAAAACGTCGATACTGCCATCTCCGGGCTTGCCCCTTCCGACGACATTGAAGAATTGCTCACACAGGCAAGGTTGTTGTGGGGGGATAAACAACATGAAAAAGCTTTGCAGATCTATCGAAAACTTTTGTTTCCTTCGACTCTGGAACTGTTGATTGAGGAATTTCGCCAAAAGCAGATAAATTATCTCTATCTTGCCAGGGAGAAAACGATCTGGAACTCCATCCTTGTTCTTCTCCAATCAGAACCGGACACTATTGCCGAATTGATGGAGCCGGCTTTTCTTGGTGAAAATTTCACCAATGAAGCTGGGAAAATAGTTGCAGATCATTATGAGCTCTATAGCTGGCAGAAGATGATTAGTACCGAATATCTCGCCAGAAAGGCCAATTTCGAAAAAAATTATACTTTCGCCGAACAGAGCTATAAGCGGCTAGTGGATGAACAAGGAACCCAAGAGGGGATGATTGATCTCGCAGCCATTTATGGTAGGGTTGGCAAATATCGTAAAGAAGCGCAGGTATACGAGGCCATTCAAAACTCCGGAACCACGTCACCGGAATTGGAGAAGTCTATCGAAAGGAGTTCACTGCAATTAAGTCCGCAGAATATCTTCAATGCAACATTTTCCACCAAGGATGGGCGTGGCGGTTTTATTGATATGGAAACACGCAGGGTGGGCACTTCGTTCTGGTTCACTCCCGACCTTGATACGGATATTCGTTTAGAATATTCAAACAATCACTATCAATCTGTTCACACATCGGCATCAACTGGAGGCAATTCGCTCTATAGCTCAGCCATATATGAATTCGCCAAGGATTACGAACTCATTTTGGGTGGAGGTATAGACCAGATGGATAACACCAGCAATGCACAATTGCTCTATAAAATCGAGCTGAAAGGCCAGTTGGACGAGTTTTTTCATACCTCAATCGAGTGGGGAAAAAGCTTGGTTGACGATACGGTAATGGCCCTGAACGAAGGGATAACACTGCAGGAAATTGAAACGGGGATTTATTGCGAAACCCCTCTCGGTTTGACCTTTGGTGGTGATTTCCGTCATCGCAACTACAGTGACAATAACAGCCAGAATAAAATTCACGGTTATACCTCCTACGGAATATTCGGAGAATCCGTTCACCTGTCTCTTCGTTACGATTACCAGTTTTTTAAAAATACTGAAAGTAATCGACAAGATCTGCAGGTTCCGGACACTCAGGTTCATAACGTATTGAATTATTGGAGTCCCGCTTCATTTTCAGAAAACTTTCTTACCTTGCACTTTCAGCACGATTTCCTTGGGTACCAACAGGGGGAGAAACGGAAAATCAGTTATTATTCACTTGATAATTCCATTGGCTATGATGACCTGAACATATTATCTTATTCCGGCAAGTTTGATATTTTCCTTGAAATGAATCCGCATTTCCTATTAAAAGGCAACGTTACATTTACAAAGAGTGATGTTTTTGAAGAGAAAGGTTTGTATTTCTCTCTGCATTATCGTTGGTAATATCAATATCTTGACTTTTAGCTCCTGCAGGAGAATCCTTTACCTCTTGGATTCTTGCAGGATTTTTTTATGGAGGAGTAAATGATTACAAGAATACCTATGTCGAAAACCGGCAATCAAAAATTGCGCGATGAGTTGTATCGTTTAGAGAGGATTGAACGAAGTAAGGTGGTTAAGGCGATTGAAACAGCACGGGAACATGGCGATCTGAAGGAGAATGCCGAATACCATGCCGCCAAAGATCGCCAAGGACATATCGAGGGTAGGATTATTGAATTAAAAGATAAGCTGGCAAGGGCTGAGGTTATCGATTGCTCAAAAGTCAATTCGAAAATCATAGTGTTCGGCACAGTTGTGCAACTGCTGGATCTTGACACTGAAGAAGAAATCACCTATCAGCTTTTGGGTCCGGAGGAGGCCGATGTTAAAAAAGGTTCTATTTCAGTCTTATCTCCTTTGGGAAAAAGCATGCTTGGCAAAGAGGTCGGAGACGAAGTGCAAACCATTACACCAGGCGGGACAAGAGAGTTTGAGGTAATCGCCATCCATTCCTCGAAGTTTCAATAAAACCGGGAAAGAAACGGGAGAGAAAGAACTATTCCGGCAGATTGGCCGGATCAATTTGAATGCCCGTTAGAAAGATTGATAGCATTTGAGTAACAATTTCCTCAACGGAATAGTTGGTTTCAAGAGATGCATTCCAAACACGGGATATCTCGTCAAGTGCTCCAAAAAAGGCCCTTTTAGCGAGATCGGGTTTGATGTCGGGTCGGTAGATTCCCGTTTTTTGTCCATGTTTGATAATTACAGCAACGATTCCGACATATTTGCTGAATTTATTGTCGCGGTATTCTTTAATGACTTTGTGGGTTTGCCGAAGCTCAATTTGGATAACTTCAGCAAGGTACCTGTTTTTTTTCATTGCCATGAGGTGTTGAGAGGCAAAGATCTCCAGCTGTTTACGGGGATCGTATTCTGCACTCAATAATTTTTCCGTATTCTCTACAATCTTTCCCACTTCTTCTTCAAATACCGATAGCAGAATATCGTACTTATTGTTGAAATAGAGGTAAATTGTTCCGTCAGCAACCTTGGCTTCCTTGGCAATATCGGATATTCTAGCCGTGAAAAAGCCTTTCTTGGCAAATACCTTCGTTGCTGCTGAAATAATTTTTGTGTGTTTATTTTCTGCTTTCATTCCCAAAAAGAACGATCAAATGTAAATAGATAAAAGCATGAAAAAACATGAATGGTCATTCATTCATGTAATATTTCGTTACCGATTTGTCAACGATCAATCAAATCGACAGGTGTTGGTCGGTATGTCTAACCCATCTAACTGATTTGAATACATGCGATAATAATAATTTGAGACTGGAGTTAAACCTATGAAGATTCTAGTAATTGGGGCAGGTGGTCGTGAGCATGCTTTGGTGTGGAAGATCAAACAAAGCAAAAAAGTCGAAAAGGTATATTGCGCCCCAGGCAATGCCGGAATCAGTCGGATAGCTGAATGTGTCGACATCGCGGTGACGGATGTGGAGGCACTCATGGAATTCGCTAAAAAAGAAGGTATTTCTCTTACTGTGGTTGGTCCCGAATCCTCCCTGGTGGCTGGAATTGTTGATGTCTTTGAGGCCAATGGATTACGTATCTTCGGACCCAGCCAGCGGGCAGCGGAACTTGAGGGCAGTAAGGTTTACTGCAAAGAATTTCTGAAAAAATATACTATTCCAACCGCTTCATTTGCAGTCTTTACCGATAGAAAGAAGGCAAAAAAATATATTGATAGTTGTGGGGCGCCTCTTGTCGTAAAAGCCGATGGTCTCGCTGCCGGCAAAGGGGTGATTGTTGCAAAGACTGTTGATGAGGCGAAACAGGCTGTCGATTTTATCATGGCAGAGAAGGCTTTCGGCAGTGCCGGAGACAGAATAGTCATTGAAACATGTCTCGTTGGAGAGGAAGCCTCCTTCATTGCTTTTACTGATGGGAAAACCATATTACCCTTGCCGACATCTCAAGACCATAAGGCAATATTTGAAAATGACCAAGGTTCCAATACCGGTGGCATGGGCGCATACTCACCTGCGCCTGTTGTCACCAGTGAGATTGCCGATTTTGTGATGAACCGTATCATGCTGCCGACTATCAAAGGCATGGAAGCAGAAGGACGGCCATACAAAGGTATGCTGTATGCAGGACTTATGATATCCGGAAAGGATATTAATGTCCTGGAGTTCAATTGTCGATTCGGTGATCCGGAAGCACAGCCTCTCCTCATGCGCTTAAAAAGCGATATAATCGACATCTTCGAGTCAGTCATAGACAGGACCTTGGGACAGGTGGAAATGAAAATTGATCCGCGTCCAACCGTTTGTGTCGTTATGGCAGCCGGTGGTTATCCTGGTGCCTACGAAAAAGGCAAGACAATAAAAGGACTTGCTAAAGCCGCTGAATGCCGGGGAGTAGAGGTGTTTCATGCCGGGACAGCAAGAAAACAGGGAAGGTCCGTGACTAATGGCGGTCGAGTTCTTGGTGTAACCGCTATAGGAAAGGACTTGCACGAGGCAATTTCCCGAGCTTACGGTGCAGTTGATTTGATACGATGGACAAATTGCTATTTTCGACGAGATATTGGTGCCAAAGCTTTACATCGAGGGGTAGCACCATCGAGAAAGCCTCTCGTTGGCATTGTTATGGGCAGTGACTCCGATCTGCAGGTTATGAAAAATGCGGCGGATTTTCTTCAATCAATGGAAATTTGCTGTGAAATAACTGTGGCATCCGCCCACCGAAGCCCGGAAAGGGCAACTGAATATGCAAAAACAGCTGAGCAGAGAGGGTTGAAGATTATTATCGCCGGAGCCGGCATGGCTGCACATCTAGCCGGCGTTCTCGCCTCTCATACCAATCTTCCGGTCATTGGTGTACCGCTGGATGCCTCATCCCTAAAAGGGTTGGACGCCTTGTTGGCCACTGTGCAGATGCCTCCGGGGGTTCCTGTGGCAACCATGGGAATTGGTAAGGCAGGAGCGAAAAATGCGGGTGTACTGGCTCTCCGGATTCTCGCCTTATCCGATCCGGAACTTGCTGAAAAATTAGTAAAATTCCGAGAAAATATGGCCAGAGAAGTAGAGGAAAAGGCGAAGAAAATTCATGGCTGAAAAGATTACACAAGAGCTGCTCGGTTCGTCAATTGACCGGGCAGTAACATGCATACGTGAAGGGGGAATAGTTGCTTTTCCGACGGAGACCTATTACGGCCTCGCTGTCGATCCCGATTTTCTTGCAGCGATTACCAAGCTTTTCAAGGTTAAGAGACGCCAAGCTGACAACCCCCTGCTTCTGCTCATTGAAAACAGGGAACAATTACAATTGATAGCAGAGAATATCCCACCTGAATTTGTACCACTTATGGAAAAATATTGGCCGGGACCACTGACTTTAGTGTTTCCGGCAAAAAAAGAGATTTGTCGACAGCTTATCGGCAACTCCGGTACTGTTGGGGTGAGGGTATCTTCCCATCCTATTGCTGCTCAGCTGGTCAGGAGAATGGGCAAACCGATAACTGCAACAAGTGCCAATATATCTGGTCAGTTGCCAGCCAGTACGGCAGCGGAAGTGTTGACAATGTTTGGAAGTTCTTTGAGCTACATAGTCGATGGAGGACAAACCCCCGCAGGACTTTGTTCGACTGTTCTTGGTTTCCATGACGGGAAATGTACAGTATTGCGCCAGGGGCAGATTGATCTCGCTACCGAACTGAGACAAGAGGTTGTCCACCTAACCCGCTCCAGCATAATAACCCCTGTTAAAAACTCATGAAAAGGATGGCCTGACGATTTGCTTCCTACCTACAAAATGTGATAATATAGTCCAACAGTTGTGAGAGGGTGGAGGGGCTTCATGGGTGTCCGATTGCTGGTTTGGCTTTTAACCCGAGGATTTCATAATGAATGCGTTAAAATGGGATAAGGTTTTTGCTCTGGAGCAGGCTGCCGACGATGCGGAGTTATTGCAGGAGTTGCTGGAAATATTCAAAGATTCCTTGCAGTCTGATATTCTACTCATCGAGCAAGGCCTGGCGGAAGAAGGGGCTATAAAAGTGTGCAGAGCCGCCCATT
Source organism: uncultured delta proteobacterium (assembly GCA_903875445.1). GTDB lineage: Bacteria > Desulfobacterota > Desulfobulbia > Desulfobulbales > Desulfocapsaceae > Desulforhopalus_A. The sequence goes on along the minus strand of CAIQWD010000089.1, from coordinate 19,539 downwards.
CAATCAAGGGGGCAGCGGCGAGCCTCGGGATAGTGGGAATTCACGAAATTGCCCTTGCCATCGAGGAAGAAAGCAGAGCTGGGGGATTGGAGATTGCCCGCAGCAAACTGTCTCTTCTGAAATCAATGAGGGAGGAGTTAGAAAATCTCTAATCGTCGCTCCCTCTTCAGCAAAAATCAATTTCAACGCATCCTGGGAACAGGCTGGCGCAAAAGTGAATACATATTTCTTTATACTCTGGTGAGTTGCCGATATTTTATTCGGTGTGGTTGGTCGGCAGCACTTCCTAGCCTGGCTTTTCGGTCTTTCTCATAGTCTGAATAGTTGCCCTCGAACCAGACAACCTTTGAATCGCCTTCGAACGCCAAGATATGGGTGGCGATCCTGTCGAGAAACCATCGGTCATGGCTGATGACAACTGCACATCCGCCGAAATTTTCGAGTGCTTCCTCGAGCGCCCTCAGGGTATTCACGTCGAGATCATTGGTCGGTTCGTCGAGAAGCAGGACATTGCCACCTTTTTTTAAGGTGCGTGCCAGGTGCACCCGATTGCGCTGTCCGCCGGACAGGAGTCCGACCTTCTTTTGTTGATCCGTACCGGAAAAATTGAACTTACCGACGTAAGCCCGGCTGTTGATTTCACGGTTGCCGAGCCAAATCGTGTCTTGTCCGTCGGCAATCGCTTGCCATATGGTTTGTGACGGATCCAGTTCGTCACGGTTTTGATCGACATACGCGAGTTTTACGGTTTCCCCGATTCGAATAGAACCAATATCTGCCGTTTCCTGGCCAATAATCATTTTGAACAAGGTGGTTTTCCCGGCCCCGTTTGGACCAATTACCCCGACTATTCCCCCCGGGGGCAGACTGAAATTCATTTGTTCAACGAGGACACGATCCCCGAAACATTTGCTAACATTCTCAGCTTCGATGACGACTTTACCAAGACGTTGACCGGGGGGAATATAGATTTCCAGTTCTTTGGCCAGTTGTTCCGTTTCCTGAGAAAACAATTTTTCATAGGAGCTGATACGGGCCTTTGATTTGCTCCTTCTGCCTTTTGGCGACATTTTTATCCATTCAAGTTCCCGGCGGAGGGTCCGTTGACGTTCGGTCTCTTTCTTCTCCTCAATGGCTAAACGCTTTTCTTTTTGTTCGAGCCAGGAGGAATAGTTGCCTTTCCAGGGAATTCCCAGGCCTCGGTCGAGTTCGAGAATCCATCCGGCGACGTTATCGAGGAAATATCGGTCATGGGTTACGGCAATGATGGTCCCCGGATAGGCCTGAAGATGCTGTTCCAGCCATGCCACCGATTCGGCATCCAGGTGATTGGTAGGTTCGTCAAGAAGAAGGATGTCGGGTTGTTTTAGGAGAATTCTACACAAGGCCACTCGGCGTTTTTCGCCACCGGACAGAACTCCGCATTTCGTCTCGGATGGCGGGCAACGCAGGGCGTCCATGGCCATTTCCAGGCGACTATCGAGATCCCAGGCGTTCAGATGATCGAGTTTTTCCTGCACAATTCCCTGCCGTTCAATCAGATTCTGCATTTCATCGTCTGACATCGGCTCAGCGAATTTTTCATTGATTTGATTAAATTCCTTAAGGAGATCTACTGTCTCCTGGACGCCTTCTTCAACAATCTCTTTGACTGTCTTGTCGGCGTCAAGCTGTGGTTCCTGCTCGAGATAGTCAACTTTATGACCGGGGGCGAGATGCGTTTCTCCATTGAATTCTTTGTCAATCCCAGCGAGAATTTTCAAAAGGGTACTTTTACCGGATCCATTGAGGCCGAGAACGCCAATCTTAGCACCATAAAAGTATGAGAGCGAAATATCTTTCAGAATTGGTTTATTATCATAATATTTACTTACTTTGATCATCGAGTAGATGATTTTCTTGTCGTCGGTACTCATTTGCATTCCTTTGATTTGTTCAGGGGAAAAAGAGAAGATGATTTGTTGAAAATACGACCCGTATCTTGATTGCGATAGTACACAAAAAGACTGTGATAATCAAACGTCAGATTATCACTTCAGATTTTGTCCACGGCGTTTGTTGTTATGCTGAGTAAAGGCAAAAAGGAGGATGTTATTTCTGGAACTTTCGAGTTTTCAGCAGGTATATATAATATGCATTAATTTTTCCGATGAGATCTTCTGTTTCCCTGTAGGGGGCATGTTGGCCGAAACTGAGTGATTCAGTGTTTTCTCCAGCATTCCAAGCAGATACCACAAGGTCCAGGCGACCATCAAATCTATGATTATATTTAGCTATAAGGTAACAGGTGAGAAGGATATTGATGGCCGGGTCGAAAAGGTCTTCTTCCCTGAGACTATCTAATTTATTTTTGGAAACATGGCGAAAAAAGGTGAGGGATTTTGCCAACTCTTTACCGGCTTGCGAACCTGTCGGGAAGAGGATTTGGCCAAGCCCGCGGGCATTCTTTTCAGAAACAGCCTTAGCGTTGGCACCGGATTCTGCGAGGATGAGCGCTCTTACGAAATCGGCACTGACTTTATGTTTTGGCAGAAAATAACTGAAATCGGAAAAATACCGAATATATTCGTCAAATTGTCCTAATTTTTCAATATCTTGCTGGACTATTTCGCTGTTTCGGTATTTTACGACGGAATTTTGTAAACTCCCATAACTTGTAGTTGCTATCGATAGTGAAAAAACGATGAGCAACAAATATGTTGTCGTTTGCGATTTCCGACTAATCATCTCACACAATAATTCACTATTTTCCTGTGCGCTTCGCTTCTGAGGAACTGTTCAATTGATTTGCAAAGGAGATAAGGATCCATGGCACCTGTATGTTCGCGGATGGAGTGCATTGCCAAGCTGGCAGCACCAATGTCGACAGTTCTGACACCAAGTCGGGCAGCGGTTATCGGCCCTATTGTGCTGCCACAGGGCAAGTCACTGCGCATGACAAATTCCTGGGGGATAACTTCCGCCTCCTTGCAAACATTTTTAAAGATGGCGGCACTGATGCTGTTGGTGGCATATCGTTGATTGGCATTAAGTTTGATGACCGGTCCCTTATTAAGATGAATTTCATGGGCAGCATCGATTTTTTCCATAAAGTTCGGGTGTGCGGCATGGGCATTGTCCATGGATACAAGAAAGGAATTACAGAGAGCTATCCGTCGAGAGGTGGGGTCTGTGATGATACGTTCCAAGACCGAATCGAGGAAGGAACCGTGCGCTCCAGAAGCAGAGGTTGAACCATTTTCTTCGTGATTGGCACAGAACAGAAGGACATTTTTCCTTCGCTCTGCTTTACCTAGGGCAAGCATCCCGGCGTGACAGCTTAGCAGATTATCGAGCCGGGCGGAGCTGATAAACTCATTTTTTGCTCCAGTATATGCAGGTTCTTGAAAATCGTAGCAAAACATATCGAAGGAAAGGATTTCTGCAACATCAGCTTTCTTGTGTTCTTGTTGTATTTGAGCCAAGAGAAGGGTAGTGAAGTCAGGAAGTTGTCCATCGACCGACTGGGAAAGGAGCGGTGGAAGATGTTTTTGCTGGTTTATTTCGCCGTTTTTGTTTGCATCACGATCAAAATGGATGGCGATGCTGGGAATGGTGAGCAGGGGACGGTGAAAATCAACCAGATACACTCCCAGGTTTCCATCGCTCATTCTGCAGCATACGCGTCCGGCTAATGATAGGTCCCGATCAAACCAAGGCGCGAGCAGACTGCCTCCGTAGACTTCTACGCCGAGCTGCAGATAAGAGCCTACTCTTATCTCTGCCCGCGGTTTGATCTGCAGGCATGGACTGTCGGTATGTGCCGCCAGCATCCTGAAACCTTGTTCGCATGATTCATCACTTCCCAGGATGAAGGCTATGACAGCTCCGTTGTCTCTGGTGAGATAATAGCCATGTCCTTGCGTAAGCTGCCAACGTTCGTTTTCTTGCAGGCCAATAAATCCCTGTTGAAAAAGATGTTTTTCAATGTTTGTGACTGCATGGAAAGGGGTAGGAGATGAAAAGAGAAAAGAAAAGAGATTGCTATTATAAGGAGTGAAATTCATTAATTGTTTTTAGTTGTTAACCGGCAAAAGAAGCCGTAACGAAATGGATAAAATGTACTGGTTATTTGGCAACGGCCCCTAATAGCCGGCGATTCGTTGATATGATGCAATCATCGTTCGTACTGTGTTTTGAGGAGGAAAAAGTGGCGTATTTCTGAATTTTTGCTTTTCATTAGGTGCCATTTGTCCAACAGCGGGGTTTTGCGCAGTATCGGCATGAAGCAGCTTCTCCTGGCGTTGTACAAGGACTTCTTGTCTTGCTTCAGATTCCATGTTACTTGCATAAGCAGCAATACTTCGATCCGCGGCAGAGGGAGATGCAGGTGCGAGAGCAGCCCGTTTAATGGTTTGCATTTTGGAAATTGTCGCTTCAGGGGTTCTTTCCTTACTGAGATCTACTTCGACCTCGCCACCAACTGCGTAAGAAACACCATCAGGTCCTTTCTCATAAGTAAAGGAAGGGCCACCCCGAGAGTATTGTCCGGCCGCAGCGAGATGGGCCTGTTCATGGGTGCGAACCTCTGCATCACGTTGCTTGAGTTCCTGAAGCTCTTGAATTTGCTGGTTATCCAAGTTTTCTGCAGCCTTTGTCCCAACGCGCGTATTGCTGTTCTTTTCTGAGGAGGAATGTGATCGCGCAAGCTTTTGCCCTTCTTGGGAGAGCGTTACAATATCTTGGCCACTCTGCTCATCAAGAGTCTTTGTCTTCTTGGTTGATATCCCCGTCGGGAGCTGGTAATCACCTAAAATTGTGGATAAATCACCTGATGCCCCACTATGAGACGTCGAAGAAAGTTCCATAATTTGTCCCTGCTTTAAACTGAGTGATAATATTGTATATCACATTGCAGGCTATGGCAAACCCTATGTAAGCCATTTTTTCGTCACTCATTTCACGACTGGCATTGTTTGAGAGGTTATCGGCAAGTTCCTTGGGTTTGTATGGCGGGGTTTAGTCTCGATTTCCGTAGTTTTCTTTTAAATCATAGAGGGTGTCCAAGTACTCCTCTTTGAATTTCAAATTATTACCCGTATTTTCTATTTCTTCAATGAGCGAGTCAATAGCGGGTCGAAGATCAATGCCGAGTCGGCTGTTGCCTTGTCGATTTGCTTTGTCAATAATCAACACCGCATAATAGCTTATTGTCATGCGCGAAGCCGAATCACGTCGAAAGAGATAGAGACGTCCGCCAATGGTATTGAGGAAAAAACCGGCATAATCGTACAAATTATCCTTTGGAATGGTCAAGGAAAATTCTTTTTTTAGATACTCAGGATGATCGGTAAGAGTATAAAATGTCTTAAGAATATTTTCAAAAGAGTCCTTTTCTCGGTCAAGAATTCCTTTCAGGATCAATATGTTGTCCTTGCCCAAGATTCGATAGAAATGAGCGGTATTTTTCAACAGAGTAAAATAATCATCAGTTTCTCTGGTAACCGAAGGTGGGTTATCGATAAGAGCCTGTAACAGTTTGGAGAAATGTTTTTTGCTTGGTTCTTTTAAATGGAAGTCCTGCATATACGGCTGTTGGTCAAGATGAGAATAAAAGGCAATTAATTCATCTACAGCATGCTGATATGGATCTCCTTTTACCTGTTGAGCTGATGTCTTTTTTGATATCGATGCTTCATCTTTCGGTATACCTGCAAGATTTTGTGAAGCAGTCTCGTTTTTCAATTGAAGATCGGATTGCGGGACGATATCGTTGGCACCAGGAACTGTCGATCGACTTCGGGAGGCTATCGTTTGGCTGGATTCGACTGTCTTTGAATTTTCATTAGGGTTTTGCGATGCAATGGGAGCTTGATTGGTCGAAGAAGTGTGTTTATTTTGAGCAAAATTATTAATAAGTTCAGGGTGTTTGTACTTCATGAAAAGAAAAATGCTACTGGTGAAAGCAACGACCAATGCTATCAAAAAAAACAAAGTTCTTTTTGATCCGGATTTTACTCGAGATCGAGGTTGATCCGGACGATGTGGATCTTTCATGGCGATAAGACAATTGAATCAAACTAAAAAGAGAAGTCGACAGTGACTAATAAAAGATACTCCATAGTTCAGCTAAAGTCACGAGAGAGAATTTTTATGTCGAATTATTGGCTGAAGAGATTGCACAAATGTTTTTATTGCTTGACTCAACTCGCCGAAAACACTATTTTGATATGTCTAATTCGCTTGGGAACTCACTATTAACGTGCAATATTTTATAGTTTATAACTATCATTACTAAAACACACATGGAGGAACACTAATGGCTATTTCTGTTGTTGGACATGCAAATCCTGATACCGATTCCGTAACTTCTGCAATCGCCTTTGCCGCCCTGCTGACTGCCCAGGGAATGGAAGCAAAAGCCTGTATGCAGATAGCTGCAAAAGATCTCAACCCTGAATCAACCACAGTTCTCAAGCGTTTTGGCCTTGCCGCTCCTGAACTGCTAACTGATGCAGCTGGGAAAGAAATTGCTTTGGTTGATTTCAGTGACATCGCTCAAGGTCCGGCTAATTTGACTGCAGCAACATTGGTTGCCGTTGTTGATCATCATAAAATTGGTGATGTAACCACCAATAGTCCTATTTTGTTCCGAGCTGAGCCGGTTGGTTGTACTGGGACTGTATTAAACAAAATGTTTAAGGAAGCAGGTATTGCCATCCCCAAAAATATTGCAGGCGGCATGCTGGCAGCTATCCTTAGCGACACCGTTAATTTCAAATCCCCCACCTGCACCGATGCTGATAAAGCAGCGGTAAAAGATCTTAAAGTTGTTGCGGGTGTCGGCAATACCGATGAACTTTTCATGGAAATGCTCAAAGCCAAATCAGCGGTTGCCGGAATTCCTGCAAAAGACTTATTGTTCCGCGATTACAAAGATTTCGATATGAAAGGCAGCAAAGTCGGTGTCGGCCAGTTGGAGCTTGCCGCGCTTGATCAGGTTGCCGATGTCCGTGCAGATCTCGTGAAGGCAATGGAAGCAGTCAAAGCCGATGGTCGCCATTCCGTATTGCTCATGCTCACTGACGTAGTGAAAGAAGGAACCGAATTGGTGGTGCTCTCCGATGACCCCGCATTGATCGAAAAAGCATTCGGTACCAAACTTACCGGTAATTCAATGTGGATTCCCGGAATGATGAGCCGCAAAAAGCAAACCATTCCCAATTTACAGAAAGCTTTTGGTTGCTAACAATCCAAGTCTTTTCTTGGTATTTGACTATAAAGGAGAGTGGTTACTTTTTTAGTAACCGCCCTCCTTTTTTTATGTTGAAAAAGGGATGAGGCCAATTCTTTTGAAACACTCCTAAAAGGATGGGCGGGAGGTAATCAAGATTAGGAATTCTCGATTACCTTTGGGGCCGAGAATGGGCGAGGGGATAACTCCCAGGCTGATCAACTCTAGTCCTTCGATAAAATGTTGGATTTTCTCAGTAGCTTGTTGATGCAAGGTGGGGTCAGTTACAACACCTCCATTGCCCACTGAATCTCTAGGGAGTTCAAATTGTGGTTTTATAAGGGCAAGAATCGTGACCTGCTTTTGGAAAAGGCGTACCAGAGAGGGAAGCAAGGCAGTAATGGAAATAAACGACACGTCCATCACTGCGAGGTTAATCTCTTCTTGATGAATATCTTCCCTTGATATGTTACGGGCGTTAAATCGTTCTAAGACAACAACTTTCGAATTTTGTCGGATTTTCCAGGACAGTTGTCCGTAGGCGACATCGATGGCATAAACTTTGCGCGCATTATGCTGGAGAAGGCAGTCAGTAAAGCCCCCTGTCGATGCGCCAATGTCTATACAGGTCCAATTTTCCGGATTAATGCGAAAATGAACAAGACCTTTTTCCAATTTGAGACCGCCTCGGGAAACATATGGGCAGCGCTCCTTGAAACGAATGTTAGCGGTAGTGGGATACAAAGAACCTGGTTTGTCGGCTATTCTATCGTCAATATACACCTGACCGGCACCTATCATCGCTCGGGCTGTTTCAAGGGATGACACCAGGTTGCAATCGCACAAAAGTTGATCGAGTCGGACCTTCAAGGTTTCATTTTTGGTGGGAAACTAAAGTTTGCCAAGACGTTCCTGGGCAATACTTGCTTCCCGAGAAGAACCGTGTTTTTTTAGGAGTTTTTTGTAAATCACCTTAGCAGTCTCTTTGTCTGCAAGCTTTTCAAAGGCCATCCCTTGTTTCAGCATGGCAGCCGGTGCCTTCTCATGTCCGGAAGATTGTGAAATAATTTTCTGATACTGCATTATAGCTTTATCATATTCTTTCTGATTAAAGAGACATTCCCCCATCATGTATCTGGCCTCCACGGCATCGCCTGAAGATGAATTTCCGGCGATCTGTTCAAAGATCGGCAGTGCCTCGGCGAAGCTGTTCTTCTCAAACAGTTTTTGCGCCTTTTTCATGTTATTGTCGGCTGGTTCACCCATTGCTGCCGAGGCTGGTGGTGGTTGTGTCGATTGGCTGGACTTTTCCTTGGTGGTCGACTGGGGGGCAGATTTCTCTTTGGCAGTCGCTGGTGCAGCCTGTTTAGCTACAGTTTCTCCAGCATCAGATGCATCGCTAGCGGCGGCATCCTTTTTCTCCTTTTTCTTGTCAACCGGGACTTGCTTGGTACTACTCCCTTCAGGCTGAACAGCAGGATTAGCGGTTTGAGTTTTTTTCTTTGCGAGTTCCGCCATGAGTGCAGTTTCTTTTGCCTTACGTTCTGCTTCTTTGAGACGGGCTTCTTGGATAGCTTTTACACTTTCCTGCTGTTGATTCATTTTTTCTGCAAGTTTTGATTCTTTTTCTCGTTGTGACTCCTCAAAACGGCGTATTGCCTCTTCTCGTTTTGCAGCTTCCACTTGGGCTACATTGGAAATTGATGTTTCCAATTCTTTGTTTTGTTCTTTTAGCTTTTGATTGTAATGTTGGGTTTCATCCAGCTGTCCTTTGAGCTCATTAATTTCTTTCTCAAACTGATCCATTTGCCCGGAAGCCGCAGCTTGTTTCTTCTGCAGCGGGACTGTCGTTGATTTCATGTCCTCCAGCTTTTTATTGACAATGCGTAATTGATAGCGAAGTTCTTCGACATCGTTTTGTGATGCGCATTGAACGAGGAATGGAACGACCGCCATAATCAAAAGGATATTAATAACGAATTTCTTCATGATCTTGTAGCCTGTTGTAGAAATAATGTCAGAGTGTTTATCTTGACCATTGAGGATATGTCTGGCTTCCCGGGAAGTTAAAAAGTTTTCGTTCAAAAGAACCGTTTTTCATTATACCGTAAATGGTCTGTTTATTGCCATCACGTTTTGCAAAGATTATTTGGTTGCCGTCTGGGGACCAGCTCGGTGCTTCATGATTACTCATATCGTGGGTGAGTTGTTTTGGTGAAGCTCCGGTTTGTGGGTTTACGGTAAATAACTGGTATACTCCGTCACGCAGGCTCGAATACACGATGAGGCTTTCTGTTGGAGACCAGCTCGGTTCGGCGTTTTCAGTGCCCTCAAATGTTAATCTTCGAACATTTCTTGTTCGCATGTCTAAGACAAACAATTGCGGTTTTCCTGTTCTATCCGAGACGAAGACGACAGTAGATCCATCGGGAGACCAGGCGGGTGATACATTAATGCCCGAATGATTAGTTAATTGTTCGATAATTTCCCCTTTTTTATCGAGAAGATAAAGATCGGGATTACCGTCTTTGGACAGTGTTAGAATCATAGTCTCACCGTCTGCCGACCAAGAAGGGGCAAGGTTAAGGCCTTTACGTCGAGAAAGTGCCTGGGTGGTCTTATCTTGGCGAAGGTCGGTGATATACAGGTTTTGATTACCGCTGTGGTATGAGGTGTAAGACAAAAAGGTTCCACCGGGGACAAATCTCGGGGAGACGACGAGGTGTTTATGACGAGTAACCTGCCTGAGACTTTTTCCTAAAATGTCGGTAAGAAATACTTCTTTTACAGTATTATCTCTATTAACGAAAGCGATTTGGGTGGCGGCAATTCCCGGTTTGCCGGTTAATGCCTCTATGACACTGTCACAAAATTTAAACAGCATCTGGTTTTTTTGATCCATGCTGCCGGAGAATGTCTTCCCCATAACGATTTCGTCTCCCGCCACATCCTGCAATCTCATTTCCAGTTTGAGTATGTCGGCAGAAAGAGAATATTGTCCTAAAATGGTGTAGTCGGCACCCAATTTTTTCCAATCTGCCGATTGATTTTCGCCATATTTTTCAGTAGGGATAATGGCAATGATCCCGTGGAACTGCAGAGCCTGGCCGACAATATCTGCTATTTCTTTGCCGAGGTTTTGTTTTTGGTCATTGAGGCTCTTATTTTGAAACGAAGGTACGGCAATATTGATCTTGCGAATCTCGGGGGCGGAGATGTCGAGATATACACGGTCTGCCGCGATCGCGCTGTGGATCAAGCACAGAAAGATAGAAACAGTCAATGAAGATACTAGTGACAATTTTTTAAGCATGGGTTTTATCATGGCGGTTATAGGAGTATTGGACGTTGTTATTGAATGCTTCCTGGCTTGAAACGAACACCTACCTCATACCGCAGCTTTTTCAAAGCCGGTGGAATAGGCGGCAAAGGATTGGCTTTCTCAATTGTTTTGCTGACATACTGATCAAATAGCGGATCTCCTGATTTGCTTTCAAAAACCATGTTAGCAATATCTCCATCAATTTTGATGGTAATGACCACAATCGAGGTTACGTTTGGATCTTTTTGCAAATTCTCAGGAATTGACCAGAATTGTTGAAGTCGATTGGCAATAGCAGCGTTATATTGACTTTCAAGTAGAGTATTGCTTCCGCCAACGGCAGGAGCCGCTGCGTTAGTTTGCGGTCCAACTGCTGACTCAGCGCTTTGCGTCATCCGACCTTTATTGCTTTGAGTAAGAACGCGCCGTTCCTCTTCCAAGGCTTCCTGCGCAATTCGAGCTCTCTCCGTTAAGACGGATTCTTCTCTGAGTGCCTCTGCTAGCTTTTGAACTTTTTTCAGTTCTTGGTCATTTTTCTTTGGTGGAACGTCCTGCTCTTTAACCTCTTTAATGATCTTCTGTTTGAGTGGCTTGAGTGAGATAGCTTTTTGCGGTGTCGGCGCGGGTGTCGGCACTGGCGCAGGTTCAATTTTGGGTGGAATATCGGCAATCGGCGCTTCCTTTTTGGCCTTCGGCGGAGCCGGGGCAGGAGGGGGAGGTGCAGATTCCTGTATTTTTTTGGCAGGAGATGGCGCAGGTGCCTGGGGTTTGGCCGAAGGTGGGGCCGCAACCGGTTCGGCAATATTCACCAGACTCACCGTGTAAATGTCCGCAAATTTAGGTTTTGCCTTAAAAAAGCCAGGAAGATAAAACGCCGCCAAGAGGATCATGACGTGTATTCCAATAGCAACATTTAATGGAAGTTTCCATTCATTCGGTAGCATAGAAACTTCTTGGTAACCGTGACCCACTCTTCTACTCTTTCTCAGGAGGCTTGGTGATCATACCTAATTTATCAAAACCGGCTGACTTAATGTCGGCCATCACCTGAGCAACTTCCCCGTATGGAACATTTTTATCGGCATTCAAAAATATGAGCTGATCCTTGTTTACGGAATAGTGTTTTTTCAGTTCCTGTACCATGAGAGCCCTCACCTGGGGAACTTTATTGATACTTATTGCACCACTTTTATCTATGGTTACAATGATATTATTGTCTTCTTGCCGTAGGGATTTTGCAGTAACTTCAGGGAGATCGACATTTAACCCCTGGGTCATCATTGGTGCTGTGATCATGAAGATAATAAGCAGCACCAACATAACATCTACAAGAGGTGTGACATTAATATCTGCTACCAATTTTTTCCTGCCGCCAGAGTTTGATGGTCCCATGATATTTTATACCCTGCTCAGCAGATCTCTTTCCACTAAATTCAGAAAATCTGTAGAAAAATTCGATACTTGCCCATCAACTAGGTCGAGTTTATTAGAAAAGTAGTTATAAAAAATAACGGCAGGGATGGCCACGGCAAGACCGGCGGCGGTGGCAATTAATGCCTCCGAGATGCCCGGAGCGACGACGGCAAGGGATGCCGAACCGCGCTGTCCAATATCATGGAAGGAGGCCATAATTCCCCAGACTGTGCCAAAAAGACCTATAAATGGAGTGGCACTCCCCGTTGTTGCAAGAAAAGGCAGGTTGCTGCCAAGCTGGCTCATTTTTTGCGATTCTGCCTTTCTGACAGCTCGTTTCAAATTATCCATGGTGGCAAGCTGCATTTCCAAGGTTTCGTTGCCTCGGCTGTCATCCTTACGGTTACGGATTTTATTGATTTTTTGCAGCTCGCTGAAGCCCGCGATAAAAACTGCCGCTTGCGGGCTATATTCATACTCTGCGGCAGCGGTGTTTGCTTCATTAAGATTTGAAGAATTCCAAAATGACTCGAGAAAATCTTCAGAGTCGAGGCGCACCTTCTTAAACAGGCGAGCCTTCATTATCACAATAGTCCATGAGGTAAGTGAAAAAATGAGGAGGGTAAGCATTACCAGCTGGCCGACTGGGCCTGCGTGGGTAATCATATCGAGAATTGATAACTGCACGGAGAGATCCTTCTTTAATCAGTGCAACCGCATGATGGGAGGCGGTCGTTCTTGACCCGGTTTAGCTCGGTTATTTGATGTATTAAATGGTTATTACTCTATAGACTTTTTCAAAGCTGGTATCTTACCTGCTTTTCTTAAAAATTCAACCGGACAATGAGAACATCATTAAGATTTGCCGGAGAGGCGCTTATGGTCAAGATGAGATGGGATCAGGGAGGGGATTTTACCATTGCACAGACGAAATCGACTATCACAGCCACCTTTTCGGCGACCTTCAAGGTGCCTTGAAAAAAGCAGGCATTAGCGATTGTCTCGGTTAATGTAACTTTAATCTGAACGGTATCACCCGGAAATACAGGTTTTTTGAATTTTGCGCCGCCAATTCTCGTCAAAACCGGGAGCTGGAATTCTCCTTGGGAGCGGGGACTATTTCTCTTTGCCATGAGCAGGGCACCGCTCTGAAAAATCGCTTCGCAGAGAATCACCCCGGGCATGATCGGATTTCCAGGATAGTGACCGTGGAAAACATCCAAGTCCGGGGCAATATCTTTCTCCGTAATTATCCAGTTTTCCGCACATGCGATGATTCTGTCTACCCAAAGAAAAGGTGGGCGGTGAGGAATAAGAGCCAAGATTTCTTTTATCTGCTGCATGATTAGAGACCACCGCTTACTTCAAGCACTGTTCCACTGATGTAGGCAGCCCGATTGCCCGCGAGAAAAAGCACCGCCTCGGCAACTTCATCGGGGGTTCCGAACCTTCGCATGGGGACCATTTTTTTATATTCGGCAAGGAGGTCAAGGTCAAGACCTGCGATAAAATCAGTAGAAATGAAGCCTGGGGAGACACAATTCACCGTGATTTTTTTTCTGGCGACCTCTTTAGCAAGGGTTTTGGTGAGGGCCACCTGGCCGGCTTTTGATGCGGCGTAATTTGCCTGTCCGGAAAAACCAAGGTGGGCAACAGGTGAGGTAATATTGATAATTCTCCCGTATTTGTGCTTCATCATCAGCAACACAGCCTGTTTCGCCATAAGGTATGTGCCGGTAAGGTTAGTGTTCAATACGTCCTGCCATTGGTTGTAGCTCATCATAGCGAGCATGGCATCTCTGCGAATTCCGGCATTATTGACAAGGACATCGAGAGATGGATATTTTTCGTCAATTCTAGTGAACAATGCAGCAACTTGTTGTTCGTCGGCGACATTGCACTGGAGAAGTTCGAAGCGATCGGCAAACTGTCTGTTTTCATCGGCAAAGAGTTGAGCGGCCTCATTGTTTCCCGCATATACACCGACAATGTGCGCCTCTGCTTCAAGAAAACGTCTGGCAATTGCCTTGCCGATTCCTCGGGTAGCTCCACTTATTAAAACTGTCTGGTCAGTGAACTTTTCCATGATGCCCATCTAAGAACGGAGAAAGCTATCGACATCATTGGATACGATAACCCCATAGTTAATCGCCCCTAGCCAGCCGGACATGATAATTCCCACCGATCCCACATGGAAAAGTCCGGCAACTTCTTTAAATATTGACCGAGAAACGTTCAATCCTTCAAATTTTGTGCCAAAAGATGTACCCTTGGTGTGCAGAGTGTAGCTGTTGAATGTTCTTGGGGTGGCCGCTTCCATCCAGTCAATTTTATCTTTTACACCAGGTAGATAGCGTTCAAGATCGGTAAGAGTCCTGTCTATCAAAAGCTGTTTTTCCTGCTGATAGTTTGTTTCCTCAAGGTACGCCCAGTCTTCAAAGCGGCTGTTCATAGAAGCGACGATGGTATATCGATTTTGTCCAGGGCGCGTCTTCGGGTAATAAAGTGAAAAGGTCTTTGAATGTGAGTGCTTATCGAGTAACTCCTCGGAATCGAATTCCGGGGCGGAGGAAGTGAAAAGGAGGTCTCCGACATCATCGATCGTTTCCATTTCCTTAATACCGAAATAGACCTGACAACTTGAGGTGTTAACCCTTATCTTGTCTGCTTTTTCAAGAAAATCATCGGAATAAGCCTGACGATCTGTAAGATTATTGATGGTGTTGGTAATTCCGCTGTTGGACACTACCGCTTTAGCAGCGATGGTTTTTCCTAATACTTCAACTCCCCGAACCCTACCTCTTTCAATGATAATTTTTTCCACCTTTGAATTGGTACAGATAGTTACACCGTTTTTTTCCAACTCGGCGGTCATCAAACCAATCAGTCTGTCGGTACCGCCTTCAAAGGTGTAAACTCCTTTGTTCATAAAGTTTGAAAATACAATGCCATAGGTTATTGCAGGATCATCAAGTGTTGACCCGTTGGCATAGGTTATCGGTTCCATCAGGAGCCGATGTACATCAGACCTGCCCGGGAAAAAATCGTTGAACAATTCCCTCGTGGTCATGGTCTGATCATCATAAAAATTCATGCCGGCTACAACCGAAAAAAAACGGTCGATAGTCGTACCGGGAATTTTGAAATGACCTTGGAGTAACCGGGTAAAGTCTTCTTTGTCAAAGGTTGTACGCAAGGAAAATTGGGGATTATCAAAGACAATATTTTTGAGCTGGACGATTGAGTCCGTTATTGCTTTGTTCCAATATTTTTTGCAGGTTTTGAGCATGCCGTAGGGAAAACCGTGCAGGGAAACATCGAAAATATGCCCGCGTCGTTTGAACCAGGTGGCAAGCCCACCCAGCCGGTGATGAAATTCCAGAAGGAGGACCTTATGCCCGCAGTACGCCAAGCGATTGGCGGTAGTTAGCCCGCCAAGACCCGAACCAACAACTATCACGTCATATTGTTCGGCAAGTTGAGAAAATGAGACAGGCATAGGATAACGACTTGAGGAAAGGATCTAAAGTTTTGGCAGGATGTGTTGATTGACGATCGAAACTCCACTAAGCATGGAGCCGATAATTCCCAAAAAGCCTTGGTCCGTTCCGGCAAGAAAGAGATTGGGGTAGCCGATATTACCATCTTTTATTTTTTCCGGGCTGCCATAGATGGCTCCGTTGATCTTTACTGTATAACGTTCAATGGTAACAGGAGTGAAGGTGTTTTCATATACAATATTTGTCGCAAAACTGCCAATCATATTCTCCAGCATTTGCGCGGAATGGCGGGCTGTATCCTGTTTTTTATCGGAATATTGGTCAGGTGTTGTCGAAAGGTGTTTCCATTTGCCGTAGTTTGCCAAATGGGTCGAGCGAATTTCCATCATACTCTTTTGGGGAATACCTTGAAAGCTCCCCGGAAAACAAATGACGCCACTCCGGAAATCTACGAAATCCAATGGATTTTCATAGAGAAATTTCTCTCCGTCATTAAAAAAAATTATTGTCTTGTTTTTCGGAAGAGTTGTTGGTGATTGTTGAGGCAGTTGATACATCGTTTCGACAAAGCCGAGTCGGGTGAGGTTAGTCGAATTTGAAACTCTAGTACCCGAAATAAGCCTGAGGGTTTCCTCATGGCCGATGGTGGAGAGGATATAGTCACATTCCAATATTTCTCCGTCATCAAGTTCCACGCCTATGGCACTGTTTTTCCTGGTAAGGATTTTTTTAACGCCGCAATTTTTCCTTACGTGTCCACCCAGTTCAAGGTAATGACAGGTTAAGAGATCAATCAGATCTTTAATGCTGCCCAAAGGACGAAACATGCCTTCCAAAAAAATTGCTCTGAACATTATGACAAACTGGCTGAGATCTATGTCATTTTCCCGGCTGGAACCATAAAACATGAGCGGGCAAAGAATCATCTCGGCAAGGAGCGGGGCCTGGAGTATTTCTGCCAGAAAACATCTGGTTGAACGAAAAGGAGATGGCAGAAATGGATCGAAATGCTTTATAAAATCGAGCATTTTTTGAAACCTGACGGCTGCTCGCGGGAATTTGTTTCGCACTTCTGTGTTGAAGACGCCAACATCGTTAGAAAATGTTAACGACTCAAGATGGCGAAAAACAACTTCGCTTTGCATCTGTTGACAAAAGGTAAAATCCTTTCGCTGCAGTTTCAGTTGTCGTAGCAGCCTATTTATCGGAGCCTGCCTATCGCCGGGGTCGGCATAGTTGGTAATGGCATGCAGTCCGGTCTCATAAAGGGTGTTATTTCTATAAAAATATGAGTTGAGTCCGCCCAGTCGGGAGTGTTTTTCTACGAGAAGAATTTCGGGGATAAACCGTGCTGCTCGAATGGCAGCGGCCAGTCCGGAAAGACCGCCGCCAATTACCAGAAGAGGGTGCCTCACAACATCAGGCGTCTTTTAGGAGCGGTTGGAGGTAGTTTACGCAGCTGTTGAGTGTGGCAAGGTGGGGATAATCTTCTTCGGGTATCTGCAGCTTGTGCCGTTTTCGCAGTTCCATTACGATATCAAGGAAATCCATGGAATCGAGTTCCAGTTGATCGCGTAAAGCTTTATCGTGATCGAGACCTTCGAAGTCTGCCTCATCGTCTATGTCCTTAATTATTTCGAGAATAAGATTTTTAATATCTTCACTTGTCATGTAAATCTCCGGATGTGACGGGTGGTAGAATAAGGTTCAAAATATGCGAGTCCCCACGTTGGCAGGGAGTATTTATTTGAGCAATGGCAAAACACTTCCTATAACATACCGGAACAATCTTGTTGATACTTATTTGTAGCAGAACAAGAAAATTTTCAACCCATGTAATTTTTTACAATGACAGTTGAATTAATACCGACCATTCCGAAGGAGTTGTTTAAAAGTATATCAATGTTATGAGCTTGTACAGCCTTATTAACCACCAAATTTTTGAGTTCACATTCCGGGTCGAGATTCTCGATGTTGATTGTCGGGTGGACAATATTGTCGGAAAATGACGGTAAGTTGCCGGCCAATTCAAGAACGCCGGCCGCTCCCATCGCATGGCCGATGATGCTTTTGCTGTTATTGACATACGTTGCCGGGCAATTGCCGAAGACCTCAACAAGAGCTTTGCACTCTTCGATATCTCCCTGTTTGGTGCCTGTTGCGTGTGTATTGATCAGATCAACATCTTCCGGCTGGAGATGAGCCCTGTGCAGTGCCAGGCGCATACATTCAGCCTGGCGCTTGCCATAAGGCAGAACAAAATCCTTGGCATCGGAGTTCATCGCATAACCGACTATCTCGCCGTAGATATGTGCTCCCCTGGCAAGGGCCCTCTCCAGATGTTCCATTACATAAATACAACCGCCCTCGGAGATGACAATGCCGTTTCTGTCACGATCAAAGGGTCTTGACGCCATTCTCGGATCACTCGCCTCAGCGAGGGCTCCTTGGGCTTTGAAACTGGCAAAGATGCCGAAAGAGCCGACAGATTCAGATATTCCGCCGGCTAATGCCATGTCGACTTCTCCCAGCTTCAACATCTGAACGGCTTGAATGAGGGAGGCGTTGCCCGCTGCGCAAGCGGCACCGATCACGTAGTGTGGCCCTGTTATCCCGAGATTCATGGTAATTTCGCCGGCCGGGTTATTGAGAACGGTTCGGGGATTGTGATGATGTGTCCAATAATTTACATCATATTGGTACTTGCTGATATTATAAACTTCATTCTCAGTCTCGACTGTGCCATGTTCGGTTAAGCCGATATACACCCCGATTCGCGAAGGGTCGTAAGTATGGATGTCCAGCTTGCCATCCCTCAGGGCCTCGTTGGCACAGTATACTCCCAGGCATCCTGCACGAGTCCCTTTTTTATTCTCCTTTTTCTTTCTATAAAGAGTTTCGGGAAAGGTACAGATGCCTGCCGGGGCCTTGCCGAAATAGCGGAGTTCGATCTCCTGTATTTCACTTATACCATGTATCAGTTTTTGCCGAAATTCTTGGAGATTGGATGCATTGGGTGCGGCAAGCCCGATGCCGGTTATGACTATTCTGCTGTTGAGCATGGGAGATGTCGTTTCCTGGAAGTGTTTGGTTCAAAAAAGCATATGACGCTATTGGCGTCATATCTCATATGGCAAAAAATGGTGCAACTTTTTCAAGTAATACCCGTAGACAAAAGGGGGGCTGAAAAAAATAGTGTAATTTACAGAAAAACTCAATCACAATGAGGCCATTATTCGATTTTAGGAGCCGTTAGGAAATAACTAGACCATTTATAACCATTTCCTTACGGCTCCTTATACCCCTCAAGGGGGTACTGAAAAGAGTGCCGTTCCAGGCAGGCCTTCCGCCCTGTTATTTTTTTACAACGGCTTAGCGCTAATATGTGAACTTGGTCTTCTTGCGACTACCGATCCTTCCGGCGAACATACCCATTAAGAATACTGCTGCACCAGCTCCGAACCACAAAAATCGGGTCTGATCCTCCTTTTTTGCGACGGTTTTTTGTAAGTCGGCAATAAGGTTACCTCGTTTTTCGTATTCCGAGATGAGCAAGGCATAGTTTTCGGGAGTTTGCTCTATCTGGTTGGTAGAAACAGGGTTTGAATCGGCCGCAAGCCCCGAAGGGGGGGGAGAAGACTCAGGAGTTCGATGCTGTTGAGTATTCAATTCCTCCTGAAGCAGTGAAATGAATTTTTCGGCATCGCTCAGTTTTTGTTGGATTTCTTGGCAAAGGGGGGTTCTAGATGTTTTCTCTCCAACGACAGAGTCAGTGGGCAAAAGAGATTTCGCAGTGAGCTGATTTTTTAGATCCGAGATTTCCTGTTTGAGCTGTTTGATTAGCAGTTTTTTTGTGGGTTCACTTTTTAGATAGTGTTTGGCGATCCAGCCCTGTTTGCCGTCGGCAGTCTCAATCTTCATATAATTACCGCTTTCTTCGATAAGTTGCACAGGATCATCGGATTGAACGTGTCTTTTCGGCAAGCCTGCCATGACGCCAAAAAATTGATCTGCTACAATCGGTACCCTTCTTATAACCAATGGAGGATTACCGATGGATCAATCACCAGCATTTCCCCCCGCGACACTGC
>CAIQWD010000088.1 GCA_903875445.1 uncultured delta proteobacterium | reverse complement strand
TCTGGATTGAACTTCTGGCAGTGTCGCGGGGGGAAATGCTGGTGATTGATCCATCGGTAATCCTCCATTGGTTATAAGAAGGGTACCGATTGTAGCAGATCAATTTTTTGGCGTCATGGCAGGCTTGCCGAAAGGACACCAACCAAGCAAGTTCCTGAAAACATTGTCATTCGATATGTTCTACCAAGGGTCCACGATCAACAGGCGACCTGGAGCGAGATTTGCTAAACATATCCTACAAACTCGCTTCCCAAAAACAAATGGAGCATCCCATGATCTCAGCATACCAGTCGGCTCTTTCGGCGTTGCAGGCCTTTGGCACAAAAATCCAATCCAACAGCAACAATATTGCCAATGCCAATACCAATGGTTTCAAAAAAACGAGGGTGACAATGGCGGAAGTACTGCCACAGGGAGTGAAAGCCGAGGTTGATAAAGTAACTACGCCAGGCGACAGCGTTTTTCAAGAAACCACTAAGGGGCTCGATCAGGTTGAACTCTCCAATGTCGACCTCGGTTCGGAAATCCCGGACATGAGCCTCAATAGCCAATTTTACAAGGCCAATCTGAAGACCATCGAGACCGCCAACGAGATGACCGGTACGCTTTTAAACCTCAAATCCTAAGACAAATCACAGCTCAAAGATTCAACCCCTGGAGCGGACACTGATCGCACAGGGGATTGTTTTTTTTGCAGTAGGTCGTTGCGACGCGAACGATGAGGGCGTGAAATTCATTAAAAAGCCGTACATCGTGGGGGAGATGATCCATAAAAACCTGCTGCATCTCCTGGTAATCGCTTTCTTCCATAACTAAATTGTGCCGACTGAAGACCCGGTGCGTATACATATCGATGACAAAGATTGGGTGACCACAGGCATAGAGGAGTATCGAATCGGCGGTCTCAGGCCCGATTCCCTTCACCGAAAGCAGCCTGCCTCTGGCTGTTTCCAAGTCATCTCTCAGAAAATTCTCCAACTTCCCTGCATAACAATCGCCGACCAGATCAAGCAGGTTCCGCAGCCTTCGGGCCTTCAGATTATAGTACCCGGACGAGCGAATATAGGGAGCAATCTCATCGACACTGCAGAGTGAGAGGGGTTCGTAGGAGAGCAAGCCGCCATTCTTTAAGTTCACTATGGCCTTGGTGACATTTGACCAGCTGGTATTCTGGGTCAAGACGGCACCGACCATGACCTCGAACGGGGTCTCTCCCGGCCACCAGCCCTGCGGACCAAAATGGGCATACAGCAACCGGTATGCCTCCTCATAGGTATTTTCTTTCATTACGTGGTTCAAAAGGTCCACCCTTATTCCATGACCGGATCCTTGTCTCCAAGACAGATGCCGATATCCCTGGCGGTAGTGATCTTATCATTATCGGGAGAGACCTTTTTCCGTTTCTTGATGGCGTCGGTAATAGGCACAGGAACCATTACTGAATTTTTCAGGGCCACCATGTGATCGAAAACCTTTTCTTCAACCAGGCGAACCGCGGCGGCACCAAAACGTAAAGCCAACAACCGATCGAAGGTCGTGGGTGACCCGCCGCGCTGCAGATGACCCAGGACTAACGACCTGGTGTCTTTTTCCGTCCGTTTTCTGATTTCCGAGGCAACCCATTCTCCGACCCCACCAAGAATTACTTCCGAACGGCCAAGTTCGCCCATACCTTTATTGAAGTTTTTGCCATCCTTGGTTATCGCTCCTTCGGCAACCACGACGATGGAGTATTGTTTTTCATGCAGTTCATTGTCGGCAATTTTTTCACAGACCGCTTCCATATCAAAGGGAATTTCCGGAATCAAAATGACATCGGCACCTCCGGAAATGCCGGAGTACAAAGCAATCCAGCCGGAATCGCGGCCCATGACCTCAACTACCATAACCCGATTATGCGACTTTGCCGTAGAGTGGAGTTTATCAAGGGCCTCGGTGGCCGTGGAGACGGCCGTATCAAAACCGAAAGTTCGGTCGGTTTCTTCCAAATCATTGTCGATGGTTTTCGGCACACCGATAACCGGCATACCCTTTTGCGCAAACCGGTGCGCAATATCAAGGCTGCCGTCGCCACCGATGGCAATATGGCAATCAAATCCCATTCTATTGAAATTTTTGATTATTTTGTCGGACACATCGACGATTTGCACTTCCCCGGCAAGATTCTCAACCGGTTTTGCAAAAGGATTCCCCTTGTTTGTCGAACCGAGAATAGTCCCACCGGTCGAGTAGATACCCTCAACATCCCGAGGTGTAAGGCGAACCATTTCGTCGATGTCGATAAAACCACCATAACCATTCTTGCTGCCGTAAACTTCCCAGCCTTTCCTGTAGCAGGTATGAACCACCGCATAGATAACGGCATTCAGCCCCGGCGCATCCCCACCACCTGTCGAAATAATTATTTTTTTCATGATAAATCTCTAGCCTCGTTAGACAATATTCCTTGCACCCAGCCACCAATCACCAAAGAAAGCCGCTCCTGTCTTGAAAAAATGTCATCAGCACCACAAATACCTTGCCTGCATCTCTGATATCAGAACTCTTTTTCCTTCTCAAACTATAAACAAAAAGATGACCGGTTATCCAATACTATCTTGGAAAATAGTTCTTTTCACCCATGCTCACCTTCATTATATTTTTATCTTTCAACCACGATGAACAGGATAAGTACCTTCACCGGTAAAACATAATGAGCTTGCGCAGTCTCGCTCCGTCAACTATTTTGATTCGATGGAGATTGACTATTAGTAATTTTCAACTTATTTTTCTAGCAATAGTGACACTTCTCTTGCGGATAACGATCATAAAATGGAGAAGTTTTTTAGAAATAAACTTTAAGGAGGCTTTTCATGTCTGAACTCAATGTAACAGGACTAGCTGTTGCAAAATTAAAAGAATACATGCAGGCAAATAACATCGACTCTGCCCTGCGAGTAGCCCTCATGCAGGGTGGCTGAGCTGGCCCTTCATTGGGATTGGCTCTGGATGAGCCAAAAGACAGCGACAAGGTTTTTGAAAACGATTCCCTGAAATTTCTCGTGGAAAAAAGTCTTCTGACCACCTGTGGCGGAATAACCGTAGACTATATTGATGCCGGCCCGCGCTCGGGATTTGGTATAACCTCGGTAAAACCAATTAGTTCCGGTGGTGGTTGCAGCTCCGGATCTTGCAGTTCGGGCAATTGCGGCTGATATACCCTGCCTGTCAGCGCACCTGTTTTTTCCACAATGCATTTGCTTCCTTGAGGTTGTAAGCAGTAAATCCGCTTTGGAAATGAATGAAGCGAGTTCCCTCGAAACGGGGCTCGCTTTTTTTGTAGCCTTTTTGTGTCAAGAAATTGACACAAAACCGGGCAACCCTTATTCTCTCCAAGGTAACTGCGCTGTGCCCTTTTGGCCAACCACAGAAAAGTACAACAGAGAGCAATGAGGATACATCATGCAATTTGATAAATTTACTCTGAAGTCCCAAGAAGCTATCCAAACCGCCCAAAAACTTGCCCAAGACCAGGGACACCAGGAAATCCAGGTGGCACACCTGGCGAAAGCGATACTGACCCAGCCGGATGGCATTGTCGTTCCCGTCCTGAAAAAGATAGGAATCGACCCCTCGCTGGTACTGATGGACCTCAATCAGCTTCTTGAAAAAATTCCTCGGGTTTCCGGTCAAGCTGCCAGTCAAAGCTATGCCTCAAAGCATCTGAAAAAGATTCTCGACGATTCTTTTGCCGCCGCCCAACAGATGCAAGACGAATATGTGAGCCAAGAACATCTCTTTCTGGCGATTCTCAAAAATCCTTCTGTCGATGTCTGCAAAAGCCTTAATACCCGCGGCATCCAGGAAAAAGAATTTCTCCAAGGCCTGTCGGCACTCCGCGGCAGTCATCGGGTGACCGATCAGTATCCCGAGGAGAAATACCAGGCCCTCGAAAAATACGGCAAGAATCTTACGCAACTGGCAAAACTGGGAAAAATCGATCCGGTAATCGGTCGTGACGAGGAAATCCGCCGCATTATCCAGGTGTTGTCGCGGCGAACCAAAAACAACCCCATACTCATCGGCGAACCAGGGGTCGGAAAAACCGCCATAGTTGAGGGCCTCGCTCAGCGGATTGTCAACGGCGACATCCCTGCCACCTTGGAAAACAAACAGGTCGTCACCCTTGATATGGGAGCTCTGGTGGCCGGGGCAAAATATCGGGGGGAATTTGAGGAGCGGCTCAAAGCAGTACTCAAAGAAGTTCAGGAAAAGGCCGGAGAGATCATCCTTTTTATTGATGAAATCCACACCCTTGTCGGTACCGGCGCAGCGGAAGGTTCCATGGATGCCTCCAACATGCTGAAACCGGCCCTGGCCCGAGGGGAGTTGCATTGTGTCGGCGCTACAACCCTTGATGAATACCGCAAATATATTGAAAAAGACAGTGCATTGGAAAGGCGTTTCCAGCCGGTACTGGTCCAGGAACCCTCCGTCGAAGATACCATTGCCATTCTTCGGGGCATAAAAGAAAAATATGAAATCCACCACGGAGTGAGGATCCAGGATAATGCCACCGTCGCCGCCGTGACCCTCTCGAACCGCTACATCACCGACCGCTTTCTTCCCGATAAAGCCATTGATCTCATTGACGAAGCTGCCTCAATGCTGCGCATTGAAATTGACTCCATGCCCACTGAAATCGACGAGCTTGAACGGCAAAAGATCAGACTGAAAATTGAACAGGAAGCGCTTAAAAAAGAAAAGGATAGCGTCTCCAAAAACCGCCTTGAGGATTTGAAGAAGAAACTTGCCGATCTGAACGACGTCCTCAATTCGATGAAGGCGCAGTGGACCATGGAACGCGATACCATCAAAAGCATCCGTAGCATCAAAGAGCGTATCGATGCGGCGCATATAGAGGAAAAAAAGGCTGAGAGAGAGGGCAATCTCAGCCTTGTCGCGGAAATTCGCTACGGTCAAAAAGTGCAACTTGAAAAGGAATTATCCGAAACAAACGCCAAACTCCAGGACATCCAGGCCAAGCAAATGATGTTGAAGGAGGAGGTTGACGCCCAAGATATAGCCGCGGTTGTCGCCAAGTGGACCGGTATCCCCGTTGATCGCCTGCTTGAAGGTGAAAAGGACAAACTCGTGCATGCCGAAGAGATGCTCGGCAAACGTGTAATTGGCCAGAAACAGGCAATTATTGCCGTGGCCAACGCCGTCCGCAGGGCTCGGGCCGGCCTGCAGGACCCGAATCGCCCCCTCGGCTCTTTTATCTTTCTTGGCCCAACCGGTGTCGGTAAAACCGAACTTGCCAGAACACTCGCCGACTTTCTCTTTGACGATGAACAGGCGATGATACGTATCGACATGTCGGAATTTATGGAGAAGCATTCAGTGTCCAGGCTCATCGGCGCTCCTCCGGGATATATCGGCTACGAGGAAGGTGGATATCTGACGGAGGCGGTTCGGAGAAGACCCTACTCGGTTATTCTTCTCGATGAGATTGAAAAGGCGCACCCGGATGTCTTTAATATTCTCCTGCAAGTCCTGGATGATGGGCGTTTGACCGATGGCAAAGGCCGGACAGTCGATTTCAAGAACTCAATTCTGATAATGACCTCCAACCTGGGAAGCGCCCTTATCAACAAGATGGCTGAAGAGAGTATGGAGAAAGATAATATCCATGGACAAATTGAGGAGTTACTCCAGCAACATTTTAAGCCGGAATTTCTTAACAGAATCGATGAGATAATCATTTTTGACCGATTACGCCGAGAAGACTTGCTGGCCATAGTAGATATCCAACTCAAAAAGTTGACACAGCGTTTAGCGGAAAAAGAAATTTCTCTGCATCTCAGGGAAAGTGCAAAACTTTTTCTGGTAGAAAACGGCTACAACCCTTCTTTCGGTGCACGACCCTTGAAGCGGACTATTCAGAAATACCTCGAAAATGCACTCGCCGTGAAAATACTTGACGGGGAAATGAGCGCCGGAGATCACGTCATTATCGAAGGAACCGGGAAAGGCTTGAGTTTTGTTGTACAAAAAAAATCTTGAGGTTTGCATGGTAAATTGACCGCCGCAGAGATTGAAAAGAGAAGCTTTTCCTTTACACCCTCAAGGTCTTGCATTACATAGTGACGCTGATAACGATCTCCCACAATTTCCCCTAACATCGCAACATGCCTAATAACGGATAGATAAAATGAGCGCAACAATTGAAGATCTTACAATAAATTATGAAGAAGATGGGGTACAGGTTACGAAAGAAACCGGGAAAGAAATCCTGTCGAAGGGTGCCTGGACTACCATTCTTTTTCGTTACCAAAGCCTCGACAAGGCCACCGGCGAATTTGGTAAGGACATGTACACTATCCGCCGCTACCAAAAGCGCCAGGGGGAATATGCCATGAAATCCAAATTCAACATTTCCAGCACAGAGCAGGCTAAAAAGATCATCGACATCCTCTCGACTTGGATTAACGAAGCATAGCCTTTTGTCGGTCGGTCACGATTCAAAATTATTATATCGACACAATAAGTAGATACACTGAACACTTGCCGTTTTTTGCAATAATCATCTTCACAGCATTCTTTTCTGCTTGACTCACATAGGCTAATCAAGTAGTTTGCCGCGGTCCTGGAGGGAGAGGAGGAGCGAGCTTGAGGGAGGTTATCGAGTTAGCAATTCGAGTTGGAAGGGGACGCAAGAAAGGGAAGAAAGATATTGACAGGGTGTTTTTGATAGATTAAATTAACACCTCTTCGCGGCATAAAGCAGCGCGGTTTTTAGCGTAAGTTAAAGACTGGAACGATCCTTGACAAC
>CAIQWD010000087.1 GCA_903875445.1 uncultured delta proteobacterium | reverse complement strand
GCTTGCGTTGAATTTTAAATTTGAACTTCGGCAACTGTCGTCGCGGCGGTTCAGGGATCGCGGGCAATTCCTGCACCGGGAGTGGAAAATTCGGAGGAAGTGGTGGCGTAACATTACCCGGAACGGCATGACGACACGAAAAGGCCTACTGGAGTTTCAGGGCAAAAAAGGTGAAGTTTTCGATTATTATTTCCTGCCGGCGAACTCGATTATCAATCCGGTACCGAAGAATGGTACTGCTTCGGCTTACCGAGATTTTATCGAAGTTGATGACACTCCGGAGGCGATCCTGATCGATTCTGAGGACATAGACAATCATCTGGCGGGGACTACTCTTTTTAATCGAGGAAAGGCTGCGTCTGGCGATGACGTTATCATTCTGGATCTGGGGGCCGATGCTGGCAAAACCTCCAAGAGTGGAAAAAAGGGCAAACAAGCCAACGGGAGTTCAAAGGCAAAGC
Organism: uncultured delta proteobacterium; assembly: GCA_903875445.1. Classification (GTDB taxonomy): domain Bacteria; phylum Desulfobacterota; class Desulfobulbia; order Desulfobulbales; family Desulfocapsaceae; genus Desulforhopalus_A. The sequence goes on along the minus strand of CAIQWD010000087.1, from coordinate 1,193 downwards.
CTTTCGGGGAAAGAGAAAATCAAGGGAAAGACGCCGGGGCGTTTACGGTGAATACCGGGACCGATGGCGGTTGGGAAGAAGACGTTTTAGAGGATTGTTAACCTTGCGAGTAATCACTCTTTCTAACTACGCTGACACTAAACTTGCGGCTGCTGCCGAAGTCCGGTACTCAGAATATGACCGGGCTCTGGTAGCTCATCAGGGCATATTACAGGCAAGGACTGACCGCCGGGCGGGGATCCGCTCAGATGTCGCCGATGCTTGGAACAGAAAGGCATTCTTCTCCACCCTTTGGCATGTTGGCCGCTACGGGTTTTCGTTCTTGTCGTTTGCACCATCAGCTCCTGTTCGTCGGTCGGCCGGTCAAGATGAACACATCTGGAACAGCGGAAAACAAGGCGAAGAAAAGGTAAAAGACCACATAGCCTCACAGCTCGCCGATGACTGGGTTCACATATCCGGCTACAGGAATAACAAGGGCGAGATTGACCAGGTACTGGTCGGACCAAGGGGAGTATTTTGTGTTGAGGTGAAAAATGTTAATGGAGTGGTTTCCTGCAACGGGGATACTTGGTGGCGCGACAAATATGATCGTTACGGCAACATGGTCGAGTCTGGCATCTCCATGAGAGATAAAGGTGGGCGGTCGCCGAGTAAACAGATTAACGAGACGGCGGATGCATTGCAGAACTTCCTGGCTAAACGCACCGGCATCGAGAGAGTAGGCAGAGCCGTCGTCCTCGCTCATGACTCTTCGCGCTATGGTGATATGAACGGCATTACTGTAGATGTGGTTGCCAGAGTCGGTGACTTCAACCTTGAACTATTTTTCCGGTCTGCGCCAACGCGACTTGACCGTCCGACGATAGACAGAGTGGTTAAGGCGATCAAACAGGATCATGAGTTCTACAATAAACCGAAGCAGCGGCGGTCGCCGGGACAGCCAAACCAGAGAGTAAAGAAAGCCGCTTGATAATGTTTCCCAAATAGAGACTCTAAGCCCGAACCGGCGAAAATTTCAGACCAGGGTTTTGGCTCAATGGAACGAAAAACCGGCTTAAGCCCCTTGTCTGGGTACTAACGGCAAAATGGGTCCATAACATTTCAACCGACGCATCTGGACGGAGGGGACATGTCTGAAAAGGAGATACTTAGCTACCAAATTTCCTTGCAAAAAATTATTCGCTCGCGGT
>CAIQWD010000086.1 GCA_903875445.1 uncultured delta proteobacterium | reverse complement strand
TCTGGATTGAACTTCTGGCAGTGTCGCGGGGGGAAATGCTGGTGATTGATCCATCGGTAATCCTCCATTGGTTATAAGAAGGGTACCGATTGTAGCAGATCAATTTTTTGGCGTCATGGCAGGCTTGCCGAAAAGACACGGTCGTATGAGCCCCAAAGCAACTCGCAAAGGCAGCCAAAACCACTTCACCGGGAAATTGAAACTTCGCATTTCACAGTCAGCCTTCGTTACCTCGGCGGCATGAACTTTTATCAGAATTTCATCATCCTTGGGCGTAGGTTTTTCAACCTCTTGGACCTGAAGAACATCCGGCGATCCATATTGAGCATATACAATCGCTTTCATGAGCCTCCTTCAAGATTACTTGTGTTTCTAATGGGTTCGGCATGGTTTGTCACCTGGAAGGATTATGACGAACGCTTCGAGACTTTTAAACGTGGTATTCTTTTAAAACAAGCCCGCAAAGAAGCTGGGATGACGCAAGAGCAAATCGCTATTGAATTAGAGACTACCAAGTCAGTAATTTCCAGAATGGAAAATCATGCCACTGATATCCGTCTTTCAACACTTGAAAAATTTGCCAAAGCCCTTGGGCGGCGTATTCAAGTTTTTTTAGTCTGCCTCCCCTTCCTTTTGCTCTTTTTTATAATTCATCAGCTTCTTCAGGATAATACTTTTTCAAACACTCCTCGCAAATCCCGTGGCTGAACTGGGCCTCAGAATGTTCTGTTATGAATTTCTCAAGTTGGTTCCAAGACCCCTTATCATCTCTTATTCCTTTGCAATGCATACAGATGGGGATGATGCCTTTTAAAGTTTTAATTTCTTCAAGAGCTGTCTGGAGCTCTTTTATGAGTTTTTCTTTTTCTCTTTCCGCTTTTTTACGGTCGGTAATATCTCGGGCGATATGGACAATCTGTATGACTTTTCCTTTTTCGTCCATTACCGGAGAGGTGATAATGTGGACAAAAACTTCAGAACCGTCCGGAAGAAAATGTCGATGTTCAACATGAGCGGTCCTCACCTCCTGCACCGTTTCCTTGAGAGGACATTTGTCGTCGGGAGGACAGCAAGGTTCCTGCCGGTGATGGGTAATGTCGTAGCAAGGTCTACCGAGAATAGCATTTTGGGTGGTTTGGTACTCCGCCAAGAAAGAACTGTTGGCATTAACTATACTAAAATCATCGGTATTTATTAGGCAAACAGAGTCATCTATTGCGTTCAGTATGGTTTCACTTAACTCTTTGGAACGTTGGAGTTCTTCCTCCATCATCTTACGTTCGGTAATATCAAATATTATTCCAACAAGACCACCTAAGGAGCCGTCAATTTTATTAATAGTTGCTTTGTTGAACAGAACATCACGATGGTTGCCTTCTGAATCAACAACTGAATATTCATAAATTTGAACGCCTGGCTCATTGAGGAGAGCTACATCCATTTCATGATATTTATCAGCCTTTTCCTTCGGAGCAAGGTCATAAACTGTTTTTCCAATAATTTCTGATGACACCCTCCCAAGGAAGCTTTCAAACGCTTTATTACAGCCTAAATAGGCGGCATTTTCGTTTTTATAGAAAATGGGATTGGGGATAGAATCGATTAATTCTTGTAAAAAATAACTTTGTTGTCTGAATTTATCTTCCGCCTGCTCAAACTTCTCGTAATTTTTCTCCAGGGCTTTTAATTTTTGTTCCAGTTCTTCATATGTGGGCTTGCCGGACATAGGATTTCCTCTGCTTTTAAAACTTAATCTTTCACGGCCATTATTTTTTCCGCTTACATGTAATCTGATTTATCCTTTGCCATCGTTATTATTCCGCCGCCGACGTTTGAATTCAGGGGCGCGACGCGGCTTTATCGCGGCGCGTTCCTCGGAATGATGGGTTAGCCGTTTAGTGGCCAAAATTGAACCTCATGAGCGCCATTGCCGCCGCAAAGAGATAGCCGTACGCGAAGCGGTCAAGGCGAATGAGTTCTTGATTTCGGCTACGTCGCCACGCGCCTATGGCAACCATTGCGCTACCCGCAAGGAATGGAGTAAGAGCCAAACTCGCGAGCCTGCCCGAATGTGAAACGATGAACAGCGTAGGGAAAACCGCGAGGCTGAGAGCACCGGCGATGACGCCGAAAAGAGCGTAGCCGATGGCCGCAAGCAATGGATTCGGTTTGCGACGGAAAGGTGCGGCGATGCTTTGCAAACCCAACTCAAAGAGAATCTCGAGAACGATCTGCAGCAGTAATTCACCCAGAAACTGGAACAGGACTTCAAACAGTATATCCATATGGGAAAACGGCTACGTGCTGGTCGGACGCACCGGGCAGCTGAACGACCGCAGATAGTAATGCAGCCTTCCCGGCGTTGGCTTGAATGGCTGCTGGAAATTATAGAAGTAATTGATTATGCTTGCAAATATCTCAATATGTCAACATTAAAGATTTGTATTTTCTCCCTGCTTCACTTCAATCTGGATACACGGCAGAGCACCTGGTTTTGAGGCATAACCGTGGAGTTGAGACGCGCGCGGTTTTGCGCATCGATTCTCATACGATTCGTTGGACTTACCCATGGTGTGTCTTCCGATGACAATTGGGGCATAAAGCAATTGCATTGTCGACAGTGTCATCTCCATCGTTCGCAAGTGGTGTTCGATGATGAACCTCAAGATAGGGCTCGCCCGTACTAGCTTTGGTGAACGGGGCACGTTGTTTGCATTGATGACACACGCCACCCGCTAATACCAGCACCTCAGCAACAACATCGGGATTTCGACGATAGTTAGTAGTTACGATTTTGACTACAGCGGGTTTTCTAGAAGCTGACGCCAGCCGCTTTTTCCTCTCATCGGATGAGAGTCTAAGCGAAGCAGCCACCTCATCCTCGAAGTCATCCGTTACTGCTGATAGATATCCAACAGTAACGGGGTACGACTTGAAAACTCTCTCACCTTTGTATTTCCAAAGCACATTAGTGACTGCATTCTTGTGGTGCTGTGAAAATTGAACTCGTAGAACCCCAAGGAGCATCACTTGCTTTTCGTTGAATTCTGCATATGGACGATAGTCTAGATCTACCTGCGCACCAGTGACCGTGACGTTACACTTCGCTTTCCATAGCCCAAAATGTGGCCCTAATACGTCGTGGACACAACCCCTTGTTTTTCCATCGCGAGTAAACCAAGAAAGTGGAATCTGATCCGTGTACCCGTCAGATTCCCTGTCATGCCAAAGAATCGTTAACATTGCACCCCTCGATTTGTTGATGCCCAACGCCAGCCGTAACCGGCGTATTTGTAGTGAGCGCAGCGAACGAAGAATACGTCCGAATTTACGGCATAGTTAGGTTTCTTCATCGTAATACCCTTCCCACCATGAGCTTGTGTCTACTCCAAATCCATTCTCGTCTGTCTGAATGTCTTCAGGATCATCTACAGGACTCCAAAGTTCACAGGTGAATGGAAATGACTGCGGTAGAACCGCACCATCTCCACGTCGTAGATCAGAATTCGAGCCCCATTGCAGCTCACAAGAAACGGTGCCGTGGGCTTCAAACCGAACGAAATAGCTATCGATGCCAACAATTTCTATCTTATCAGTGTAAATTTCTTCAATTGTATGGTGCGTTGCAAGCTCATCGATGGCTAATAGAGTTTCTCTTAGTGCCGCATCAATTGTAGTCTCATCAAGGTGTTCCCACAGTGCTGTTACCAATGCCTTGTGGTTGTCCACGATGGTTACAAAAACCCTGACCACTGCCGACAACACTTCTTCCACGTATGTTTGAACTTGCATGTCGTCAATATTGAAGGTTTTTTCTTCTATATGCGTATGCTTGCTTAGGTTGTCTACCGCATCCCGAAGGGACGAGTGGACCGCAAGCACATCAATGTCGAGTTCGCCCTGAACGTATTCATCAGATAAACCGCCTTGTACGGCATAGTAAACACGTTGCCTACGCGAAATGCCGTCTTTTCTGCCAGTTTCTTCTTTATACCACGAGCACTTCAAGACCTCTTCGTCTGGAGCCAGCCGTGCGAGAATATGCCGCACGAGTTCTCTCATTGCATACGCAAAATTATTGAATCGGAGCGGGTTGCTTGCGTTCTCAAGATTACCCAAAGCGGCTTGCAACAACTCCTTCTCAAAACCCTCATTCAGCCTTCTTTCTATTTCCGCCTGCATATTTCTTGTGCCAAGTAATTCTGCTGACCTGCATATCACCCCGATTTGCAGAGTGTGTTTCATTGTTTCCTATACCGACAAAACGAGTGTTCTTTGCGGTGTTTGCTTGGAAATTTTTGTAATGTACCAATATTTCGCAAAATGTTCTTAAAAATTTTGTTATGATCGAATACCTGCTTTTCTGTATATCATCCTCTTGGGATGGGTGAGCAATTTCTGGAGAACATCATGCGATACAAGTCCCTGATTCATTGTTGGCACGTCTCAAGGCCTGCCTTGCAGCTAAGAATGTCCCTATTTTACATGCCGGGGTCTTTCATTCGGACGATCCAGGGGTTGCTCGGCACAGCGATCTGAAAACCACCATGATCTATACCCACACCGTGAAAAGCGTCACCAACAAGGAAGCCAAAAGTCCGCTCGATCTTTGGTAGACTTTTCCGGTCATCGGTCGGTTTGCCATCCGGATCATGGGTTTTTCCCCCTTCAGAGTTGAGTAACATATCTATCTCTTGCTGCATGCATCCAAAACAATAAAAATAATTGATTGGGAGGTTTTACAAAAATGAAATAGAATTGACTTGCTCGCACAATTGAGGACATGACAAAAAGTAAGCCCCTTGACCTAGGTCAAGGATTTCTGCTTGCAAGTGTGTGACGATGGAGCAGTTGCTGACAGTCACTTCACACAACAGTCAATCACGCGGGAGTTGTCATGCCGATTTTCAGTTATCTTGCCATTCCCAGAAGTGGCGCCAAGGAGTCCCTGTGCGCCGAACTCTCTGCTCTAGAGTATTGCCGAGTTATCCCCGCAGAAAATCACGAAGTAGTTGTTCTTGTTACCGAAGCACCGGATGAAACCAGCGAAGAAGCGCTCCAGGGAAAGCTGAAGAAGCTGCAGGGGCTGCAGTCGCTCAGCCTGGCCTTTGGCTATGATGAAAAATTAGGGAGGAAGTGAGGTGACCATGAAACTCGACAGACGACGATTTATTCTCAGTGCAGCGGCCGGCAGTGCGGTTGCAACGGCGGGGGCGCTTTTTCCGGGAATCAGTTTCGCTGACTGGCCGAAAATCACCGGCAATTCAGGGGTGGTTTCCTGGCAAAAGGCGCCCTGTCGCTTTTGCGGTACCGGCTGCGGCGTCTTAGTAGGTGTTGTCGAGGGCCGGGCGGTGGCGGTGAAGGGCGATCCGAACTGCAGCGTCAATAAGGGCTTATGCTGCATGAAGGGCTATCACTCGGTGCAGGCGCTCTATGGAGCCGACCGGCTGACCAAAGCGAAAATCCGCAAAAATGGCGAGATGGTCGAGGTTCCCATCGCCGAAGCCCTGGATCTGGTGGCGGCAAAGTTGAAAGAAACCCGGGATAAACATGGCAAAAACTCTGTGGCTATCTATGGTTCCGGGCAATGGACCATCCCCGACGGCTATGTTGCCTCGAAGCTCTTCAAAGGCTGCCTCGGTACCAACAATGTTGAGGCCAATGCCCGGCTATGCATGTCCAGCGCGGTGACCGGCTTTATGACTACCTTCGGCATCGACGAGCCGATGGGCTGCTACGAGGATATCGACAACGCCAATGTCTTTATCACCTGGGGCAACAATATGGCGGAGATGCACCCGGTGCTCTTTTCCCGGATGCTCGCCAACCGCAAGCGGCGCACGAACGTCAAGATCATCGACTTTGCCACCCGCACGACCCGTACCAGCGCCGCGGCCGATAAATCGATTCTCTTTAAACCCCAGACCGACCTGGCGGTGGCCAACGCCATTTGCCATGAGATCATTGCCAATGACTGGGTGAACTGGAATTTTGTGGGCGAACATGTGTCGTTTCACAAGGGCAAAACCAACATCGGCTACGGCACCGAAGACAATTTTGCCTTTACCGATCAGGACGAGGCGATCGGTTTCGAGGATTACAAGAAGTTTCTGGCCGATTACTCTCCGGAAAAAGTCGAAAAGATCTCCGGGGTGTCGGCCAAGGACATCAAATATATGGCCGCCCTCTACGGCGACCCGGCGCTGAAGGTCACCTCGTTCTGGTGCATGGGCATGAACCAGCACACCCGCGGCACCTGGATCAACAACCTGGTCTACAATATCCATCTCTTGGTCGGCAAGATCTCGACCCCGGGCAACAGCCCGTTTTCTCTCACCGGCCAACCGAGCGCCTGCGGCACGGTGCGCGAGGTCGGTACCCTGACCCATGCGCTGCCGCACGGCACGGTCACAGATGAGCATGACCGCAAAATGGCCGCCGAGATTTGGGGGGTGCCGGTGGAAAATATCGACCCCAAACCGACCTACCATACGGTCGAGATGTTTCGCGCGCTTGACCGCGGCGAGATCAAATTCATGTGGATCCAGGTAACCAATCCGATGGTTACCCTTCCCAATCTGAAACGCTACCGCAATGGTGCCAAGAAAGAAGGGCACTTTCTCGTGGTCTCCGATGTTTATCCGACGCCGACGACCGATGTCGCCGATGTTATCCTGCCGGCGGCGATGTGGATTGAAAAAGAGGGGTTGTACGGCAACTCCGAACGGCGGACCCAGCATTTCGGTCAGATCGTCAATCCTCCGGGCGAGGCGATGTCCGACACCTGGCAAATTATTGAGGTTGCCAGAAGACTCGGTTTCGAAAAGCAATTTCCCTGGAGTCCGGAGAATTATATCGAAAAAATCTGGGAGGAATATCGTCGTTTCCATGCCGGTCCGAAGCACGAAATGGCTTCCTACCAGGTGCTGAGCGAGAGATCCGGGGTGCAGTGGCCATTTGTAAACGGCAAAGAGACCCGCTGGCGTTTCAATCCGAAATATGATCCGGCCTGTACTAACGGCAAGGCTTTCGACTTCTACGGCAAGAAGGACAACCGCGCCTGGATCTGGGCTCGCCCCTATGAACCGGCGGCCGAATCCCCGGACAGCGACTATCCCTTCTGGCTCAATACCGGGCGGGTTATTGAACACTGGCATACCGGGACCATGACCCGGCGTATCCCGGTCCTCCACAATGCAATGCCGTCGTCGTATGTTGAGCTGAACCCGGAAGACGCCGCCGACCTTGGGGTGGTTAATGGCGAAAAGGTGAAGATCATCTCCCGTCGCGGCGAGGTTACCATACCGGCGCAGATCAACGGCCGTGGCGTGCCGCCGCGGGGCATGGTCTTCGTGCCGTTCTTCGATGAGAGCTACCTTATCAACGAGGTCACCTTGGATGCCTTCTGCCCGATTTCCAAGCAGCCGGACTATAAAAAATGCGCCGTGAGGCTGGAGAAAGCATGATGAAACGACATGAACAGAGGAACAGGTGGGTGGTGGCCGCCGCCGCACTCTGTTGCCTGACAATCTCTCATTTTGCCGGGGAAAGGGCCTTTGCCGCCGGAGTGGGCAACGACGATTTCGATCATCAGAGCAAAAAATTCTTCGTCGCTTACGACGCGGTGCCGGAACCCTTCATGACTGCCGATTCCGGGGATCGGAACCTGGCCGATTTTTACGAGCTGCGTCAGTATCCCGGCTCGCCGCCGCGCATTCCCCATCCGGTCGACCTGACCATCAGCGGCAACGGCACCGACTGTTTGGCCTGCCATGCCAAGGGCGGATACAGCGCCGAGTTCGGCAAGTTCATCCCGGTGACGCCGCATCCGGAAAATAGCCTCTGCTACCAGTGTCACGTCCAGAAAGTGACGGACGCGACCTTTGTTGCGAGCACCTGGCAATCGATTAAACCGCCGCGTCTCGGTTTGTCGTTTTTGGCCGGTTCGCCGCCGTCGATCCCGCACAGCCTGCAGCTGCGGGAGAACTGTATCGCCTGCCATACCGGACCGGGCGCGGTGGCGGAAATTCGTGTCTCCCATGCTTCCCGGGGTTACTGCCGACAGTGTCATGTGCCGGCGGTACAACAGGAAGCTTTCAGTGAATTCCGCAGACCATAACTTCGAGGCAACAGGCGGCTTACTATGAAAACAATGAGGAATCGTATGGCCAGGTGGCTGGGGGGCAGCGTGCTGCTCGTGGCCCTTTTTCTGGCAGGTGGCGGCAGCGGCTTGGCGAGTGAAAAAAAATCCTTTCTCGACTCGGTGAAAGACGTGGATAAACCGTTTGACAGCCGTGCCGTCCGCCAGGTGCAGCCGATTACCCAGACGACGGTGTTGGTTAAGGAAGAGTCTCAGGGCGGCCCATTCCGGGTGCTGGCACGGAAAGAGCAAATCGAGCGCTACCGCTGCAGCAACTGTCACGGGGAAAAAGAGGTCAAGGGTAAGGATGCCTTCAACCTGACCCACGGCAATGTGGTCATCCACCATGGCCAGGAAGGAAATGCCCTCGCCTGCATCGATTGTCACCATCCGCAGGATCGTAATTCTCTTGAGGACAAAAAGGGCAGGAAAATTGATTTCGATCACAGCTATCAGCTCTGCGGCCAATGCCATTTCCGCCAAAAGCGCGACTGGCTGGGCGGGGCGCACGGCAAGCGGGTGGCTTATTGGGCCGGGGAACGGGTAGCCTATAACTGCACGACCTGCCATGATCCCCATGCCCCGAAATTTGCCAAACGCTTTCCGGCCACCTATTCCGTTCCGCTCCATTGACAGGGGTATCCCATGAGTTTACCAGATAACGAAAAAGAAAAAACCGACCCGACCGATGCCCTGAGTGAAAAGAGCAGCCGCAGGGCCTTTCTCAAAGGGCTGTCCATTGGTGCGGCGGCGGCCAGTGCCGCCCTGGTAGTCGGCTGTGTGCCGGGCGCCGATGCCGCGGCCAGCGGCGAACTGCGCCTGCGCTGGCAGGAATTCTTCAAAAAGAATTATCGCCTGATGACTCAGGAAGAAAAGGACCAGACCGTTGAGCGGTTGGAACGACTGGCGGCCCTGCGCGATGGCATCGATGTGCAGATCGGTAGTGAACCGCCGCTGCCGAAGGTGCTCTACGGCTACGCCTTCAACATCACCCGCTGCGAAGGCTTCATGGAGTGTGTGACCGCCTGCATCAAGGAAAATAACCTCGATCGCAAGACCAACACCCAGTATATCCGCATCTTTGAAATGGAACCCGGCCAGCTGGACCCGAGCACCGGCGACGGCAAATATTTCCACGAGGTCCCGGTCGAAAATAAGTTTTACATGGGCACCCAGTGTTTTCATTGCGAGAACGCCCCCTGCACCAAGGCCTGTCCGACCAAGGCCACCTGGAAGGAACCGGACGGCATCGTCGTCGTCGATTATGATTGGTGCATCGGCTGTCGGTATTGTCAGGCTGCCTGCCCCTATTTCGGCAGGCGGTTTAACTGGGGCAAGGCGGAAATACCGAAGGAAGAGATCACCACGAAACAGCACTATCTCGGCAATCGCCTGCGGCCGATGGGCAAGATGGAAAAATGCACCTTCTGCATCCAGCGGACGAGAAAGGGCCGACTCCCTGCCTGCGTCGAGGCCTGCCCAACGGGCTCGCGGGTCTTTGGCAATCTGCTCGATCCGGACAGCGAGATCCGCTATGTCCTGAAACATAAGAAGGTCTTCCGTATGAAGGAAGAACTCGGCACCGAACCCAAATTCTGGTATTTCATCGATTGATCGCCTAACGTAAAGGACTATCATGAACGCATATCCGCACAATAACTTGAAAACTTTCGTTATCGATGTCATTCGCTGGAACCTGCGAGGCGGGATAGGTTTTCAGCTCTTCCGGCTGCTCCTCCTTGGCTGCATGGGGATGGGTATCTATGCCTATTCCTTTCAGGCGAGGTTCGGCTTGTCCGTTACCGGTATGAACGATATCGTCAGCTGGGGTTTTTATATCTCCAACTTCACATTTTTGGTAGGTGTTGCCGCCGCCGCGGTCATGCTCATCCTGCCGGCCTATGTCTTCCATGACCCGAATTTTCACCGGGTGGTCATCATCGGCGAAGGGGTGGCGGTGGGGGCGCTGGTGATGTGCCTTTCCTTTATCGTGGTCGATCTCGGCGGGCCATTACAGGCCTGGCACCTGATCCCCGGCATCGGCATCTTTAACTTTCCCTCCTCGATTCTTGCCTGGGACGTGCTGGTGCTGAACGGCTATCTGCTCCTTAACGGACTGGTTCCCGCCTATATCCTCTATAGCCATTATATGGGGCGAAAGGCCAACGAAAGGCTCTACCGGCCATTTGTTTTTCTGTCGATCTTCTGGGCTTTTTCCATCCATATGGTCACTGCCTTTCTCTATCAGGGATTGCCGGCCCGACCGTTCTGGAATAATCCGCTTCTCGGCCCGCGCTTTCTCGCTTCCGCCTTTGCCGCGGGTCCGGCGCTCATCGCCTTGATTCTGGCGGTGATCCACAATTTCACCAGCTATAAAATCGATCGGAGTGTCTTCAACAAACTGCGACTGATCATCGTTATTTCGGCGATCATCAACCTGCTCATGCTCTTTTCCGAAATCTTCAAGGAGTTTTACTTCCCCACCCATCATTCGAGTGCAGCGGTTTACTTGTTTTTCGGGATGGCCGGACACAATTCCCTGGTGCCCTGGATCTGGACATCGGTGTGCGTCAATTTAGCGGCGACTCTGGTGCTGGCCTTCAATCCCGGCAAGAACAATCCGAAGGTGCTGCTGCCTGCCTGTGTCTTTCTCTTTGTGGCGATCTGGATGGAAAAAGGCATCGGTCTCATTGTGCCGGGGCTTATTCCCTCACCGCTCGGCGAGATCGTCGACTATCTGCCCACCTGGGTCGAACTGTCGGTGACACTCGGCATCCTGGCCTTGGGGATTACTGTCGTTTCCTGGCTTATTAGAGCAGCGTTGATCATTGAGGAGAAATATGAACAGTAGCGAAAAATTACCACTCCCCCGTCTGCTCAACCACCAAGCCTGACTTTTTTTCGCCATCTTCTCTCTGCAATTAAACGCCTCACTTTTGCGGGAGAAAAGCCTTGGATTATGAAGTGAACGCAGGTGTTTCACCAGCAGAGTTACTGTCTTGAATATTTTCGAGAATGCGGAAAAGAAATGCATGAACTATTTTTATAACCAACAATAGTTTCATGGAATAAAGTGAAAATCATGAAAAATTAAATAGCTATCATCAAAGTAAGCATTTTTAAAACTAATTTTTAGATGGAAAAAAGTCAGCTGATTATTATGCGGGATTAAAAAAAACTGGACATGGCGCATTAATTGACTAATATCTCCAATAAGACAATATCGACAGGATTTATTAACTCAGCCAATAATGAAAGAGGAATAAAGTATGAGCGAACTATTAAGAATTATGTCCCACTCGCGTCGTCTGAAAAGTGCCGTCAAAGAATTGAGTGTTGAACAACTGGAAGACATTAAGGACAAGCTGCAAGCCATAATTGAAGAGCGTGTTGCCGAAGAGGCCGCAGAAAAACAAGAGAACCAGGAAAGACTCGACAAGATCAAAAAATATCGAGAACTACTGGCCGCCGATGGTATTAATCCGGATGAATTAGCAGATATTTCTCTTGAAAAAACAGGGAGAAGAAACCCTCGTCAGCCGAAATATGAAGTGTGGAATGAAGTCGGCGAGCGTATTACCTGGACCGGCCAAGGGCGCATGCCTAACGTCTTCAAGGCACGTATCGATGCCGGTGAATCACTCGATACCTTTCTTATCGAATAGCCTTATTGAAGAGGGCAGTGCTCAGCGGGATTGCATTCTTCTAAGCCCTTGTAAAAAATAACTGTGGCCACTGCAATGTGCAGGAAACGGCCCTCTTTTCACTCCCTCCTCAAGGGGGTAGTGAAAAGAGGGCCGCTTTCGTTTGTTAACTAGTGTCTGTCCAGAAATGAGAAATTTTGTTCTAAATCGAGGCGCTCGATAAATTTAACCGCAGGTATATGGTTAATATTCCGAGGATTAAATTTTGAGAGCAACGAAGAGTTAGGGGAAAATTGCCATTTATGGACAGACACTAACTGGCTTTGCGATAATTGGCCATAGTTACGCCGGTCAGAACCATAAGGCCGCCAGCCAGGACGGCGAGTCTTATGGTTTCGCCAAGGATGCACCAGGAGAGCAAGAGGGAAAAGACCGGGACGAGGTTGATAAAAATGCCGGCCCGGCTGGCTCCGATCTTTTTGATACCTATGTAATACAGGGAAAAGCCCAAAGCCGTGCCGCCCAACCCAAGGTAGGCCAGGCTCACCCAGGACAGGAAGGTGATGGCCGACAGGTGGCCGAAAAGGCCTTCCCGGGCGGCGGGGAAGGCAAGGAGCAGCGTCCCGATAATCGACGAATAACAGACGGTTGTCAGCGGCGGCAGAGAGCGGAGCACCGATCTGCCGATCAGGGAATAGGCCGACCAGCTGACAACACATCCGACCAGGGCCTGTTCGCCACGGCCAAAGCCGCCGGTAAACAGCGAACCGGGATGACCATTGCTGATGACCATGATTGCGCCAGCAAGCGACATCAACACGCCGCAGGTTTTCAGGAAGGTCAGGCGTTCGTTAAGAAAGAGGGCGGCGAAGACGGTGATGACCAGCGGCGTGCCGGCAACGATAAGCGAGGCACGACCGGCGGTGATGTGCTGCAGGCCGTTAAAGAAAAAGACATTGTAGGCAAAAACCCCGGTCATGCCAAGGAGGGTGAGAGAGAGCCAGAGCCTAGCCGGCGGCATTCTGAATTTTCCCTCCAAAATGCGGGTCACTGCCAGCATCGCCACCGAGGCGATAAGAAAACGGAGAAAGGCGGCGCTGGCCGGCTCGACCGCACCGGCCAACAGTCTGCCGGCGATAAAGGTACCGCCCCAGAGAAACATGGTAAGGACCAAAGACAAATATGTGAGTACGGGCATGGGCGGTATTCCTGCAAACCTCAAAATTGGAGACCTTTTCGCGCCTCCTGGCGAAGCAACATATCAAGGACAACCAGGGCAGCCATGCCCTCGACTATGGGCACGGCCCGCGGCACGACGCACGGGTCATGCCGGCCTTTGGCTTCAAGGATCGCCACTTCTCCGGAAAAATCGACGGTCGGCTGGGGCAGGGAGATGGTTGCCGGCGGCTTGAAGGCGATGCGCAGGATGATCGGTTCGCCGTTGCTGATGCCGCCTTGGATACCCCCGGAGCGGTTGGTAAGGGTGCCGAGCCGTCCGTCCTTTTGGGTGAAGGCGTCGTTATGCTGCGAGCCGCGCTGCCTGGCACCGGCAAAACCTGATCCGACCTCAAAACCCTTGGTGGCCGGGATGGCAAGCATTGCCTGGGCAAGTTTTGCCTCAAGTTTCTCAAAGGTCGGCTCGCCAAGACCCACGGGGACATTGCGGATGACGCAGGAGACCACGCCGCCCACCGAATCGCCGATCTTTTTCAGTTCTACGACCAGCTCCTCCATCCGTGCCGCGGCCTGACGGTCGGGGCAGCGGATGAGGGTGGCATCGACCTCTTGCCGGGTGATGGTGTTGCTGTCTATCGCCTGCGCCTCGATTTCCCCGACGCTTGTGACCCAGGCGACGATGTCGATCCCCAGTTTTTCCTTCAGAATCTTGGCGGCCACCGCCCCCGAGGCGACCGTGCCGATGGTTTCTCTAGCGCTCGCTCTGCCGCCGCCGGAGGAGGCCCTGATGCCGTATTTCATCTGGTAGGTGTAGTCGGCGTGCGAGGGTCGAGGGATATCGCGCATCGTGCCGTAGTCCTTCGGCCGTTGATCCTTGTTGGCGACCTGCAGGGCGATGGGCGTGCCGAGGGTACGGCCGTTTTCGGTGCCGGAGAGGATGACCACCTGGTCGGCCTCCTGGCGGTCTGTCGACAGGGCGCTCTGGCCGGGGCGCCTGCGGTCGAGCTGGGCCTGGATATCGGCTTCAATCAGGGCAAGGCCGGGCGGACAGCCGTCTATCACCACGCCGACCGCCTTGCAGTGCGATTCGCCAAAGGTGGTGACACGAAAAAGAGTACCGAAACTGCTGGACATGGGGGTGTTCTCCTCGTTGATTGAAGATGAAAAATTCGGATAGTGATTAAAAGTCGTTCGGCAACGGCTTAAATCAATTTTTAAGCTTTGTCCAATGAAATGCTATCGCGCCTTGCTTGCATACATCGACGCAGGTGCCGCAGAGAATGCATTCCCCGTTTTCCATACCTGCCCGGCTGACCATTTCCTCCACGGGAAGGCTCATGGGACAGTGTTCAGTGCAGGTGTGGCAGCGCTTGCATGTATTAGGCTTGGCGTGTAGCTGCAACGACGGCCAAAGGAAAATATTCCGCACTTTTCTGCCCAGAATCATAAAAGGAGCCATCCAGCAGAGGTGATGACAGAATGACCGTTTGCCGACGGCAAATGCCGGCATGACAATGAGCAGTAAAAGAACAAACAGGTAGATTATGAGGCCTTGGACGTTGGTAACGGAAAGGCCATATTTCGTCATATAAAAAAAGTCAATCCGGTGGTAGCCGCCGGATTTGATCGCCAGGACGGCAATTGCCCCGATCCAGGGCACCCAGATAAACCATTTCAGCCAATCGCCTTTCCTTACCGGGTTATCCCTGGCGAGAAAGAGAGCCTCCTGGCAACCGGCACCCGGACAAAGCCAGCCGCAATAGCCCCTGCCCAGGAAAAGCGAGCTGAGGAACATTAGAACAAAGAGAACAAAACTGCCGTTGATTATGCCTTCGGAACTCGCCTGGAGAATGAGCGCGGGGGAGAGATAAAAGAAAATTGCCGGAAAGAGGAAGAAAGAGAATAAGATTATGCCGCTGCGAATTTTTTGCCTTGTTTTCATGTGCGCCTAACGCCCTTTAATGCTCGATGAAAGCAAGGCGAAATCGGCAGTTCGTGGCAGCGACCGGAGGGCCGCGAGCAAGGCTTCGCTTGGCGCGACAAGCTTTCTTGCCGCCAAATCAAGCCAACCGCCTGTACTCGTTACCTTAGCCGAGAGCCGTCCATCGGGGCGGAGAATCTCGTTGCGCATTATGAAGCGGCTTCCGTCATCTGACAGCCCTGCTATTGCCAGAGTGACAATGATCTCTTGCAGCAGGGCAACTTCTTTCTGGTACTCGACTTCATCCTTCATGATGACCGGACCAATTTTCAAACGGGAGAATTCGGCCATGGGGAAGCCATTTTCGGCAAAGAACATCATGCGGACATCGGCGGATTTGTCTAAAAATGCCGTGTTCTTCATATGGGAGTTGAAGTCCATGTCGCCCCAACCTGCGAATAGTGTTTTCGAGTACATGGGAGGGTTCCTTGAGGTATGAGAGTTTGTGTTTCGGTTAAATTTACAGACCCAGGTGGTCACATTATTTCCGGATATCCTGGGCAGTCGCTTGCTCTAAGCTCGGCGCATTTTGTTGTAAAAATCCTGCGGCGTGCCGTGCGGCAAATTCAATTGCCTCACAGGTAATTCGCTCACACATATGCGGTGGATTGTCGTTGATAAATCCTTGTGGTCTTAGCACCCGGCAGAGCAAACTGCCAAATTTGTTCTCGAATTTCTTCGCAAATTCCCCGCAAGTGTCGATGGTCAAATTGTCGTGTATCTCCTTCTGTCTGCCGAAGATACCCATAAACATGATTGACCCTTCAACCAAACCGCACTGAGCACCATATTTACCGGCTCCATGCATAGCCAAGGTAGCGTCAATAGTCTGCTTGTGCAATTGGATTTCGAAGAGTTCCGACAGAATGCATAAGGCTGTCGTGGCGCAGTTTCGATCATGTTTCCAATAGAATTGGGCAACACTTTCTCTGACACTATGAGCTATATCATCGACTGCCATAGGAGCACCTTGTTATCTGAATCACCCCAAAATACGCTTGCGATTCTCCACCACCTGGCCCCAGGCATAGATAAAAAGACCGATGGAGCAGCCAATAATTCCGCACAGCTCCCAGGAGTTCAGTGCTTCACCGAGCAACAGCCAGGCCAGCAGAGCGGTGCCCACCGGGACAAAGGACATGAAGATGGAGACGGTGATGGTGCCGATGCGGGCGATGGCATAGGTCGAGCAGATCAGGGCGACGATATTGACAATGATCCCCTGGTACACCGCCTGACTAAGGATTTCACCGATACCGGCCTTGTCAAGCGAGGTCGGAAAAAGAAACCACAGCGGCAGAAAAATCAGGGCGTTGACCACCGGCACGGCGACCAGCACATCCCGCCACTCAAAACCCCAGAGTCGCACGGCGATCATATGCGTCGTATAAAAAACCGCGGCGCTGAGCAGGAGGAGTATGCCGAGGGAATGGCCGGCGGAAAAGGTGTCGCCTCCGGCCATAACGAAGTTGGCAAGAAAGATCAAGGCAATCGCCGCGTAGCGCAGGACCGACACCCGCTGGCGCAGGATGAACCAGGCCGCCACCGCGCCCAAAACCGGCAGCATGCCGTTGACCAGGACGCCGGCATGCGCCGCCTTCAGTTCTTTCAGGCCATAGAAGCTGAGCATGGTGTAGGGAGCGCCGATACCGAGGGCCATGACAAGGTACTGGTGCAATTTGAACCTTGCCCAGCGATGGCGGACGACCAAGGGCGAGACGCAGAGCAGCGCCGTCACATACCTGATCAGGGTGATATCCGCCGGTTGCAGATTGGAGTGCACACCGTGGCGGGAGATGGTGATCCACCCCGACCAGGCGAAAACAATGAAGATACAGGCAAGATAGGCACGGAGGTTGGTCATTTGCGTCTTTTACAGGCTTCGTCTTCCGGTCTGTCGCCGTCCTGTATGTGGTTTGAGGCGGATAGGGCGGCGATTTTCAGGGCCTCGGAATAGGTCGGGAAGTTGAAGATATTGTCGATGAAGATATCGATTTTGGCATTGTAAAGAAGAGCCATCTGGGCGATGTGAATGACCTCGGTGGCGCCGCCGCCGATGATATGCACGCCGAGGATCTCGCGGGTGTCGCGGTGGACGATCATCTTCAGCATGCCCTCGTTTTCGCCTGAGATCTGGCCGCGTGGCAGTTCGTGGTAGCGGCAGCGACCGATGACGATCTTGTAGTCCCTGGCCCTGGCCTCTTCCTCGGTGATGCCGACATAGGAGATCTCGGGGATGGTGTAGATGCCGAAGGGAAAGATCCGCGGAAAGGATTCCACCCTGGTTTTCAGGCCGTTCAGGGCGGCCAGGCGGCCCTGGATGATGGAGGTGGAGGCAAGGCTCGGCCAGCCGACTACATCGCCCACCGCGTAGATGTTCGGTGACGCGGTCTGGTAGAGTTCGTTGACCTCGATGTAGTGATGTTCGTTCAGCCGTACCCCGGCCTTTTCGATATCGAGGCCGACGGTGTTGGCCTCGCGACCGAGGGCGAAAAACAGACAGTCGGCCTCGAAGATTTTCTCGCCGCTAAGCGTCACCTTGGCACCGGAAGTGCTTTTTTCAATCAGGAACTTGCCGCAATTGTTGATGTAGTTGATATTGCCGCCGGGGAAATTGTTCTGCAGTTCGGCAATTATTTCATGGTCGAGAAATTTCAGTAACTTATCGCCACGGTCAAGGAGGGTAACCTTTACCCCGAGGGCGGCAAAGATGGTGGCGTATTCCGAACCGATAACGCCGCCGCCGAGGATGATCATGCTTGCCGGGATCTGCTTGATACCAAGAATCGAGGTCGAATCGAGAATCGTCTCATGATCAAAGGGGATATCCGGCGGGTTGCGGGGATTTGACCCGGTGGCGATGATGATCCGCTCGCCGGTCGCCTCAATCTCCCGGCCTTCCGCAAGGCTCGTAACGACGATCCCATGGTCGTTGATAAAACGGGCCGAGCCGCGGATCAGGTCTATGCCGTTGCGTTCCAGCTGGCAGGTGATGATCGCCTGCTCTTCGATCCGCACATTATGGAGGCGCTGTTTGAGTTTTTCCATGGAGATTTCCACATCCCGGATGGAGCTGGAATCGTCCTCGAAAACCTTGCGTTTCAGGTGGCCGGTGAGGTAGAGCACCGCCTCGCGCAGGGTCTTACTGGGAAAAGTGCCGGTATTGACGCAGACGCCGCCGAGGGAGCCTTCTTTTTCAAGAACCAGGACCTTCTTGCCGGATTTGGCGGCGGTCATGGCGGCGGCAAGGCCCGCGGGGCCGGTGCCGATAATGATGAAGTCGTAGTGGGTTGCAGTCATGGGCGTAGCCAGTTTATTTTAAGGGAAAAAGAAAATATTTACCTCTTCATACACCTCTGCCGGGGATTTGCAAATCAATCTCTTGCGGAAAAAGCGATGGGGTCTTCAAGACATGACCTATCATTTTCCGGCAGGCTTGCTGCGCTGGCCGCCATTCGCATGCGAACTCCCGACGCCGCGCAGACGCCGGTACCAGGCGGCCAGCGTCGTCGGCTGCACCCCGAGACCATGGCCGCAGACGATCAGCTGGTTGATGAGCGTAGTGCGCAGGACGCCGATATTCTCCCAGCGTCTCGCCGAGGTTATGGCCCGGTCGGGGAGGATGAGGATTTTTCCCAGCAGTTGCAGACGCTTCACAAAGACATAGTCCTCCATGATCGCCATCTCCGGGAAGCCGCCGACGGTGGCAAAGGTGCGGCTGCTGGTAAAGAGAGCCTGATCGCCGTAGGGGAGTTGCAGTAGCCGCGAGCGCAGATTGGCAAAAAAAGCGATGGCCGCAAGGCTTAGAGCCGGGCTGTCTATCGCAAGTGAGAAGGCCCCGCCGACAACACCGGGTTGGGAGAGAGCAGCGAGGACGAATTGCCGGAAACCTGCGGGCAGCAGGGTGTCGGCATGGACAAAGAGCAGCACTCGGCCAGACGCTATCGCCGCCCCGGCATTCATCTGCCGCCCCCGGCCTCTGGGGCATTCGATCACCCGGCACCCGGCCTTGCGGGCGAGGGCCACGCTGTCATCGCTGCTGCCGCCATCGACGACAATCAGCTCGCAGTCAGGCTGACCCTGCAGACGGTCAAGGGTTGCGCCGAGGACCCACTGTTCATTTAAAGTGGGGATAATGACCGAGATGGCAACGCTCATAACAGGCCTTGAGCGCGGGCGAGAGCAAGATCTTCCGGGGTATCGATATCATGGAGGACGGGCAAGACGGTGGGGCAAAAAGCCGCATCCGCCAGGCGCCGGCGGGTAGTGGCAAAGACCTCGGGGGTCGACCAGACGATCCCCTCAAAGAGCAAAGGATAGAGCCGGTCGGCGGCGTCGGCATGGATGCCCACCAGGTAATAGCCGCCGTCCCGGCTGGGGCCGATGACCACCTTGGCGGTTTGCAGGGCGGTAAAGGCCTCGGCCAGCAGGGCGGCACTGAGGTCTGGGATATCGCAGCCGACCAGCACCGCCTTGCCCGCGCCCCCGGCAAAGGCGTGGACAAATGCCGCCTGCATCCGCCGGCCGAGATCGCCGTCGACCTGGGCCGCATACGCCAGCGGTCCCAGCCAGGAGGTCATTTTTTCCCTGCTGCCGCCGGAATAATGGACAACGAGTTCGATATCGGCATTTTCCACCAGGATATCGGCCTGGGAGATAATTTTTTCGGTCAGCAGCCGTTGCAGGCGGGCGGCGCCGTCGGCACCGAGTTCCGGGATTAGTCGGGTTTTGCACAGGCCGGCTTCGGGGTAGCGGGTGAAGAGCAGAAGTTGGTCGCGACAAGTCATAATCGGCTATATTAATGGGCTGAGCGATGTGTAGCCGGTGCCAATATTTAACAGCCGGGCTTCCGGTTTGGTTTTATTGGGCTTTGGGGTCAATGTCGACAATTGTTACCCGATTACGACCATTCTCTTTCGACAGGTAAAGGCCCTTGTCGGCCGCCTCAATGAATTCCTGTTGGGTAATGGTATCTTCCTGGGAGTACTGAGCACCACCACAACTGACGGTGACTTTGATCGAACTCTTGTTGAAGATCGTCGTGACAGCGGCGGCGCAGTGCCTGAGCCGTTCGGCAAAAACCTTCAGGCCGGTGCGGTCGGTTTCCGGCAAAATGACGGTGAACTCCTCCCCGCCATAGCGGGCGACGATGTCGCTCGGCCTTACCGCGATGCCGATGGCCTTAGCCAGATTGATCAGCACCTGATCGCCCGCCGGGTGACCGTAGGTGTCGTTAACCTTCTTAAAAAAATCGATATCGAAAATGACCAGACTCAAGGGACGGCCGTAGCGTTTGGTCCGGGTTATTTCTCTTGCGAGGGTTTCCTGGAAATACCGATGGTTAAAGAGACCTGTCAGGCCGTCGCGGAAGGCCAGTTGTTCGAGACGGGAATTCGCCTCCCGAAGTTCGCCGGCATATTTTTCCGCTTTTTCTTTTGCCTCCTTGAGCTCCAGGACCAGTTGTTCGTAGGAAAAATTCAGTTTGCCGAGTTCCTCGTTGGCCTCTTGGAGCATCTGCGAGTAGGGTTTCATCTCGCCGGGATCGATCTCGAAGATTTGCAGCATCTCGATGCTTTTGCGGGCAACATCGTCGAGGAGTTCGCGGGTCTGTTCCGGCTGGATCTCGAAGGTCTCGAACATCTTCGACTCCAACTCCTTGACGTGTTTCGAGGTCTCGGTGCCGGTATAGATGGCCGCCAACAGGCCGGCAGTGTTGAGGACATGAGCGGTCTGCCGGGAGGGTTCCGGGGTAAATTCCGGTTGGTGATGATAGCTTATCGGCTCGGTTATGCTGGTGGGGATTCCCCAACTCGCCAGCAGCGTGCCGCCGAGTTGCTGATGATCGAATTGGTAGGCTTGCCGTTCCTCGGTTATCAGGTCGATATCTCCCTTGCCGATGCAGCGTTTCAGAAGCCCCAGATACTCGTTTCCCTTAATCAGATACAGCACCAGCACGCCGATGTCATGCAGCAGGGCGGTGACGAAGATGTCATCATTTTTTTGGCGCAGCAGCCCGGTTACCAGCTCGGCCGCTACCGCTGCAGTCACCGACCGTCGCCAAAAATAATCGAAGTCGAAAAAGGACGCCTTGTCCCCGCGCAGATCGCCGGCGATGACAAAGGACAAGGCAATGTTCTTGATTACGTTGGTACCGAGAATGGACAGCGCCCTGCCGACGTTGCTGACCTCGTTGGGCAGGCAATAGAAGGCCGAGTTGGCGGTGCGGAGCATCTTGCTGGTGAGCGCTGGATCGGCTGAGATGATTGATTCCAACTCCTCTATCGAACACTCCCGGCTCTGTACGATATTGAGGATCTTCACGGCAATGGCCGGCGGAGAAGGCAGATTGATCTGCTCCTTGATCAGCCGTTCTATCTCGTCGCTTGCGGTGTTTGCTGCCATTTTTTACTTCCGGAGATGGGTGCGCGGTTTATTTTTTCTTGGACGGTGCAATTGCCCACACTTTATGATAACAGGTCTCTGGCCGAAATGCGAGACCTATGTTACCGATTTGTTGCAATAAATTATTTACAGTTGGTGGCGGATGGGCTGGGTGGAACAACTTGCCCATTTCGGAAGCTTGTCGCCAACAGTTTTAACGCGGGACCCGTTTTCGTTCTTGAAGAACTGAAAATTAATTGGTATCACTGCCGTCGTACGGAGGAGTGCCGGAGCGGCCGAACGGGACGGTCTCGAAAACCGTTGTGGAGGAAACTCCACCCAGGGTTCGAATCCCTGCTCCTCCGCCAAGTCAATAAACAGAAAGGCTAATCATATTAATTGATTAGCCTTTTTCGTTAAAGAGTTTGTTTGATTGAAGTGACAGTAACTTCAAGAACCCGTGTTAGAAAGGAGAACTTCGCCTTCATCATATCCCATTCCGGCCCTGAAGGTATGTATCTTGCCGTTCCTTCAATGAGGAAACCGCAACCAAGTCCGTTTCGTCCCGTTACTTCTTTGCTGCCGACTGTGAGTAATACTTTATTGTTTTTCAGTATTTTCTTCTCTGTTTTTCTCATTGCCCAGGCAGGAATCAAGAGTCTTCCGTCGTTTGGGTTTACCAGGTAGGTGTTCCAGGTGTTTACCACATGAGCCTCGTTATCAGCGCATGATACTATAGAAACTACCCCTTCTTTGCCAATTACTTCCAAAAATTTGTCTGTGAACATACATTACTCCTTCATTAGAATTTAATAGTGGATATCATGTATCCATGATATCCTTTATACTGTGTTGTCTGAAAAGTCAAACCACTTTTTTTGAAAACAGGTTATTGTGGGCTATCAAAGTCAGGAAGGAGATAACAGATGCAATTCACTATAGGGGTCGAATACGCGTTTCATTCGCTTTTTTACATGGTCGACCTAGCAGAACATAAAACTATTGGAATTAAAGAATTAGCTAAATTGAACGGGATTACAGAAAGTTATCTCTCGAAGATATTCGCAAAGCTGCGAAAAGCCGGCATTGTCCGCTCAATTGCCGGTGTAAATGGGGGATATGAACTTGCAAGAGGGCCGGAAACTATTTCCTTTTGGAATGTTATCGAAGCCATTGAAGGATCTTCTTGGTTTTTCCAATGTGTAGAAATTCGCAAAAAAAACATTTTCGTCGACGATCCGAGTGTATTTACTGATAAATGTCCCTGTCTGATCAAGGTGGTTATCCAGGAGGCAGAGGAGCTAATGCGAAACCGGTTAAGAACGAAGTCGCTCCTTTGGTTGTACGAAAATGTTCATAAGGGCTTTTCAGTGGAGAAAAAGATTGCAATGGCCCAATGGTTAGAAGAACTGTAAATATGAAGCAATGGAATCTTGCTTTGACAACATTAAAACTCGGCGATTATTTTCATATCAGCACTTGCAGCTACAAGTATGACTCATACCGGGGTCAAGTTTGACAAAACTATTGTTATAATCAGACAGTTGCGATATGGTAAAAGAAATATGAATAGACCGGTAGCCATACTGGATTTACTGGTATTACTGGAATGGTTTATCACCCCTCTCAACTAGTGAACCTGATGCTAGCAAAACAACTTTTTCGACAGCTTCTGATATCTATTACTATCCTCATCCCCTTCGTATTCGCAGGCGCGATTTTTGCGGGTGCAGCAGACGAAGAATTAAACGCTGATTTAATAAAAGCGGCATTTTCCGGCAATTTGCCGGAGGTTGAACGCCTTTTGGGAAAAGGTGCAGATGTCAACGCCAAAAGGGATAACGGCATAACCGCCTTGATGGGGGCCTCAATTGAAGGCCACCGAGAGATTGTGGTCTTGCTCCTCGCCAAGGGGGCCGACGTCGGTGCAACGGTTAATATGTACGGCCGCAACGGCACAACCGCCTGTGATTTTGCCTCTCAGGCAGACCACCAAGAGATCGTAAGACTGCTTGTCAATGCCGGGGCCTTCCATGAGGAGAGAGCTGAAACCGTGCGGGCGGAGAGGGGCGGGTCCTCTCCGGACACCAACCAGCCTGGCAGGCGGAGTCGAAGAGACTAATCTGCTGACGCTGAGGGTTCCCCGCAGGACGTAACGGTTGCCGGACATCAAAAAAGGGACGCCCCCCAATATTGCATTCATCGGCTTTCGCCCATGGCACTGCTGCATCGGGGCAATAAAAGATTTGAAAAATCCATTATAAACGAATAGCCTTGCAAGAGAGGGTTGCATATTCGCCAACTGCATAGCCATTTTTTGGGATTGCCTGTGTTTGCCCATTTCTTGGTAGGGCGGTATTCTCAGCATGAAAAGGAGGGTATATGACTGAACAAAAGGAACTGGTACCGTTTAAAAAAAGGTTCAAAATCAGTTTTCCGACCCTGCCGAGACTGCCGCTCTGGGCGGCGCTCTCCGTTGCGGCAATGCTTGCCGGCTTTGCTTTTCTCTGGTTTTTTTGCCGCATTGAGCCGGGGGCCGGGGAGATTGCGGTACTCATTCGCAAGACCGGTGAAAATCTGCCCCCCGGCCAGGTGCTGGCCCTTGCCGAGGGGCAGAAAGGCATACAATTGGCAGTACTTGCCGAAGGTCGCTATTTCAAAAACCCCTACACCTGGAGTTGGAAGATGAGGCGAATCCTCGATGTTCCGGCCGGGAAACTCGGGGTGATGACCCGTCTCTACGGCGACGAGCTGCCACCCGGCAAGATCATCGCCCTGGATAACCAACGGGGCATCATGCAGGAAATTCTTCGCCCCGGCAAATACCGCATCAACCCCTATGCCTATCATGTCGCCCTGTTCGACGCCATCAACATCAATTCCGGCTATGTCGGGGTGGTTACCGATCTCACCGGCAAGGATGTGCTGACCGATGAGCTTGCGCTGGGCGAACGGAACACCTTTATGGTCAAAGATGGTCTCAAGGGGGTGTCCAGCCGACTTCTTGATCCCGGCACTCACTACCTCAATCCCTATATGTATAACGTTGTCGAGGTGAACACCCAGAGCCAGCGCTTCGAGATGTCCGGCAAGGATGTCATCAATTTCCTGACGCTTGACGGTTTCTCGGTGACGGTGGAGGGTACCATCGAGTTCGGCATCGAGCGAGAGGAGGCAGCCTACCTGGCACATAGGGTCGGCGATATGGACGATATCACCAAGAAGCTTCTCCTGCCGCGGGCCCGGGGCTTCAGCCGCATTGAGGGTAGCAAGCATCCGGCGGTCAACTTTATCGTCGGCGAGACGCGGCAAAAATTTCAGAGTGATCTGGAAAGCCATCTTCGTGCCAAGACTAAGGGCTGGGGTGTCGATATCAAATCGGTGCTGGTGCGCAAGATCATTGTCCCGGACGAGATCGCCAGCATCAACCGCGACCGGGAACTGGCGGTGCAGGATGCCGCCAAATACGAGCAGCAGATCGTCCAGGCAAAATCGAAAGCTGAATTGACCAAGCAGGAGATGCTGGCCGTTCAGAGCAAAGAAAAGGTCGAGGCCGATACCAAACGCATTCGCGCCGTCATCAATGCCCAGCAGGATCAGAGCGTCCGCTTGATTGCCGCACAGAAGGAACTGGAGGTATCGAAGGTGGAATACCAGGCCGCCATTTCCCAGGCCGAGGCCATTCTGCTCACCGCCGATGGCGAAAAGGATGCCATCAAGGCGCACAACGAGGCGGAGGCCGGTGTCTTGAAAAGCCGCGTGACGGCCCTTGACGGCGGCGGCAATTTTGCCCGCTACACTCTCTATGAAAAGGTCGGACCGCAGGTACATTCGGTGCTCAGCAGCGATTCGGCGGAAGGCTTGGGCAAGATCTTCAGCACCTTTACCCAGGGGAAAGGAGGTGCGAAATGAAAAATCGCATCAAGTATGCCTTGGTTGCGGTAGTCGTTTTGGCGCTTGCCGAAGGGGTCTGGTTATGGGGCTTCTGTCGCTTCTATGTCGGACC
Source organism: uncultured delta proteobacterium (assembly GCA_903875445.1). Classification (GTDB taxonomy): domain Bacteria; phylum Desulfobacterota; class Desulfobulbia; order Desulfobulbales; family Desulfocapsaceae; genus Desulforhopalus_A. Next base: position 34,664 of record CAIQWD010000086.1, on the reverse strand, counting down.
GAACGAGATGGCGATCATCACTGCCAAAAACGGCGACCCGCTGGAAGCCGGACAAATTCTCGCCCGCGCCGGCCAGCAAGGCATCCGCGAGGAAACCCTTGGTGAGGGGCGGCACTTCCTCAATCCGCTTTTCTACGAATGGCAAATCGTTCCAGTCACCATCGTTGATCCCGGCAAAGTGGCCATCGTCACCTCCAAGGTGGGTGAAAAGCTTGAAGAAGGCCGGTTTATCGCCGAACGCGGCCAGAAGGGGATCTGGCGCAGTGTCCTCGGCCCCGGAAAATACCGCATGAATCCGTACGGTTACACCATCGAAATTGTCGATGCCATCAGTATCCCGATCGGCTATGCCGGGGTGATTACCTCGCTGTCCGGCGAGCAGGCCGAGAATGGCCAGTTCGCCAGCGAGAAAGAGAAGGGAGTGCGCCGCGATGTGCTGCAACCGGGCCTCTACTATGTCAATCCGAAGGAGTATAAGGTCGATGTTCTGGAAATCGGCATCAACCAGGTTTCGCTCCTTGGCCGCAGCGGTGGCAAGGTGGTCACCAAGGCCCACCAGTTGGGAACCAATGAGGCTTTGAACGTTCTGCAGTCGGCTGTCCTGGAAAAACAGGAGGCCAAGCGGCAGGATTATTTCAGCAAACGTTCTTCGTCGCTGCAGGAGCAAAAATTCACGACCGGCAAGAAGGTCGAATTCGACAAAGCCAAACCGGTCGCGGCACCGGCCCCCGCGCCCCTTGAGGACGGGGGAATGAGTCTCACCGAACTGGTAAGTTTTCCGTCGCGCGACGGTTTTCAGATCAGCCTCGACATGACGGTTGAATTCGAACTGTCGCCGGAGAGCATCGCCGATATCTTTAGACGTTACGGGGATCTGCCGGCGGTGGTCGATAAAATCATCATGCCGCAGATCACCTCCATCTCGCGCAACAAGGGTTCCGAGTATCGGGCCAAGGACTTTATCGTCGGCGAGGGTCGGGAAAAATTTCAGAGCGATCTTACCGCCTCCCTTGAGCAAACCCTCGGCGCTAAAGGGATAAAGGTCTACAACGCCCTCATCCGCCATGTCGAGGTGCCGGATGAAATTCGCCTGCCGATCCAGCAAGCGAGCATTGCCGTCGAACAGGATCTGACCAACAAGGAACGGCAGAATACCGCCAGGAAGCAGGCTGAACTGAACACCGAGCTGTCGCTGATCCAACAGCGCGGCGAACAGGTGCAGCAGGAGACCGAGAAACTGAAGGCCGAGATCGCCGCCGACCTCGGCAAGCAGGTCGCCGAGATTCAGGCCGAGACGCTGAAGAAGGCGGCGGACATCAAAAAACTGACCGCAGCCATTGCCGCCGATAAGGTGCGGGTGCTGGGCCAGGCCAAGGCCTCCGCCCTGCAGAAGGTCGATGGCGAAAAGGCCAATGGCCTGAGGCTGAAAACGGCAGTCTTTGGCGACCCCGCGGCCTATGCCCAGTGGCGCTTTGCCGAGACGCTGAACCCGGCGATGAAGGTGAACATCATCCACGCGGGTGAGGGCACCCTTTGGACCGACCTGGAAAAAACCGGTTTTGCCGAACTGGGTGGCGCTAAGTTGTTGCAGAAAAAAGAATAAGAATGAGAGCCGCAACCGCTGGAAATACAAGCGAAAAACACTACGGGAGAAACCATGGAAAGCATCAAGTTCGTACTCGATAGAGACCCGCAGGAGCGGGAGTTTCATCAGGCAGTGACGGAAGTCCTGGAATCCATCCAGCCGGTGCTCGACAAGAATCCGCACTACCGCCGCGAGGCGATCCTCGAACGCATCGTCGAGCCGGAACGGGTCATCCTCTTTCGCGTGCCCTGGGTCGATGATCAGGGCCAGGTGCGGGTCAACCGCGGTTTTCGCATCCAGATGAATAGCGCCATCGGCCCCTACAAGGGCGGCCTGCGCTTTCATCCCTCGGTGAACCTCAGTATTTTGAAATTCCTGGCTTTCGAGCAGGTCTTCAAGAACGCCCTGACCTCCTTGCCCATGGGTGGCGGCAAGGGCGGCTCCGATTTCGATCCGAAGGGCAAGTCGGACGGCGAGGTGATGCGTTTCTGTCAGGCTTTTATGGCTGAACTGTTCCGCCATATCGGCGCCGACACCGACGTGCCTGCCGGTGATATCGGCGTCGGCGGCCGGGAGATCGGCTATCTCTTCGGTATGTATAAAAAGCTGGCGCGGGAATTCACCGGTGTTCTCACCGGCAAGAGCCTGGGCTGGGGCGGCAGCTTGATTCGCCCGGAGGCCACCGGTTACGGCTGCGTCTATTTCGCCGCCGAGATGCTTGCTTCCCGCAATCAAACCCTGGAGGGCAAGGCCTGCCTGGTCTCCGGCTCCGGCAACGTTGCCCAGTACACCCTTGAAAAACTCCTTGATCTCGGAGGCAAACCGCTCACCTTCTCCGATTCGTCAGGCTATATCTACGATCCGCAGGGCATCGACCGGGCTAAACTGGCCTTTTTGAAGGATCTGAAAAACTTCCGTCGCGGCCGGGTCAGCGCCTATGCCGAAAAGTTCCCGGATACGATTTTTACCGCCGCCGACCAGAGCCTCGGTTACAACCCGCTATGGAACCACAAGGCCGACTGCGCCTTCCCCTGCGCCACCCAGAACGAGATCAACGACAAGGATGCCCAAAACCTGGTGAACAACGGTGTCTCTGCGGTGGCGGAAGGGGCGAATATGCCGACCACCCCGGAAGGTGTGAATATCTTCCTCGACCACAAGCTCCTCTACGGACCGGGCAAGGCCGCCAATGCCGGTGGAGTCTCGGTTTCTGGCCTTGAGATGAGCCAGAATTCGATGCGACTCAACTGGCCGCGCGAGGAGGTAGACAAGCGTTTGAAGGGCATCATGCAGAATATCCACCGGATGTGCAAGGAAACCGCCGAGCATTACGGCGCGCCCGGCAACTATGTGGTCGGTGCCAATATTGCCGGTTTTGTTAAGGTGGTCAACTCGATGATCGATCAGGGCGTGGTCTGATCGACAACGCTGTTGAAAAATACGCCCTAACCGGAGAAAATTGTAGGACGGCTGGGAACATCCCTCCCAACTTTTGCAATTTGTCTCCGGTTTTGCCAAAACTTGGCCTCCAACAGTCTTTATTCGTTCAAAAAAGTCATGCCATGGCTTTCTTTATCCGTGCCTCCAGAAAAAAAGTTCTGCACAGTCAAACAAATTTTTTATTCTCTCTGGAAGATGGCGTTCTTTAAGTGGCTTCAATTGCGAGACAGCACTGAATGATTTTTCAACCGCGGTTTTAATGGAGGTGGCGGACACGGGTTCAGGCGGTAACTGAGATCGGAGGAGAGTGAAAACCTAGTCACGGGATAAGATGCCATGGTCCGGCATTCACAGGGTGGCAGGCAGGTAAAGAGGGTTAGAGCTTGTTTTCTCTAACCCTTGATGGATATCAAGTATTGCATCCTCCCGACATTAAAGCCTTAAGATTTTCCTTGTATTCATTGCATTTCACTTTCGCATTGATCATTGACCCCCATTTGGCGAAGTTTGCATCCGAAACAAGTTTGGCGATTTTATCCATATGCTGGCCGTTGGTTTTTTCAATTTCGGCCTTGATCTTTTCCTTCAACAATTCCATCCACGCATCGTCTGCGAGGGCGAGTAATTTTTCATGCATATCGCATTCGCCACTGGCCTTTTGTGAGGTGGCACACGATTCTGTAGTGCAGCATTCTTCTGACATGGTATTCACCTTATTTTGTTGTTTATTCAGGTTATTTTCAGAGGCTGTTAATGGGTTGCAGCTCCGCTGAGGCTTCTGTATTTATAATACATATCATGAATCCTGGTGCGCATGCGACTAAGCTGCTTCGACTCGGTGTTTGAACCCCATCGCGGTTCACTAATCGAATACAAATAGTTCGATAGATCGTTGATAGAATTTTCAATCGCTTTGCACAACGTGCCAGTGCAGATTGCATCAACCTCTTTTGCCTCTCTAATTCTATGGTCGAGAATATCTAATGAAACTTCTAGATTCTTGATAAAATCACGATGTGCCATCTGAAATGATTCAACCATTTCTTTCTGCTTATTCATGATTAACCTCCTGCCTTGATAATTCCTGATGAAGTATTTGTGTGGATACAAACGGTCTTACGTTTAGATATCGATGAAATATTCATCAAGACAGTGCACTAATACACAGGGTTCTTTCAACTTTACACCGCCATGATTTGCTTTTGCCGGAACGATATCTAGGGAGAATAATAATCATTCATCTTCTCTTTGCAAAACTTCCCAGAGAGGTTTTTCAAAAAATAAACATTGATTAGATCCCGAGCGTTAGGTTTAGAATGCGATTATCTCGGCGAAGGATCGGAGCCGCCGCCGGAATAGGCGCATTTCGTGAAATCGAGCGGTTCTTTGCAGTGTTTGCACTTGTGTCGGCGGTCAAATTCGTCGGAGAATATTTCGACCGCCGTCCCACAACGGTAACATTTGCAGACGAACGATTTGAGATTCCTGAATGATTCAAAACCAGGACAATGACTCATTGGTGTAGTCATATTGCACCTCCAGTCAAAAGTTGATCTTCAATTTCTCATTTTTCTTTTACGAAATTATGGACCGGTTTTCGCCCCAGAGGGGTACTTAAAAAACCTCCCTAAATCTAGGCGTAGGCTTGGTTGAAAAAATCCTCTCCTCTGGGATTGCCTGCTATTGTCTTTTGTAGGGACTGGAGGGAGCAAAGTCAAGGTGAAATCAAAGCTCGGTAAAGTGTCTGGAAAGGTTGTGGAAATTGTGTCATTGTTGAGTTGGAGAGAGATTTTAGGGTATTCAAACTTGATATGGGGCACGGACAGCTTATAATACAAGGCACAGGATGATTTCGGCACGGGGAGGGCTCACTCTACTTCGTGTCAATGTATTTAGCCTGAGTCCTAATGATTCTCCGTCTTCGCGGGGATGACGAAAATTCCGTCAGAATCCCCCGATCGACCGGCCGGAATTATCCCTTACAAGTCATTACACCCCTGTCTTGATTTTCACATTTATCACATTGTAATGACGTATTTATTCCTATAGGGAGGATGTCATGGAAATCAATGATTATTGCAAAGGTGTCGAAATGGAACTCACCTTATGGAAAGCACGACTCTACGATGTGGTCAATCATATCGAACGGTTACCTACCGGCAAAAAACAGCGGATGTATGAGGAGATTAACGGACTCCACATGGTTATGTCGGATCTGGACGAAAGGATTGATAAACTACGCAGAGAGTGTCCCACTCAATGGCGACCCGACCATGAAAATATTCGGGGGAGGTTTTCGGAACTCAACAACAGGTACAACGATACTGCCGGTGTGCTGTTCGATTATGACTTCGGCGGTTGAACCCTCTGATGCACGGAACTGCAAGAGGCGACATGGGGATTAGCGTGGCAATGCCGATCGAAGCCGGGGAGGCTTTGGCGATGAGCGGATTCGCGTCAAGCCTCCAATCGAGTGGCCTCTGACCGGAGGCACCCCGTGTTGACCGCCCTGCGCAGCCTTCCCCGGGCCGTTTGGTTGATTGGACTGATCAGTCTGATCAACGATTCGGCCTCGGAGATGATATATCCGCTGATCCCGCTCTATCTTTCATCGGTGCTGCTGGCCGGACCGAGGGCGCTCGGTATAATCGAGGGCATTGCCGAGGCAACCGCCGGTTTGCTCAAATTGTTTTCCGGGGTGATTGTCGACCGCACCCGCCGGGCAAAATCGTGGATCGTCTTCGGCTACGGTCTGGCCGGATTGGGGCGACCTCTGATCGCTTTCGTTTCCAGCTGGCCAATGTTGCTCGTCCTCCGCTTTGCCGACCGGGTGGGCAAAGGCCTGCGAACTTCGCCCCGCGATGCCCTGCTGGCGTCCAGTGCCGGCCCAAATATGCGGGGCTTGGCTTTTGGACTGCACCGGGCGATGGACAATGCCGGTGCGGTGGTCGGGCCTGTCGCCGCAGCCCTGATGCTCGCTGCCGGCCTGTCGCTGAAGGAGATATTTCTCTGGTCGATTCTGCCGGCCATCGTGTGCCTGGTCCTGGCCCTGGCCATCCGGGAGCCGCAGGGAGTCATTCCGTCCGCGGCCAAGCCTTTCAACTGGCGGCTTGGAGACATGCCGAAGGTATTCAAACGTTACCTTGTGGTAGTGGCGATCTTCACTCTGGGCAACTCCTCGAATATGTTTCTGCTGCTGCGAGCCCGGGAACTGGGGGTGGCGCAGGCGCAGATACCTCTTTTGTGGGCGGCGGTGTCGGTGGTGGCGATGCTGTTCTCAACACCCCTGTCGGCATTATCGGACCGCTGGGGGCGGGTTCGTCTGCTCACGGCCGGTTATCTGGCCTACGGGCTGTTTTATTTTTTAATGGGTGGGATTACCCATGACGGTCTGGCCATGTTTACCCTGTTCGGCTTCTACGGCCTGTTCATGGCCGCCACGGAGGGGGTGGAAAAAGCCCTGGTGGCCGATCTTGCACCGGACGGCTTGCAGGGTACGGCCTTCGGTTGGTTCAATCTGATCGCCGGGATCATGCTGCTCCCTGCCTCGGTGCTGTTCGGCTGGCTTTATCAGCAATTTTCGCCGCTGGTCGCCTTTACCTTTTCCAGCGGTTGCGCCGTGCTGGCTGCGGTGCTCCTCGTCGTCTGGTTGAGACAAACGAAGGTGGTCCAATCCTGCCGAGACTAAAAAATGGTTCCCAACGAAAGAAGACAATGACTGTATCTTCAGCGAACAGCAAGGAGACGTCATGAAAATATTTATCACCGGTGGACTCGGTTTTGTCGGCCGCCATCTTAGCGAAGCTTTGTTGGCGGACGGCCACATGGTCACCGCCGTCGGCCGGAGCGGAAAGCCGGCGGCAACGATCAACCACCCCTCGTTTACCTACCTGGCGGCGGATACAACCAAGACGGGCGACTGGCAGGCACACCTGCCGGGTCACGATGTTGTCATCAATCTGACCGGTAAATCGATCTTTACGCTCTGGACCGACAGCGCCAAAAAACAGATTTACGACAGCCGGATACTGACCACCCGCAATATCGCCAACGCCCTGGCGGGCGCCGGACCAACCATCTTTTTCAACACCTCTGCCGCCGGCTACTACGGCGACCGTGGCGAGGATGTCCTCAGTGAAAGCGAACCGTCAGGTGAGGATTTTCTGGCCACTGTCTGCAAAGACTGGGAGGGTGAGGCTCTGCAAGCGCAGTCGGACCTTGTCCGCGTAGTGCTGACCCGGTTCGGCATCGTTCTGGGTCGCGGGGGCGGCGCCATGGCTTCGATGATTCCGGCATTTAAGCTGTTCCTGGGCGGGCGACTGGGCAACGGACAGCAATGGTTCCCCTGGATACACCTGCAGGATCTGGTTGAGGCCTACCGCTTCGTCATCAATCACCCGGACATCACCGGGCCTGTCAACTGGTGTGCGCCTCTTCCGCTGCGCAACCGGGACTTGACAAAAACGCTTGCCGGCAAGCTCGGGCGGCCGGTCATGTTGCCGACACCGGCAATCTTTATGAAAACGGTGTTGGGAGAGTTCGGCGAAGCCCTGATTTGCAGCCAGCGGGCTCAACCGGATGTTTTGCAGAAGGCGGGGTTTCGATTCGTTTATGGTAATATTTACAGCGCACTTGATGAAATTTTGTAGAAATAGAGAAGCCATCCCAATACAACAGGAAGACAGATATGAAGAAAATAGCCCTTGGTACGGACCACGCCGGATACAAAATGAAAGAGGTCATAAAAACCCATTTAAGCAAGGAGGGGTATGAAATAATCGATTTTGGCACGGACAGTGAAAACGCCGTTGATTATCCTGACTATTGCCGGCCCGTGGCCGAAAGCGTCGCTCAGGGACGTTGTGATTGTGGGGTGGTTTTTGGGGGCACTGGCAACGGCGAGTCGATGGTCGCCAATAAGGTGCCGGGAATCCGCTGCGGTGTGTGCTGGAGCACAGAAAGTGCCCGTCTGACCAAGCAACACAACAACGCCAATATGATTGCTCTCGGTGGGCGAATGGTATCGGAGCAGGAAGGGATCGACATTGTCATGGCATGGCTGGATGGGCAATTTCAGGGCGGCAGGCATCAGAGAAGAATTGATAAAATTGAGGAGGGGCAGAAAAGCACGGGGCAGTGCAGGCGCCTCTGATGTGCCTGAGAGAATGCAGCTTCAGACAACTGAACTGTAAAATTTGAGATCCGATCTGACAGGTTGTGTTTTTGAGTCTTGATCATTTCTGACATCCTAGCGGTCTGCACAGCTTTCAATTTCTGATTCGAAATTATCAGTCCAAAGGAGCGGTTCAAAATGGAGCATTTTTTTAACAGTCTTTAAGGGTAGATATTGCTTGATACAGCGATTAGAACATATCAGGAAGGTTTTGTTGAGCGGTTCTGTATGACTTTATGATTTCTCAGGATGTCCTAACCTGAGATTTGTCATTTTCGGTTCTGATTGCCAGTGGTAGGATTTTCTTTGTCAATTAGCTGTGAAGGAATGATAATGATCTTTTAATTTCGAACTCTAAAGTCACAGGTTCCGAATAATGCAAGGCTCGGAGTCTTTTCGCAGCCCTGTTGCGTAAGGTGTTCCTAGAGGCCAAGTCGGTGAAGATGGCGGCGTCTATGAAATTTTCTTCTGGGTAGTTCATATAGTTTCCTCCAATGCCGGTATTTTTCCATCTCTTGGAAATAGACATCTTGCATTGTACGTAATGACAACATTTATACCATTCCTGTCATGAATAAGCCGTTTTTTGAACCCGCCGTCATTGTAACGAAACTATAACCAATTTGCTGCAAATGGCCAATTCAAGTAAGCTTCAAGGGTAAGCTAAAGGCCGTGGCACGAAATACCTGCTCTATCCGTTGGCAGATTCCCTTGACGCATCTTCACCGGTTGAGAGATAAACAATGATTGTTTGGTTCTCACTGCACTCCTCATTGACCCACATGGCAATTCATCTTATTTTTCTAATGAGGCTCAACGAAGAGGGTGGAGCTGCAAGAGTTGATATTGTCGGCACGATATCAGAACGTTAAATAATTTCAGTGAGTTGTTTCTGTCGAACGGTTGTTCTGAGCCACCTTCCTGAGTCTGCGCAAACATGGCTCGGTCAATGATGGGCCGATGAGATATACACAAGATAACATAGTTATGTGAGGACAATACAATGGAACACGTACTTCCGGATTTATCCTACTCTTATGATGCTCTTGAACCTTACATTGATGCTCGGACAATGGAGATTCATCATACAAAACATCACCAAGCCTATATTACTAATCTCAATGCAGCGATCAAAGGTCATGGCCAGCTCGCAACAATGAGCGTGGAGCAGCTCGTTAGCCATCTAAATGCAGTTCCAGAGGACATCAGGGCTGTTGTGCGCAACCACGGAGGAGGGCATGCAAATCACAGTTTGTTCTGGCGGATCCTTAAAAAAAATGTCGATCCTGGTGGCTCCATTCTGAATGCAATCAATAAGCAATTTGGAAACTTTGAAGCGTTTAAAAAGGCTTTCTCAAATGCAGCCATAAAACAATTTGGCAGTGGATGGGCCTGGCTTGTTGTGGCCGGTGGAGAGCTTGAAATTGTTTCCACTCCAAACCAGGACAATCCTCTCACCTCAGGCAAAAAGCCTATCCTTGGGCTTGATGTTTGGGAGCATGCCTATTATCTCCTTTATCAGAACCGCCGACCTGATTACGTTGATGCCTTTTTCAATGTAATCAATTGGGACAAAGTGAACGACCATTACATCTCAGCTCTTGGTTAATTTAACCTGACGAAAACTGACCACACAACTATCATGTTTAGTATGTGGTCAGTGGGGCGTTGTACTCTTCCGGAGATACTTGAGATATTGCAGCAACACGCCGATGCGTTTCCGGCCATCGACCCGCAGGACAAAGGGCTGCGGGCAGCGGACATGGACGGCATGGGCCGTCTCCTCGACCACTTCCATGCCTGCCAGATTCTGCCAGTCGAAACGGTCGCCCTGGTCAATGCCGACGTTGAGATAATTGATGCCGAGCGAAGTGATGTTATGGAAGAAATGCGAGCCCTGGGAAGGATCGGCATTGATCGCCGGATGCATCGTCTCGATAATCGCCCCGACCCCGCAGATATCGGCCCAGTTGACCGGGATGCCCAGCCAATGGTCGGCCGAGCCCCAGCGGCCGGGGCCGACGAGGATGTATTTCCTGCCGGCTTTCACCAACGTGGCGTTGATCCGGCCCAGCTCCCGGGCCATTTCGACGGTACGGGATGGGTCGAAGGTCTCCGGGCGGATATAGACCAGATCGTGCATGCTGCGGTTGTCGGTGTTGCCGAGGGCCTGGTGGCAAAGGCAGAGGGCTTGGGTTTGTTCCTCGCGACTGATATCGACTTCGAGCATCTCCTCGCGGGCGCTCATCGGGCGGATCTGCAGGACGGCGAGCCGGGCTTTTCCCCCGGAGGTCTTGGGAAAATCGACGGCGAACTCGATCTCCACAGGACATCCCAGCCCTTTCTGCCCCATATCCAGCAGGGTATCGACCGCTTCGGGGAGGGGGAAGGCTTTGTATTTAAGAATGGCGGCAAAGGTCAGCACCGGGATGCCGTAAGGATCGAACTGGTCGCGGAGCCGCTGTTCCGCCGGATCGTAGGTGCTCGTTAAGAATTGTACCGGCTGTTCGTCGGTTGCCTCGCTGATTTGGCGGCGCTCTAAGGTATTGGCGTCGCTTACCTCGGGGCTTGCGTCCTGCCTGCCCATCTGCAGGGCATAAAAGCTCTGCTGGGCGTTTTTCAGGATGTCGCCTATGATGCTTCTTTGCGGCAGGATCTCGGGGAAACGCGGCGAGAAGCGGAGGATCTTCTCGCCCTCCATCACCGATTTGCCGAGACCAAGGGCAATGCTGACGATGCCGTCCGCCGGTTTCATCCGGGCGAAGGGATAGTAGTTGAGGGACTGGGCGACACCGGAAATGGCCGGGTAGTAAGACTTGCCGTAGCGGCTGCCGACCACCTCCTGGAGAATGACCGCCATCTTTTCCTGCTCGATCTGATTGCCCACCCGTTTGGAAAAAGCCTTCGGCGCCCGGAAGTAGGTGGAGGCGTAAACCCTGCGGATGGCGTTTTCCAGCTGGCTCAAACGGAAGGCAAAATCGGGGTGGTCGTTGGCCAGCATGCAGGTGTGGTAGAGCCCGGCGTAGGATTTGAACTGGGCATCTTCAAGGATACTGGAGGAGCGGATCGCCAGAGGGTAGTCGACCTCCCGGAGGTAATGGCCGAGCTGCTCTCTTAAGCGCTGCGGGAAAGGAGTATCTTTGAATCTGGCCATGACCTCCTCATCGGTAAGATCCTCGCGGGTCAGGTCGTGCAGCTGGTTCTGGCGGATGAATTCGTCGAAGGCATCGGTGGTCAAGACGAGGGTCTGCGGCACGACGATTTCAAAACGATCAAAGGACTTGAGGAGGTCGCTGTTGCGGTACAGCAACGCCGAGAAAAAGGCCAGCCCCCGTGCCTTGCCGCCGAGGGAGCCGTTGCCGGTCTTGGCGAAGTTGGTGTCGGGATCGTAGCGGTCCCGGTCGAAATTGACGATGATCCCCCGCTGCCGGGCGATGCGTTTTTCCTTGATAATACCGATCAGCTGACGGCGATGACCTTCCACCGTATCGAAGGTCGAGTCGCGCAGCGGCCTGACCTGCGAGGCCAGTTCGACTTCGGCCAGGGTGTAGAACCAGCGGGAAAAATCGTTGTGCCGGCAGTGGAAAAGAAAGGACGCTTGGGGGATGGTCGCCAGTTTTTTTTCAAGGGAATAAAGGTTTGTCGCCTGATCGTAGGCAGTGCCGTCCGGCATGCGAAAGACGAAATTGCCGTAGCCGAGATGTTCGACGAAAAAGGTTTTGATGCTCTCCTGCAGGGACGGGGCGTTCTTGTCGAGAAAGAGGGCGGGGATGAGTTTGGCATGTTCGCCATTATGGCTCTCGGAACTGGTCAGCAGCAGGGGGATGTCGAAGCGGTCGCGCTTGATGTGGCTGAGGAGTTGCAGGCCGGCACAGCCGTCGAGGACCTGGTTGCGAGGGTAGCGCATGTCGGAAATGACCCCGAGGACAAAAGGCTTGAACTGCTCGTAGAGGGCCAGCGCTTTCTCGTAGGAGTGGGCGATGAGAATCTTTGGTCGGGTACGCATGGACAAGAGCCGGTGTTCCTCGTTCAGGCCCTCCTCGATCACCGACTGGACCTCGACCACCAGCTCTTTGTAGAGAATCGGCAGCATGAGGGACAGATAGTAGGGCGAATCCTCGACGAAAAGGATGACCCGGACGCCGGCGGTGCGGGTGTCGGGCACGGCGTTGAAGCGGTCTTCGATGTTTTTGACGATGGCAAGGAGGATATCGGCCTGCCCCGACCAGTAGACCACCAGGTCGAGGCAATTGAGCTTTTCGTGCCAGGCCGGAGTCGATTCGGGCAGGGCCTCCTGGTGGGTGAGGAGGACCACCGGAATCTCCGGTTTGGCGATCTTGATATCCCGGCCAAGCTTGAAGGCGTTGTCGTCCACCGCCCGCGAGAAGGTGATGGCCAGATCAAAGGGCAGGTCAGGGTAGTGCTCCAGGGCTTCGGCCAGCGACGACACCCAGGTCAGGCGCGGCGGGCGGCTGAGATTCAGGCCGCGGTATTCGTTGACGATCTGTTCGCTGATCCGGCAATCCTCCTCCATGATCCACGCTTCGTAGGAGGTGCCGATGAGCAGGATGTTCTGCACCTTGGTCAGCATGAGTTCGTGGAAGAGCTTGAAGCGGGAACTGATTTTTTCTTTCTGTATCGGCAGCATGAGAGCCTCTTGCAGGGTAGGGTAAGGGTGCCGGCAAAACATTGCAGCCACCCTCCGGATTTTCCCGAAGTATACCCGAAATCGCTTTTTTCGGAGTGGAAAAGCGCGGGTTAAAAGGAGATTTTAAGAAGAATTTGCAAAAATCCGTATGAGAAGGTATCCTCACCTCAATGGTTCAAATCTCGGTTGGGGAGGCTCTATCCAAGGCGACCGAGGCTCAAGAGGCGGAGTAATCAAACTTGGAAACATTATCTTCCCAAGGACTGCATGCAACCACTTCCAGAATACTTTTCCCTGATCATCTATACCGTCGTCGCCGTCCTGCTCGTCGGCGGGATGCTCCTCGCGGCCTGGTGGCTCGGCGTCAAAAAAACCAACCGCAACAAGGAATTGCCCTACGAATCCGGCATTATCCCGACCGGTTCCGCCCGTTTGCCGCTGTTCATTCCCTTTTATCTGCTTGCCATCTTTTTCATCGTTTTCGATGTGGAAAGCTCCTTCATCTTCACCTGGGCGGTTGTCTGGGACCAACTAGGAATGGCCGGGTTACTGCACATCAGTTTCTTTATCGTGGCTCTGCTCTTGGGCCTTGTCTGGATATGGCTGAAAGGTGGCCTCGAATGGGGACCGTCGCGGACGCGCAGGTGTGGCGATGAAGCCTGACATCCCCGACAACATCCTCCTCGCCCGCCTCGACGACATGATCAACTGGGGCCGGGCCAATTCGCTCTGGCCGATGTTCTTCGGGCTTTCCTGCTGCTTCGTCGAGATGATGACCGCCTTTACCTCGCGCTTCGACATCGCCCGCTTCGGCTCTGAGGTGCTGCGCGGCTCGCCGCGCCAGGCAGACCTGATGGTCATTGCCGGTACGGTCTTCAAGAAGATGGCCCCGACCGTCCTTCGCCTCTACGAACAGATGGCCGAACCGCGCTGGGTGATCTCCATGGGCAGTTGTGCCAACTCGGGCGGCATGTACGATGTCTATAGCGTCGTCCAGGGGGTCAACCAGATCCTGCCGGTCGATGTCTACGTCCCCGGCTGTCCGCCGCGGCCGGAGGCCTTCCTCCAGGGTTTGATGCTGCTGCAGAAAAAAATCCGCGCCGAGGAGCACCCCGCCCGCCCGGTACTCCACCTGGCAGGCGGCACCGAGGGGACTGTTGTGCCGGTGCTTATCGATGGCGTGACAAAATCGCGTGACCCCCGTGGGCCGGGGATGGCCGGTATTTCCGTACGCGGCACCTCCGTCCAGCATCCGCACTTTTCCATGCCGCGTTCCGACGAGATGTGGCGGCCGCCGGCGGCGCGCCACCCCTATCCGGAATTTGGTCTCGCCGGAGAACTGGAAACCGCCTTTGCCGGGCGCGTGACCGTCGATGCTGCCGCAACCGACATGCTCACCTACCGCGCTCCGGCGGAAATCGTCCCCGAGGTGCTCGCGTTTCTGAAAAACCGCCGGACCAACCCGTTCCGGCGCTTGGAGGATATCGCCGCCGTCGACGAATCCTGCCGTCGCGAGCGCGAGAAATACCCTGACTTCACCCTCAACTACCATCTGCTCAATTTCGATACGCCGGGTTACGTCCGCATCAAGAGCGAACTCACCGGCAACTATCCGGAGCAGCCGAGCGTCTCCTCGGTCTTCGCCAACGCCAACTGGTACGAGCGGGAGGTCTTCGACATGTACGGCATCCGCTTCGCCGGCCACCCGAATCTGAAACGCATTCTCATGCCGCCTGACTGGGTGGGGCATCCGCTGCGTAAGGAGCACCCATTCCGGGCCACCGAGATGGCCCCCTACACGACCGAAAGCGCCCGCAGCCACCAATCGCTGCCCGCCGGCGACTTCTTCGAGCGCCTGGACGAAGAGACGCTGATCATCAACCTGGGTCCGCAACATCCCGGTACGCATGGCATTATCCGCTTCGTCCTCAAGCTCTCCGGCGAAGAGATCGTCGACATGGATGCCGAAATCGGCTACCACCACCGCGGCGCGGAGAAGATCGGCGAGCGCCAGCACTGGAACCAGTTCATCCCCTACACCGACCGGGTCGACTACCTCTCCGGCATCCAGAACAACCTGGCCTATGTGACCAGCGTCGAGAAACTCTGCAGCATCACCGTGCCGGAACGGGCGACCGTCATCCGAGTGATGCTCGCCGAGCTGTACCGGATCCAGAGCCACCTGGTCTGGCTCGGCACCTTCGCCGCCGATCTGGGGGCGACGACCCCGGTCTTCTACACCTTCACCGACCGCGAGAAGATCTTCGACATCGTCGAGATGATCACCGGCGGCCGCATGCACCCGGCTTGGCTCCGGATCGGCGGGGTCTGCGAGGACCTCCCCGAGGACTGGGAAGAACCGGTGCGCGAGTTCCTCCGCTGGATCCCCGGCCGCCTGAAGGATTACGACGACCTGCTGCGGGGCAACCCGATTTTTATCGCCCGCCTCAAAGGCGTCGGCGCAATCAGTCTCGACGAGGCGATGGAATGGGGGGTGACCGGGCCCAACCTGCGCGCCTGCGGCATCGATTGGGATCTGAGAAAGAAGATGCCCTACGGCGGCTACGACCGGTTCGACTTCGAGGTGGTCACAGCCGAGGGCGGCGACTGCTGGGCCAGGTACGTGGTGCGGATGGAGGAGATCAGGCAGTCGCTGAAAATCGTCAGCCAGTGCCTGAACAACATGCCGGGCGGCCGCTGGATCACCGACGACTACCGCTACGTGCTGCCGCAGAAGCCCGACACCTTGAAGGACATCGAGTCGCTGATCCACCACTTCGTCAACTCCACCCGCGGCATGGCCCCGCCCCGCGGCGAGAACTACAGCGCCATCGAAATGCCTCGGGGGGAGACCGGCTATTTCGTCGTCTCCGACGGGCTGAACATCCCCTACCGGATGCGGATCAAGACCGCCAGTTTCGCTCATATGCAGGCCGTGCCGATGATGTGCAGGCATTGGCTGGTGGCCGATCTGTTTGCGATCATCGCCTCGATCGATTACGTGCTTGCCGACGTGGATAGGTGACCGAGATGATCCCTACGCAACTGAGAACCAGACTGGAACAGCATGTCGCGGCAGCGGTCACCTCGCGTGAGGCGGCGGTCCAGGTGATGAAGGAACTGCAGGGCCATTACGGCTGGCTGACCGACGAGGCGGTAGGGGAGGCGGCGCAGCTTCTCGGCCTGTCCCCATTGCAGGTTGAAGAGCTGGCCACCTTCTACGAGATGATTTACCGCCGGCCGGTGGGCAAACGGGTGGTCCATGTCTGCGACTCCATCTCCTGCTGGGCCATGGGCGGCGAAAGCCTGCTAGCGCAACTGGCGGCGCACCTGGGCATCGGACCCGGCGAAACAACCGGCGATGGCATGTTTACCTTACTTCCCTGCTGCTGCCTGGGGAATTGCGGCGAGTCGCCGACGATGATGATCGGCGACAACCTCTATGGCTGGCTGACCCTGGAAAAAGCCGTGGAAATTCTCCAGCAAGAAAGCCGGTCGATGATGGAATGAACAATGGAACAGCCACTCTTTCGACATAACAAGCCCGGACGCTCCGTCACCTTCGACGAATACCGCGCCGAGGGCGGCTTTGTCGCTCTGGCGAAGGCGATGCAGGGACTTTCCCCGGACCAGGTGCAGCAGGCGGTGATCGATTCCGGCATGCGCGGCCGTGGCGGCGCCGGTTTTCCCACCGGCAAGAAGTGGTCCTTCGTTCCCCGCAATCTGCCCGGCCCGCGCTGGCTGATCTGCAACTGCGACGAGATGGAGCCGGGCACTTACAAGGATCGGGTGCTGCTTGAGGCCAATCCCTATTCCCTTTTGGAGGGGATGGTTTTGGCATGCTACGCCATCGGGGTGCGCCACGCCTTTATCTTTATCCGCCGCGGCTACGAGCAGGCCGCCGCCAATCTTCGCCGCGGTGTCGCTGAATGTCTGCAAGCTGGATTGCTCGGCGAAAATATCCTCGGTAGTAGCTTTTCCTGCGATATCGATGTGCATGTCTCGGCCGGACGCTATATCTGCGGCGAGGAGACGGCCCTGATGAATGCCCTGGAAGGCAAACGGGCCAACCCGCGGTCAAAGCCGCCATTCCCAGCGGTCAAGGGCCTCTGGGGCGGGCCGACGGTGGTCAACAATGCCGAGAGCCTGGCCAACGTTCCCGGTATTATCGCAAACGGCCCGGAATGGTTCAAAGGCCTGGCGCGGACGCCCGAGGCGGCCGGGATGAAACTCTTCTGTATCAGCGGCCATGTTGCTAAAACCGGCTGCTTTGAACTGCCGCTCGGTATGCCTCTCGGCGAGATCATCGAAGGGCCGTGCGGCGGCATGCGGCCGGGCAGCCGTTTCAAGGCCTGTTTGCCCGGCGGGGCGTCCACTCCCTTTTTCACCGAAGAGCATCTGCACATCCCCATGGATTTCGACCCGGTGGCCAAGGCCGGATCGCGCCTCGGCACCGGCGGTATCGTGGTCTTCGACCAGGATACCTGCATGGTGGCGGCGACGCTCAACCTGACACGTTTTTATGCCCGCGAGTCATGCGGCTGGTGTACGCCCTGTCGCGAGGGGCTGCCCTATGTCAATCATGTGCTGGAAACCATCGAAGCCGGCAAGGGCAGCGAGGAACATATCACCATCCTGCGGGAGCATGTCAAATTGTTGAACAACGCCTTCTGCGCCCTGGCACCGGGGGCAATGGGCCCGGTGGATGGACTGCTCAGGCATTTCATGGATGAGCTGCGGGAACATATCGTCAAGGGGCGATGTCCCTGCAAAAAGGATTTATGCCAAAACTGATCATCGACAACATCGCCGTGGAAGTGGCCGAAGGCGTCACCGTGCTCGAGGCGGCACAGAGCGTGGGCATCCACATTCCGCACTTCTGCTGGCATCCGGCCCTCGGCAAGGCCGGCGCCTGCCGGGTTTGCGCGGTGAAGATGGTGGACGGCCCGGTCAAGGGCATCCAAATGTCCTGTATGCTCCCGGCGCAGGACGGCATGGTCGTTTCGACCACCGACCAGGAGGCAATGGCGATGCGGCGGCAGGTGATCGAATGGCTGATGATCAACCACCCGCACGACTGCCCGGTCTGCGACGAAGGCGGCGAATGCCAGCTCCAGGACTATACCATCGCCGGCGGGCATGGCCTGAGAAGCTATACCGGCAAAAAACGCACCCACATCAATCAATACCTGGGGCCGCATATCGAGCACGAGATGAACCGCTGCATCCAGTGCTACCGCTGCGTCCGTTTCTATCAGGAGTTTGCCGGCGGCACGGATTTCGGGGTCATGGGCAGCGCCGGACGGATTTATTACGGACGGGTTGAAGGCGGCCAGCTTGAATCGCCTTTCTCAGGCAATTTGGTGGATATCTGCCCGACCGGCGTTTTCACCGACAAGACCGCCCGTTTCCGGGCCCGCTACTGGGACTACGACATGGCCCCCTCGGTCTGCCCGCATTGTTCGCTTGGTTGCAACACCGTGCCGGCCGCCCGTTACCGCGAGCTGCTGAAGATCGTGGCACGGAGAAACGATGCGGTCAACGGCTGGTTTATTTGCGATAAGGGCAGGTTTACAAATAGCGTCGTCAACGATCCAGCCCGTCCCAGGTATCCGCTGGTCGACGGCCGGAAGGTCGGCTGGGATGAGGCCTTGGATAATCTGCTGCTGCGAATTCGCGAGTTCGGGGCGGTTCACGGACCTGAAAGCCTGGCGATTGTCGGTTCATCCCGCCTGGCAATGGAGGCCGCAACCTTGCTCTACCGGTTGTTCGCCGGCATCGCCGCCGGTTCCCTCTGCTATTTCACCCTTGAAGAGGAAGCGGACCAGGCGCGAGCGGCAATAACGCACCTGAACGACGCCACTTCCGCCTCCATGGGCGATGTCCAAGAGGCGGATCTGATTGCCCTTGTTGACTGCGATCTGCTGCAAGACGGGCCGATGATGGCCCTGGCTGTCAGGCAGGCCTGGCGCAAGGGCGCGAAGATTTTCCTGGTAGAAAATGATGTCGCGCCGGAAGCGCAGAAGGGTCTTCCTTTCGAGTGGCAGAGTGTGTCTTTACTCTCCGACATCCCCATCCGCGAAGCCCGAAAGCCGGTAATCATCTGCGGCCGCGGCAAAGGAATGCAGGATGTTGCACCGGCACTCACCAGCGGTGTAAAACTGGCCTACCTACTGGGTGGCCCGAACGCCTTCGGCGCCGCGCTTCTCTCCGCAGGACACGGCGCAACCACCCTTGCACAAGCCGTCGCAAGCGGCAAGGTAAAAGGAATCCTTGCCGTCGAAGTCGATATCCCGCCTGAGCTTCTGCAAGGGATTTCCTTTATAGCAGCCCTCGATTGGCGTGCCACGGCAATCGTAAAGGCCGCCCACATCGTTCTGCCGACCACGGCCTGGGTCGAAATGGACGGCACCTACATCAATAACGAGGGCCGGGCCCAACGGTTCAAAAAAGTAATGCATCCCGGCCTGCCGATTATGGGGCTCGATCCCGCCGGGCATCCGCCGCGCAGGCATGAAACGGCACCACCGGGCGGTGAGCCGCGCCCTGCCTGGCAGGTGGTGGCGGATATCATCGAACGGACAGGAACCGAGCGAGACGTCCAGCCGCTTTCCGGGCAATGGCAGTGGTTGCGGCACCTGGATGCGGAGAGCCCCGGCCAGAGGATCTGGCAGAACATGAAACAGGTGAAATGATGTTCGACCCAATCGATATCGCCATCACCCTCGGCAAAATTCTCCTGGTCTTCATGGTGATCATGACCATGGCGGCCTATCTGGTGCTCGCCGAGCGTAAGCTGCTCGGCTATATCCAGGACCGCATCGGCCCCAACCGGGTCGGCCCCTTCGGCATCTGGCAGCCTCTGGCCGACGCGATTAAGCTGTTCACCAAGGAGGACTTTAAACCCGCCGGCGCCGACAAATGGCTGTTCTACCTGGCACCCGCCATGGCGGCGATTCCGGCGATCATGATCTTTGCCGTCATACCCTTTGGCGCGCCCCTTACCTTGTTCGGACGGCAGGTGACGATGCAGGTGAGCGACTTGAATGTCGGGCTTTTGCTCTTTGTCGCCTTTTCCTCCATCGCCGTTTACGGCGTGGCCCTGGGAGGCTGGGCGTCCAACTCCAAGTATGCGCTCTTGGGGAGTATTCGCGGTCTGGCCCAGCTCATTTCCTACGAGATTTCCATGGGCTTATCGCTGGTACCGGTAGTCATGCTGGCCCGCTCCTTTCAGCTCTCGGAGATAGTCGGAGCACAGGAGGGCTGCTGGTTTATTGTCTACCAGCCTTTGGCCTTCATTATCTTTATGATCAGCATCCTTGCCGAGTGCAAACGGGTGCCGTTCGACATCCCCGAAGCCGAGGGAGAGATTGTCGCCGGCTACCACACCGAATATTCCGGCATGCGTTTCAGCCTGTTTTTTGTCGGCGAGTATATCAACATAGTCGTCCTCGGCGGCTTGGCGGCCACCTTTTTCCTCGGCGGCTGGCACGGTCCGTTCCTGCCGCCGGTGCTCTGGTTTTTCATTAAGGTACTGGCCGTGGCCTTTCTCTTTATCTGGATCCGCGGCACCCTGCCGAGAATGCGTTACGACCAGTTGATGATGTTTTGCTGGAAGGTGCTGACCCCGCTGGCTCTGCTCAACATACTGGCAACCGCATGGTTCATCTTGTTGAAGGGGTGAAAATGTGTCGGGGAAAAACTGAGGTTGCGCCATGTCGGTTATAAATGACACAAAAGCGATCGTTATCGGCATGTGGACGACCTGGAAGCATATCTTCCGCCGTCCGGTCACTCTTCAGTACCCCGAGGAAAAGCGCATACCTTATCCGCGCTACCGGGCGCGAATTGTCCTGACCCGCGATCCGGACGGTGGAGAGCGCTGCGTCGCCTGCTACCTCTGTTCGGCGGCCTGCCCGGTGGACTGCATCTCCATGCAGTCGGCGGCAACGGAGGAGGGGAGACGATATGCCCTTTGGTTCCGGATAAATTTCTCTCGCTGTATCTTTTGCGGTCTCTGCGCCGAGGCCTGCCCGACCATGGCCATCCAGATGACGCCGGATTTCGAGATATGCAATCGGGATATCATGAATCTCGTTTATGAGAAAGAGGATTTGCTCATTGACGGTTGCGGCAAATCGCCGGAATATAATTTTTATCACCATGCCGGGATCGGTGTGACCCAGAGGCGCGGCGCCGGCCTAGAGGAAAAACCGCCCGTGGATGTGCGCAGTTTAATGCCATAATACATTCAGAAATCTATTTGCCACAGAGTCACAGAAAAATGGAACAAACCCTTTTCTATATAATGGCCACGGTGATCGTCATCGCCACGATCTTTGCCATTAGCGAGAAACACCCGGTGCATGCCATCGTCTACCTGGTGACTTCGTTTTTCGCCTTGGCGGTGGTGTTCTATCTCCTGGCAGCGCCGCTGATCGCCATGTTCGAGGTGATCATTTATGCAGGCGCGGTCATGGTGCTGTTCATGTTCGTCATCATGATGCTCGACCAGGGAAGCCCGGAGGATGCGGAACGCCCTCCTTTGATGCACTATCTGCCGGCTCTGGTATTGACTGGAATCACTCTGGTTTCGCTGGTTCTCCTGCTCACCAACCGTTCCCCCGTTGCGGCGGCTGCGGTCGCCCCGCGTCTGGTGAGCGTCAAGGAGTTCGCCATTACCCTTTTTAACCAGTACGGAGTGGCCATCGAGATCATCTCCATGCAATTGCTCTTTGCCATAGTCGGGGTGCTCTATCTGGGAAGGAGGCGCAAACCATGATCGTGCCGCTCACCCATCTGCTCATCTTGGCCTCGATTCTCTTTGCTCTGGGGCTGCTATGCGTGCTCATCTGGCGCTCGAACGTCATTATGATGCTGATAGGCATTGAGATAATGCTCAATGCCGCCATGCTGGTCTTCGTCGCCGGCTCAAACCACTGGGGCATGGCCGACGGCCAGGTCTTTGCCCTGATGATCATGGCGATGACTTCGGCCGAGGTGTCTCTCGCCTTAGCCATGGTGGTTTACCTGCACAGGCGGAAGAAAACCGTCAATGTCGATGAATTCAGGGAGTTGCGAGACCAATGAAAACAGCCCTCGAACTCATAATCCTGCTGCCTTTTCTTGGGGCGATTGGCAATATCCTGCTGGGACGTTTTTTGCCCCGCCGGGTTGTTGAAATTACGGCCTGCTCGGTGATCTGGGGCAGCTTCTTCGCTGCTCTCTACGCCCTTGACACCTATTCCGCCCCTGCCGTGGTGGAGGTCGGCGCATGGCTTACTTCCTTTGATCTCAAGGTCCCGATAAGCTTCTGCCTCGATCCACTTGCCCTTTCGCTCTGCCTCATGATCACCTTCGTCTGCGGCCTGATCCATCTCTACTCCATCGGCTATATGCGGGACGACCCCGGCCACGTTCGTTTCTTCGCCCTCCTCAACCTGTTTGTCGGGGCCATGCTGGTTTTGGTGCTGGCCGAGAATCTGCCACTTCTTTACCTCGGTTGGGAAGGGGTCGGTTTCTGCTCCTATGCCCTGATCGGTTTCTGGTATAAAGAGGTAAAGAACGCCACCGCCGGGCGTAAGGCCTTTATCGTCACCCGTATTGGCGATATCGGCCTTGCCATTGCCATCGTCTGGATATTCAAGGTCTTTGGCACCCTGTCCATTACCGAGGTGAACCGAATGGGGCAGCTGGTCCCCATGGAGGTGATCACCGCCCTGGGACTTCTGCTTTTGCTTGCGGCCATGGGCAAATCGGCGCAGGCACCTCTCATGGTCTGGCTGCCGGACGCCATGGCCGGCCCGACCCCGGTATCGGCGCAGATCCACGCCGCCACCATGGTTACCGCCGGGGTCTATCTGCTGATGCGGATGTTTCCGCTCATCGGCGTGTCGGCCGTGGTAACCGGCGCCATAGCCGTGACCGGGGCCTTTACCGCCTTCTACGCGGCGACCTGCGCTCTTGCCGAGCGCGATCTGAAACGGATCCTTGCCTACTCGACCATCAGCCAGATCGGCTTCATGATGCTGGCCGTCGGCTGCGGGGCAATTACCGCCGCCACCTTCCATCTAATTGTCCATGCTTTCTTTAAGGCCTTGCTGTTCCTGGGCGCCGGCTGCATCATCACCGCCTTGCACCATGAGCAGGATATCTTTCGTATGGGTGGGTTGCGACGCGCATTGCCCGGTGTTTTCTGGCCTTTTCTGGCTGGGGCCCTGTGTCTTGCCGGGGTGCCGCCAACCGGCGGATTTTTCAGCAAGGATAGCATCCTGACAGCGGTTTGGGCGAAGGGCGGGATGTTCTATGGCGCACTTTACCTGGTGGCGATGTTTGCCGTCTTCCTGACCGCCGTCTACACCTTCAGGATGCTGTTTGTCGTTTTCGGAGATCGTTTGGCCGCTAATTCACTAGAGCCGGACTTACATGGGCCCGTCAAGCCGCTGCCCGGTATCATGAAAATTATCCTCATCCCCTTGGCCCTGCTGGGGCTGGTCAGTGGCATCTTCAACCTTCCCGCCTATCTGGGGAACGGCCTGCTTCAATCCTTTCTGGCCCCTCTGAATGCAGAGGGCGGACATCTTTCGCACGCAACTGAACTTGGCTTACAAAGCGTGGCAGCCATTGTTGCCTTGTCCGGACTGGCAGTCGCCTGGTGGTACTTCGGTCGGCAGCGTCGTGCAATGCGTATAGCCAGGGCAGCACAGCCGCCGACAGGTGTGACCGCCTTTCTCCAGGCGGGCTGGTATGTTGATAACCTGTACAGCCTCCTCTTTATTCGACCCTATAAACGGCTATCGTCCATCCTCTGGGAGCGTATCGATGAGGGCGTAATCGATGATTCCCTCGACCGGATGGCCGTCCAGCTCGGGCGGACCGGGCAAGGCCTGGGCAGGTGGGGGAGCGGGCGGGTATCGGCATATATGCTGAGTCTTGCCTGTGGTGCGACGCTGATGGTCGGCTGGTTCGCGTGGGTGGTCCTATGACACAGTTTCCCATCCTGACACTTCTCATCCTCCTGCCGCTGCTAAGCGCCATCTGCTTGATCCCGCTAAAGAAACGGGAGGAGTCGGCCAAATACGTCGCCCTCGGGTTGACCCTTGTAGAGCTGGCTCTCGCCTGCTGGACGTGGTCGGCCGCAGGTGGTCATCCGGCAAGCGGTGCCCCTCCGGGCTTCTTCCTGTTCGAGGACTTTGCCTGGATCGATACGCTCGGCATCCGTTTCACCTTAGGCATGGACGGCATCAGTCTCTTGATGGTGATCATGACCGTGCTGCTGACCCTGATTTGCCTCTTGGTATCCTGGCGCACGATCCACGAACGCACTGCCCTCCATTACATGCTACTGCTGGTCATGGAGAGCAGTATTCTCGGGGTATTCCTCTCCCTCGACCTCTTCCTCTTCTATCTCTTCTGGGAGGCGATGATCGTCCCGATGTTTTTCCTCATCGGTATTTGGGGGCATGGCCGCAACCTCTATTCGGCAGTCAAGTTCTTTGTCTTTACCTTGTCCGGATCGCTCCTCATGCTCCTGGCCATCATCGGGATCTACCTGATCCATGGCAGGCAGAGTGGCATCTATACCTTCAACCTGACGGCCCTTATCGGCACGAGCCTTGATCCGGCGGTCGGCCTCTGGCTCTACGCCGCTTTTCTTCTGGGTTTTGCCATCAAATTTCCGCTTGTGCCCCTGCACACCTGGCTGCCCGATGCCCATACCGATGCGCCGACGGCAGGGAGCATCGATCTCGCCGGTCTCTTGCTGAAGACCGGGGCTTACGGGCTGCTTCGCTTCGGTTATCCGCTCTTTCCCGAAGCCTCCCGCACCCTGACCCCGCTCCTCATCGGCATGGCGGTATGCGGCATCCTCTATGCCTCTTGGATTGCCTTTGCCCAGAAAGATATGAAGCGTCTGGTGGCCTACTCCAGCGTCGGGCACATGGGATTCGTGGCTCTCGGCATCGCCGCCTGGACGCCGCTTGCCCTTTCCGGCGCAGTGATGCAGATGGTCAGCCACGGCGTGACCACCTCGGCACTCTTTGCCCTGGTCGGCATGCTGGCTGCGCGGACCAAGACCTTGGAAATCAGCGCCTACGGCGGCTTGTGGAGCAAGGTCCCGGTTCTTTCCTGCTTCTTCCTGCTCTTTGCCATGGCCTCGGCCGGCCTCCCCGGCCTGAACAACTTCGTCGGTGAGTTTCTGATCCTCCTCGGTTCCTACAAGGTTCAGCAGACGGCAACAATTCTTGCCTTCCTCGGTTTGATCATGGCACTGGTATATACGGTGCGCCTGGTGCAGGAACTGCTGTTCCAGGAAGAGCGCCGGCCTTTGGCCTTAACCGATGCCACTTCCCTGGAGATCCTGACGCTTGCGATTCTCGCTCTGAGCGTGCTTTTCATCGGTCTGCACCCCGGACCGCTGCTCGACATGCTGGCACTGCCGGTGAATATTTTGACGGGAGGAACACCGTGACCCTGGCTGATATCCGGATAGCCCTGCCATTACTTATTCTGGCGATCGGCGCATTACTGACACTGATATGCGGCGCCGTAACGCGAAAGCAAACGATAGCGACCACTATAGCGGTCCTCGCCGCAGTCGGGGCGGGGCTTGCGGCAATGACCGCGCCGGCGGTTTTGGTCGCCCCCAGCCTGGGTCTTTCGGCGAGCGGTCTGACGCGCCTTTTTATCGTCTGTTTCGCTTTGATGTCCGCCGCCGTTCTGGTGCTCTCCAGCGGCTATAATGTCTATCGCGATATTCGTGGCGAGGAATATCCGGCGACCATCCTCTTTGCCACCTTCGGCATGGTGGCATTGGCCTGCGCCACCAACCTGCTGATCATTTTCCTCGGCCTTGAGGCCATGACCTTCGGTTTTTACATTCTGGTCGCCATCGACCGTGAACAAAGGGTCTCAAGCGAGGCAGGACTCAAGTACCTGCTCCTGGGGGCGGTCAGCGCCGCTTTCCTGGCATTCGGCATCGCTCTGTTATACTGTGTTGCCGGGACGCTTGGTATCAGCGAGGTAATGCAGCGCACCTTGGCTGGTACACCTAATCCCGTGGCCCTGGCCGGATGGGCATGCCTGTTGATCGGTATAGCCTTCAAGTTGTCGCTGGTGCCGGCCCATCTCTGGACCCCGGATGTCTATGAAGCTGCGCCGGCACCTGTTGTTGCCTTTTTGTCAGGCGCTTCAAAAGCTGCGGCGGTCCTCCTCTTGCTCCTGCTGTTGCCGCAGGCGGGGGATTTGGCAATCCTCCGTGTTCCCCTCTTTGCCCTGGCACTCTTCTCCATGGTGGTAGGGAATCTTGCGGCACTCCGGCAAAACCGGGTCCGCCGGATGCTCGCCTACTCCTCCATCGCCCAGATGGGATATGTCGCTCTGGCGCTGCTCAGTCATAAAGGGGGCGGCTTTCAGGCTGCCGCCTTCTATGCAATTGCCTACGGGATCATGAGCCTTGCGGCTTTCGGGGCCATCGGCATCCTGGAACGTAATGGCTGCGGCGCAAACCTTGACGACTATCGCGGTCGCGGCTTCAGCCATCCGCTTGCCGCAGGTGTGCTGGCCATCGCGTTGTTTTCATTGGCGGGTATCCCGCCCACTATCGGTTTTACCGGCAAATTTTTAATCTTTGCCTCGGCCATTCGCGCCGGGGAAATCGCCCTGGCAATCCTCGGCATCCTCACTGCCGCCGTTTCGGTCTACTACTACCTGAGGGTGGTAACCGCCTTATACCTGCAGCGATCCGAGCATGAAGAACGGGAGAGGCTTGGTGTCTTCGAGACCGCGGTTCTCGGGCTTTCTTCGGTCCTGATAATTCTGCTCGGTCTTTTTCCTTCTCCTTTGCTGGATTTTCTGCGAACGCAGCTGCCATAATAAAAATCGACTGCATCACCCAAATAGAGAAATAAATTGATAACAGAAGAAAAAAGCTACTTTCGGGTGCTGACTATTGCCGGTTCCGACAGCGGCGGCGGGGCGGGCATTCAGGCCGATTTGAAGACGATCGCCGCCAACGGCTGCTACGGCATGAGTGTCATCACCGCCCTGACCGCCCAGAACACCCTTGGCGTCTCGGCGATTCATGCCGTGCCGGCAGATTTTGTCAGGGCCCAGTTGGACGCGGTGCTCCCGGACATCGGCTGCGACGCGGTGAAAATCGGCATGCTTTTTTCAGCGGAGCTGATCAGAACGGTAGCCGACGGCCTGCGGCGGCATGGGGTGCAGCGGATCGTCCTCGATCCGGTCATGGTCGCCCAGAGCGGCGATAAGCTTATGCGAGATGAGGCGATCGAGGCCCTCAGGCAGCACCTCATCCCCCTGGCGGAGATTCTTACCCCCAATTTGCCGGAGACCTCGGTTCTCCTTGGCCGGGAAATCCGGACGGCAGAGGAAATCAGCCGGGCGGCGGTCGAGCTGGCCGGACTGGGCTGCGCGGCGGTACTCATCAAGGGTGGGCATCTGGACTCGGAAAATTGTGACGATTGCCTCTATCTTGCCGGGGAGAAACGGATGATTACCTTACCCGGTAAACGCATCGCTACCGGCAACAACCACGGCACCGGCTGCACCCTTTCTTCGGCCATTGCCGCGAATATGGCCAAGGGCATGGAGGTCGAGGCTGCGGTGCGACGGGCGAAAGACTACATCACCGCCGCCATCGCCGGTGGGGCCGCCTATAAGATCGGTCACGGACATGGACCGGTGCACCATTTTCACCCCTTCTGGTGAAGAAGGTTATAAAAAAACGATAACCAATTCAGGGAGAAAATATGACAAGCGAAAAAAGGGATTTCGATGCGGCAGCGGCAAGCTGGGATGAAAAACCGGCTAGGGTTAAGCTGGCCGGAGAGGTAGCGGAGGCAATTATCCGCGAGGTTGCTCCGCATCGGGCGATGCAAGCGGCCGATTTCGGCTGCGGCACCGGGCTGCTCAGCCTCAGGCTGCAACCGCTGGTTGCCTCGATCACCGGCATCGATAGTTCGCCGGGGATGCTCGATATTCTCAAGGCGAAGGTTGCCGAGGGCAAGTGGACCAATGTCCGTACGCAGCTGGTCGATGTGGAAAAGGGCGAGGCATTGGCCGGTAAATACGACCTGATCACCAGCAGCATGACCTTGCATCATATCCGCGAACCGCAGGTGCTGCTCCAGCAACTGCACGTGGCGCTGGTGCCCGGCGGTATCCTGGCGATCGCCGATCTTGACCCGGATGGCGGTCTCTTCCATGATGACAATACCGGCGTCTTCCACTTCGGTTTTGAACGGGCGGCGGTGCGGGCGATGTTTGCCGAGGCCGGCTTTGGCGATATCCGCGACAGCACCGCCACCGAAATCGTCAAGCCGGCGGCGGACGGGACTACAAGGGGGTTTTCGGTCTTTCTGGTCAGTGGTCGGAAGATGTGACGGGATTCTTGGCGTATTCTCGGCCATTCAAACAGGCCGATTTGTTTGGCAAGATCCATGACATAACCACCTTTTTACACCAGAACAAATTTCGTTTCTCAATCATAGCCGTATCTCCTCTAGCATCTTCTTGGCCATAGCCAGGTTGTGATAGGCAATCACTCGAATATTCCCGACTTGCGGGTCATTCGAGCGCTTGTCCAGCTCCGTCAGAAAACGCTCCAACTCAGTGCGGGCTCCGGCGGTTTTCTTGTCGTTGTAGGGGATGGAAAGGTCGATCCCCTTGACATCCCAGGCATCCTTGGGAAGCACCACAAAGGGAGCGATATCCTCCACCTTGCGATTGGGGGCCAGGGCGGGCTCCTCCCAGATATTATCGCGCAAACGGAGGCCGTTTTGGTCGGCGGTGATGGTGTAGCTCCCCTTAAACGGCTTGGTTACATCCTTTTCTTCGAAATAATTCCACTCCGACCTGCTCGCCTGGGCGTGGGAATCGTGGCAGCTGCCGCAGCTGCGCGGCTTACCCATGGCATGGCTCAGTTTGTCCATTTGAATCCAGAGGATCGCCTTGTTCCCCGAAGGAAGATCGCTGCGGGTGCCGATCACGATGAAGGCGTCGTTCACATCGGTGGCCTTGCGCGCCACCTCGAAGGTGACCGGTTCGCCGATCTGCGGGTTGCCAGGGATATTCCGGTTGGGGATTGCGCGGAAAAGCAGCCCGGTCGGCCCAAGTTCTCTGGTCTGGTTCATGACAGCCATGGGGTAGGGCTTGACCGGAATCCAGGAGCCTGAGGCGTTCCTGATGATGGTCGGCAAGTCGCGGGTGCCGTAGTATTCTTTGTGCTTGCCGTAGGGAGTCTCCACGCCGAAGGCGTTCCCCTGGCCCCAGAAGGTATACTGGTAAGCACCGGAGACGGTGATATGACAGGAGGTGCAGTCAACCTTGCTGTGGGGTGAGCTGTTGACCGCCTTGACGATCTCTCCGTGGCACTCGTCGCAGGACTTACGCGCATCATCAGCGGCAAGGTGGCCAAACTGGTGGTTGACCGGCTTGTGGCAGTCGAGGCACTGGAGCCCGGCCTTGAAATGGACATCTTGCGGGAGGTTGGCTGGAAAAGAATACTCACCCCGCACATAACCGGCGCCGCGCCGACGGTCCATGGGGCCGGCATGGCAGATGCTCGCCCGGCCGCCGCCGTAACAGCTGGGTGTATCGGGCTTGCCGAAGGCGTGAGCCCCCTTTTGGGCCACCGGCTTGAAGTGGCAATCGTTGCATGAGGCGTGGCACATGTTGCAGGCACGGTTGGAGGCCGCATTCTGAGCCTTGCTGTAGGGTACGGAGGTTCCGGCCTTGATGGTCTCTTCATTCTGACCGAACCACATCCCGCAATTCTGCGGACCGGGCAGCTTTTCACTCCAGTCGCGGTAGGCTCGCTGGTGCTTCAGCAGCCCCTTGGCCGAGTTGTTGTAATCCTTGACTTCTTTGGCATGACAGCGGCCGCATGTCTGTTCAGCCACCTGCGGGGCATAGGCCATGGTTTCGCGATCACGATCATGCCACTGGATGCCGACAATCCGCTTGACTCCGGCCTGTTCCAGCTTGCCGGGGTCTCCCTCGGGGATCATGCTGTCCATGCCGCCCCCCCTTGGCATCAAGGGTTGCAGGGCACCTGCCGCCTCCCGGGAGAGCGCCTCGCCCTTCAACTTCTTGCCCGCCCCCACCAAGAAAGGACGCAGCACCCCCTGGTGGGCCGCCTCCTTGTCCCGGGCCTTGGAGTCACCCAAATGGCAGTCCACGCAGTTGGGCTTGCCCTGCATGTTCACTTCCTGGTCTACCTGGTTCGGGTCCAGATACATCGACTCCGCTCCCAGCTCCTGCATCTTTTCTTTGTTGCCGTGACAGCCAACGCAGCCAGACTCGGCGTCAAAACTCCAGGCAGTCCCGGCCGTCATAAGCAGCAGCACAACCGCAAGCATAGTTTGCATGGTTTTCTCCTTTTACATGCCGTGGAGGATGTTGAAAAATAGCGGCAAAGCCCATTTTTTAAAATTCTTTAAAAGAAATAGTCCGGCAGTTCTGCCAAAAACTGAACTTACTAGCAATATTTTGCTCGGGACCAGTGGAACTTGCTGGTTTCTCGATCTTTTCTACTAAAAAAATAATCAGGAAGAGTTTTCGGTTTATTGCATAACGTGATGGTCAGGGGCACCGGGGCCGCTGACGTTCAATATTAATTACGCCGAGATCACGGTGTCGGCTGGAGTGGTTGGATTTTAATTTCCTAACTCCGATGCTTATTCAACTGAAAATTCTCAACTTAACCCCATTCTTGATATGAGCGCCGCAGCCAACGCGGAGGGCTCCGCCACACTCACCATGAGTTGTCGTATGCGTACTGGAAAACCCATGACATATCCGCGTTGAGCTGGTGTCAGGTTGATGGTCAGAATTCCCCGTCCCGATCCGTTCACCAGCCAACGACCTGCGAACCCATGCACCCCGCGACTCAGCGGACGCTCATGCGTTTCTGTGGTTAGAGCGACAACTGTTCTTGGGAAGCGAGATCGAAACGCCCAGCCCATTTGTACTCGCACCTCTTCGTCATTGACCTCGACGTAGGAGCTCGAAGGGGGCAAAAACAAAGCAGTCGACATAAATCCGTACCATGTGTCGAACTTAATGGGAAATCGTTGTGGTTTCATGTGGTTTTAGACTCGCTACTCACCCAACGTGCGGGTCAGCCGTGCCGGGCAGCTGATGTAAGAATTCAAAACCGTGGCCTTCTCGGTGTCGGTTGGATTGGTTGGAATTTATGAAAGCAATTGTTTTTGTTTAAAATATACACACTTGTCAACGTTGAAGACTCTTTTGACCTTTTTGAGTTCGACTGCTACGCGGATCGACTCAATCCTTATTGGTTATGGAAGGCCCGACCGGATCTGATTGTCGAGCATGGTCAGCAATGGTCCGCAGAGCCTGGGCTACCCAGGTGGTTGTTTAGCCAACTAGATTGAACCATACGAACCCATTCAAGAATAGCCATACGATACCCACGGCAATGTACAAGAGGAAGATGGCTGGCTTCGCACGATCAGGCCTTGTGTAGGCGACGAGATAGCCCACTGCGGTTATAAGTGCGAGCACAAGCAAGAGAAACCACAGTGAAAAAGCTTGTGCGCCTTCTGGAGATGCCCAGCTGTTAGGCCGACCACTAGGGTCGTAGTGCATTGCGATCCGCGCTGGAAGGTGATTCCAGCAAAGCCGGAAATTAAGGAAGGTGGTTAGGAGGGCAAGCCACAGCGCCCACAGCTGCTTTATGAATGAGCTAGTCTCCATGCTCTATTCCCCCGTTGATGGATAGGATGAATTTGGATGATGCCAACGTGCTGGTCAGCCGCACCGGGCCGCTGATGTATGATTTCAAAACGATGACCTCCCGGTGTCGGCTGGAGTGGCTGTTGGGAAAAAAATGGCTGAAAATTAAAGAGATTTCCCTCGGTCTGAAGTTGCTGCCCAAGCAATATTTATTTTACGATGCTGACTGACGCAATCGCGAAGATATAAATTGATTAGACTTTGATAGGGGACACCTGCTTCATCCGCCATTGCTTTGAAATATGCCACTACGTCTTCGGAGAGACGCATGGTTACAGGTTTTTTCAGCTTTGACGCGTAGGGGTTTTTCCGCGATTTCATTTGAGAGAGATCATATTCCGCTTTCATAATTCACCGCCTTTGTAAAACATATTTTCACGCTTGGTGGCCTTGCGGGCAGATATAAGCCGAATAACCTCGCCGCCGGCTCTTTCACAATGACAGATGAGTAAAATTCTCGCATTGGCGCTCATTCCAAGCAAAAGAAATCTTTCTTCATCAAGGGAATGATCGCCGTCAAAAAATTGAATGGCGAATTCATCGTAAAACACAGATTTGGCTTCCTGGAATGAAACACCATGCTTTTTCACGTTGGCCGATTCTTTGCGTTCATCCCACTCAAATTTAATCATACATACAATGTATTGAATAATTTTTAAAAAGTCAAGTGTGGCAGGCTGTGTCCAACGTGGAGCTAAGGGGCTGCGCGAGGGTTTATTCGCGCAGCCCCGCTTGAGCGTAGGGTTAGAGGTAATGTGCTATGCCCTCGTAACTTTGCCATCTTGGTTGAAATGAAACACCTCTGCGGATGAGCCACGGACTCCATTGTAGTAGAGGGTGATGCTGTTTATTCCGACAAGCGTGGTGACCAACTCAAAATGAAGATTCGGAACCAATTGAAGAGCTTTAGCCCAATAGGACCCACCGCTTCCTTGCCCTTTAGTGTTCCTGACGATTCGTCTGCCACCTTGATAATTACAGGTGACGACATTTCAAAATCGTCGGTGTAATGTGACAGGATGCGATCAAGGTCATGAGCGTTCCATGACGCTATCCAGTCGGTTGCGAAATGTTCGGCGAACATCTTGTCGATCATGATTACCTCTAACGTGCGGGTCAGCCGCACCGGGCCGCTAATGTGTGAATTCAAAACGAAGGCCTCCCGGTTTCGGCTGGAGTGACTGGAAATTTTGATAGGCTTTCCCTGGAAGAGGTTCGATTTTGCCTGTCTTTTGATTTTCTATGGCTTGTTGTAGGTTTCCACATAGGTATCGATGAGCCTACGAATCATGCGCTGATACTGAGTATGGTGCTTTGCAGCCTCAGATTTAAAGAACTCGACGCTCTTTTTGCTGAGAGCAATGGTAACTTTCACCCCTTCCTCTCGAAAAGCAAGTTCTTCGGGTCGAGGGAGAAAGTCTTTAATGACCTTAGCATCAATAGACTCATTGGTGTATTTGATTTTCGCGTTCATAAATTGCCTTGCCCCTTCGCCAATAACCGGCGCCAAATATACGAATAACACCGCCGCGATAGGTGAATCGGACAGTGAGAACACCACCCTCGACCTCGCCGAAACAAAAATAACGTTTTTCAGTTTCGCTGTGAGCAAGGTCTTCGGCCATGACACGGCTGGGGTCGGCGAAGGCATACTATGCCAGAGAAAACGGTACTCCATGTTTCTTCTGGTTTTCGGCATCCTTATTTGTGTCCCACTCAAACCGTGTTTTCTTCATAGATTGAGCTTAGCACAATGAAATACGATTTGCCATATATATGTATGGCTATTTATACGCTTTTTACAAAATGCTGGTCAGCTGTACCGGGCAGCTGACGTAAGCATTCAAAACGCTGACCTCACGATGTTGACTTAAATGGCTGTTGGAACTTATGAAAGATACTGGTTTTGTTAAAAATTCACACATTTGTCAACAATGAAGATTTGACCCCATTTTCTCATATTGTACTGAAAAAGATGCTCGGTTTTCTTGGTCAGATTTGGGAACTATTGAAATAAGGGGTGAGGAACGATGCGTTTGCTCAAGAGGGTACGGAGGGTGGCTTTTTCCGCGTAGCGGTTTAGTTCAACGTGCTGGTCAGCCGCACCGGGCCACTGACGTAAGAATTCAAAACCGCAGCCTTCCCGGTGTCGGCTGGAATGGCTGTTCGGCAGCTACCTGCCGGATCTTTGCAGCTGACAGTCTTCGATCTTTCGCTCGCGCACATTCTCGCCGGTAGGTGCGATCGAGCGGACCGCTGCGTCCCGCACCTCTTCCACGCACACCATCCGCATGGCGCCGACCTTTTCTGGGCTGAATGGGCACACGGTGATTCGGCCGATGACATCCTGTTTGAAGGTCACTTCGCTGCGAAGGCACTTCGGTGCAATCTCGTTTTCGGAGGGCAATACACCCAAGACCCTTTTCGTGTCCTTGATTGCGATGCGAAGACTCGGCGTACCGTTGGAAGCAAACGCGCGTCCCTGAACCTCGAAGCAAGGTCCGACCAGGGCAGCGTTTGATCGACAGCCATCCTTTGGATCGATCGTGCCCGCACTCTGCGGAGCCTTTGGGGCCACGCCCAGAGCGCCCAGAAGGATGAGAACTATGGTCACCTTTTTCATCGCTAGTCTGCCGAACGTGCTGGTCAGCCGCACCGGGCCACTGATGTGTGATTTCAAAACGAAGTCTTCCCGGTGTCGGCTGGAATGGCTGTTGGAAAAGATGAAACTAATTGTTTTTGTTTAATATTTACACAATTATCAACATTAATAATTTGACCCTCGTTTTTCTTCTCTTAGGTTAGCTAGAATAAAATTCCATTTAAAAATGGAAACTCAAAGATACATGATGAATTGATTTTACTTCTAACCAATTCATCCTCACCATGCTTAGCTAGTGTCTGTCCATAAATGGCAATTTTCCCCTAACTCTTCGTTGCTCTCAAAATTTAATCCTCGGAATATCAACTATATGCCTGCGGTTAAATTTATCGAGCGCCTCGATTTAGAACAAAATTTCTCATTTCTGGACAGACACTAG
>CAIQWD010000085.1 GCA_903875445.1 uncultured delta proteobacterium | reverse complement strand
CGGAAGCAGCGTTCGATGACCATCAGGCTCTTGTAGCCGCAGGCGGCGTCTTCCAGACTGATGGTGTCGTCGTTGGTCTCGATGACCCATTTGCCGTCATATTTGGCGGCATCCGCCACCGCTCTCCGGTCGATATGCAGTTGGCCACCTTTGGTGGTTCGCAAATAGCGTTTGAAGCGGCGGGAAGCAAGCAGATCTAGGCCCATTGGGCGTTGGCCGAATGATCTTTGTGGCTGGCGAGTTCAAGCTCAAGGTGTTCGACGAGCATCTGTCGGTGTTTGGCCTGCCTCTCGGCTTCCTGGGGGTTGTAACAAAGGATGTAGCGTCGCCGCCTTTCACCGTCGTCGATGATAACCTCCTTGGCCTGAAGGTTATCCTTGAAGGTGGTGTATGGACCCCGTTTGCCGAGCACCTCCCCCTTAATCTCGGCAATGGAGGCCATGCGGCAGGCCAAAAGGTACTTGCCACACGCCTTGGCCAACTCAGCCCTGTTGTTCGTCGAGTTCATGCCCGCATCCGCAACAAACATCGCCCGTCCGAGATTCCAGCCACGACGATCGGTGCGAACCTTGGTTACGGTAGTGACATCGGCGGTATTGCCGGGCAGTACCCAGCTCCGTACCGGAATTCCATCGCGGGTAACAGCCAAGGCGACCACCACCTGCGGCGCCCAGTTAACCATCATTGGGCTTATCGGAATGGCGGCCGGTTCCTCCATTCTATCCTTGATACCGGCAAGGCTTGGCATTTTTGGCTACATCGTCCCAATCGCTGTAATCACTGGCTGTTATTCGCTGTTTCAGACGGCCAATAACACCGCCATCATGACAGCGCATTATGAGGCAGTTGCCACTGGCATGCGAGTCACGTTCGCAGTTGCAACAACTTTGATCATTGTCGCTATGGTAATTGCGGTTGGAAGTCGTGTCCTGTCAACACCCTCTTCGTGAGGTAGGTTGAAAAATGTGGAACCCAAACCTTTCAAAAGGTTTCACTTGATAGAAATGATGGCAATGTCAATAGAAGCATATAGAGTCGGTATTGAGCTTATTCCTGTTATGTTCGAGTCACCGTATCAAGTAATATCTACCCATAAGGACTGGTAAAAACTGCTTCATTCCGAACCGCTCCTTTGGACTGATGCTTTCGAATCAGACATTGAAAGCTGTGCAGACCTTTAGGCTGTCAGAAATGAGCAAAACTCAAAAACATAATCTGTCAGATCGGATCTCATTTTTTACACATTGAAAGCAAAAAATGTACTTGCCATTTACCGCTTCCTTCTTTACCATTCCACACGTTTCTCCATTACTCACCCACACTCGTTTCACAACAATTGTTTCGTCATAAAGGAGGGTCGCATGAAACCTGCCAGTCGCACCGGAATTGTCGCTTGCTGTATTTCTTTTCTCTTTCTTTTGACTCTTTCGGCCTGCGGCACCACCCCCGCCGGCAATGCCGAAAACGGGCAAAAATGGTACAAGATGAACAACTGCACTGCCTGCCATGGCGAGAAGGGCAATGGCGGTCGCGGCCCCAATATTACCGGCATAGACATGGGATTCGGCAGCTTTTTCAGAAAGCTCAGAAAAAAAGATGCTCCGATAATGCCTCCTTTTCCCGAGTCGAAACTCTCCGAGCAGGACGCAGCTGACATCTATGCTTTCCTGAAAAGTGCAAAATGATTTGTTTTACGACCAGGAATGATTACTACTATCTTGCATAGCATGATAAAGCCTTCCCGCCGAATCCGCCCGGGATCGGCTTGATCCTCATTATAAAGGAGAATTCCATGGTTGAGAGCCTCTATTCATTTCTGGCAAGCGTTGGCTTTACCCACCCTCTCCATCCCATGCTCACCCATGTGCCGATGGGCATGATCATCGGCATGGTGGTTTTTTCCCTTCTCGGTCTCATATGGAAAAAGACTGCTTTGACCGAAACGGCCTTCCATTGTTCGGTCCTTGCCCTCCTCGCCATAGGTCCGGTCATTGGTGCCGGAATCCTCGATTGGCTGCACTTACAGCAAGGGGCATGGAATAAGTACATCATTGCCAAAATGATCCTTGCCACTGTACTTACCGTTCTTTTGGCTGTTTCGGTTGTAATGAAGAAAAAAGGAGCGAGCCAGACGAAGATGCTGCTTTTTTATCTTCTCTGCCTCGCTTGTGCCGGGGGATTAGGCTATTCCGGTGGGGCGCTGGTTTATGGTTGATGGTCCTCTAAGCTTTAAGCGCAGGTTTTCGGCAAGAACGTCGAGAAACTTTTCGGTTGTCAGGTAATGGGATGGCGTCATATCCTTGCCGTGAATACAGAGCGCCAGATCCTTGGTCATTTGGCCGCTCTCGACCGTTTCAATACATACCGCCTCAAGCGTCTCACAGAAATCAATAAGCAGTTGATTGCCATCCAACTCGCCCCGGAAAGCCAGACCTCTGGTCCAGGCGAAAATTGAGGCGATGGGATTGGTGGATGTCGGCTTTCCCTGCTGATGGTCCCGATAATGGCGAGTGACGGTGCCGTGCGCCGCTTCGGCCTCCATGGTTTTACCATCCGGTGTCACCAAGGTTGAGGTCATCAGTCCGAGGGAGCCAAAGCCCTGCGCCAGGGTATCGGACTGGACATCTCCATCATAGTTTTTGCAGGCCCAGACAAAGCCGCCTTCCCATTTCAGGGCCGAAGCGACCATGTCGTCGATCAGCCGATGCTCATACACAATTCCCAGTGCGTCCATCTGCGGCTTGTAGGTGGTCTGATACACCTCGGCAAAAATATCCTTGAACCTACCGTCATATTTTTTCAGGATGGTGTTTTTGGTGGAGAGATACAACGGCCATTTTTTATGAATTGCCTGGTTAAAACAGGAATGGGCAAAACCGGTGATCGAGGCATCGGTGTTGTACATGGCCATGGCCACCCCACCGCCCTGAAAATCATAGACCTCAAAGTGCTGGGGTTCGCCTCCATCCTCCGGGGTGAAGGTAAGGGTTAATTTTCCCGGGCCCCGGACAACAAAATCGGTGGCTTTATACTGATCACCGAAGGCATGCCGCCCAATACAGATCGGTTTTTTCCAGGTAGTCACCAGCCGCGGAATATTGTTAACAACTATCGGCTCACGAAAAACGGTCCCGCCCAGAATATTACGGATAGTGCCGTTCGGCGATTTATACATTTTTTTCAGTTTGAACTCCGTAACCCGGCCTTCATCGGGGGTGATGGTCGCGCACTTGATGCCGACGCCGAACTCTTTGATGGCGTTGGCGGCATCGACGGTGATCTGATCGTCGGTGGCGTCCCGCGCCTCAATACCCAGGTCAAAATAGCGAATATCCAGCTCAAGGTAGGGCAAAATCAGCTTCTCTTTAATGAATTGCCAGATGATTCGGGTCATCTCATCGCCATCCAATTCCACCACCGGGTTCGTCACCTGTATCTTTTTCATCTTCCTGTCTTCAAAGTAAAAGTTGATAGGCAGGCCCAGGCCTCTGCAGATACCAGAGAGCTGTGGCCACCATAAAAAGCTGCAAATCCTCGTTCTTCCGCATCGGGAAAAGATGCGATCGAATGTACCGCGGACATAATACCGAGAAACGACCAAAGTTGCCACTCCCCAATCAAATAGCGCGGGGGGACCGATGCTTTTCTCCACAAAAATATGCCTGATCTTCTAGACAAATCCGACACAAACTGTAAGATGACGAGAAATCAGCAAAGCCCGCTAAAAATTCTTGCCGCCATGAGCACATCCATGCATATTGAGGTCGACAGCCACACCCACACAATAGCCAGCGGCCATGCCTACAGTTCACTTGGCGAAAATGTTGCCGCTGCCGCCACGCAAGGCATCAAACTCCTCGCCATAACCGAGCATGGCCCGGCCATGCCGGGGAGTCCGCATATTTGGTTTTTTAAGAACATGCGTGTCATTCCCAGGATTATGGACGGGGTCGGAATCCTCAGAGGCATTGAGGCGAACATCATAAACGGCAAAGGCGAACTTGATGTCGATGACTCCCTATACCCCTATCTGGATATCGTTCTCGCCAGTCTTCATGAGCCGGTTATCGAACCATCGACCAAAACCATCCACACCGACACGGTCATCAAGGCTATGTCCTCCAGAAAAATCGATGTCTTCGCGCACGGCGGCAACCCTATCTTCCCCATCGATGTCGATGAAATAGCCAAAGCCGCCAAAGCCTATAACGTCCTGGTGGAAATCAATAACTCTTCGTTTACTACCTCCAGGCCGGGCAGCGAAAAAAACTGCACTTCCTTGGCCGAGGCAGTGGGCCGACACGGCGGTGAGCTGACCTTTGGCAGTGATGCGCATATTGCTTGCAATGTTGGACGCTTTGTTGAATGCATCGCCTTTGTCGAAAGAATCGGCTTCCCGGAAAAGCAAATTCTCAGCACCAGTTCCCATAGTTTTATGAATTTTCTCCAAGAAAAGGGTAAACAGAATCTCGAGATACTTCTCGCACAACGCACTCCCTCCAGATAACGCCCAGTTCGCACAAATACGCATATTCCCGTGTAACAAACCGATGCAAAAAAGAAAGCAAGAGTTGATAGGATCTTTTACTGTAGTTACCGACAAACAGGAATTACGAAAAATTATCATCAGCCAGGATATTATTTCCCACTATTGCGGCAAGACCAACCATTCTAAGAATCTCAACCTCGATTCCGTTGATGGCCTAGAGGTCTTTAAAACCGAGGACCCGGATGTATTTAGACTCTCCGATGGCTCGATCCTGAAAAGAACGGGATCAAGCCGACCATCCCTCGATTGAAGTTAGCATTTTTCGACCACCCTTGATGCAAGTGACCATGCAAAGACGCGAACCAAACACCAGCCAACTGTCATTTGGGGCATGCTTGCCGAGTCTGCCCCAGGCACTTGTCCGTTTGCTGGAGGTATGTAACGACCCCGAGGTCGAGATTGAGAAAATTGCTGAAATCGTCGGCCAAGATATTGCCGTAACAGCAAAAATCCTGAAACTTGCCAACTCCGCCTTTATCGGAAGCCGATCGAAGTTCCATTCGATCGAACAGGCAGTCCTTTATCTCGGGCGGGACACAGTGCGAAATCTGGCTATCTCGGTATCCGTTCACGAGACTTTCCAGGGTTCGTCCCACCCTTCATCACGATTCAATATAAAAGAATTCTGGTACCATTCTCTCCTCACTGCCTTGCTGGCAAAAGAAATTGCCGAACTGTGCGGTCTCCCCCACCCGGCGGAGTTCTATCTGGCAGGCCTCCTGCACGATATCGGCAAATGCCTCATCAACCAGAGTTTTCCCGAGCCTTACGGAAAAATCCTTGCGACCTGCGAGACGGTTGCGGAACAGCTGCAGCAAGAAAGAACGCTTTGCGGCATGTCCCATGCCGAGGCCGGAGCACTCCTTGCGCAGCATTGGAATCTTGCTGAACCTTTAGCCCAGGCGATAGGCCTGCACCACCTTCCTCCATCCGACCTTCCGGACAACCAGACCCTGGTCCGAATTACTGCTCTCGCCAATCTGCTGGCAGTCGACCATCACGATATGCGCAGTCTGATCGAACAGACGGCAAGCCGGCTGCAGATTGCCCCGGACATGCTCTCGGTCATCAGAATCGAACAGCAGGAAAACGTTTTTGCCGTTGCCGAATCCATGGGAATCGTTATAGAACCCCTGTCTCAACCGGAAAGCACTGATCCTGCCGAGAAACATGAAAACCGGTTGACGAAAAAAGTGGCGGCTCTGGCACAGGTTCACGGCATGCTTGACAACCTCATTAAAGCCCAAACCACCAATCGGGTGCTGCAGGTACTGGAAGAAAGTCTCCACATTCTCTTCGACATAGAAAAAAGCGTCTTGCTGCTCCCCAACCATGAAAACTCCGTACTCGTAGCCAAAGGTTCTTTCCGCAACCATTTTGCCCGCGAACTCCGGGGATTGAAGGTCTCTCTTGAGGGACTCAACGCACCTTTCCGCCGGATCCTCGAAAACCGGAAGATTGCCAACATCACCCGTCCTACCCCGGTCACCACCGGATGCCCTGAAGTCTTTCTCCTTGACGCCTTCGAGGAAAAATCTCTTCTTACCCTCCCCTTTGCCATGTCTTCGACAGAGCGAGGCATCCTGGTCTTTGCCGCCAACCTAGAGACCCTGGCCTCTCTGCACGACAATGAAGAGAGCCTCCTCCTCCTGGTGGCGCATGTCGGTAGCCGGCTCCACCTTGAGAGCATCAGACGCCGACATGCAGAAGCCCTGGCCAGGGAACAAATCACCACCATGCAGGAAACCGCTCGGACGCTTGCCCATGAAATAGTCAACCCTCTCGCCATCGTCGGCAACTATCTCGCTCTCTTGCAGAGTCGCCCGGATGTCGCCCTCGATATCCAGGCTGATTTGCAAATAATCGGCAACGAGCTGGAACGAATAGGCACCATCAGCGGACAACTCAACAACTTGGCGACATCCCCGGCCCCCGGCAGCAAAGAACCGGTCGATATCCAAGCGATCATAACCTCGACCGTGCAACTCTTCCGCAAGTCCATGCCAATCGGCAAAAATGTCTGTCTGAAAACCGAAAATGAGACAGCTTTGCCGATGATCCTTACTCACAGGCAGGCCCTGCAACAAATTCTCCTCAACCTGCTCGGCAACAGCCTTGACGCAGTCGGTACCGACGGCTGGGTGCGCGTGCAGTGTCGCTACCTGCCGGCCGAAGACAGCGAACATGACGAAATAGTCATTGAGGTGGTCGACAATGGTCCGGGCATTGCCCCGGCCGTTGTCGACCGGCTTTTCCGGGTCGGGTACACTACCAAAGGTGCGGGCCACGCCGGCCTCGGACTGGCAATAGTAAAAAAACTCACCGCCGATCTGCACGGACGGATTCTCCATAGCATCGGAGAAGATGGTGAGACACGTTTTATTTTGTATCTGCCGGCAATCAAAACAGAGACCACCTAGCTCTACCATTTTGTCGGACCTTATTCCCCAGAGATACTGATATCACTATTTATTTGACTTATAAGCAAAATTGCTCTAGCGTACCTTCTCCGGGTGCGACGAGTGATCTGTGGTAAAAATGTCCGGCTGTAAGTACCACTCGAACCCAAAGTTGTATGAATCTTCCAAGATCTATTTTTCCCGGCCAGGACAATACTACACAATTTCGCGAGGACTATTACGCTCATGTCGGACGCAATTCTAGTAGTAGATGATGAAGATCTCTTTTGTTACAGTCTCAAACAGATACTCTGCTCAGCCGGGTACGATGCAGATACCGCTGCCTCGGGCCGCGAAGCGCTTTCCCGCATCATGGCCAAAGAGTATGCGGCGACACTCCTCGATCTCTACCTTCCAGACCTTGACGGCATTGAAATCGCCAAATACCTTACCGAAAACAGGCCCGATTGCGCAATCATCATTCTCACCGGCCAGGCTACACTCTCTTCGGCAATAGAGGCGGTACGCCTGGGGTGTTACGATTATATTACCAAAGCACATCGACCGGAGCAGATACTCCACACCCTAGGCCGAGCGCTGGAGACCCGGTCGCTGAAGAAACAGCTGGTGACAAGCAACAATAAATACCAGAGGCTCGCCGAGGCAACCTGGGAAAGCATCGCATTTTTTTCCGAGAACGGCATTTATGAAGTCAACAGGCAATTCTGTGATTTGTTCGGGGTCGAGGAACAGCAGGTGCTCACCCTACCCCTGAACGACTTTATCCCGGGGCTGGCTATTTCGTCGCCTGCCGGACAGATCGCCGGCGAAGCCCTCCAACCTGCCGTCGAAGTTGAAGCAATCCGCAGCAACGGCAACATTTTCCCCGCAGAAATTCGCTTGAAACAAAGCTGTGAAGATGGCAAGCTTCTCTGGATCGCCGCCATCAGAGATCTGACGGAACGCAAACAAGAAGAACTCACAAGGGCCAAACTGGAGGAAAAACTCACCTACGCCATGCGCATGGAATCCATTGGCCTCATGGCCGGCAGCGTCGCCCATGACCTCAATAATATCCTGAGCAGCATAGTCACCTTCCCTGAACTCCTCCTCCTGGAAATGCCTGTAGGGGCTGCCTATCGCAAGGATATCGATCGCATCAAACAGGCCGGACAGAAGGCCGCAGAGGTGGTTGCCGATCTCCTCACCGTCGCCCGGGGCTCAACCTGCAAGAAAAAA
This sequence comes from uncultured delta proteobacterium, assembly GCA_903875445.1. GTDB lineage: Bacteria > Desulfobacterota > Desulfobulbia > Desulfobulbales > Desulfocapsaceae > Desulforhopalus_A. Next base: position 78,780 of record CAIQWD010000085.1, on the reverse strand, counting down.
ATCCGCAACCTCAACGACATTCTGAGAGAATACCAGGACTCCCTGGATTATCTGCAGCACACCCGATCCTTTCCGGAGATCCATTTGGAAATTGCCCCGGACCCCCTTCTTGAAGATACGCGCGTCTCTTCGATCCATGTCTTGAAATCCCTGCTCAATCTGGTGCGTAATGCGGCAGAGGCCATCGACCATGGCGGAACCATCAAGATCTATACGGCCTATCGCAGGCTCCCGGACACCCTCCAAGGTTATGAAGCCATCCCCCCGGGACAATATGCCGTGCTAGGTGTTGCCGATAGCGGCAAGGGTATTGCAGAGCAGCACCTTCCCCATATCTTCCAACCGTTTTATTCAAGAAAACAGATGGGTATAAGCGGTACCGGGCTTGGTCTGACGATCATCATGCATACCATGCGCGACCATTCCGGCTATATTGATCTCCATAGCGGAGCGGAAGGTACGGTTTTCGAACTGTATTTCCCGACCACCCGGGGACGGCACAAATCCACCGACGGTACGGTCAACCTCGACTCTCTCTTGGGCAAGGGGGAAAAAGTTCTGATAATAGATGATGAGGAGAACCAGAGATTGCTTACCTCGTCGCTCCTCAAGCGCCTCGGCTACACGCCCTGCACCGTAGAAAACGGTGAACAGGCGATCCGCTTTCTGAAAGAAGTGCCGGTCGATCTCTTGCTCCTCGACCTGCTCATGGAGCCGGGGATGAACGGCTATGAAACCTTTAAGGAGATTCGCCGGTTTCTTCCCAACCAGAGGGCTGTGGTCACCTCCGGGTACCATAACCACCCGGATCGGGAAAAGATCAGAGCCCTCGGGGTTTCCCGTTACCTGCCGAAACCGCTCAGCGTCACCCACCTGGCCATGGCCATCCAACAGGAAATGAAGACGTGACGGGAAGGCGTAGTCAAGAATACACTTCGGCACTTCGGAAAGCACGCCCGGCGGCATCCTTGGGCGAAAGGATCGGCGCTTCGGTAAGCGGCCAGTCGATGGCAAGTTCAGGGTCATTCCAGATAATGCAGCGTTCGTACTCCGGTGCATAATAGTCCGTAGTGCGATAGAGAAACTCGGCAGCCTCCGAAAGGACGACAAAGCCGTGTCCGAAACCTTCGGGAATCCACAACTGTTTTTTATTTTCCGCGGACAATACCATCCCCACCCAATGGCCGAAGGTAGCGGAGGCGCGCCGCAGATCCACGGCCACATCAAAGACCTCACCCATGATCACCCGCACCAGCTTGCCTTGCGCTTGGCGGATCTGATAGTGCAGGCCGCGCAGCACCCCCTTGCCCGAAAGGGAATGGTTATCCTGGACAAACAATCGATCGAGTCCGGTATGCTCCTGCCACTGTCGCTGGTTGAAACTTTCGAAGAAAAAACCTCGGTCATCACCGAACACCTTCGGTTCGATGAGCAAGACGTCCGGAATAGTTGTTGCTGTAACTTTCATTTTATATGTGTATTCAATATGTTATTATACATCTCGGCATAGTATTTCTGATACGAACCATTGACGATATCGCTGACCCAAGGCCGATTGGCCAGGTACCAGTCGACGGTCTTTTCCATGCCTTCGGCGAAGGTCACTCGCGGTTGCCAGCCGAGTTGCTCTCTGATTTTCGTCGGGTCAATGGCATAGCGGCGGTCATGCCCCAATCGGTCGGGCACGAAGGTGATGAGCGACCGACGCGGCTGCCCCGATGGGGCAAGGCCAAGTTTTTTATCGAGAAGATCGCAAATAAGGGTGACCACCTCAAGGTTCTGCTTTTCATTGTTGCCGCCGATATTGTAACACTGCCCATTGCGACCCTTCTCCAGCACCTCGACCAGCGCCTCGCAGTGGTCCTGCACATAGAGCCAATCACGAATATTCCGGCCATCGCCGTAGACCGGCAGTGTCTTATTATGCAAGGCATTGTTGAAGATCAAGGGGATCAGTTTTTCCGGAAACTGATAGGGGCCGTAGTTATTGGAACAGTTGGTGATACGCACCGGCAGTCCATAGGTATGGAAATAGGCGCTCGCCAGGTGATCGGAGGAGGCCTTCGAGGCGGAATAGGGAGAACGCGGGTCGTAGGGCGTCGTTTCGGTGAAGTATCCCGACTGCCCGAGAGAGCCATACACCTCGTCGGTACTGATATGGAGAAAGCAGGGTTGTGACCCCTGGCCATTATCGGCGAAACCGGCCTGTCGCGCTGCCTCCAGGAGGGAGAAGGTGCCTTCGATATTGGTGCGGATAAAGGCCCCCGGCCCGGTGATTGACCGATCGACATGCGATTCGGCGGCAAAATGCACCACGGTATCGAAATGTTCCTCGGCAAAAAGCCCGGCGACCAGCTCGCTATCGCAGATATCGCCGCGGATGAAGCGATAGGTATTCCCCTCCTCTATCCCTTCGAGGTTTTTCAAGTTCCCGGCATAGGTCAGTTTATCGAGGTTGACCACCCGCCAAGCATCGTACCGGCTGTGCAGCAGCCGGACAAAATTGGCGCCGATGAAACCGCAGCCTCCGGTCACCAGGACCTTCCGTTTATTTTTCATAGATCATTTTTATGTTTGCATTATCGGAAAAAGAACATATCCTACTCACTTTTTTTCTGCCTGTTCTTATAATAAGTTCATTCCATAAATCAAAGTCATATTTTTATCAGCCATGAGTAAACAACAGAACCAGGAAATTGCCAGGAGACGGACCTTCGGCATTATCAGCCATCCCGATGCGGGAAAGACGACGCTTACCGAAAAACTGCTCCTCTTCGGCGGCGCCATCAATCTGGCCGGGGCGGTCAAATCGAGGAAGGTGGATCGACACGCTACCAGCGATTGGATGGCCATTGAGCAGGAACGCGGCATTTCCGTAACCACCTCGGTGATGAAGTTCACCTATCGGGATTATGAAATTAATCTTCTCGATACGCCGGGGCACCAGGATTTCTCGGAGGACACCTACCGGGTTCTGACCGCCGTCGACTCGGCGGTGATGGTCATCGACAGCGCCAAGGGCGTTGAAGCCCAGACCGAAAAGTTGATGGAGGTGTGCCGGATGCGCAACACCCCGATCATGACCTTCATCAACAAACTCGATCGCGAAGGCCGATCGCCGCTTGATCTTATGGCTGAGATCGAGGAAAAGCTGCAGATCGAATGCACGCCTCTGTCCTGGCCCATCGGCATGGGCAAGACCTTCAAGGGGGTTTACAGCATTTACCACAAGGCCCTCCATCTCTTCACCCCCAGCCAAAACACCCGCGACATTCAGAGCATTCTCATCGAAGACCTCAGCGACCCGAAGGTTGACGAATTGCTGGGCCGCCAGGCCGATGATCTGCGGCAAGACCTCGAACTCCTCGCCGGCGCGGCCAATCCCTTCGAATACGACCAGTATCTGCAAGCCGGCCAAACTCCGGTGTTTTTCGGCAGCGCCATTAATAATTTCGGCATCCGCGAGATGCTCGATTGTTTTGTCGAAATGGCTCCACCGCCAGGTCCACGCCAGGCGGTCAGCCGCCAGGTCCATCCGGAGGAGGAGGATTTTTCCGGCTTCGTTTTTAAAATTCAGGCCAATATGAACCCGGCACACCGGGACCGTATAGCCTTTTTCCGCATCTGTTCCGGTAGGTTCACCAAGGGGATGAAGGTCAGGCATCATCGCCTGGGCAAGGATATTACTCTCGCCAATGCCACAATCTTCATGGCCCAGGAGCGCTCCAATGTGGAAGAGGCCTGGCCCGGGGATATTATCGGTCTGCATAACCATGGAACCATCAAAATCGGCGATACCTTTTCGCCCAAAGAACCGTTGAAATTTACCGGTATTCCCAATTTTGCCCCGGAACATTTCCGCCGGGTGCTGCTCAGAGATCCGTTAAAGATGAAAGCTCTACAGAAGGGCCTCATGCAACTAGCGGAGGAGGGCGCCATCCAGGTCTTTCGCCCTCTTATCGGCTCGGACTACATCATGGGGGCGGTCGGTGTGCTGCAGTTTGAAGTGACCATGGCCAGGTTAAAGAACGAGTACAGCGTCAAGGCAATCTACGAACCGGTGGATTATCAGGCGGCACGCTGGGTACATTGTGATGACAAGAAGGCCTTCGAAGAATTCGAGCGGAAAAACCAGGGTGCCCTGGCCCGTGATACGGAAGGTTTTCTCACCTATCTGGCGCAAAGTGAGTGGATGCTCAGATATTTCATGGAGAAGTGGCCGGGGATCACCTTTAACAAGACCCGCGAAAACATCTGAGATGTTGTTGTGAACAACTCCCGGCAAGCCTTGCAGGTACTCTGCAACCTATTCCTTTTCCACCTCATCGACAAACACCAAGGCATGTCCGCCGGTTAAGGCCTCTGCCGTCTTTTGCCTGGCTATGGTAATGATGCGCTGAATAGTGCCGCGGGAGACCCCCATGCTCTTTCCCGCCTCCTCCTGGGTCAGCCCCTCTTTATCACAGAGCCGCAAGGCCTCCAGTTCATCATGGTGCAAAGGAATCTGTTTGAGATAGACGAGGGATGTACCGGTCGGCTTGAAGGCTTTGCCACAAAACTGGCCCTGACACTTTCTGATTTTTTTGGGTCTTGGCGACATACAGCTCTCCAGGGATCTTCAGCACGGATGTGCGAGCACCTTGTCCTTGTCCTCACAAACGTTGTTACGTCCAGGCGGGAGCAGGGGTTTCAACCCGCATACTCTCCAGCATACGCATGAACACACAGAGAACGCTCCACTGATCGGGAGCGTTTCGGTCAAGAGTCTCTTATACCGGGTGCGAAAAGAAAAATCAATCGATCAATGTTGACAATTCCCCGATCCTTTACAGACCTGATCGGCATGCATAACGGGTAAACGATTGGTGGTAAAACCGTCAACCACATCCCCGACACTTTTCATCGTGCCGGAATCGGCAAAATAGACGGTGATTCCCACATCGGCAAAACCGCGCAGCGGTCTCGCGCCCATGCCACCGACAATTATCGCCTCAACTGCGGCATCGTGCAAAAGTTGCACGGGAACCAGACACCCCCCGGCCTCATGCCCTCCGTTGGCGATGGTTGTCACCTCTTTAACGCTCTTTTGCTCGTCGAATTCAACCACGGTGAAAAGATCACAGTGGCCGAAATGATCGGAACGGTCGGCAAGAAGACCTCCGGGATTGTTGGTCGGAATCGCTACACGCATTTTTTTACTCCTTTTTAAAAAAGCTTTATTGAAAATGTAATCGCTCGGTGTTACGAACGATTTCTTGTAATGTGCATTTGCACGATAATTTTTTTCCCGTCACTTGTCAAGTGGACAAACGGCAGATAAATGAAAAGACCACCTACTTTCCCCGGAAGAAGTGCGGAACAAGACATAGACAACGAAGCCAAGATCAGGTAGATTACCGGCTGACTGGGCTTCGCCGGCTGTCGCAGCACATCACTCCATCGGAAAAGGAACGCCCCACCGGCGAATGAACTTCAAGCCTCCCCTGCGACAGGTGTTGCTCTGCCGGCAGCACTCTCCCTAACGCTACCTTACAACCTGTCCGTGAACCATTTTTTGCCGATCATGTCATTGAAATCAATAGTGTTTTTCATCATACTCCTGCTTTTTTGCCTAGGTTCCGCCGATTCCGGACCTGCTGCCGAAACAAAACGCAAGGCGACCTTCAACGAGGTGACGGCAACCACCTCGGAAACACACCTCCTGGTTTTCGGCACCCTGGACAACAGCCTCACCCCCGAAATGACCTCAATCCTGCACAGCGGCATAGCTCTCAAATTTTCCTTTTTTATCGAACTCTACAAAACTACCAAAAACTGGCCGGAAGAACAGGTTGTCGCCCTCACTTTTCAGCACATCATGAGCTATGACACACTAAAAGATAACTATCGAATCACCCTCGAAGAAGACAACAACATGGTCGTGTCATTCAAATCTTTGATCGAAGCGCAAAAGGTGCTTAATGAAGTGAACGGTGTCAAGGTTGTCAATTTACAACAACTCATTCCCGACAATCGTTATAAACTGAAGATTCGCGCCGAACTGTATCAAAAAACCCTGCCCCTCAGTCTCCATAATGTCCTGCCATTTCTTTCCTGGTGGGATGTGGCGACGGGTTGGCATTCCATCGAGTTTACATACTAAGCGGAAATGAAGACTTCTCCCCAGGTAGAGCGGACCGAAAACAGGCGGTCATACGATCCTCGACAAATCCGCCGGAAGCTTATCCGTCGGGTTATTTTCTTCTGTCTGCTGCTCATTCCCTTCTTCATCTGGCTGCAGAGCCGCTTATTGAAAAGCGGGGCCGAAGCTCCATTGACCAACAACATCCTGATCTTTGCCCTCATTAATATCAATGTCCTATTGGTCCTGTTCGTCCTCTTCCTGGTGCTCCGCAACCTGGCGGAACTTCTGTTCGAGCGACGCCTCAACCGACTCGGCAACAAACTGAAAACCAAGCTGATCGTCTCCTTCCTTTCCCTGACACTTATCCCGACCATCCTTCTGTTTTTCGTTGCCCTGCAATTTGTTTCCACCAGTATGGATTACTGGTTCAACGAGAGTATTGAAAACTCCCTGACCGAATCCCTGAAACTCGCCCAATCCCTGCTGCATGAGAAGGAAGATCAGGTGACCCTCATGAGCAAGGGGATTGATGAGCGGCTGAAGGATCTCGACATCAGCGCCTATACGCCGGAGGCCATCAGCAAGGCCTTGGAAAACATTCTTTCCTTTAACCCGATTAACGGTCCTGACGGTCTCGTCCTCATCACCAACGATAAAAACCTCGAGATCATTGTTCGCGGCCCGCAGTTACGCAGTACCATTCTTCCCAAGGTGCCCGTTGAAGTGCTCGAACGGGTGCGGACCGAACATGGTCGCGAAACTCTGATCCAGGAATTGACACCCGGGGATCTGGTGAGTTGCATCGCCGAGATTCAGCTCGGCAGCGGTCAACTCGGCAAGGCCGTCCTGGTCACCTCTCTTCTGGTGAACAGCCAACAGTTGGCCCGTATGACCAAAATTTCTCAAGGTATTACCGGCTACCGACAATTAAAACACTTCAAGGATCCCTTTAAGTTCTGGCTCCTGATTATCCTCCTTATCGTCACCCTTCTGGTTATCTTTGCCGCCATCTGGTTTGGCCTGTACATTTCCAGGGGAATTACCGAGCCTTTGGAAAAACTGGTTCTCGCCACCCGGCGGGTGGCCGACGGCGATCTTGAATTTGTGATGGAACGAGAATCCGAGGATGAGATGGGCCTTCTCGTCGACTCCTTCAACCAGATGACCATCAATCTCAACTCCAGCAACAAAAAGCTCGGCGAAGCGCATGCAGCCCTGCAGCAGAATTCCCAGGAATCGGAGCAGCGGCGGCGCTACACGGAAATCATTCTCCAAAACGTGTCGGCCGGGGTTATCTCCCTTGATGAAAGCGGCAAGATCACGACCATCAATCGCTTTGCCGAGAAATTGCTGAACATTGATAAGTTCCTTTTTCTCGGACTTAATTATCGCGACGTCCTGCCCCCCTACCAGGCCTCTATTGTTGATGGTTTCATAGAGGAACTGCAGGTTACCGGGAAAATCACCGTCGAACAGCACCTGAAACTCAATGTGCTGGGAAAAACCTATTCCCTCCTGATCAATTTCACTCGGCTTGAAGATGAAGGCGGGAAACCCGTTGGTTTCGTGCTGGTTTTCGACAACCTGACAAAACTTGAGAAAATGCAGCGAATGGCGGCCTGGCGCGAGGTGGCGCGGAGAATTGCCCACGAGATCAAAAACCCGCTCACCCCCATCCAGCTTTCCGCCCAGCGTTTACGAAGGCGTTATCCCGAGATCCTGAACGAAGAGGATAGCATCTTCGATCAGTGCACGAGCACCATCATTACTCAGGTCGATGAATTAAAAAGGCTGGTCAGCGAATTTTCGCAGTTTGCCCGAATGCCCAAGGTGCAAAAATCTCCCGATGATCTGGTCAAACTTGCAAAAAACACCCTCTTTCTCTACCAGGAGGGACATAAAAATATCACCTTCACCTGCCAGGAAAAGGAACCTATTCCGATTTTTAGTTTTGACGGCGAACAGATCAAACGCTCCCTCATCAACCTTCTCGACAATGCTGTTGCGGTTTTACCGGATGGCGGTAATATAGATATCGAGCTCTCTCTTGACCAGGAAAAGGATAACGTTTACCTCAAGGTATATGACAACGGACCGGGTATTTCCAAGGAAAACAAACTGAAGCTTTTCGAACCTTATTTTTCCACCAAAAAGACCGGAACCGGCCTGGGACTGGCAATCGTTTCAACTATTATCGCCGATCATAATGGCTATATCAGGGTGACGGACAATGAACCGACCGGGTCGGTATTCATTATCGAACTGCCACTTTTGAAGCAGGTCTGAGATTACCAATCTTACAAGAATGAATAAACGTATCCTCATAATTGATGATGAAATAAGCATCCGTGAAACTCTGGCGGGAGTTCTCGGCGATGAAGGCTTCTCGGCAATCACCGCCTCTTCCGCCGAAGAGGGACTCGACCTCCTTGATTCAATGAACATCGACTTGGTGCTCCTCGATATCTGGCTGGGAGACGGCATGGACGGCATGGCCGCCCTGGAAAAGATTCGCGAACGCTTCAACATGCCGGTTATCATGATCTCCGGCCATGGCACCATCGAAACGGCTGTTCAGGCGACGCGCAAAGGTGCCTTTGATTTCATCGAAAAGCCCCTTTCCTACGACAAGATCATCCTGGCCATCACCAACGGTCTGCGCTTTGCCAAACTTGAACAGGAAAACCTCTTACTGCGCCAGGGCTCCCCGGAAAAACCAATCCTGACCGGCGAATCCATGGCCATCCGAGCCCTGAAAAAACAGATCGAAATGGTTGCCCCGACCGATGCCTGGGTTTTGATCAGAGGAGACCACGGCACCGGCAAGGAACTGGTCGCCCAATCGATACACCGCGCCTCCAAATCCAGTGACCAGCCGATGATCGAGGTGAACTGCGCGGCTATCCCGGAAGAACTCATCGAATCAGAACTCTTCGGCCACGAAAAGGGCTCCTTTACCGGTGCTCATACCAGCAAAAGGGGGAAATTCGACCAAGCCGACGGCGGCATTCTTTTTCTCGACGAAATCGGTGATATGAGCCTCAACACCCAGGCTAAAATCCTGCGCATCCTGCAAGAACAAAAATTTGAACGAGTCGGGGGTAACAAGACCATTAAAGTCAATGTCAGGGTACTGGCCGCCACCAATAAAAACCTGGAAGAGGATATCGAGACCGGCAAGTTTCGCGCCGATCTCTTTTGGCGCCTCAACGTCGTGCCGATCCATGTACCAAAACTCAAAGATCGGTTGGAGGATATTCCCTTGCTCGTGACTGCCCTCATTAAAAACCAGGTTAACAAGGGCTTGAAAAACAAGGAATTTACTGCAGATGCTTACCTGGCAATGATGCAGCATCTTTGGCCGGGAAATGTCCGGGAACTCCGCAATTTCGTCGAACGACTGGTTATCATGTGCCAGGAACCAGCCATTACCGCCAGCCATATCCGTCTTTTTCTTAACCCCGGTCAGGTCGGTATCCCAAACGGCAATAACACCAGTATGAGTTCCCTCTTATCCGTTGATTACAAAACGGCCAAAAGGCTTTTCGAAAAAGAATATCTGCAGAATAAACTCCTGCAGAACGATAACAATATCTCGAAAACGGCGGAACAGGTCGGTCTCGAGCGGAGCCACCTCCACAAGAAACTCAAAACATTTGATATTATCCAATAACCCAGAACCCGATACAGGAGTATCCATGGTTTTTCCAGAATATCGACCAAGAAGACTACGTAAGAACAGCGCCTTTCGGGCACTTATCCGCGAAACACACCTCGCCGCCGGCCAGTTCGTCTATCCTCTTTTTATCATGCCGGGAAAGAACAGACGTGAGGAAATTGTCTCCATGCCGGGGGTATTCCGCCTAACCGTTGACCAGCTGGCCGTGGAAGCCAGGGAATGTTTGCGGCTTGGGGTGCGCTCCGTAATCCTCTTCGGATTGCCGGAGAAGAAGGATGGCGTCGGCTCGGGCGCCCATGCGAAAAACGGCATTATTCAGACGGCAATCAAGGAATTGAAGAACAAGGTTCCGGAACTATTGGTTATTACCGATGTTTGCCTGTGCGAATATACCGACCACGGCCATTGCGGCTGCCTAATCAATAATGTCGTTGATAATGATGCCACCCTTGAGATCCTTGCCAAGACAGCCCTCTCCCATGCCGAGGCCGGGGCCGACATGGTCGCCCCTTCAGATATGATGGATGGCAGGGTGGCGGAGATCCGCGCGGCCCTTGATGAAAATAATCATGAATCGGTGCCGATCATGTCTTACGCGGTCAAATACGCCTCGGCGTTTTACGGCCCCTTCCGGGATGCCGCCGACTGCGCCCCGCAATTCGGCGACCGCAAGAGTTATCAGATGGATCCGGCCAACAGCCGGGAGGCCCTGCGTGAAGCGACCCTTGATGTCGACGAAGGTGCCGATATCCTCATTGTCAAACCGGCTGTTGCTTACCTGGATATTGTCTCCCGACTGCGGGATGAGTTCGATCTGCCGATTGCCGCCTATCACGTCAGCGGTGAATACGCGATGATCAAGGCAGCAGCGGAAAAAGGCTGGATCGATGGGGACCGGGTGATGGAAGAGACTCTCCTCTCGATAAAACGAGCAGGTGCGGATATAATCATTACCTACTTTGCCAAGGATATGGCGAAGATTCTGCAGAACCGTTAATCAAGGCCATACGAAAATTCGTTAACGGTTCCTGGATCCGACAAGCAGTTTCCTGCTCATGCTGTGACCGGGTCTTGCGGATTTGGCAAGTGAACTTTTTCCAGCTGATCTTTGGAAAATTTTTTCCTGATGCGACGTATTGCAGCACCCAGTTCGCGCGTCGGCGCATCCGCCAAGATCCCTATGCTTTTATCAACATAGGCGGTGATTGCCAGTTGTTTCTTGTCCAAGGCAAAGGTATGGCTGTAATTGATCTCTATAATCTCGGAATTTTCATCAATGGGAGGTTCCAAGGCCACTCCCTCCCGAGCCACCTGAACGCAATCGCATTCAGTCATTTCCAACAACCATGCATCACCTAACGAGGTGGAATAAAAGAAAAAGACTCCAAGTTCCCGATATGCGGTTTTTTTATTTTCGGCATCAGTCTGGATTTCTTTAACCCCGCTCATCAGGGTCACGGGTACCGACTGTTGCTGAACATTTTTTTGCTCATTCTGGGCACAGCAATGTTTGTATTTTTTCCCACTTCGACAAGGACATTTGTCATTTCTGCCGATCTTTGCCATGTAGCCTACTCCTCTCCCTTATCCCGCCCTTGTGGTGCTCTTTTTGATACACCTTGGACAAAAACATGCGACGTTTTAGGGACTCAATAATAGTTTTTACGAACACTTACTATATCCGCACTCGTAGCAGGTTTCACATCCTTCTTCAAAGCGGAGCATGCCCGAGCATTCAGGACAAGTGGAGGAAAATCCTTTCTGGGTTCCAGCCAAAAAGGATTTGAACAGTTTGCCCAGTTGCGCAGGAAGATCTAGCATATGGCCGCTTGACCTGTCAAGTTGTTTGATAATTTCATCCATCGGCACATTGAAGCGCAAGGCCAGAGAAACTAGGCGACAGGTGGTCGTCCACATCGTCGACTTGTCTTTTAAATCGACCCGATTATCGAAGGGGAATTTAGCAAACACCTCCATAGGTTTTTCGTTTTCATCGAAACAGACGATAATATACACCGATTTTTGATACTGGTCTTTGACCCGGTAACGTTTAGCGTTCAAGGTGTCCGGCAGGATCTGTTTGACCGGCCCACGCTCGGAAACAATTGCGGTTTTTTCCTTGCTGCCGGTATCCGAAGTATTGAGCACCTGGTTATCCCTTGACCCGTCGCGATAAACGGTTAGACCCTTGCAACCAAGCTTATAACCGGTAATGTAGGAGAGCTTTACCTCTTCGCGGGTGGCATTGGTAGGCAGGTTGATGGTTTTTGAAATTGAGCTGTCGACACCGTTTTGCTGCAGGCAGCCCTGCATCTTGATATGATCCTCCGATGCGATATCCTGGGCGGTACGGAAGATTTCCTGCCATCGCAAGGGTATCTCTTCATGACCAATAACCGTGCCGCTGTCGGCCACTTTACTCATCACCTCGGCGGAATAAAATCCCTCTTCACGCGCCACTTTTTCAAAATATTTATTGACCAAAATCAGCCGATCTCCATCCATGACATTTTTCACCATAACGATGGAAAAATAGGGTTCGCACCCCGAAGCACAGTCGGCAATCATCGACACCGTTCCGGTTGGCTGAATAGAAGTGAGTGCCGCATTGCGGCGTGAGCGATAAGCGTTGATCTCCGGATCATAAGCCGGAAAAGGCCCTTTCTCTCCGGCCAACTCAAAGGATCGTTCCTCTGCGGTATCGCGGATAAAGCGCATTACATTGCCGGCCAGGATCCGTCCATCTTCACCAGCATACGGGGTTTCCGTCTGAATAAGCATGTCATGCAATCCCATGATTCCCATACCGATTTTCCTGGTTTTTAGGGTCATTTCTTCGATTTCCGGAATCGGGAAACGGTTGCAATCGATAACATTATCAAGAAATACCGTGGCGGTGCGCACCACCTTTTTCAACCTGTCGTAGTCGACCTTTCCCTTATTGACAAAGTTTGCCAGATTAACCGATCCGAGATTACAACTCTCATAAGGCAGCAACCACTGTTCGCCACAGGGGTTGGTTGCTTCGAAGTCGCCAAGCTGCGGTGTCATATTGTCACGATTGGCTGTATCAATGAAGAGGACACCGGGTTCGCCATTGTGCCAGGCCAGATCGACTATCTTGTCGAAAACCATCCTGGCATTTAACCGTTTGACAACCTCACGAGTAGAAGGCTCGACCAAGTCGAAATCGCCATCTTCTTCTACGGCTTGCATGAACAGATCGGTGATACCAACGCTGAAATTAAAGTTATTGAACCGGGTTTGATCGGCCTTGGCGACGATAAAATCCATGATATCCGGATGGTCAATGCGTAAAACTCCCATATTGGCCCCACGCCTCTTACCGCCCTGCTTTATGGTCTCCGTTGCCGCATCAAAGACGGCGGCAAATGATAAAGGCCCGGAAGCTACGCCTTGGGTCGAACGTACCGAGGCATTTTTCGATCGGAGACGAGAAAAAGAATAGCCGGTCCCGCCTCCGGTCTTATGAACCAGGGCGCCGTTGCGTATCGCCGAAAAGATACCGTCCATCGAATCGTCAATCGGCAGGACAAAGCATGCGGAAAGTTGCCCAAGATCGGTCCCGGCGTTCATGAGACAGGGAGAATTCGGCAGAAAATCAAGCCGATATATCATATTAAAAAAATCTTCCCGGAGCTGCTTATGATGTTTCTTATCACTATCAACATCGGCAACGGCATTCGCTACACGACGGGCCAATGTTTCCCATGATTCAGTTACATTGCCTACGGCATCTTTCAAATAGTATCTTCTTGCCAGAACCGTTTCCGCGGTAGTAGTCAAGACCTGTTTGGTCAAGTCAGGTGTCATGCAGAACCTCTTATGAAGTGGACAAAAAATGGTGACTTTCTCAGGGATATGTGCCCGAGAAAGCAGCGGAGCAGGGCCTTCGCCTGATCTTTCTCCTGCTTGGTACTGAGTATTGCGCTCAGGGTGTTTATACCCCACATTTATGGCTTGCTCAACATCAATCTACAACATATGGTGGTTTTTCTCAATACACCGGGGAAATAGGGGCGTTCACGGAACCACATTTTTTTCAAGAGAAATGTTACAAAACACCCAGCTTGGCAACTACCAAACACTAGAAAGGATTCTAAGAGAAAACATAGACATCTATGCTGGCAAAAAATGGCACCGGAAACGTTGTTCGATAAAACGGCAAGTCAGGCAGAAGACCCCTCGTCTTCTGCCTGAACATCAGAGGTGTGAAAGGGCTTTCATAATTCCGTCTTTTCTCCACTTGTAACTATTTGTCTGCCTTTGCCATTCTTGAGCGGGCACCTTCTTCCAAGCGAGTGGTCTCGACGATGGCACGGGTATGCCTGCCACTTGCTACCTTGCCGGCCCTATCAAACACCTCCACCTCAAATTGGAAAATCTTCCCGTCGAGGCCAAGAAATGTGGCCACTGCTTTAACCTCTTCCGCAACTGGTGTCGGCGCAAAATGCTTAATCTCGACACTCACCCCTACCGAGAGCTGCCCAGTTTGCAGCAACGGCTTCATAAGCCGTGCCGCAGAAATCTCCATAAGGGCAATCACTCTTGAGGTTGCAAGAACTTCGGGAAAATCGTCTTCAGGGCTCAATGCCACCTGACTCGCCAGATCCTTTTCCTGCACGACATACACACACACCTTTTGCGCCCCGGTTTCCATATTTCCTCTCACGGTAAAATGAATGTTCGTTTTGAATTGACAAAAAAAATGCGGATACACCGACAACTCGTTGTCGGTGTATCCGCATTGACATCACTTAAAACATGCATCGCCGATTGAACAGCGAACAGGTTGGACAGGGATTAAAAGCGAAAGCGCACTCCAGCACCAAACCGGCCATATTTACCGATATCATCCACATCATTAATATCAGAGCGAGCTTCAAAGAACAAAGAGGCATTGAATTGATCAGGTTCGCCATATATCCTCGCACCAAATCCGGCAATCACATCCACTTGGCTTTTTTCCACTGGGATATCACTGTCGCCATTGGTGATCCATCCGCCCACACCAAGGTCAACAAAATACCTATCGAAGCTATATTCACCGAGCAAATCTACGAGAAAGGCCGATTTGCCATCCCGACCATGGATTTTCGGCGCACCGCCAACCATCCCAAGCACTGAAAAGTTTTCATTGAATCTGTACTCGGCACCAGCCCGCCCAAACAGCCAAGTGGCCGGATCAAACATATAATAGGCTCCCAGGTCCCCAACAAATCGTACCCTGTTGATTCCGGTAACTTGCACGGCACATGCAGGAGAACTGGCATCCATTCCCTTATTGTCGGTAACGGTTACCTTGAGGGTATTGGTTCCACATGGTACGGCAACATCACCCATGAGGGTTTTGCCCTCAACCACTTTCTCGCTCACGGTTTTGCCACTTGCATCAACAACAGCGATGGTCATTTTGGCAATTTCACCATCTGGATCGGTCGAAGTGCGCGCATCGACGGAGACAGTTTCACCGCAGAAAGTTTTAGTCGGAGTAACGGTCATCCCGCACTGCGGCGGCCTATTCGGCGGGGCGACTGCAACCTCAGGAATTTTGCTCTCTCCCATTAAGGCCACGTTGCCACAACCAAGCGGAATAACAAAGGTGTAACTAATCCCTGATTTCTCAATAGAGAACTGGAATCCAGGGAATGGTTTATTACCCCCCCAGGTTACGTCCTTAACAATACGTACTGTACCTTTGCCTTTTTTCTTATAAAACATCCATGCAAACTGGGATCCTTTGGGAAACTGAACGAGGTCGATTTTTGTTTTGGTCACTTGATCCATGAAAGGTTCATACAGGTCACTCCGACCAGCCAAGGCAAAACCTTTGGCGACCTCAGGATTCTTTGCCTTGAGCATGGAAACAAGATCTTCTTTGGTTTTCAGCGGCGGCTGATGAAAAGGACTCCTGCCTATTTCCACTAGAGTGGTGGCCGCGTTTGCAGCACTCACAGAAACAAGCAATAATGCCATGATGAAAAATGAAAATAGTTTTTGTTTCAATTCTCTCCCTCCTCACCGTGTTAGATGATAGATGATGTTAAAAGTTTACAGCATACATAAAATATGCCCTTAGTATGATGTTGCCAAATCATAACTCGAAAAAATTCTTTTTCCTAGGAAACAATTGATAAAAATGTAGTTTTTAACCCAAATTTACCATATTCGATTTTTATTTGAAAGTCTTTTAAGAATGTGAAAACATGCCGTGATTTCCGGGTCAAAATTATTCTTTTCATCTTTTTGCGGCTCTCACCCATTATTTCATTTGTTACCCAACTCCGACGCAAAAAGTAAAAAAACAGTAATAAAAGAAAAAGGAGTTAAGCGAAAAATAACTTAACTCCTTGAATTTACTGGTACACCAGACAGGATTCGAACCTGTGACCCCCTGATTCGTAGTCAGATACTCTATCCAGCTGAGCTACTGGTGCTTTGACGTGTTGCTATATACCTCAGATTGATTGCTAACTCAAGCCTGTTTTTTTTCCTTTGCCTCTTTTTCCGCCTTATGAAAAAGCAACTCGTTATCCATGGGTTTCATATCCGGCCGAGCGGTAATGGAAATTTCGACTTCATATCTTTTCTCCATATCGTGGAGTTCAGACCGTTTGTTATTAAGAAGATATGAAGCCACGTCAATTGGAAAATGACATTCGATATGCCCCACGCCCTTTCGGCTCGCGCCGGTTTGAATACGCCGCAAATAGTAGAGGGAGAGGGTTTCCACCGATCTGACTGTTCCGCGCCCCTTACAGTGTTCACAGCGTCGGTAATTCCCTGCCTCAATGGGAGCTCCAAGCTTTTGTCGGGAAATTTGCATCAACCCGAATTTGGATATTCGGCTGAAATCAACCTTGGCCTTGTCTTTCTTCATCGAATCTTTGACCTTCTTTTCCACAGCCATGATGTGTTTGCGATTGCGCATATCGATGAAATCGACAACGATCAAACCACCAAGATCCCTGAGTCGGAGCTGCCTGGCAAGTTCCGCGGCCGCCTCCATGTTCGCTTGAAAAATCGAAGCTTCAAAATTTTTGCCCTTCGAGGTGGAACCGGAGTTGACGTCTATGGCCACCAAAGCCTCCGTCGGATTAATTACGATTGAACCGCCGGAAGGCAGACTGACCTGGGGTTGGTAAATCGACTCTATCTGATCTTCAACACTGTACTGATTAAAGATTGGCCGGGCCCCTTGATGCAGTCGAACCTTTACATTTCTCTGCTTCTCCGGCAGCATCTCGACAAAGGTTTTTACCTGTTCGAGGGCGGTTCGATCATCAACCAGAATTTCCTCAATGGACGGATCGAAATGTTCCCTGAGAAATCTGAGGATACTCTCCTGGTCTTCATAAACCAGCCCGACACCTTTCATTCCCTGCCCTTTCTCTTTAATGTCATCCCAAAGATGCATAAGGTATTTGACATCTCGGGAAAGGGCTTCCTCATTAATATCGACACTTGCAGTACGAACGATCCAACCAATTCCCTCGGGTAAATCGATGGAATTCATCGCTCCCCGCAGTTGGGATCTTTTTTCCTCGCCGGAAATTCTCCTGGAGATTCCCGAAGAATCGGATCCCGGCATTAAGACAACACACCGCCCGGGAATGGAAAGATAGGTGGTCATGTTGGCCCCTTTTTTGCCAACCTCTTCTTTGACCACCTGGGCCAGAACCTCCTGGCCCTTTTCTATCACATCGATAATACTGAGCTTTTTCCACTGGTGCGTCTCCACCAGATGACGTATATTGCTGCTCTGTTCCTGCTTATAATACTCGGGATGAATTTCGCTGAATGGCAGAAACCCGTTCTTTTCTGTGCCGTAGTCGACAAACGCTGCCTGCAGGCTCGGCTCAATTGCCACTATTCGGGCTTTGTAGATATTATTTTTGGTCTGGGTTCTGGAGATTGTCGAAACATGGATGGATTCGAGCCTTCCATCTTCGAGCAGAGCCAATCGACACTCCTCCGGCTCTTCGGCATTGATTAAAAGCTTACAGACTCTCTTCACCTCTTCATGGGCCGCTTCTTCCGGTTCGTCTTCTTCCAACCCCTCATCAATCAAGTCATCTTCGTCGTATGCGGCATCGCCCTGATCTTCATCGGTATCACCTTGCTGAAATCTATCCGAGACGATATGACCTTCACTATTAACCCCCTCAATACTATCGTCTGCTACCCCAAGACTTTGTTCTTCATGCAAAACCGATTTTTTTCCACCTCTTCTGCCTCTCCGTCCACGACCACTCTTTGCTTTTCGCCGATCCCGTGAACCTCTTTCTTCCTCGTCTTTGGTCGCTGTACCGACTGTTTCGAGACTCTCCCCGCCTCCTGCTTCGAGGCTCTCTTCACTGGGACGATCAAGCCGTTCTTCGGGCTTGAGGTTTTTAGTCCCCTGGCGTTTTCTCGGAGGTCTTTTCCTAGCAGGTTTAGAAGGTATTAACCCTGCCCCAGTTGTTTGATCGTTACCGGCGATTGCTGCCGCAACAGGTACAGATGCAACCGGTTCGTTCGTTTCCGATTGTTTCAAAGGGGCAACTTTTAGGCGTGGGGATCTTTTCCTAGCCGGCACTTTTTTCGACTGAACAGCCTCCGTGGCAACCGGAGGAGCTTCAGATGCTGTTGTACTTTTCCACCATGCACCGGTTGTTGCTTTAATCTGCACAACTTTTTTCTCAGTATCGTCATCTTTATTTTCTACCATATTCAACCTCTTCTCCCGTTATCATCATTTCCCAGAAGATATCCGGAACATTTTTTTGGGTGAGTATCTACATTGCAAGCCAATTCATTGACTCGGCAATATAATAATCACCGCTTTTTTCGTTTTCCAAATCTGCCGGCACGCATTCCGCAAGGTCAATTTCAGCCGGAGGCTGCAGGAGATAAAACCGCAGGCCACAAATGATTCAAGGGGTAACAGGCTGAAAATGCTTAAACTTACTGAATCCATACCTCCATTTTGATTGTAGGAACGACCAGGCTTTTCCGCAACCCGGCGGATGGCCTCGGATTTCCCGACTTGCTGGATTCCATCGCAGCGGGGAGGTATCCACTCCTTCCCCGGAACATTAGTACTGTCAATTGCTGTGAAACACAAATACTATTTGGTTTCAGAAACATGCAGGGGTTTTTTCTTCGCTTCCCACTCCTCCGTTTAGACCTCTTGAGTTTTCTCATGAATTATGTTTTTCCTAATCATATAGGAACGATGTTTGATACTTCAGGAATCAAACACATGACTTTAAACTTGACAGTGTTCGCTGAGAACCGTACATTCCGGATTTTAATGCCTCCTCAATGATCGGCATTGCCTTTTGCCCTCAATGTCAGGCTTTTTTGCAGTTATGAATGAGCACCGGGATCTGTTATGTTGTTACTCACTTCGAGTAATTCCAAAAGATCTTTACGATTGCCACAATAATTTCTCCACAGGAGTCTATCGTGTCCCTCCGCCTACCTCAAATCTCCGGTCTGCGTCTGGTGCTTTTCCTTCTCTTTTTCCAGCTGATAAACAGCGTCCCCCAAGATGTTTTTGGCGAAATGGTTGCTACCGAAAAATGGAATATTTCCGCCGACAAAATTTTCCGCTACGAAAACCCGAATAGCATTGTCGCCCAAGGCAATGTCATTCTTGAGAAAAATGAAAAAATAGTTCCAAGACCCAATCAAAAACAAGGAGCTTCCGACTGGTCAGAGCTCCTCGAAGAAAAAGTCGAAGAACCGGTAGTTGGTGCCAACCAGGTAGAGAAAGTCAATACTCCCGAATATCATATAACGGTCACCATAAATGCCGACTGGATTGTCTATGATGTAGAACTTGAGTCCATAAAGGCCAAAGGCAATGTCCATATAACCACAAATGATGAACAACTTTTCGCCAAGGAAGCGACACTCAATCTCACCAAGGATACCGGAAAATTTAATGATGCTACCATCCTTCGTAATGCACCCCCTCTGCACCTGGAAGGAAAATCAGTCGAGAAAACCGGATTCGACACGTATCACATTGATGATGGCTGGGTGATCACCTGTAAACTTACGGAAGGCGAAACCCCGCCCTGGAGCATCGCCAGTGCCGATACGGAAATCACCAAGGGTGGATATGCGGTACTGAAGAACGCATGGTTCAATATTAAGGATGTGCCGATCTTCTACACACCGTATATGATTTTGCCGGCAAAAAACACCCGCCAAACCGGCTTCCTCTTCCCTTATTTTTCTACTTCAAATATCAGCGGAGTGGGTCTCGACCTCCCTTTCTTTCTCAATATCTCTGATTCGGCCGATGCCACATTTTTCCCCGAATACTATTCCAAACGCGGTTTCATGCCCGGGGCTGAATTTCGTTATGCCTCGAGTGACACCAACAAAGGCTTGTTTTCCGCAAGTTTTCTCAATGACGCACTCTCAGAACCCTCAAATACCAGCTATTTCACAGATACCAAATATACCCATAACAACGTTGACAGGTACTGGATTCGGGGGAAAGCTGACGAATCCTTTGGAGACGCATGGCGAACCCGTCTCGATCTGGATATAGTTTCCGACCAGGATTATCTGACCGAGTTTAATTCCAGTACTAATGGTTTCAGTAAAACGCACAGCGACTATCTACAAACCTTTGGCCGAGGGTTCCAAAACGAAACCGACATCAATCGTCAGAATTCATTAAAGACTGTTCGTCGTTTCAAAGGCATGGCTCTGGAGGCAGATCTGGTGGCAATCGATGAGATAGACACCAATGCCAGTACTTTCAATACCCAACTTTGGAGTTTACCCTCAGTCACTTTCGCCGGCGCAGTACCTATTGGCGAAACCTATTCCTTTTTTGATTGGAAGGCCAACTATGTCAACTACTGGCGCAAGGATGGTATAGGAGGACAACGAATCGATCTTAACCCAGATGTTTCCGTTCCGATTCCTATCAGCCCATATCTGGAAACTTTGGCGACGGTCGCCCTCCGTGACACTTTTTATGATGTTCACACCTATGGCACTGCTGCGTGGAATAATAATGTTACCCAAAATAGATTATTACCGGACTACAAGATCGAAACAGCAACCACTCTCGAACGAGATTATTTCACCGGAGACAGTACTTCAGAAGGTTTTACCCATCAGGTGCGACCATTCGTCAAATATGAGTATATCCCGTTTCTTGATCAGACCAATTTGCCCCAATGGGACGATATTGACCTGATCTCCCAAAGAAATACCTTTACCTATGGTATGCTTACCTCATTAAACCCGATATCCCCTTCCGGCCAGGATAAGGTATCCCTTTCCGGCCAGGATAAGGGGAAGCGAAACCCCTGGGATAAATTGACCCTACTAGTACAGCAATCGTATCATCTGTACGAAGACCCGTCGAATGAACCGTTCTCGGCTATTTACGGAAAACTCTCTTGGTCTCCATCACGTTTTGCTAAGATTATCTACAAATCCTCCTATGATGTCTATGACCACAACTTTACCAGCCACACCTTTGGTGGTCAGTACCGGGACAGCCGCGGAGATCGATTGGGTGTCGATTATAGTTACAAGGCAATAGGCTACACGGAGCTGAACGACACCAAGAGCACTCCACTCACAGACGAAATCAAACAGATTAACGCGAACTTCCGCACTACTCTACCGTTCGTCAACAATTGGATAGCCGGAGCGAAAATCGAGCATTCCTTGTCACAGGACACAACAACAACAGCCAACAGCTTCCTGACCTATATGGCGCCTTGCTGGTCGGTGACTTTTTTGACCCAACACACAACCGTCGACACCGCATTTATCGTATCATTCAACCTGGCGAACATCGGCATCGGCTCTGCATTCGGTATTCCTCTTGGTTCTGACTAAAGGTTTCAGGGTGCAAAAGCGTCGCTTGGCTCGTAGTTGCGGCATCAAATGGTTTCGGGCGAGGAGATCTCCGGTCCATGCACTATGACATTTTCAACGGTGATGCCGATGGAATCTTCTCGCTCCATCAGTATCGCCTGCATAACCCGTTATCGGAGGAAAGGTGTTTGCTGACCGGAGTTAAAAGGGATATTTGTTTGCTCTCACAACTTGAAAATGTCCACAATTGTTCCCTGGACGTGTTCGACATCTCCCTCGACAGCAACCGCACTGCACTGCAGAAACTTTTACAACAGAACAACGGAGTTACCTACTTTGATCATCATTTTGCCGGTGCGCCGATAAACAGCCCGGCATTGCAGACACATATCGACACCAACCCGGCAATGTGTACCTCTCTAATTGTCAATAGGGTTCTCCATAACCACCATGGTCTTTGGGCTATCTGCGGGGCATTTGGCGACAATCTCCACGAACCTGCTATGGAACTGGCAAAAACTTTTCGCCTGAGTGAGCAACAAATCGGTTCGTTGCGTCAGTTAGGTGAATTGTTCAATTACAATGGCTACGGCTTAACCTTCGAGGATCTCCTGTTTCATCCCCGGGATCTTTACGAGGCCATCGAACCATACTCCGATCCTTTCGAGTATCTCGAAAATTCATCGCAGGTCGGCACCTTACAAGCAGCATACCAGGCAGACATAGCCTTGGCGATGCAAGAGAAAGAAGTAGGAAAACCCGGAAAAAACAGGGTCTACCATCTGCCGGATGCGCCATGGGCACGCCGGATTGTCGGGGTCCTCTCGAATTTACGGGCACGAGAGCGGACAACTGCGGCTCACGCCATTATTACCGAAAACCAGGACGGATCACTGCGGATCAGCATCCGAGCCCCATTTGCAGATCAGAGACATGCCGACACCCTCTGCAAACTCTACCCTAGTGGTGGTGGCCGTGCAGCAGCAGCCGGAATCAATAGCCTGCCAAAGGATATGCTCGACCATTTCCTCAACACGTTTCACTCGTTTTACTCCTGACAATGACCTCTCATTTTTTTATCCACTTGGCCGGAGGAGTATCCCTAATCGACCGCTGCCTCCAGTATTTTTTATCCGGGCTCCTTTTCGCATCACTCCTCATCTCGTTTCCTGGCACCATCTATGGCACTGACTCCGCTCCACTCGCCGCCGATCTTGTTACCGATGGCCAGCCTATCGATGTTGCCGGTACACAATACCAGGATCTCTTCCGTGAGTTGCAGGAACAATATCATTTTACCAAATCCCAGCTTCAACTGCTCTTTGCCGACCTGCACATCGATCGAAAGATTCTCCAGCTCATGGATCGACAGGGAGAAGTCAAACCCTACTATCAATATCGATCCCTTTTCATTACCCCCATGGTGATTGCCATCGGCAAGCAGCACCTTGCTCTTTATCAGCTCCTCTTCGATCGTATTGAAGCCAAGTTCAAGGTAGATAGGGAGGTTATTGTGGCTATATGGGCAATTGAAACCAGATTCGGTGCTAATCAGGGGGGATTCAACCTGTTCCAGACCCTGAACACCCTCTACTCCGCCTATCCGCGAAGATCTCCATTTTATCGCAACGAACTGATCAATTTCCTTATCCTCTGCCGTGACAATGACCTCGACCCATTGAGCATCAAAGGCTCCTATGCCGGAGCCTTTGGCCAAGCTCAGTTTATGCCCTCCAGCTTCAACAAATATGCGGTGGCTTTTGATGGTGATAAGCACCCTGATCTCATTCATTCACTGCCTGACATTTTTGCATCAATCGCTAATTACCTGAGTAGTTTCGGATGGATAATCGATGCTCCCTTGTATGCTGAACTTGGCCGTGAACTGCGCTCCGAGATCCTCGTCCAAACCTATAATGAGGGAAGGAAAGGGCGTATCGATTGGCGTCAACTGACGTCACTGCAAAACGTCACCCTGACACCACCGCCCAAAGACGGACAATTTTCCATCATCGGTTTGGAGCTGGCTCCACAGGAAGGGGGGGGAATGCGTTTCGTCGCCGGATATCCTAACATGCAAGCAATAAATGAATATAACCACAGCAGCAAATATGCCATGGCGGTTGCTGAAATGGCCGAAGCATTTAAAAACTAACCGATAATTGCCAATGGTTCAACGGGCACGCCTTCGCTTCATCGCCTTGTTTTGCCTGCTTGCCGCGGCAGGTTGCCTGCTGATCTACCTTATTCTGATCAAAGAAAGTTACCAACCACTCTACCGCTTGCGACAAATTGAATCCCCTGTCTTTGTCGACGATATGGATCGTGCATCGTTGATCGAATGCACCCGCCACCATCTCTCCTATTTAAAGAAACAGAATCCTGCGGAAAGTATCTCCTTCGGGACCGAAACATACAGTAATAGCTGGCTTCTTCATTCTCTTGAAACCTTTCTCGAGAAACTCGACCAAAACCCCTCGCCGGAGACGCTTAAACGCTTCCTGACCGACAACTATCTGGTCTACCAGGCCGGCGGCCGCAAGGACCAAGGGCGCCGAAGCATGCTGGTAACCGGCTATTACGAACCGATTTTTGCAGGCAGTCTCACCCGGCAAACACCGTTTCTCACCCCCATTTATTCCCCTCCACCCTCGCTCATCACTTCCCTTGGATCAAACGGAGAACTCCAGATTGGTCGATACGGTCATGACCACCAGCTTGTGGCCTATTGGAGTCGCCAAGAAATAGAAACGACTTGTGAATTGTTGCAGGGTAATGAACTGGCCTTTCTTAAAGACCCCTTTGATGCCTTTCTTCTTCATGTCCAAGGATCCGGAAAAATTCAATTCCCTGACCAATCGATTTGGGCAGTCCACTTCGCCGGCTCCAACGGACTTGAGTACAAAAGCATCGGGAAATTACTGGTAGATGAAAAAGCAATGGCGCTTGAAGACGCCACCATCCCGGCCATCAGAACATATCTGCAACAGCACCCGGACAAACAACAGCGCATCCTGCACCACAACCCCCGCTTTATTTTTTTTAACTGGGGCAATGATCTTGGCCCCGTAGGGAGCAGCGGCGAGGTTCTCATCCCCGGCCGCTCCATTGCTATGGACGACACAGCCCTTCCGGGAGGCACTCTCGGGTATCTGGTATCCCGGATACCGAAGCTCGGGAAGAACGGACAGATCGCCGGCTGGAGGCCATTGACCAGATTTGTTTTTCCCCAGGATTCCGGAGCCGCCATTAAAGGAACGGGGCGAGTCGATGTTTTCTTCGGTCACGGGGAAAATGCCGAATTTGCCGCCAACCACATGAAGGAAGATGGTAAACTCTATTTCCTGGTGCAAAAGCCTCTTGAAAAACCTCAATTAAGATGATTGTCCATTTGCTGACGGGTTTTCTTCACTTACCCATAAATGAATTGGTACTTCCATTACAATCTTTGGCAAGGAACATCACAAACAATTCACCCATCATAACTCTTTGCACCGGCTTCGACCTGCAGGACGAATATGTCGGAGTCATGAAGGGGGCTATCCTCGGACATGCCCCCGAAGGCTCGGATCGTCGATAACTGGCAATGACCTGAAAGGAGAGAGTATTTTTTCTGTAAAAGAAAACTTTGATATTTTTCGGTTATTGACTAAACTTATGAATAAATAGGCTTTGCACTTGTCGCTCCATTGGCGCACCGGTTACAAAAAATTTGGCGAAGATTTGCCGATTCCGGTAATCTAGAGAAAAATAGTTCAGGGTTGAGGAGTAACCATCACTATGAAATCAAGATTCCGACTTGCTCTCTTGCTCATTATTATTGCCATCCTCTCCCCGTATTCCGCTTCCTGCTTTTCTTTCTCGGAGGAGGCGCAAAAAGAGGCCATCGAGGACACAACAACCGGCAGAGGCAATTCTCTCGCCACATTGCATTGCCCAAAGTCTCTGAAAGCTGCAAAAATCGCCACGATGATCGGCGAAATTCACCGGGATAATACCCTTTACTCCCGGGATTGGGACAGCAAATCCGCTACGAAAAAATCGGTATACGGCAACTTGGTCGATGAACTCAATGGCGGCTTTCAGCAACTTGGCCTGAAGACCTATACGGCTGCCGAAATTAATGCGCAAATCGCCAGGGTCGAGCAGGAGGCGGTTCTCAACAATAACATTGATGCGGCTGTGTCCGCCGCCGACCGGCTGAGCGCCAATTTTATGCTCAAGGGCATCATTTCCACCCGCAGCCAAATCAATAGAGTCGTCAATATTGATGAGGTGTTTGTGACAATCAACCTCTCTCTCCTCGATCGTAGCGGCAACCTGATCTCCAGCGCCCAGATCAATGAGACAACCTTCTCCGATGCCGATGTCCTCAACACCATCCAAAAACTTGTAAAAAAACAATCCCAGGAAATCACCTATCAGCTTTTTAAAGACTATTGCAGGGGAGGCAAATGATCAGATGAAAACCAGCATGTACACATTTTCTATCCGGTTCTGCCGGACATTTTGTCTGTTCATGGCCGGAGTACTGTTTCTTGCTCCAAGCATTGCAACTAGCGCTGACAAGGCGGAAACCCTTATCGTCACCGCCGAGGGACTGGCCGATCCGAATGCCGAAATGTACAAGAAAGACAAGGGCCTAATGGTTGAAGATCTGCGCCGGGATGCCCAACGGCAGGCGATAGAAAAGGCCGTCGGCGTGTATGTGGAAAGCAGCACCCTGGTTGAAAACTACCTCCTCATCGAGGACAAGGTGCTTTCCAAATCAAAGGGATTGATAAAACAGATACTCGAACAATCTCCCCCAAGACTTGGCGAAAACGGTTTAATGCATATGCAGATCAAGGCTGAGGTCTTTATTGCCGATGTCAAAACCGCCCTGCAGAGCTTGTCCCGTGAAAACAGGCTCAGCCTCATCAAAGAACATGGCAATCCGACCATCTCGGTGGCAGTCGTTGTTCGTGATGCCAAACGAAGCTCTGACGACGTTCCGGAGAATTCATCAATCGCCGACAATATCCTGAAAGAACATTTTGTCAATTTCGGCTATCGGGTTTGGTCGGAAGCATATACCCAACTGCTGCAGCAGGATGCCGGGGCCGCCAAGTCGAATCGGAAGGTCGCCGACTTCTCGGTCATCGGCGAGGCAAAATTCAAACAGACATCAATCAACCTCAAGGCTTCAGGCCTCCAGGTAACCAAGCATGTCCTTACCTCCTGGACCGTTAAATGTATTAATAACCATACCGGAGAAGAAATCTATTTTAACAATAAGGTTCCGAAGAACAAAGCATGGGCCGACGAAGATCAAGCCTTGGAAGACATCGGCAAACTCATAGGTGAAGAGTTTTCCAAGGACTTTTTCGAGTCACAGCTGCTAAAGCCTTCGCAAAAATACCAGATCCAACTCACCGGATTGCCCGATTATGATACCGCTATGCTTTTTAAAGATGAGTTTGCCGGACTTCGAAACATCCTTAATGCCGAACTCATCAATTTTGAGACAAACGGACTTAGCCAGTTTGAGGTAGAATGTACCAGCAGCGGTGGGAATTTTGCCCAGACAATTAACAGTACCGTTCTCAAGCCGTTGAACGCCAAACTCGATGGACCTCAATTGAAACTGATGTCGCAGCATGGCAACGTGGTCCGGATCGCCGTTGATGCCGGATCTCACCCGGAATTGCTTCAGCAATCAATGCAGAACAGCCTTCCGGCATCGCTGGCTACAGCTTCCCCGGAGCGTATTAATAAACTTATCCAGGATAAAGATCTGCGCGACAAGGTGACCCGAATGAATCCCGGCATTGGGGCTGGTGCATCCGGCGCGGTGAATAATTGATGGTGCGTATTACGACCTCATGCAACAAACAGGTTGCTACTGTAAGCTGCATGGAATAACTTCTTTAAAAGTTCAGGAGGATGGAATTATGAAAAACCTTTTTTATGTTATGCTTTCTCTCTCTCTTATCAACCTTTCGGTTTTCCTTTCCGGCTGTGTTCCTACCAGTACCGGTGCCGGCGGGGCTGCGTCCCAAGAGGCTAATCGAGTTGCCGACGATAACATGTATCAACCGGTTGAATATGCCAACGCCGGGAAGAAAGGCCCAACGCTCATAGTCCTTCCTGGAAATATTAAAAGCAGCAGTGCTACTTTTACCCAAAAAGTGACTCCAAACAATATTGCCGATTTTGCCGAAGTCGAACTGAGCAATGCCAATTTCAAGGTGCTTGAACGATCCGATTTGGGGCCGATGCTCAAGGAGATCGAACTGGCAGTGAACATGGGCTCCCCCGATGCTCTGAAGAAATTTAAGAAAGGAAAATTCAGTTCGACCCAATGGTTTGTCAAATTCGACATTCTCAAAGCTGAGGAAGTTGGTGAAGCCGGACAGGGATTTGACGGCAATGCTATCGGTTCAATCGTTGGGACCGCGGTCGGTGGAAGAGCCGGAGCAATCAGTGACACTGCCATTTCATCGGCAAAGGCAAGCGAGCATGCTGCCGTATGGCTCGTGGGGCTGCGTTACAAGATAACCGATGCATCCACCTCCGAACAGGTATCCACAGGTTATGTTGAGAAGAAGATGGAAACAGGACGCAAGTCCCAGGCTATCCTCGGGATGTCTGGTCACGCCTCGCAACTGGTTACCTTGGATACCGTGGTGCAGCGTTTGGTTCAGGAAGCGGTTGCTAAAATAGACAGACAGAAATAGTTTTTCAGGTAGAGGCTCCATGAAAAACCGGTCATGAGGCGGCGAAAGCCTCATGACCGGTTTTGCAACTAGCCAAAGTCGTCTTACTTGCCGGCCAGAAGAGCGAACCGCTGCCAAAAATCGGGGAAGGACTTTCCGACACATTCTTCTCCGCTAATTTTCACCCCAGGTATCCTGAGACCGGCAACCGCGAAACACATCGCCATTCTATGGTCGGCATAGGTATAAATCTCGGCGCCTTTAAGATGAACCCCACCATCGCCATGAATAATCATGGCCGATTCCCGTTCCTCGACCTTTACCCCTAATTTGCTGAGTTCCGTTACCACCGCAGAAAGGCGATCACACTCCTTGATGCGCAAATGCGCAATATTTTCAATCACCGTCGTCCCGTGGGCGAAGGCGGCAACAACCGCCAGCGTCGGAACCACATCCGGCATATCTCCCATATCAACGTGTATCCCCTCAAGCCTCTCAACACCCTGCAAAGTTATGCATTCACCGGTTTTCTCCACATGGCAGCCCATGCGACCGAGTAACGGCACCAGCATGGCATCACCCTGCAACGACGGAACCGGGATATTAGTCACTGTTACCCGACCGCCGGTGACCGCCGCTGCCGCCCAGAAATACGAAGCATTGGAGGCATCTCCCTCGATGCGATATTCCCTGCCCTGATAACAGCCCTGCGGCACGGAAAAGGAGCTGAAATCACGGGCACACTCTACCAGGATGCCGAAATCGGCCATGACCGCGAGAGTCATCTCAACATAGGGTTTGGAGAAAATCTGTCCCTCAACCCTGAGAGTAGCCGGTCTTTTGGCATACGGTGCTACCAGCAAGAGGGAGGAAAGGTATTGGCTGCTTTTGCCTTCGGGCAAAATCGTCGTCCCGCCGGCCAAGCCCCGGCCATTGATCTGCAGAGGCGGACAATCGGTTCCCCGTTGTGATTTTATATCTACTCCCCATCCTCGCAAGGCAGTCAGCAACGGCCCGATAGGTCTCTGGTGCATGCGAGCATCGCCGTCGATGGTATACTGCGAATTGCCAAGAGCGGCAACAGAGGTAAGAAAACGCGTGGCAGTCCCATTATTACCAAGAAAAATCGGCTCCCCGGATGGTTTTATCAAGCCGCCATTGCCGCATATCCGCCAATCTCTGTTTTTCTCTATAACCACACCCATCTGCATTAAGGCTTGGGCCGAATACGCAGTATCCTCGCTCTCCAGCGGCCCGATAAGCCTGCTTTCTCCTTTTGCCAAAGCAGCTGCGATGAGCGCTCTTTGGGTCAGGCTTTTCGAGCCGGGCACTTCTATGACAGCATTCACTTTTGCAACAGGTTGTATTTCTATCATGGGTTTCTCGCACCAGGAAATTGTTCAAATTGGGTAAAACATTGTGTGTTGTTCTGCTTTTTGCCAGAGGGATTTCATTCAAGTCGCAAACCACCGATTATCGAACGGATGGAAAGCAATTTTTCAGCTTTGGCATACGCCTCGATTCCTTCAACCACTTCTTCACTGGCCCT
This sequence comes from uncultured delta proteobacterium, assembly GCA_903875445.1. Lineage (GTDB taxonomy): Bacteria > Desulfobacterota > Desulfobulbia > Desulfobulbales > Desulfocapsaceae > Desulforhopalus_A. The sequence goes on along the minus strand of CAIQWD010000085.1, from coordinate 48,868 downwards.
GGGGTTGATAAAATTGGCAGTACCGATCTGCACTGCGGTCGCTCCGGCGAGCATGAATTCCAGGGCGTCTTCCGCCGACTCGATACCACCGATACCGATGACCGGCACCGACACCACCCTGGCAACCTGATAAACCATACGTAGAGCCACCGGTTTAATTGCTGGACCAGACAAGCCGCCGATAATATTGGCCAATGCTGGACGGCGAGTCGGCAAATCAATGGCCATACCTATGAGGGTATTGATCAGGGAAATGGCATCCGCTCCGGCATCTTCGACGGCCCTGGCAATGACCGTAATATCCGAGACATTAGGAGAAAGTTTGACCATCACCGGCACATCCGTCTTTTTCTTTACTGCGCCGGTCACCGCCGCCGCCATGATCGGATCGGTACCGAAGGCCACACCGCCTTTTTTGACATTCGGACACGAGATATTCACTTCAATTCCGGAGACCCCCGGAACACCGGCCAATCGCACAGTAATCTCTTCATATTCGGCAAGGGAATCACCGAGAATATTGACGATGACCGGAACATTCAAACCATGAAGATAGGGCATCTTCTCGGTTATAAACCGATCCACTCCAACATTTTGCAAACCGATGGCATTAAGCATACCGCAGGCGGTTTCGACGATTCGCGGCGGCGGATTGCCAGCCCGAGGATACAGGGAAATCCCCTTGACAATGACGGCCCCGAGACGATGCAGGTTCATCAAATTCTCGAATTCCCTGGCGTAGCCAAAGGTACCCGAGGCAGTCATGACCGGATTGGCAATCTCCAGAGAACCGATATTCACCCGCAGATCCGGCAGATTTTCATCTCTAGGAATCACATAGTCCATAGCAAGTCCTCCGCGTCATAGACCGGCCCATTGAGGCAGACATGGGTATAGCTGCCGTCCTTTGCCGGCCGACTGCAGCCCAGGCAGGCTCCCATGCCGCAGGCCATGACGCTTTCCACGGAAACTTGACAGGGAATATCTTGAGCTTGACATATCCTACTCACTCCCGCCATCATCGCTTCAGGTCCGCAGGTATAGACGGTGCAGCCGGGAGGCAGGATTGTGGACTGCAGGATCTCGGTCACCAACCCATGATGCCCGAGCGAGCCGTCATCGGTTGCGATTAACAGTCGCAACCCCAACCGTTTGAAGTCGTCAAGGAGGTGCTCCACTTCATTTTTCTCCCGAGCCCCAAGAAGAACCAAATCGTTGGCGCAATTCCGCTTCAGGCGACAGTTTTCCTTTGCCAGAAAAAGCATCGGTGCTATGCCCAAACCCCCTCCGATAAGGATCGCCGGTGCGTTCACATTGAGACGAAAGCCCCGCCCCAAAGGCCCCAAGACCGATATTTCTTGATCTGTTTTTACCTGGGCGAGAATTTCCGTACCCCTGCCGACTACCTTGAAGTAGATTTGTAATCTGCCTCCCGAACTCGTCTGATGAACAGAGAACGGCCTGCGTAACAAGGGATCCTTACCGATTCCCGTCCGGATCATGACAAATTGCCCTGGTTTGGCACTGGCTGCAATCTGCGGACAATCGAGGGTGAGTCGAAAGTTTTTATTGGCGAATTTTTCAATTCGGGCAACAGTTGCTATTTCCTGGTATTGTGACATACACACCTATACAATTAATAAGTTTTTCCGACTTTTCCATTGGCATTCAAACAAAGTATCTCGACCATGATTACCGAAAGCTCCCTTCTTCTCCTTTCAGCCCTCTTTGGTGCCGTTGTCGGCAGTTTTCTTAATGTCGTCATCCTGCGACTTCCCGAGCCGGACCAGTCAATAGTCTTTCCTGCCTCGCATTGCCCCCGGTGCAATGCTCCCCTGCACTGGTATGAAAATATTCCGATCCTCAGTTATCTTTTTTTACGCGGTCGTTGTGGCCATTGCCGTGGCTCTATCTCCTTGCAGTATCCACTTGTAGAACTACTCATGGCTCTTGTCACGGTCGCCCTTGTCCACCGGTTTCAATTCTCTGTTGCTACTGTCGGCTATTTTGTTTTTTCCGCTGCGCTCCTGGTCATTATCTTTATCGATATCCGGCACCAGATCATTCCGGATGTAATCAGTCTGCCCGGTATAGTCCTTGGCGTTCTTTTCTCCCTGGTGAGTAACACGGTGACCTGGCAGAGTTCTCTCATCGGCCTCTTGGTAGGAGGTGGTGTGCTCTATGCCATAGCCCTTCTCTATACTCTTCTCCGGAAAATTGATGGGATGGGCGGAGGAGACATTAAACTTCTCGCTATGATTGGCGCCTGGTTGGGCTGGCAAGCACTACCCTTCATCATCTTTATGAGTTCAACAACCGGCTCAATCATAGGTATCATTGCCATGCGCAGCCAAAAAAAAGGGGGCCAAACCCGTATCCCCTTCGGCCCCTTCCTTTCCCTTGCAGCCTTGGTATATGTTTTCTTTTCAGATAATATTTTCCACTACTATACACTCTACCTCACCGGCCAATGGCCATGATTCCCGAAAAGGGATTAAAAATCCCCATTACTCCCTTTTCTCAAGATGGCAGGAGTACACAGGATCCTTCATCCACACCAATCGTTTAACAATTTTCCAGCAAGTTTTTTGCCCTCTTCCATGGCTTCTTCCCCTTGTTGCTTGCTATGGCCGTAACTCGGATAACGCTGTCTGAACCAGGAGTTTTCACGTCGCATGATTTTACCCCGCAATTGGAGAATAAGCCCGAAAAAGCGCCAAGGCTCCTTTTGAGGGTGCATAAAGACAATGGGTTTTTCAACTTTACTTCCGTACAAGCCAAGTCGTCTTTTCAGGGTCCAATAATGCAAGCGCCAATACGACCTGCAAGAGATAAACGGTATGACGATTTTTCCACCACACACATTACTGCCATAGCGATCAAGAAAATCGAGCACAGGCCCACTGGGATGATAGGACCACGTCGGCCCGGCGAGGATTATACAGTCCCAGGCTCCTAAACAAGCATCGGATACAGGGCTGATCGCCATGCGCCTTTGAAAAAAAGTCAGAAACATTGCTGCCGTCAGACGCATATTGGTCCTGAAAGGGAACTCATAGGGAGTAAGAGGTTCCAGCCGTTCCTGACTGACCTCAATCCCGGCACTTTCTAAACCTAAGATGAATTTCTTTAACTGCATCTTGGTTTGCTGAGTATATGAGTAATATACTATAAGCACACGTTTTTTTTGCAAATTAAATCCTCTGTTTTTTTCATTAGCTCCCCATCGCTCCCTTTTTTCTTACCTCCCTTTTAACAAAAAAAAAAGCCCCCGACAAGTCGGGGGCTCAGTATCTCATTTATGATGCGAAGGTATTGCTCTAGCCTTCCACCTCATGTTCAACTTTTATAGCAATTTTGTAGAGAACGGTAACCAGGAAAAAACCGGTAGCCCAGATCCCTAAAGTAATCCCAATCTCATTGGCGGTCGGATAATACTCGACGATTTCGTCAAGGGGATTAACAACAAGGCCACCCATGACAAAGCCGAGCCCCTTGTCGAGCCAGAGAGCAATAAAAATCATGAGACAGCCAATACCAACCCATGCATCGTTGAAGGCATCTTTTATCTTCATATAGCCAAAAAGTGCAAGTCCCCCAAAACAGAAGAAAACCGAGGTCCACATGAACGGCACCAGATTGTTGTACACATGGCCATGGTGCTCAAGGCCAAAAAAGAGGTACTCGAGTGAATGTTTGTGTCCGGGAATATTTGAATACCAACCGACAAAAAATTCCAAACCAACAAAGAAAGCATTGATGAGCGCCGCATACATAATAATCGTTGTCAGCTTTTTGATCGCTTCCTGGCCGGCATCAAAATGAGCTATCCGTTTCATGACCAGACAGGCAATAACAATCAAAGCCGGACCGGCTGCAAAGGCGGAAGCAAGGAATCGTGGGGCGGTGATCGCCGACAGCCAGAAATGACGACCAGGCAGTCCGCAGTAAAGCATTGCAGTTACAGTATGGATCGAGACTGCGAACGGCAAAGAAAGATAAACGAAAAAATAGACCCATTTCGGAGGCTTGACCTGCTTTCGTTCGGCGGTGAGAATAACCCATCCGCAGATCACGTTCAGGCCCAGATACCCGAGCAATACCACCATATCCCAGAAGAGCATGGAGTTCGGGGTCGGGTGCAGAATCATATTCAGTCCGCGCAGCGGTTGACCAATATCGGCCATAATGAACATGAGACACATAACGATAGAGGCAATAGCCAGGAATTCACCAAGAATGGTAATTCTGCCAAACGCCTTATAATTATGGATATAATAGGGGAGAACCAGCATCAAGCCTCCAGCCGCCACACCGACCAGGAAGGTGAACTGGGAAATATATAATCCCCAGGACAAGTCGCGCCCCATACCTGTCAAATGCATACCATAGAGAAACTGTCGGAGATAACAGATCCCTCCCACCGCAATGAATGCGCTCAGAAATGCGAGCCACATCCAGTAGTTAGAGTTTCCTTTTAACGCTTTTTCTATCATGACACCCTCACACTATGTAAAAGACTGACGGTTTGGTTCCAAGGGCTGCTTGCCGTTGGATGGTATGCTCCTTGTCAAGAATTCGGCGAATCTCTGATTGGGGATCATTTAGATCCCCAAAAACGATCGCTCCGACTTCCTTGAGGGCCTCTACACACGCGGGCTCTTTGCCAAGTACCAGACGTTCCCCACAGAAGTTGCATTTCTCGACAACACCGCGCATTCGAGCAGGGAAATTAGGATTCAATTCCTTGATAAAGGGTTGCGGATCCATCCAGTTGAAACTTCGTGCCCCATAGGGACAACCCATCATACAAAAACGGCAACCGATACAGCGATGGTAATCCATAGCAACGATGCCGGTCTTTTTGTCCTTAAAAGTCGCCTTGGTCGGACAGACCCGAACACAAGGGGGCTCATCGCAGTGGTTACAGAGAACTAAGAAATCGTTTTCCCTGGCAGTTTTTGAGGCATGGTTATTCGATTGATCGGTGAAGGCATTGGCAAAAGGTGTCTTCCATATCCACTTGATCTCACTTTTTTTGTTATCGATCTTCGGAACATTGTGTACTTTATGGCATGCTGCGGTCGCCTTATCAAGAAGCTCGGGATGGCCGTAGAGTTTTCGCATATCAATGAGTAGGCCAAGGCGTACTCCCTGAGGGGCATCCTCTCCATGCGCACCGGAAGGTGCAGGATGCGCCACTGCGGTTTGCCCCTGATCGGAAGAGGCAAGGGCAGATGATGTCAGATTGACAACAACCGGTGCACTGATGCCGGCCAGAGCCGTGACTCCGGCAATTTTTAGAAAATTCCTTCTTTGCATATCCATTAGTTTGTCTCCTTCTTTGCCGCAGCTACACTCGGGGTCAAATGACAATCCCAGCAGTAGGGTTTTACAGATGTGTACGTATGGCAGGAGTCGCAAAATTTCTCCTTGTTGGTATGACAGGCCATACAAGCCGTCTGTAAACCCTTGCGGTATTCCTTCCCACCGGCAGTCACTGCAACACGATTACCGTTACGCAGGACGTCATCTCGCCATTCGTTGAGCAGTACCATATGCTGAGCGCGCATTTCCGCAGCAGGTTTGACACACTCCTTCTGTCCACCTGGTGGCAGCTCAATTTTCGGTGCCGTGCTTGCTTTCGAGAACGCGTTGAACCAGAGCGGGAAAGTTATCAACAGGACAAAGATGATCAATCCCGGTATTATTGTTCCTTTATTGTACATTACCTTTACTCCTATGTTCTGTTCAGGATTGTCTATAGCATGGTACGGAGGCCTTCATCAAGCTCACCGCGTGTTTCACCCTCTTGAACAATCGCATTGGCAACCAGCTCACTCAACCCACAGACTCCGACGCCGGGATTCCAGTAGTTCATAAGGGAGGTGAGTGTCGCTCTGTCGATTGCACATACAGTGGACAGCATGTTCACGCCATGTTTCTCATGAACATATTTCACTGCATTGGCACGCGGCAATCCAGAGCGCATTCTCAGTTCCATGATCTCATCGGTATTGAGGCCGGTCCCGGAACCGCAGCAGAAGGTCTGTTCGCGAATAGTATTCTCCGGCATCTCGACCCAATCGACAACGTGATCGAGGATGTAACGCGGTTCTTCAAGAAGCCCCATCGCCCGGGCGGTATTACAGGAATCGTGAAAGGTCGCCTTGACGTGACTGTTTCGGCTCTTATCGAGCTTAATTTTGCCGTTTTTAATAAGATCGGCGGTAAACTCACTGATGTGCACCATTTTCGTCGATGCGGCGTTATCAAAGACTGTGCCGGTAATCGGAGATTTCGGGATTTCCAGGAAATCGGCAGGACCGTTCATGGTATCCATATACTGATGGACGACACGCCACATATGACCGCACTCACCACCGATGATATACTTCACACCCAAGCGTTTCGCCTCGGCGTACATCTTCGCATTGAGTTTCTTCATCGTCTCATTGTTGGTAAAAAGACCGAAGTTACCGCCCTCGGAGGCATAGGTGGACCAGGTGTAGTCAAGCCCGATAGCCTCAAAGAGAATCAGGTAGCCCATAGCGGTATACAGCCCAGGTTCGGCGAAGACGTCGGCCGATGGGGTGATAAAGAGTATTTCCGCACCCTTTCTATTAAAGGATATATTCGGTTTCACCCCGGTAAGATTTTCCACATCATCGACGAGGAACTCGACATTATCCTTGAAGGTATGGGGCTGTAACCCCATATGGTTACCAGTGCGGTTGGAATTGGAAGCCGGCTCGAGGATCCAGTTGATACCTACTCCGACCAGGTGCAAAAGTTCCCGCAACATCATGGTTATTTCGGCGGTGTCAATGCCGTAGGGACAGAACACCGAGCAACGCCGACACTCGGTACATTGATAGGAGTACATGAACCACTCCTTCAGAACGGCTACCGTCATCTCCCTTGCTCCGGCCATTTTACCGAGAATTTTCCCGGCCAGAGTGAAATCGTTTCGGTATACCGACCTCAAGAGTTCAGCTCTCAGTACCGGCATATTTTTGGGATCACCCGTGCCAAGAAAGAAATGACACTTGTCGGCGCACGCTCCGCAACGAACGCAGCAATCCATAAAGATTTTCAAGGAGCGGAACTTCTCAAGCCGTTCCTTGAGGCCTTTGAGAATGATCTCCTGCCAGCCTTCCGGTAGTTTCCAGTCTTCATCCTCGGGAGACCACTCCCGGGCATTAGGAAAATGCAGTCCGGACTGCTTATTCAGGTATTCCACCTTCTCTTTTTTGGCAGGGTAGGCGTAATTCCCGGATTTGAAAACCACCGGGATGTCCATCCAGTCCCTGGTAGGTATCGCTCCTGTCGCCAAGGATGGTCCCTGCACTACGCTTTTCGATAATTGTTGTAATTTTGGAACTGCCATCGTAACTATTCCTCTTAAGCTGGTTTTGGGTCAATAACCGTATTATTCATCCTTTGCCGGGGATAACTCCTTTTCAACCGGGATTCCCGCATCAACCATAAACTCGCGGAATTCATCTTCATATCCGGCGTAGGAGTGGGGGAGGATCCGTGGATTCCAAGGATTCTCATGGCGCACTGCCCGACTATTGTTTTTGAGATTCCTGGTTGGGCTGAGAAACACGCCGGCAAAGTGCATGAGCTTGCTGAAGGGGAAATAGGCAAGCAGTACACAGACCAGAAACACATGAATGAAGAAAATGGAGCCGATTTTGGCGCCTATGGTCGGAGACAAGGAAACCAATCCGACAGTGAGGTGTTTGATATTGACGATATCAATGTCGGTTCGCAGTACGTAGCGCATGAGAATACCGGTTACCGCGATGGTAAAGATTAGAACCAGGGGAAAATAATCATTCATCAAAGAGATATAACGAACATGGCGGGTAATCAATCTTCTGCTGAACAGCAAGAGACAGCCTACAACCAGACCGACATCACTTATATACCAGCCGGGCGCACCCACTTCAAAGATGCCGTCGATGAATTCCCACCAGCCGATCCAGGCCGGAACCGGATCAAGGAAAAGACGCATATGACGGACTACGATGGACAGAAAGGAATAGTGGAAAATCAGCGCAAATACCCACAGCCATTTGGATGACTCATAGGTGATTTGCGGTCCATCATGAATTTCCGATTTGGTGTTTCTAAAAAGAGACCGGAAGGTCACTATTTCCAAAAACATTCTTGCTACCACTTCGGCGTTCGTGGAAGGAGCTTCCAGCCTGTCATGCTTGATAAAATCCAGCGATTTGCCCTGCCCGCAGGTAGTCTGTATCGGAAATGGTACCGGGGATTTCGCCCATTGCACCACTTTGTAGACACAGCCGCCCAGGAAGATCATCATGGCCAGATACGGCAGGGCGACACCAAATAAATAGGGCATCCCCGGTATCTGAGATCCGAGCCAAGCAATCAGTATCAACGCTATGACTGCTAGGAATGAGAAGGCGTACTTCATTTCTTACCTCGCTTCAATTGAACTGTTTTGGAAACCACGCAGTAAAACAGAGCCGGCTGTTTCCCGCATGGAGACCAGTTAAATACCGTTAGCCTTTGTTAAAACTCTGTTATTATCTGCAGAAAGCAGTTTTGAGGGACACCTGCTGTCTGTTAATATGTGACTTCCCGACTTAATTTCAGCGATTCGCACCTGGCAGAGACGCTCCCGGAATTGCATGTAAATATCAAAGGCAGCAAGTACCGCGAGATCGACGGCGAACTCGAAATCATACAATTCGTGCACTAGGTTTTTGCGCTCCTTGTCGGCGGCAAAAACCTCCCTGGTGATATGTTTTACGGCATTCAAAGGGGCCACGGCCTGGGATGGCGAAAACTCCTGAACCGAGCGGATGCTCATAATTTGCTCAAGAGGCGCAAGAAATTCCTTGGAATCAGCCCCCCTGACCAGCAGGGGAAAGAGTCTGTTCAAGGCCTCCCGGATATTGCCACCGACAGGATTGGCAAATTGATCACGTTCCTTGATGAAAAATCCTGACGAAATATAGGTAGAAAGGGCGTATTCTACCCATTTATTCACGATTTTTTCTCTGTGGTTCCGGAAACCTTCGGCAAGATCCATGCAAATACAACCTGTAATTAAGGAGTTATTCTTCCGTGAACGGTCGACAGGAGAAAGAAAGACGAATGAATGCCCATTCACAAATTGACATCTCTAGCACCTTTTCCCCTCTTTTTCAAGAATATTTTTGTCGTGCTCAACACGCTCAAAAGGCTGTAAAGAGAGGGGTCTTGGGCTATTTCACAACCTTGGAAGGCGGCTGATATCGCCAACAATATTTACAGCTTCGCGAATATAAGGATCCTCCTTGACATTCTTCAGCCAGATTTCTTTCGGGTCACCCTTATCGTCGTCCGATTCCTCAAAATCACTGCCATCTCCCTGCTCTTCGCGATATTTACGATAATGGGCGCCAATTTTTTCCCGCATAAGCCGTGATTCTTGTCGTTGATTGCGCATATCCTCAAGATCTATTGGCATTACGCTATGTTCAGCACGATCGGCAGCTTTCACTGCCTCCTCGGCTATGGTTTTCAGTCCCTCATCTTTCTCGACACGCTCACGGCTCAGCCTGCGAAGTGATTCGAAATCAAAAGATTTTTCACTCCAAGGAGTGAATTTAACCGGTTCGATGGAGTCCCAGGGCAAAGAAAAATCGAGATAACGTTCGCCGGACTTGATATGTTCAAAGAGATTCGGCAGAAAAATGTCAGGCTCCACTCCTTTGTATTGAGTCGAACTGCCATTTACCCGATAGAATTTTTGGATCATTATCTTCAGTGCCCCAAGATCGTCATATTTCCGCATATGGAGAAGAGGAATATTTTCATTGAGGTCGATAATCGTTTGCACCGTGCCTTTGCCGTGGGTATGTTTGCCCCCGACAATTACGGCTCGTTTGTAATCCTGCAGGGCGGCGGCGACGATCTCGGATGCCGAGGCCGAAAACTTGTTGACCAGCACCACCAAGGGGCCACTGTAATACTCTTTTGCATCGGTATCACTGAGGATTTTTTTATCGCCAAAGCTGTTCTTCACCTGCACCACCGGCCCGGACTTTATGAATAGTCCTGCTATATCCACAGCATCGACTAAGGCTCCTCCACCATCGTCGCGCAAATCGAGAACGATGCCATCGACGTTTTCTTTCTTCAGTGCAACGATCTCCTTCAGAGTATCATCGGTGGAATTGCGCCCCTTTGAACCATTGCGAATTCCCTCAAAATCACGATAGAAAGTCGGAATATAAATGTACCCTGTTTTTCGTCCACCGGTCGATTCGATGATCGTGCTTTTAACGAAAGTTTCCTCAATTTGTACGACATCTCTTATAATTCTAATAACCTGAGAACTGCCCTCAATCTTTTTGACCGTCAGGGAAACCGCTTTCCCTTTCGGTCCGCGAATGAGCCGAACGGCATCCCGCAACCGCATATCGGTTATATCCACAGGCTCTTCCCCTTCCTGTGCCACCTGCAAGATAATATCCTCAGCTTTCAGGGTGCCTTGTCTGGCCGAGGCGCTGCCGGGAATTATTCGAATAACCTTGATAAAGCCATCGTCCTCCCGAAGGAGCGCACCAATGCCTTCCAGGCTGCCTCGCATACTGATATCAAATTGCTCCTTGCCGGCCGGCGGGATATAGTTGGTGTGCGGATCAAAGGCCCTGGCGACACAGTTGAAAAATCTGTCGTAATGATCCTGCAGGGTTTCTTGGTGCATACGTTGGAAGAAGGTCTTGTTGCGTTTACTGACTTTGGTGAGTGCCTCCTGCCACAGTTCCTCCTCACTCTTCTTTTTGCCGACCTTTTCCTTGTCCTTCGGTTTGGCCTGCTCCTCTTCAAGATCGAGAAACTGAGAAATGACCTGAGCTTTAAGCAATTTCCGCCATCGCTCCTTTAATTCTCCTATATTTTCTGCAAAATTAGTTTTCTCAGGGTCTGTCTCGTATGACTCCTTTCTTCTGACATCGAAATTGCCGACAAACAGGTCTCCGGAACCGGTAGGAATCTTTACACTGTTGTTGGCCAGCATGGCTTCAGCCGCCTTCTGCACCAAGTCGATTTTTTCGTTAATAATATCGTAGCCGGTATCCGGCAGAGTGATGCGGCCGTTGGCCAAATTATCACCGATATAAGGTGCGAAAGCACGAAGTTGCTCGACATCTTTTTTAAGGAGAAATCGTTTTTGGTAATCCAACTGCTTTATGTAAAGGTAAAAAATGTTCTGGGCCAGTTCATTATTGATTACCTTATCACTGAAATGGAGAGCTGGCAGTTGCTTGCTGAGCAGGTAGCCGATAAATCTGTTTCGCTTTTGGTCAACTTTCCCGGCTTCACCGGGCGCAGCGTCGGATATTGCGGAAAGGGAAAGCAAACAGAACAACAGGTGGAACACGAGGAAATTGCGTATAATTTTCATAATTCTTAAAAGAGGGGGTTCGGCAGCCAAAGACAGTCCATATTTATCCCACAAGAGATAACAGAACAGCTAAACAAATACCATGACAAAGATATTTCCCTGAAAAAATAAAAACAGATTCCCACTCACGGCAAGAACCCCACCAAACGCCTTCAAAAAGATAGGCGGCGATCGCCCCCTCTCCTCCTGGAAACCGCAGTAGTCTGTTGTTACTGGCCCGGAATAAGGCAATGCCTGCGTGATGATGGAAAATCAATCGGCAGAGAGGCAGTAAGCAGCAATTCCGGCAAATTTGTTTATCAGATCAACGCCCAGTTCAGCCGCGAAAACCTTCAATTCACGGTGGCTGCAGTTGATTATTGACGGCCGTTTTCCGCTGCTTACTTCGGCATGCTCTGTTGTCAGAAAAACTTGAAGAGCATCGGCTGCTTGCCTCCGCACTCCGCCCGGATCCATCTTCTGCCGCTCGCAGAAGGTGCAGAATCGCCGATAGTTGATAATCGATCGACGGAGCCCCCGGTATGTCTTAGTACAACAGTTGGCGTGTTGCAAATCCCGGAGGACAATTTCCAAAAAACGCTCGACCGCCGCCTCTCGAAGCATATCGAATTGCTCTTTATTGAGAGTTGCCCGTGGCCCATCTTTTGCCCGGGTGAGATAATAAAGAGCCGAATGCAGCGCAATTTCCGGCGTTTCTCCGGAGTGCCTCACCAAATACCACTCATCTTCCAGGATTTCGCTGAGGTTACCGCCCATCTTCTTCCTTGGTCAGGCCAAACAATTCGCGCACAATCGTTACTTTGAGATCACTATTGTCGCGCCCGGCGCATGATTCGCTCTTGAGGTACATCAGCGGGTCGTGGAGAATTTTGGCAACCATGGCCTCCACCATTTTCACCAGGGTTTTGCGGTCAATATCATCCACCTGAGGCATCCTGGCCAAGGTTTTTTCCAATTCACCAAGGGCGATATCGTCCAATTTTTTCTTCAGGGCTTGAATGGTCGGAGTTACCGCCACTCCTTGATACCAGCGCTGAAACTTGAGCGTTTCCTCATCGACAATGCGACCGGCCTTTACCGCCTCCTTGTCGCGCTCCGATTTGTTGATTTCAACGACATTGCTCAGATCATCGATGTCATACAGGTAGACATTGTCAATTTCAATAAGGCGTGGATCAAGGTCGCGGGGCACGGCAATATCGATGAAAAACAGAGGGCTGTTCATCCGCGCCCGCATTACCGATTTCACCTCATCTTTATGGAGGATAATATCGGTCGCGCCGGTAGAGCTGATTATGATATCGACATGTTCGAGTTGTGGCACCAGCTCCCCGATGGAAATGGCCTTGCCGTGAAAACGTTTTGCCAAATCAACCGCCCTGCTCAAGGTGCGATTGGCAACGATCACCTCGGCCACTCCCTGTCCGACCAGATGTTCGGCGGCAAGTTCGGCCATTTCCCCGGCACCGATAAGGAGTACCTTTTTGTCTTTGAGATTACCGAATATTTTTCTGGCAAGCTGGACTGCAGCATAACTAATCGAAACAGCAGAGGAACCAATAGCCGTTTCGCTTCGTACCCTTTTGGCAACAGAAAAGGATTTATGCAGTAATTTGTTGAGAAGTGGCCCGGTGCAACCGAAACGGGCGGCATGCCGATAGGCTTCTTTCAACTGCCCGAGTATCTGCACTTCTCCCACCACCATGGAATCAAGGCTGGCGGCGACCATGAATAAATGATGTACTGCTTCCTGGCCATAGAGAAGATAGAGGTAGTGATTTGCCTCTGTTCGGGGAATCTGCTCGCCAAAAAGAAAGGCGACAACCTTGTCTTCTATATCGAATTGTGGCTCAGCGACCAGCAGCAACTCGACGCGATTGCAGGTGGAAAGCAGGTAGCATTCACGCAGGCCGGCAATTTGCTTTAATGCCGCAAGCGGCTCTTCGTAACCGCCGGACACAGCAATTTGCTCACGTATTTCCACCGGAGTATTTTTGTGATTCACCCCGAGCAAAATGATATTTTCACCTGGCATAACTATGCACCCCTCCAAGCAGATATGTTACGCCCCACAGGGTAAAAATAACTGCAGTGAAACCGATCACCGCCATAACGGCGGCCCTCTTACCGCGCCAGCCGACGGTAAACCGTTGATGGAGTTGAACCAGGTATATGAACCAGGTAATCAACGACCAGGTTTCTTTGGGATCCCATTGCCAGTAAGTTCCCCAGGCCTGCCGAGCCCAGATGGAACCAGTGACGATACCTATTGTCAAAAAGATAAAGCCCGCGGTAAGGCAGTGATTATTCAGTTGATCGAGAGCATCAAGAGAGGGAAACCGGGAAAAAAAATAACCGAATTTCTTGCTTTTGAGTTCCCTCTCCAGCAGCAAATACATCAGGCCGCCGCAGAAGGCGAGCGAGAGAAAACCATAGGCAATAAGGGAAACCCCGCCATGAATAGGCAACCACAGACTCTGCAAAGCCGGTAGCAGAGGGTCGATTTTTTTTTCAGAAAACGATGAAATAACGATAAGACAGAAAATAAGGACAGAAACAAAGGTACCGAAGTTTTTTACAGAATGCCGCCACCTGAAAGAAAGATAGGCCCAGGTGGTGGCCCAGGCGAAAAAAAACACCGCCTCGTGCTGCGAGGTAATCGGGGTATAACCGGCAAGCGCAAAACGTACAAGGATATAGAGGGATTGGAGAACTCCCGAAACGACCATAAGAACCCGGGCAATTTTGCGAATCTGTTTATTTTGACTAATAAAATAAACCAAATAAGCCGCGGTGACGACAAAAGCAATGCCAAGAATCGCCTGAAAAAGGAGGTAAGTGAGTTCTTCCATGGATTTCCCAGTAAACAAGAGTGTCAGGCATGGCGGTTAACTTTCCCGCCAAGGCTGTTTCATTACCTTAATGTATCATGCTTTTCAAGAAACTGCCGAACCAAGGCAACGGCATCGATTTCCGCCGGAAGCTCGCGCAGGAGCAACATTTGCAATTCAAACCAGTTGGCCGCAAGCAGCAGATCGACTATCCCCATTTGCAGCAATCTGCCGAACAGTTCGGTGTGCACCGCCGTCTCATCTTGCCCGTCAAGCAGCCTTTCCCTTATCAGGGCAAGAAGGTCGACCACTGCCTCGTATTCCGGTCCGATTGCTTCTTCCAGCTGCCCCCGAATCTTCTTTGCCAAGGCAGGGCTGCCGCCTCCGGTGGCAATGGTTACCAGCATCTTGCCACGGCGAAAATGAGCAGGAACATGGAAATCACTGCCGCCGGGATCATCGGCACTATTGAGAATACCGGCCGACCTTGCCGTCTCATTTTTTATCCGAAGCTGGACGTCACGATCATTAGTGGCGGCGAACACCAGAAACGCACCCTTCAGGTCTCCTTCGACATAGCCTCTTTGCAACCACTCGATTTTCCCTGCATCGGAGAGAATACGCAGTTCCGTTGCGATGGTCGGACTGATAACTCGGATCCGCGCCTCGGCTTCTAAAAGACCTCTGACTTTGCGCAGAGCGACTCCGCCGCCACCGACTACCACGCAGAGTCGGTGGGTTATTTGCAGATTAACTGGATAAAAAGGCATAAGTGTCGTTCTTTTTGTGGTGTTCCCGGGAAGGCGGTCAAACCTCAACCAAGAGAAAATGTTGTCCTCTTAGGAGCTATTGTTTATGGCGCAAGCGATTGACTATAATGGTTTTTTCCTTGCCATCGCGCCTGATGGTCTGTTTTTTTATGGCAATATCGAAATCTTTGTCGGCAAGCTTGAGAAATTTTGAGAGGCTCTGCCGGGTCGCATCATGGGCTAAAAAGATCGTCCCCTCCGGCTTCAGGAGGGTTGAAAAAATATTGAGCAGAGGCTCGAAAAAATCGTCCCGAAAGAGGATTTCCGCACCGGCCAAGATATCAAATGGCCCAAGTGTCCGGCTTTCCAGCCAATCGAGGTGAACGAATGAAATTCCCTTCAAGCCTGATGCCGCGGCACTCACCCGCTGAAAATCCATAATGATATCTTCATAGTCGCTGAGGGTTACCGTGTAACCGGCAGCAGCCGCAGCAAGACCCGGGGCACCGAGTCCGGCTCCCAGTTCAAGGAGCTGTTTGCCTTCCGTATCCCGCTGCGACCCAAGCACGTAAGCCAGCACCATGGCGGCGTCCCAGAGCCGAATCCAGAAAGGGAATTCCGACACGTTGGCGAAGGGATCCTTGCCGTCGAGAAATTCCTCAAGATCGGCAATCTTTAAAAGTCGAAGTCGTTTTTCACCAATATCAAACCGGTCAAAGGTCAGTTTATATTTGGCCCTGATACGATTGTATATCTGTCGTTCCGGCTCGGGAAGAGTTCGTATATCCATTATTATGAAATCAATCAGTTGAGTAAACTGCGAATATCTTTTTCGAGAACGGTATGGGTAACATACCCGGTGTATTTTTTCACCACATTGCCAGTTTTGTTGACAAGAAATGCCACGGGAATACCATATATCCCGCCAAAATCGTTAGATGTCTTTGCTTCAGCCAGGAACACGGGGTAGTTGATCGCTTTTTTTTCAATGAATTTTGCAACTGTAGCCGGACCCTGCTGATCGACAGACATACCGATCACCGAGAAACCGGCATCCACCATATCCGTATGCAACTTGACTAATGTGGGAACCTCCTCCACGCAGGGTCCGCACCAGGTAGCAAAAAAAGTTAACAGGAGTACCTTACCTTTAAAAATGCTCGAGTCGACAATCTTTCCATCACGGACATTCTCAAGAGCAAATGATGGCATTTTGGTGGCTGCAATGATTTTCTCAGGCAACATCAATCCACCCGATATCATAAGGAAAGCCAGAATGGCAAAGATACATTTCCGCTGTTTTTTCATTATTCTACTCCCAGGATGATTTCATTATTGGCTCTTCTATGATATACTCTTGCGACAATTTATTCCATATTCCTTGAAAGTCAACAACGGGCAAGATGACTCGGCGGGATTCCACTACCGGCGCTGTTGCGAAATTGCTCGATTCGCCGCAATAATAATAGCTTTTTACCCGAACTCTGGGTAAATGGTTTTATTACCTACCGTGAAGGGCCATAAGAACTACTCTATTATTTTAGGATATCAATGAAACATTCGTTTTTGATTTGTTCCACGAGAAGATGCCTCGGCAAGATTCTGGCACTCTTCCTTCTAGGCTTGTGTCTTCCGTCTACCGGCGGAGCAGAACTGGTCGATAAAGTTCTGGCGATTGTCAACGACGAGGTGATCACTCTCTCCGAGGTTGAAGAAGAAGCCGGAAGGATATATCAAGCCATGGTCAAAGAGTCATCCGGGCAAGCATCATTAGCAAACGCCTTGACTGAAGCACGGGAAGCCGCCCTCAACGGACTGATTGACCGCCGTCTCATCAACCGGCGGGCAAAATTGACCAACACCACAGTAACCGACGAAGAGCTTGCCGCCGCTTACGACAATACACGCAGCCGTTCAGGTCTCGACCCGGTGGAGTTTAAAAAGAAACTAGAACGTTCCGGTATGACCGAGGAAACCTATAAAAAACAGCTGCGCGATCAAGTCTTGCAAAGTAAGCTCGTCAGCTTAGATGTACGCTCCAAAATAGTCGTCACCGATGAAATGATTCGCGACTATTACAAGGAACATTATACCGCCAAAACCGAAAAGGGCAGTTTCTACCTGCTGCAGATGGGATTCCAATGGAACCCTGAAGTGAACGAACCGGGAAAAGAACGAGAAGATAAGACGGAAACCAGGAAACGGGCGGAGCGCGCTCTGGAGCTGGTGAACAAGGGTCAGGACTTCAAGGATATCGCCAAAAAATTCTCCGATTTACCCTCGGCGAGCGATGGCGGCGATCTCGGCATTCTCAGTCTCGATGACATGGCTTCGGTCATGCGAACGGCTATTGCCCCTCTAAAACCGGGAGAAGTGAGTAAGATCATCGAAACCTCCGATGGTTACCAATTCTTCAAACTACTCTCGACCAAGGACGAAGCAGCTTCAACCTCCTCTGCCTATGACAAACTGAAAGAGGAGATGAGGGAGAAACTCTACGAAGAAAAAATGAAAGTCGCCTATTCCGAATGGGTTAAAAAGCTCAAAGAGAGCGCTTATATCCAAAAGCTATAACCTTAACTGTTGGTTATCTAAAAATAAATTATGTCACTCCCTTCCACTAGTATGGATAATATACTCCTCGGAGAATTCCTCCGCGAAACACGCATCAAATTGGGACTTGACCTAGAGGCGGTCGCCGAAGGGACACGGATCTCACCAAAAAATCTTCTGGCCATAGAAGAGAGTAACTTTGCCGCCCTACCGGCGGAGGTGTTTACCCGGGGCTTCTATACCATTTACGCCAAGTGCCTTTCTCTCGATCCGGTGGAAGTACTTGCGATGTATGGAAAGGAGCGGAAAAACCTGCCGAAGGAAAATCAATACAACACCCCTCCGCCCAACAGACTCGCACAGAACATGAAAAATCTCGCTGACCCCCCGAGTTCTTTGCCCTTTGCTTATTTTGGTCTTTCGCTCTTGCTGCTTCTTCTGTTTGGTGCCTTTCTCTGCTGGTATTTTTCCTGGAACCCGGCTTCTTACCTGAGCATCAAACTGCGCAGTCTCGATGATGCCCAGCAGGTGCTGCAAGCGAAGAACGGAGGCAAGCAAGCAACGGTTCCGCAATCGGTTTTTGCTATGGCCCAGAGCCGGAACACGACACCGGCAAAACCCAACCTGCTGGATCTTTCAAGCCCCACCATGGCAACGGCCGCCACCAGCCAACCGGATGGTCGTGAGAACCTCAGTGCAACGGGAACGACCAAATACCATATCAATGCGGTCTTCCAGGAAGAAACAAAGATTTCCCTGACACTTGATGACAACCCGCAACGCTCTATGACCTTCAAGGGCGGCGAACAGGTAAGCTGGCGGGCGGCGGAAAAACTGATACTCACCCTGCCGGTCAATAGCAGTGCGAAAATCTCTTTAAACGAAACCCCGCTCGAATTGCCCAAACCGGACAATGATTGCATCACTTTGGCGATTCCCGAATACCTCCTGAGATAGCCCTTAAACCGGCACCATGGAAACAGATGCCATTGTCCTCGACTGCACCGATCATGGTGAGTCGGACCTGATCGTCACCATGTTGAGCCAGACGGAAGGTCGAATCGCTGCCATCGCCAAAGGGGCCAAGAAAAGTCAGCGGCGCTTCGTCAACAAGCTCGAACTCTTCAGCTTTCTCCATATCGTCTGCACGAAAAAAGCGGGCAGAAGCCTGGCTTTTCTCGCCGAGGCCGAGCTGCATACAAGCTTTCTCAATATCCGTTATGATCTGGAACTCTACACCATTGCCTCGGTTATTCGCGAATTCCTGCTCGTCGGGATACGAGAAGAGGAACCGGATGAACGGATATTTCGCCTCAGCCTCTGGTCCCTGCACCACCTCAATCTCTTTCAGCAACCGAAAGCCATTCTTATCCTTTTTCTCATCCGCTACTTTGAGTATGTAGGCTACCGGCCGGATCTTTCGACATGCGGCAGGTGTGCCAACCAGGTCATTCCCCAGGCAAGATACAGCTTTGACCCAAGCAGCGGCAGAATCATCTGTTCCGGATGTATCAGCGGTTCCTTGAGAGGAATCGCCCTGTCGCACGGGACGATAAAGATTCTCCGCTCGGCACAAGACCTGCCGCTTGCGCGCCTGCATCGCCTGAAGATCTCCGGAACCATCCGCCAGGAAGCCCTGGCGATTCTTCATGCATACGGCAGACACCTGTTCCAAAGGGATATCGTGTCGTGGAGGATCATGCAGGCGTATGGTGGCTAGAGCGGCTAATCCGGAAGGGCGGACGAGGCAAAAAGCGCAGGCAAATACCCTCTATTCGAGATAACGAATTTCTCCGCTGTATTCGGTTTTCACCGAGCCATCGGCAAGACGAAGGATAAGTCCGCCGCTTGGGTCCAAACCCATTACCTCCGCCTGGTATTGCGGCGCGGTCATCACATCGAATCCATACAGCACCCGCCTGCCAAGGGTGTCGGAGAGACTCAGCCATCTATCGAGAAGAAGGTGGTTCCCCTGCCTGCCGGAAAACCCGTCCCCTCGCAGATCCCGGGCCTCTTCATGGTGGAGAATACCGAAGGTGAATGCCAATTTTGCAAGAAAGATTGTCGTGAATTCGGTAAGATCGATATCCCTGCCGAGAATCCGGCAAAGACTTGTCGCAGTCCCCTGAATCTCCGACGGAAAGGAGATGTTGTTGACATTGATGCCGAAACCGACCAGGGCGAATTCCTCGCCGTGCAGCGCCTCCGTGTAGCTTTCCACCAGAAAACCGGCAAGTTTTCTGCCCCCGACAAGAACATCGTTGACCCAGCGGAGACAACTCGGTGCCCCGCATATCTCGCGCACCGCCTCGCAACAGGCCACCCCTGCGGTCAGAGAAATGAAACTGCGCCACTGCGGCAAAAGCGTATTGGCAAAGACCATACACCCCCACACCCCGCCGCGCGGTGCGTGCCATGAACGGGTGAACCGACCCTTACACAGACTCATTTCATCGGCGAGGATAACCGTACCGCTGGCCAGCGCCCGTCCGCTGCCGGCGCATGCAGCAATCAGGCTGCGAGCATGATCCATGGCCCGCGGCAACCGATCGTGGCACTCTATGACCGAGCCGACAAAGGCGCCGTAACGAACTATCTCCGTCCTATCATACCGCACGGAAGCATCCTGCAGCAAAAGCTCGCGGCGCAATCGCTGCAACACTGCCTGGGGAGTGGGTTGGTTGTCAGCCATGATTTTCTTAAAAAGGCACGAAAAGACGCTCAGTGCTCACTGTCCCATTCGGCCTTGACCCGGGTGATGATCTTCTGGATCAACGGCAGCTTTTCCGGGGCACATACCCCCAAAAGAGGTTCCCCCTGGCCAACGGAGAGCCCCGGCTTGAAATAGATCGAATGAATAACTCCACGTTCTCCCTTATAAAATACAGGGGTATCCCGTTTCATGAGGGACATGGTGAGAATCTCCTCACCCGGCTCGATGGTCACCGCCCGTGCGCCCTTTTTATCGATCCTCGACTGAATATCGATGGCAAAGAAGTATTTCGCCGATTCCGGGGCCGGGAAGAGAGACAGAACATCCTTGAGGATGATTTCAATTATTTCCTTCTTCTTCAGCGGATGCTTGATGGTCATGAGCTTCACCCCGGCTTCGACGAACTGACCTTCCAGCTCGCTGTTGATGTGGGCGACAATCCCATTAACCTGGGCGTTGACGATCCGCGGATTCCTCTCGCGGTTGATCTCATAGAGGGCTGTACCGAGGATCTGTAGCCATTCACCACCGGCAGAAGCCACTTCCTGACCTACTCCAGCCTTAAACGATACCCTCCCGGTGTGCACCGAAAAAATATCCACATAGGTAAAGGGGTCGGCCTTGTATTTACTGAGTAATTGATCAAAATCCAGTTCGTTGGACATACAAACAACCTGATAAACCTTTTATCTGAATGGACCGACGAGGATTTTGCCGGTTCGGGAGACCACGAAAATGATCCTGCAAATCGCAGGCACTACGTTTATACCGGCTGAGAAGAGACAAGGCAAGTCCAATTTTCCCTGCCGACCCGCCATGCTGATAGCCGGTTTTATGTTTTCCACCCCTTTCATTGATGGTATAGTGAAATAATGACAGATTCCCCGAAAGATACCCTTTTTAATGTCGATTACGTACCGGAGGACTTCGTTTTTAACGAACGGGTGGTCGAAGTCTTCGACGACATGCTGGATCGCTCCATTCCCTTCTACCAGGAGGTGATAAAGGCATCGGCCCAGCTGCTGGATACCTTTCTTACACCGGGCGATACCGTCTATGATTTAGGCTGCGCCACCGCCACCAGCCTGCTCCTTTTCAGTCGCCTCCTGGACCACAAGAAGCTGCACTTTATCGGCCTCGACAACTCGGGTCCGATGCTCGACAAGGCCCGGTTAAAAGCGGAATTGTACAGCAAACAGGATAGCCTCTCCTTTGCCCTTGAAGACATTACCGCCTTTGATCACCAAGGAGCGGGCGGGATAATCCTCCACTATACCCTGCAGTTCATCAGACCCCTGCAACGCCAAGCCTTTCTTACCCGACTCTTCGATAACCTGCGACCCGGCGGGGTTCTTTTGATCAGCGAAAAGGTCATCAGCCATGACCGCCGCCTGAATCGCGAATACATAGCCAACTATCATCAGTATAAAAAATCCCGTGGCTACTCGGAGCTTGAGATTGCCAAGAAACGGGAGGCCCTGGAGAACGTCCTTATTCCCTTCTCGGTCGAAGAAAACCAGGCGATGCTCGGCAAGGCCGGCTTTACCTCCGTCGAAACCTATTTTCGCTGGTTCAACTTCGCCTCCTTCGTGGCGCTAAAACCCGTCTGACCTTCTTACCCAACCATGGATTATCTTTCGTACCTGCCCGCTTCGGCCAATATCGATACAATTGTCAAAGAACAGAGCAAACGCCTGGCCTGGGTGAACCAGGACAAGAAAGGATTTCTCCGCTATCGCACACCGGCCCTGCAACTCGCGCAGTATCGCGCCACCCGTGTCGACTGCAGCGACGACACGGTGATCATCGGCGACTCCCAAGAAATCAACGATTCCGACCGGCGGATCATCACCGACCGTCTCAAGGCCTTCATGCCCTGGCGCAAAGGACCGTTTTCGGTATTCGGCATCGAGATCGACGCCGAATGGCGCAGCGAAAGAAAATGGCAAAGGGTTCGCCCGGCCCTGCCCGATCTCTCCGGCAAAATCATTGCCGATATCGGTTGCAATAACGGCTATTACATGTTTCGCATGACCCCGGCGCGGCCTAAACTGGTCCTCGGTTTCGAGCCTTCGGTGCAGCATTATTACTGTTTCAAGGCCCTGCAGGGCATGGCCGGATGCCCCGGTCTCGACATCGATCTCCTCGGCGTCGAGCATCTGCCCCTCTTCAACTCCTGTTTTGATGTGGTGTTCCTGATGGGAATCATCTATCATCGCCCATCTCCGGTCGATACCCTCCGCGATATCCTGACCGCCCTGAAACCGGAAGGGACCCTTATTGTCGAGTCCCAGGCCATCCCGGGTGAGCAGCCGATGGCGCTTTTCCCGACCGACACCTATGCCAAGGTCCCCGGCACCTACTTTGTGCCAACCGGGGCCTGCCTTTGCAACTGGATGAAAAAAGCCGGCTTTGCCGATATTGAGATGTTCTGCAGTCATCCCATGTCAGGGACCGAGCAGCGCCGGACCGACTGGATGACCTTTGAGTCCTATGCCGACTTTATCGCCCCGGACAACCCGACCGTGACCGTCGAGGGCTATCCGGCACCCTGGCGCATCTTTGTTAAAGGCCGGAAAAAAGCTTGAGCCCTTCCCAGTAAAAATGGCGGCGAGTGTTGCCATTCCCGACAACTATGGTTACACTGGATCAACGCTTATTTTTTCTCATATACCAAGGAGCCCTAGAATGGATTTAAAAAAATACACCCTGTACAGCAGTGGTTTGAAAGGTGCCGAGGCAACATTTGGCGAAGCAGCGGAAAGAATGGGGATAAACGAGGTTGTCTATTCGTTTGAAGGCCATAAACTGACCCGCGAGCAAAATGTCAGCATTCTCGGCAAGGAACAACTCGAAAGGGGTGATATCAGCATGGAACTCGCCTCACGTATGCTCAACCGCACCTACTACGAGACGGAAAAAATCCGCAAGGTTTTGCAAACCATATTCCACATGGTCAACAGCGGCCACCAGGTGTTTGTCATCGGTGCTATCCAGGAAGATGGCTCGGTTAAAGGCGGTACCGGTTGGGCAGTTGAACTGGCCAAGATGTTTAATCGTCCCCTGCATGTTTTCGATCAACCGCAAAAGAAATGGTTTACCTGGAAAAACAGCTGGAAAGAAGATTCCCCGCGTATTGAATATGACACCTTCGTCGGCAGCGGCACCCGGTATCTGAGCGATGCGGGACGAGAAGCCATTGATAAACTTTTCGAGGATTCCTTCGCCGGCAAGTAACAGACAACCGTTCTTCGGGGTGGTCTCCTGCCACCCCCCTTGTTTCTCTTCTTGCCGCAATCAACACCCAGTGGCAACTCCAGCAAAAAAACAGTCAGGCAAGGTTTTCCCCAAACCGAGTGAATAGCCTTGGTTTCCCCACTTTTCTCAAGCCATCATCCTGTAGGAGCAAATATGCCAGAAACCAATACCGCAGGATCGCAGCTTTGTCCCGGCTGTCGAAAACTCATAAACCGGTCGCTCAACCGCTGTCCCTATTGCGGTATGAAGCACCCGGGCTCGCGGTGGAAAAACACCCTCCTGGCCGGTAGTGCTAGCGACGCCTACCCTCTGGTGACCGTGCTCATAACCGTCAACGTCATCATGTTTATCCTCGCCATTGCCATTGACCCACGCTTCACCGGCTTTAATCCCTTCGAGTTTCTCGCTCCATCCAACCAAAGCCTCTTGATTCTCGGCTCGACCGGAGCCATGCCCCTGTTTCAGCTACAACGCTGGTGGTCCCTGGTGGCCGCCGGTTTTTTGCATGGCGGACTGCTGCATCTGGTTTTTAATATGCTGGCCCTGCGCCAACTCGCACCGCTTATGATCCTTGAATTCGGCACCAACAGGACAATTATCCTTTACACTCTGGGCGGCGTCGGTGGTTTTTTCATCTCCAGCCTGGCCGGAGTGTCGTTCACCATCGGTGCCTCGGCGGCGATCTGCAGCCTGATCGGCGCCCTGCTGTATTACGGTCGGAGCCGTGGCGGAATCTATGGCCGGGATATCTTCAGCCAGATTGGTGGTTGGGCGGTTGGGATTGCCCTCTTCGGCTTTTTGGTCCCGGGGATTAACAACTGGGGGCACGGCGGCGGCATGGCGGTCGGTGCGCTTCTTGCTTATCTGCTTGGATATCGAGAAAAAAAGCAGGAAACCTTCAGCCACAAGGTCCTGGCCATGGGGTGTATCATCGGCACCGGCCTGATTCTCGCCTGGTCGTGCCTGAACGGTATCCTCTTTCTCTTGTTTGGCAAGTGAGCCAATGGCAAAAACAACTCATCCGGGAAACCCACCCGCCTTTTATCGGAGTCCTCATGACTCACCTCCGATAAAAGGCGGTAATTTTCCTATTCGTTAGGATCGATTTTCAAAATTTTGCCGCCCGGCTTAAGGCTGTCGCCTTTTTTGGCATTGATGAACGTTACAATTCCGCCCATTTCCGCAAGGATAGGGGTTTGCATCTTCATGGCCTCCATGATTGCCACCCTGTCTCCGATCAGGACCTCCTGCCCTTCATCCACGGTGATCTCGACAATTTTTCCGGAAAACGGCGAACGGACATCACCCGCCTTGGCCAAGTCGAGAATCTCCTCCTTGCTGAGAATGGGTGCCTCACCTTGTTTTCCTGCCGCCGTTTTCGCCTTGAAATTGAAAATTGAAGGATGATGGTCAACATTGAAATAGACACTGGTTTCGCCGGAGTCATTCACCGGCGAGGGCCCAACCTCAATCATATGTTCCTTGCCGTGGTGATCCCTGAAGGTGATTTTTTCTCCAACAGCATAGCCGCCCTTGCGAAAAAATATCGATGGCGACAGGACGTAAACCTGACCGTATTTTTCCGAAAACTTGAAAAATTCCACTGCATCATTGGGATACTGCAGATACAGGATAAGCTGTTCGTCGGTCGGTTCGACTCCGAGCAGTTCGGCTAACGCATAGCGTTCGTGGGCCATATCCATATCGGCAACGGCATCGACCCCTCCCTCTTTTTCCAGTACCTCTCGCCAGTCATCGCCGAGGACCTTTTGGTATATCCACTCCTCCGGCCGATAGAAAGGGAATGGCCCGTATTTGCCAAGCAGAAGATTACGCAAATCACCGGAGGGATTGCCGTAACGCTCCCCGCCAAGCACATTGGCCACCGCGGTAGTCCAGAGAATCTGCGAGCCGGGGGTAACCGACCAGTAGTTGCCGAGTTCCTTCTGCACCCGGGGCAGTTCCTTGTGCAGGATATCCGGCATACGGTCGAGAAACCCTCCCTTGGCCGCCTGCTCAAGGCTTGACCCCATTGCTCCACCGGGCAGTTTGTGGATCTGTACGGTTGGCTGAAAACCCTTGATCTGCGACTCAAACTGCTCATAATAGCGACGCTGATCACGGATGACCTCGGAGGTGGCGATAACCGCCTCCTCATCCAGACCCACCGGGTCATAGCCGTATTCTTTCAAAGTCTGGACGACCGTCAACACCGGCGGTGGTCCGTAAAAACCGGTGAACGATGAATCGGCGGCATCGACTATCGTCGCCCCGTTGCGCACCGCCTCAACAATCCTGCCGACATCATTGCCATCGGTATTGTGGCCGTGATAATGAATAGGGACATCGGCATATTTCTGTTTCAGGGCATCAACCAGTTCCCCGATCCTTTTCGGTGTCCCCAAACCGCCGTGGTTCTTGATGCACAGGGTTATATCCCGGCCGGTTACCGCGATGATCTCTCCCGCCTTGGCGACATAATATTCGTTGCTGTGCTCCGGTCCGGTTGAAAAGCAGATGCACGGTTCATTCAGTTTTCCGGCCTTGCCCACTTCCTCAAAGACTGCATGCATATTTGGGACATAATTGAGAAAATCAAAGGTGCGCCAGACATCGACATATTTGGCGAACTCTCGCACGGTAAAACGAATGATGTTCTGTGGATAGGGTCGATAACCAAAGAGATTCACCCCCCGGCAGAGGGTCTGAAACATGGTGTTCGGCATTTTTTCCCGAAGCTTTCTCAGCTTCTGAAAGGGATCGACCTGCTTGCGCAGGATATCCACATGAATCGATGCACCACCGGTAATCTCTAGCGAAAAATATCCGGCTTTGTCACGATTTTCCGCGGCCATGAGGTCGGTATGCAGGAGGATCCGGTTTTTGAAGTCGGACTGGGACTGGTCGCGAGCCGTGTTGGTAATGAAATAGCCCTTGGCCGTGCGCAAGGTGGCAAGTATATCTTTAACGGGACTGCCCTGAATAATGCGTGTCATTCTCTGTTCCTTATTATTAAAAACACTCTCAAGTTGATGGGTTTCTGCCCCTCAAAAAAAGTCTACTTGGCAAACGGATTTTCTCGGGAGTAATGAACTTGAGCAATAAATCTCGCCAATTTCCCAGCCTCGCTGGCATCCTCGTCATAATGGAAGATATGTGGATGGGTTTCAATATAGGAGGTATCAAAATTGCCGGTGACGAAATCCTTTTCATTGGCAATGTTCATATAAAACGGGATGGTCGTTTTCGGCCCCCTGATGGCAAAGTTGTGTAAACACCTCTTCAGTCGTCCGACCGTTTCTTCCCAGGTAAAACCATGCACCGTCAGTTTAACCAACAAGGAATCATACACCTCGGGGATTACATAGCCCTGGTAGACAAAGCCGTCGAGTCGCACGCCGAAACCACCGGTCGAACGGTAAACAGTAACCTTTTTTCCCCCTTCCGGCATGAAATCGTTTTTCGGGTCCTCGGCGTTGATCCGTACCTCAATGGCATGGCCACGGATCTGCACATCCTCCTGGGTGAAGGAGAGGGGCTTACCAAAGGCAATATTGATCTGGTTTCTGACAATATCGATACCGGTGATCATTTCGGTCACCGTATGTTCCACCTGCACTCGGGTGTTGATCTCCATGAAATAGTAATTCTGGTCCTTATCAATCAGGAACTCAACCGTCCCGGCGTTGAGATAGTTGGCAGCCTTGGCGGCCTTGACCGCGGTATCGCAGATCTCGTCAAGCAGCGGGCGGTTGTTAATCATCGACGGGGCGATCTCAATGAGCTTCTGATTGCGACGCTGAATCGAACAGTCCCTTGTGCCGAGGTGTACCGTATGACCGTGGCTGTCGGCAAGAATCTGCACCTCAACGTGTTTCGGATTTATAACCACCTTCTCGAGAAAGACGGAATCGTCATTAAAGGCTGCCAGGGCCTCGGCGCGGGCTACCGGGATCATTTCCTGCATCTCGGCATCCGTTTCAATCCGACGAATTCCCCGACCGCCGCCGCCGGATGTGGCCTTGAGCATTATCGGGTAGCCATATTTGGCAGCGAAAGACAGCGCCTCGGCAACGCCCTCCCGGCCCTGTTTCAGGTTTTGCGTGCCGGGCACCATGGGAATCCCCGCCTCGGCCATGATCTTGCGGGCAATAACTTTGTTGCCGAGATTAAGGATGATTTCCGAGGTCGGACCGATGAAGATGATCCCGTTATTCTCGCAGGCCTTGGCAAAAAACGGATTCTCGGCGAGGAACCCGTAGCCCGGATGGATGGCGCAGGCCCCCGATTTTTTCGCCGCTCGGATAATCTTTTCAATACTGAGGTAATCGCAACGCGGACCATCACCAAGGAGGATCGCCTCATCGGCAATGCGGATATGTCGCGACATTTCGTCCGGGGTTTCGTATACGGCAATGGCCTCATAGCCGAGTTCCTGGATAGCCCTGGTGAGGCGGATGGCAATTTCCCCGCGATTGGCTACGAGAATTTTCTTTTTCAATGCAGCTCCTTGTCCGGTTCAGTCCGGAATCTTCCGTAACTTTTTTTTGAGTTTCCACCGGGGGGCTCCCGGTTCCATTCTTTACTGACTCTGCCGGAACGTCGGCTACCGACCGGCGGTGAGATGCTTGATTTTAATCAGCTCCGTTCGACAAATCAATCAATAATATTTACTCTCGACTGCATTCACTGATATGGATAAATCGTTGTGGGTATTTTCACTGCATTACCACACTGTCTCTGATGCACCGGCAGGCAGGACTTTTAACCGTTTAGGGTTGACGAAAGTAGCCCTATCAAGTTATATATTGAAGTTTTGTCTGCATATTCAAGAGGGACAAAAAACACTCCCCTCCACCCACTTGCGATGACATGCGGGGTAAATCAACCACAGCTGAACATCA
The DNA here is from genome assembly GCA_903875445.1 of uncultured delta proteobacterium. Lineage (GTDB taxonomy): Bacteria > Desulfobacterota > Desulfobulbia > Desulfobulbales > Desulfocapsaceae > Desulforhopalus_A. The sequence continues at coordinate 20,426 of CAIQWD010000085.1, read as the reverse complement.
ACAATGGCCTGAAATCGCAGCACTTACATGAACCACGGCGGCTACGCATCCTGCCCTTTGCCAATAGCCAGCAAGCAGCCCGCAACGATGTCCGACGCACATAAAGGAAAACTGCCATGAAAGCACTTATCGCCCTGGAAGATGGAACCACCTTTACCGGGCAATCATTTACCGGTCACGGCGAGGCTGTCGGGGAAATTGTCTTCAATACATCCCTCAGCGGATACCAGGAGATTCTCACCGATCCGTCATACACCGGGCAGATCGTCACCATGACCTACCCGCTGATCGGCAATTACGGAATCAACCCGGAAGACATGGAATCAGCGGCAATCCACCCCAGGGCCTTTCTGATTAAGGAATACAACGCCTATCCCTCGAACTATCGTTCCACCCGACCCCTCGCCGATTTCCTTCAGGAATTCGGAGTACTCGGGGTAGAAGGTTTCGACACCCGGGCCTTAGTCAGGCACATCCGCTCGAAAGGGGCGATGAAGGGCATGGTCTCGACGCTTGATCTTGACCATGAATCCCTGGTTCAAAGGGCCAACCAGTGGCCTGGCTTTCTCGGTATCGACCTGGTGAAGGATATCACCTGCAAAGAGCCCTACGGCTGGGCCGACAATCGTCCGGTTCCAGGCAGCAATTTCACCACCGCCGAAACCGGTCCAAAAGGAGCGCTGAAGGTTGTAGCCTTTGATTTCGGCATAAAATTCAACCAATTGCGAATCTTGACCGAGAAGGGTTGTCGAGTACAGGTGGTGCCTGCCCACACCAGTGCCGAGGCCGTCCTGGCCATGCAGCCGGACGGAGTTTTTCTCTCCAACGGTCCCGGCGACCCGGCCGGAGTCGAGGGAGTCGTCGATACCATCAGGGCACTGCTTGGCAAAAAACCGATCTTCGGCATCTGCCTCGGGCATCAGATGCTCGGTCTCGCCTACGGCGGTACGGCCTACAAACTGAAATTCGGTCATCGCGGCGGCAACCAGCCGGTCAAGGATCTAACCACCGGCCATGTGGAGATCACCGCCCAGAACCACGGCTTCTGCATCGATATCGACAGCCTGCCGCAAGGCGAGGTGGAAATAACCCACATCAATCTTAACGACAACAGCCTGGAAGGCATGCGCCACACCAAGTTTCCGGCCTTTTCCGTCCAGTATCATCCGGAACATGCCCCGGGACCGCATGACGCCATCTATCTCTTTGATCGCTTTATAAACATGATGCGCGGCTAACAGGGAGAGTGCACGATTAGGCACACAACTTTCACTTAGGCCGGACAACTCATAACGACAGCAACCACGGACAGATCATGCCGAAAAGAACAGACATCAAGAAAATCCTCATCATCGGCTCCGGCCCCATCATCATCAGCCAGGCCTGCGAATTCGACTATTCCGGTGCCCAGGCGGTCAAGGCCCTGAAAGAGGAAGGCTATGAGGTAGTACTCATCAACTCCAATCCGGCGACCATCATGACCGACCCGGAACTGGCCGACAGCACCTATATCGAACCGATCACCCCGGAATTCGTCGCCAAGGTCATCGAGAAGGAACGCCCCGACGCCCTGTTGCCGACCCTTGGCGGTCAGACCGCCCTGAATACCGCCATCAAAGTGGCGGAGATGGGCATTCTCGACAAATACAACGTCGAACTCCTGGCCGCCGACATCGCCGTCATCAAAAAGGCCGAAGGCCGGGAAGAATTCCGTGACGCCATGCGACGCATAGGCCTCAAGGTGCCGGAATCGATAATCGTCAAAACCCTCGATGCCGCCATGGTGGGCGGCGACCAACTCGGCTTTCCCCTCATCGTCAGGCCGAGTTTCACCCTCGGCGGTACCGGCGGCGGCGTCGCCTATAATCGTCGGGAACTGGAAACCCTGTGCACCGCCGGCCTCGACCTGTCGATGACCAGTGAGGTCATGCTGGAGCGCAGTCTTTTAGGCTGGAAGGAGTACGAGCTGGAGGTGATGCGCGACCGCAACGACAATGTCGTCATCATCTGCTCCATCGAAAACGTCGACGCCATGGGCGTGCATACCGGCGACAGTATCACCGTAGCCCCCATCCAGACCTTAACCGACCGGGAATACCAGGAGATGCGCGACGCAGCCATCGCCATCATCCGCGAGATCGGGGTTGAGACCGGTGGCTCGAACGTCCAGTTTGCCGTCAATCCGGAAGACGGCGAGATGATGGTCATCGAGATGAACCCGCGGGTGTCGCGCAGTTCGGCACTTGCCTCGAAGGCCACCGGTTTTCCTATCGCCAAGATTGCCGCCAAACTGGCGGTAGGCTATACCCTTGATGAACTGAAAAACGACATCACCCGCGAGACGCTCGCCGCCTTCGAACCGTCCATCGATTACTGCGTGGTGAAAATTCCCCGCTGGACCTTTGAGAAATTTCCCGAGGCCGACGATCTCCTCACCACCTCGATGAAATCGGTGGGTGAAACCATGTCCATCGGCCGGACTTTCAAGGAGGCGTTTCAAAAGGCCATGCGCTCGCTGGAAACCGGCCGGTTCGGTTTCGGCGGCGACGGCCAACAGGTGCTTTCGCACCTTGACAGGGAAGACCTGGAACTCGGCCTGCGGGTGCCCAACTCACGGCGCATTTCCCATATCTACGAGGCCTTGAAACGAGGCATGGATCTGGCGGAACTCAACGCCCTGACCAAAATCGATCCGTGGTTTCTCTACAACTTTAAGCAGATCGTCGAGACGGAAGAAGAGATCTCGGCACGCGGCCTGCAGGGACTGGACAGCGACTTTCTCCAGTACTGTAAGGAACGCGGCTTTTCCGATCGACAGCTGGCATTTCTCACCGGCACCGACGAAAATGCCATCCGCACACTTCGCCGGAAACTGGCGGTTCTGCCGGTCTACAAACTGGTGGATACCTGCGCCGCCGAATTCGAATCCTATACGCCCTACTACTACTCAACCTACGAAGCCGAGAACGAGGCCAAGGTCACCACCGGCAAAAAAATCGTTATCCTCGGCGGTGGCCCGAACCGTATCGGCCAGGGCATCGAATTCGACTATTGCTGCGTCCATGCCGCTTTTGCCCTCCGCGAGATCGGCGTCGAATCGATCATGATCAACTCCAACCCGGAAACGGTATCCACCGACTACGACACCTCCGACAAACTCTTCTTCGAACCCCTCACCCGAGAAGATGTCCTGAATATTATCGACCAGGAACAGCCGGATGGAGTCATCGTTCAGTTCGGCGGCCAGACACCGCTCAACCTCGCCGTTCCTCTGGCCGAGATGGGGGTGAAAATTGTCGGCACCCAGCCGGACGCCATCGACCGGGCCGAGGACCGCAAACGCTTCCAGCAATTCTTGCATAAGCTGGGCCTCCGCCAGCCCGATAACGATACCGTCCGAACCCTCGAAGAAGCCCTGGAAGCGGCTGAACGAATCGGCTATCCGGTGGTCGTCCGGCCCTCTTACGTCCTTGGCGGCCGGGATATGCGTATCGTCTACAACGATAAGGGGATCAGGGACTTCATGATCGCCATTGGCGGCACCACTCTTGAACACCCGATACTTATCGACAAATTCTTGAAAGATGCCATTGAGATCGACGTCGATGCCATCTGTGACGGCCACCGGACGATCATCGGCGGCATCATGGAACACGTTGAAGAAGCCGGCATCCATTCCGGCGATTCCTGCTGCGTTCTGCCGCCACATACTCTCAGTACCGCTGCCATCGAGGAAATCAAGCGGGCGACCAAGGCAATGGCCGAGGAACTCGGGGTTATCGGTCTGATGAATGTCCAGTTCGCCATAAAAGACAGCGACCTCTATGTCCTTGAGGTCAATCCCCGGGCCTCGCGTACCGTCCCCTTTGTCAGCAAGGCGACAGGCGTGCCGCTTGCCAAACTGGCCACCAAGGTGATGATGGGCGCTACCTTAGAAGAACTTGGACTGACAACCGAGGTTATCATCTCGCACTGGGCAGTTAAAGAGGCGGTTTTTCCCTTTGACCGCTTTGAAAAGGTGGACACCCTGCTCGGCCCGGAGATGAAATCCACCGGCGAAGTCATGGGCATCGATGACAATCTCGGTCTGGCCATTGCCAAATCGCAGCTGGCGGCCGGCTCCAAGGTACCCCTCTCCGGCAATGTCTTCATTAGTGTCCGCGATAGTGACAAGAATACCATCGTTCTCGTCGCCAAAGAACTGGTCGAACTGAACTTCACCATTTTTGCGACCACCGGCACTGCCGCATGCCTGCACGAAGCAGGGGTGTCCTGTCAGCTCGTCAATAAGATTTCCCAGGGTCGACCGCACATCCTCGACAAGATACGGGACGGTGAAATCTCCTGGATCGTCAATACTTCGCTCGGCAAAAGAACCACTGAGGATTCCTACAGCATCCGCCGAGCCGCCCTTGACTATCACATCCCCTATAACACCACAGCCAGCGGAGCCGCGGCCTTGGTCAAGGGAATGCGGGAAATGCAGAAGAAGCAGCCGGGCGTTCAACCTGTACAGTATTTTACACGACCCAGGTGATAGGTTAAGAATAATTCACTTATTGCTCGACATTCGATTTTTTCGATTTACCTTTAGTGCGTGCACAGAGATCCTGGAAGTCAGGAAGAGGTTCATGCTGTGCAGCCGGCCAAAACAAATGAAGCACTACAGATAACCAGGAGCACCGGAGACTTCGTTGAATACTTTTTATAAAAATCTGAGCATGTGGTTGGTGATTGGCTTGACCATGATCCTTCTTTTCAATCTTTTCAATAAGCCGCAAACCACTCAAACCTCGCTCACCTATAGCGAGTTCATGTCGAGCATTGAGAGCAAGGCGATCACCCGTGTCACCATCAGTGGCGATGTGCTTTCCGGCACCCTGCAGGACGGCAAACCGTTTCAGACCATCTATCCGATGGCCGACACCGAGCTTATTTCTATTCTCAGGAAGACCGGAGTCGATATAAACGTTAAAGAAGTCCAAAAAGACTCTTTTATTATGACCATTTTTGTCTCCTGGTTCCCCATGCTCCTGCTGATCGGCGTTTGGGTTTTTTTCATGCGACAGATGCAGGGCGGCGGCAAGGGTGGCGCATTATCCTTCGGCAAAAATCGGGCGCGATTGACCGAGCAGAGTAATAATAAAATTACCTTTGCCGATGTGGCAGGGATCGACGAGGCTAAGGAAGAACTTGAAGAGATAGTCGATTTCCTCAAAGACCCCGGGAAATTCACGGCGCTTGGGGGCAGAATTCCCACCGGCGTTCTCCTGGCAGGAGCACCGGGTACCGGCAAGACCCTCTTGGCAAAGGCCATTGCCGGCGAGGCGGACGTGCCGTTTTTCAGTATTTCCGGTTCCGATTTCGTCGAGATGTTTGTCGGCGTCGGCGCCTCCAGGGTTCGCGACATGTTCGCCCAGGGCAAAAAAAACGCGCCCTGCATTATCTTCATCGACGAGATTGACGCCGTCGGTCGGCATCGCGGTGCGGGCCTCGGCGGCGGCCATGACGAGCGGGAACAAACCCTCAACCAGCTGCTGGTCGAGATGGATGGCTTTGAAAGCAATGACGGCGTTATTATCGTCGCGGCCACCAACCGTCCCGATGTTCTCGACCCGGCCCTTCTGCGACCGGGGCGCTTTGATCGTCAGGTTATCGTCCCCGTTCCGGACGTTCGTGGACGTCAGAAAATTCTTGAGATCTATGCCAAAAAGACCAAAATGGCAGCCAATATCGATCTGGAGATCCTGGCCCGCGGTACTCCGGGCTTCACCGGTGCCGACCTTGAAAATCTGGTCAACGAGGCCGCCCTCATGGCCGCCCGCACCGGGGCTAAGGAGATCAACCTCGACTTGCTCGACAGGGCCAAGGACAAGATCATGATGGGCGCGGAACGGCGATCGATGATCATCAGTGAAAAAGAAAAAGCAATCACCGCCTACCATGAGGCCGGTCACGCCCTGGTGGCCTGGTTGTTGGCCGATACCGATCCTATCCATAAAGTAACTATCATTCCGCGCGGTCGGGCGCTTGGCCTGACCATGCAACTGCCGACCGACGACAAATACACCCATTCCAAAACCTACCTGGAAAACACCATCTGCATCCTCTATGGCGGGCGCCTCGCAGAAAAAATAATCTTCAACGAAATCACCACCGGGGCCGGCAATGATATTGAAAGGGCTTCCGCACTGGCGCGAAAAATGGTCTGCGAATGGGGGATGAGCGAGGAACTCGGGGCTCTCACCTACGGCAAGAAGGAAGAACAGATTTTCCTTGGCCGGGAGATCGGCCACAACCGCGATTTCAGTGAAGATACAGCCAGGTTGATCGATGTTGCAGTCAAAAAAATCATCGATACCGCCATGGAGAAAGTGGGTTTCCTCTTGGAAGAGCATAAGGATATTCTGGTTCGCATGAGCGAGGAACTTCTGGAAAAAGAGACCATCATCCTTCCCGATATTGAGCGGATTATCGAGGACCTGCGCCCTGGTCAGTACACCTCGCAAATCACCGCAACCAAAGCTGCAAGAAAGCGAGCTGCCTCCAAGAAGGATAAACCCCCAGTTGCTGCCGAGGTTACTCCCGTAGCGGCAAGCCCTGAAGGAACACCTGTCGAAGATGTGCCGCCCCAAGAACCGACCCTTGAGAAACCGGAAGAGCCTCGGGAAGCGAAGTGACAGTTGGACAAATGAAGATAATGGGCATCCTCAATGTGACGCCCGACTCGTTTTCCGACGGCGGCAACTTCGCCTCCCATGCGGCAGCTATCGCCCAGGCCGACCAACTGATCAGTGACGGTGCCGATATTCTCGATGTGGGTGGCGAGTCCACCCGCCCCTTTGCCGAACCGGTAACCGCCGAGGAAGAATTACGAAGGGTTATTCCGGTAATAGAGGCCGTCCGCAAAAAACATAGAATCCCTATCTCCATCGATACCACCAAGGCGGTCGTAGCCCACCAGGCGCTCAAGGCCGGAGCCGATATCATCAATGATATTTCGGCACTGCGTAACGATCCGGAGATGCTGACACTTGTGCAAAATACCCAGGTGCCGGTAATCATCATGCACATGCAGGGCACCCCTGCCGACATGCAGGTGAAGCCGGTTTATGTGGATGTCACCAGGGAAATCATTGCCTTCTTCAAGGAGCGTGTCGCTTGGTTTACTGAAAACGGTGTCGACCGCAATCGCCTGATCCTTGATCCCGGCATCGGTTTCGGCAAGACCCTGCAGCACAATCTTTCCATTTTAAAACACCTGGAAGAACTGGCAACACTTGGTTTACCGGTGCTTCTCGGCCACAGCCGCAAACGATTTCTCGGGGAGATCGCTGAAATTCCTCTGGAAGCGGCAAGGGATATGGCAACTGCCGTTGCCTCGGCTCTCTTGGCCGACAAAAGTGTCTCGATCGTCAGAGTTCACAATGTTGCCGCGACCCGCCAGGCACTCCTGGTCGCCGCCGCCATTGCCGGTGCTTCCTGAACCCATTGGCAAAGCGACCTTGCGGTTGTCTTAAGCCGTCGTTCAACAATAAGTAATCCGTTTCAATGTCATGAACGGCATAAGGGGCCGTAAAGAAATGGTGAAAATAGTATAAGTTATTTCTTAACGGCCCCTAACCTATCAGCTGCTCACTCTGCCTTCCGAACCAGGCAGTACTCGTCGAAAGTTATAAAACGAAAGATATATGGCGTGCCGACGGCGCCGACGGCAATCTCGTCACCATCCTGCAGTACCGCTGCCCCGCCGGTATCATGGCCTCCGACATTTCGCCCTTCGATCTTGGTGCCGCAAGCGCTTCCTCGGTCGACCAGGGTATATCCCCCATCACTTTTGACAATCTCAAAATGCTCCCTTGAGATATTCAGCCGATGGCCACGATCAAGGAGATAGAGATCGTTGGTGGGAGTGCTGTCATCATTTTTGGGACGCTCCATCTTTTCCAGTTTACCGTTGATGTTCGTAACCCTCGACTCCCTGCCTATCTTAAAAGGAAAGGCATATATGGCTATCATATCGCCGCGCAAAAAGTGTGCGGGGACAGCTTCAATAGCCTCCGGAGTAAGCGCCTGCAACATTGCCTTCGGGAGGCTCTCTGCCAAAATCTCCAACTTGTGGTCCATACGCTTTCGTTGCCTGGGTGAATGATCTTCTGTAAACCTCGCCTCTTCGAACCTTCAGCATATCTTCTCCTCCCCTGAATATCAAACTGTTTCTACCGCCAACCGGCCTCTTGCATTCTTCTGGTCGGCGGACTAGTATCTACCGGAATTGCCCATCCCCTTTTCCTCAACCCTAAACGACAAAGATGACCGCACCAACAACATATATTCGACAGATAGCCGGGCACCTGAACCTCCAGGAACAACAGATCAGCAACACCTTAAGCCTTCTCTCCGATGGCGGCACCGTGCCCTTTATCGCCCGGTATCGTAAAGAGCTTACCGGCTCACTCGATGAAGTAGCAATCGCCGCCATTCGCGAGCAGCACCAGAAACTGCTGGAGGTTGATAAGCGTCGTCAAACCATTATCGAAACCCTTACTAAGCTCGAACTCCTCGACGAGACCCTGACAAAACAGCTGCACAAGGCAGAGAGCCTCACCGAACTCGAAGACATCTACCTGCCATTTCGGCCAAAACGCAAGACCCGCGGTCTGATGGCCAGGGAAAGAGGCCTGGAACCTCTGGCCGAGAAGCTGGTAAAAGGCATTCGACCGCTACAGCTGCACCTCTTTCACGACCCGGAAAAAGGTGTCGCCGGCGACGAGGACGCCCTGGCCGGGGCAAGAGATATTATTGCCGAAGACATCAGCGAAAACCAACCAACCAGGGCCGAATTGCGCCGCCATTTCCACGAGCAGGCGACCATCGAATCCCAGGTGGTGAAAAAAAATATGGCCCAGGGTGAAAAATATAAAGATTATTTCGACTGGCGGGAACCCGCTGCAAAGGCTCCGGGACACCGGTTGCTTGCCATGTTCCGCGGCGCCCAGGAAAAGATCCTCAGCCTCAGCATCCGGCCACCGGAAGAAAGCGCTCTGCGCCTCCTGAAAAAAAGACATCTGCAGGCTGGTCCTTGGCAGGAGGAAGTGGCCATGGCCCTCGACGACTGCTACCTGCGGCTTCTCGCCCCCTCCTTGGAAAATGAGCTGACCGGGAATCTCAAAACCCGCGCCGACGGCGAAGCCATCCAGGTTTTTGCCGACAATCTCCGCCAACTGCTGCTGGCCCCACCTCTCGGCCAGAAGCGGGTGCTGGCGCTTGATCCCGGCTATCGCACCGGAGCCAAGACCGTCTGTCTCGACGGCCAGGGCAAGCTTCTCGACACCACCACCATCTTTCCGACGCACGGTGGCCGAAAGCTTGCCGAGGCGAGCGAAATCATTACCGGCTTGGTGAAAAAACACCAAATCGAGGCCATCGCTATCGGCAACGGCACGGCCGGCAGGGAGACCGAGGAATTTATCCGGACCCTCGGGCTTGACGCCGGCATCATCATCACTTTGGTGAACGAAGACGGGGCATCGATTTATTCCGCCTCGGAAATTGCCCGCTCCGAATTCCCCGACCATGACATTACCGTGCGTGGTGCCGTTTCCATCGGCAGACGCCTGCAGGATCCCTTGGCCGAACTGGTGAAGATCGACGCGAAATCGATCGGCGTCGGCCAGTACCAACACGACGTCAATCAAGGGGAGCTGAAGAAAGGTCTGCAGGAGGTGGTCGAGAGCTGTGTCAACAGTGTCGGTGTTGAACTGAACACCGCCAGCTGCGAACTCTTGACCTATGTCTCCGGCCTCGGCCCGACGCTTGCCGGCAACATCGTTGCCCACAGAAACAGCAACGGCCCCTTTACCAGCCGCAGGGAACTGCTCAAGGTGGCCCGCCTCGGTCCGAAAGCCTTTGAACAGTGCGCCGGGTTCCTGCGCATCAGGAACGGCAGCAATGTCCTTGATGCCAGCGCCGTGCACCCGGAACGGTATGCACTGGTGAAACGGATGGCGACGGATGCCGGCGTGCGGATTGATGACCTCCTGCAGTCGGAAACGATCCGGCAGAACATAGATTTGAAACCTTACCTTGATGACTCGGTCGGCCTGCCGACCCTGGTCGATATCATGGCCGAACTCGCCAAGCCGGGCAGGGATCCGCGACAATCCTTCGAGCAATTTCACTTCGCCGAAGGACTCCGCAGCATGGACGATCTGCAGGAAGGCATGCGTCTCCCGGCGATAATCACCAATGTCACTAAATTTGGCGCCTTCGCCGATATAGGCATCAAGCAGAACGGTCTCATCCATGTCAGCCAACTGGCCGACCGTTTTGTCAAAGATCCGAGCGAGGTGGTGAAGGTCGGACAAAAAGTCGAGGTCCGGGTCATGGAAATCGACCGACAGAGAAACCGCATCGCCCTGTCGATGCGTAAAGACCCATGACCGACCAGCGGATCTACAAAATTCTCTATATTGAAGATAACCAAGCCAATCGTCAGTTGGTGCAGCTCATCCTTGAACGTAAAGAATATCTGACGCTGTTCATGGCGGCCGACGGCAAAAGCGGTATCGAAACAGCCAGGCGAGACCTCCCGGATCTGATTCTGTTGGATATATGTCTCCCGGACATGGACGGATATGCCGTTCTCACCGCCCTGCGCACCAACCCTGCCACCGAGAACATTCCCGTGGTCGCGATCAGTGGCGAATTCCCGCCGCAAATTCCCGAAAACAGCCCGTACCTCTTTGCAAAATATCTGTCCAAGCCAATTGAAATAACCCCGCTGTACCGGGCGATTGACGAGTTACTGCAACCCTGACGCCGTTTTTTTCACCCCTCCACCATCTAACCCCGGTCGGCCAGTGTTCTTCTTTGCAGCCGGAAGCGATACAGCATATTCTCCGCCACATAGAGCGCAAGTCCCACCCAGATCAAGAGAAAGCCGACCATCCTCTCCCTACTGAAATCTTCACCATAGACAAAGACCCCAAGGAAGAGGTTGATCGAAGGGGCCAGGTATTGTAGGAGCCCGAGGGTGGAAAGCGGGATTTGTTGCGCGGCATACCCAAAGAGCAGCAAAGGCACTGTAGTAATAATACCGGCTCCGGCGAGAAGGAGGGAACCGGAAAGCCCGACGTGCCCAAAGGCTCCGCCCTGCACATATTCAAGACCGAGAAGAAAGACCAGGGAAGGGACAAAGAATACCGCCGTTTCAAGACACAGGCCATCGAGCGGGCCAAGGGAATTTTTTTTATGGAGGAGGCCATAAATCGCAAACGTCACCGCCAACACCAAGGCAATCCAGGGGAACTGGCCATAATAGAAGGTAAGATAGAGAACGCCGAGAACGGCAAAGACAATCGCCATCCATTGCAGAACGCGCAGCCTTTCCCGAAAGAAAACCATGCCGAAGAGCACGCTGATCATCGGGTTGATAAAGTACCCGAGACTCGCCTCGACGATAAAGCCGGCATTGACGGCCCAGATATACAACAGCCAATTGATTGCCAGGAGGAGAGCCGTGGTTGAAAAGGTGATGAGGTTTTTCTTCTCCCTCGCCGCCCGGAAAAAGGCATCCTTGCGCCCAAGCAGGACAATGAGCCCCATGGTCAAGAGGAGCGACCAAACCATCCGGTGGCTGAGAATTTCGTAGGCCGGCACCCCGCGTAACAGCTTCCAGTAGGCAGGCAGCACCCCCCAGAGGATATAGGCTCCGATCGCGGCCAGCACGCCGCTGTATTTGTTCATCAAACCTCCCGCCGGGAGCCGGAAGCCTCGTCAAACCGAGGTCAAAGGTGGCGGATCCGGGTGTAAAAGAAGAGTTATCCCAGGAGCAGGCCGCTGGACAACCAGAAAAAAATAATATATCCCCCGGCGCCAAGGAGCAGCAGGGCAGAGACCTTTTGGACATAGGGCAGGACCCGCCGCAGAGCCCCGACGACAACGCCTTCTTTCACCACGGCGATGCCGAGAGTGAGGATCTGCAGGACACTGCCCATTCCAAGAATATAACTGAGGAACTGGAAAAAACCCGTGGTAAAATCTCCGGCTGTCACCGAACTGCCGACAACCATTAGAAAAATCGGCAAGGTGCAACCGAGTGAAGTCGCCCCGAAGGCTACGCCGAAAAGAAAAAAACCGAGAACGGACATTTCCCGCGGATCACCGATTTTCCCGGCAAACTTAAGGATAAAGTGGAACGACAGGGTATTGCCGAGGAGCATCCAGCCCCCTAGGAGCATCAAGGCTAAGCCGACGACAACGGTAAGCCAGGGCATTATCTCCATCAGAAAGGTTCCTCCGGCCGAGACAATAACCCCAACGACGCCAAAAAGCAGGGCGAAACCGGAGGCCACCGCCAAGGCTATCCAAAAGGCCTTCAACAGCCTGAGAAACAGGGATTGATCGCGAAACCGGCTATCATCCGCTCCCAGATAGAGCGTCAGATAGACCGGAAGCAAAGCAAAACCGCAGGGATTAACCGCCGACACCATTCCGGCGCCAAAGGCATATCCGAACGGCAAGATGTCCGCCACCTGCCCCAGCCACTGACTTAATTCGACCTGTATACCCATCCAGATTCCTCGGTAAAATTCCGGTTTCCAATCAAAACCGCGATCATACCATACTGTTCTGAATATTTGAAGTTAACAGATGAACCACCGATGAAAACGGTTACTTCCCCTTTGCTGCCGGTTTCACCCGATCAAGATCCCCTCGCGCCTACCTTGCTGCTGTGCTAAGCCCGGAAGGTAGGTGCAGTGTAAAGTTTTTTGGCAAATAGCCGATGTTTTCTGCTATAGTTACAGGTACAATGAAAATTATCATGTGCCCCACCAGCTCCTGCCGACAGCCAGTAAAATGAACGGATATGGAAACAAACCAGGCATTTACTCTCATTTGCAAAACAAAATCGCTGCCGCAACCGTCGGCGTTCGCTCTGGATCTCACTGCCCAATGTTATGGCCAACAGGATTCTCCGGAAACCTGTTCCCGGATCCTTACCGGCAACCCCCAATTTACGGCTGATCTGCTCCGCTACATCAATAGCCCGCTGGTCGGCAGCACCGCCGGGGGCGACCCGGTCGCCCTGGTCTTGACCACCCTTGGCCCGGAATCCGTGGCCAATATGGCGATAATCTTCTCTCTCCTCAGCCAATACCGCTACGGCAAGTGTTCGCATTTTGACTATCAGCGATTTTGGCAAAAATCCCTGGCCCGGGGTGCCGCCGCTCGGGCGCTGGCGATTCAGCATCGTAACGATGCGCAACTCTTCTTAACCTACGGCATTCTCAGCGCCATCGGCGACTTGGCTCTGGCCACCGCCTTTCCGGAAGAGTACGGCAACCTACTGCTCAAAAACCTCCACCCTGAGAAGGCCGAGCACAAGGAAATGCAGCTTTTCGGGCTGACGACAACCGAGCTCACCTGCGGCCTGCTAGACTCCTGGCACTTCCCCAAACCTCTTATCCGGGCGCTGCAGGTGCCTGCCGATCCGGCCGACGGCAAACCTTTGTGCCAGACCGCCGCAAAAATTCGCAAGATTCTGACTCTCGCCAAGCATATTGCCAAAATTTGCCTCTTTGAGCTGCCCCTGACCGACACCTTTTTCACAGTGGAACAGCAGGCGGAAGAGTTGGCTCTTCCCGTCGAACAATTCGCTCCTTTTTTCGACCAGGTCGTCGCCTCCTGGCAGACCGCCAGCGAATTCTTCGAGGTCTCAACCTTGCATTGCCCGAATTACCACCAAATAAAAACCATGGATGATGCAACGCTTGCGGTAGAGCCGGGCAAGCAGGAGCCCCTCACAATTCTAGCCGTCGATGACGATCCGATAACCCTGCTCTGCCTGGAGAAGATGCTCAGCGCCGAACAGCGGACCCTGCTGCTCGCCAAAGACGGCAAGGAGGCGTTGGAACTGGCCTTGGAACATCGCCCGCAGGTGCTCCTAACCGACTGGCGGATGCCGCTCTTGAGCGGAATTGACCTGTGTAAGATCCTCCGCAAAACCGGCGTCACCCAGCATATGTATATTATCATGCTGACCGCTAACGAGTCGGATGATCAACTGGTCCAGGCCTTTGACGCCGGGGCCGACGATTATATCATTAAGCCCTTCACCGCCAAGGTACTCCAGGCGCGAATCTCCAGCGGCGAACGGCTCATCCGCTCGCAACAAACTATCTCCAATGACCGTGAGGTGATCCGCCGCTATGCCGCCAAACTGGCCTCCACCAATCGGAAGCTGCAGAATATGGCAATGACCGACTTTCTCACCGGATTGCCCAATCGTCGAAGTGCTCTGCAGAGGCTGAAAAATCTCGTTGCCGAGGTGCAGCGTTACGGCGAACCCCTGTCCTGCCTGATGATCGACATTGATCATTTTAAACAGATCAATGACACCTACGGTCATGATAGCGGCGACTCGGTGCTCAGGCAAATAACCAGACTTCTTGAGGAAAAGGCCCGAAGTTACGACATGGTCAGCAGATGGGGAGGTGAGGAATTCCTGGTAATCAGCGCGAGAAGCGGCACCGCCGACACCTGTCAACTTGCCGAACGGCTGCGCAGAACCGTGGAAAACCATGACATCCGTATCTCCGACAACCTGAAAATTCGCCTTACCGTCAGCATCGGAGTCGCCAGCTGGTGCCCTGATTTTCACAATGCCGGAGAATTGATCAAAAAAGCCGATGAGGCGCTCTACCAGGCCAAGGCGGGCGGCCGAAATCGTGTCGAACTGGTAACAACACCTTTCCCCGCTCCGCCTCCGGTTAGTTGAGCTGTCCCGGCGGGACCTCAGCCCGGTCAATCCTCCCAACCGCAGATCGGGTTTTATTTATCAAGCATCGCCCGATAGTAGTAGCGATTCAGATCAAAAATCCCTGCCTGCACCGGGTCCGATTTATTAAACTTATCCTGGAACTCGTCATATTCCGTCCAGAACTCCTTTTTCGCTCGATTCACCCCGAATTTATCGAGTAAGGCCAGGGATTCCTTAGAACCGTCGTAGGTCTTGAGCATCGTGAAAAACTCTGGAAGTTCGCTTTCATGTACCTCAAAAAAATAGTTGGGATAGGAGCCGATAAAACCTTCGATAAATGCCGCACTGTCCAATTCCGGCCGTAAACGCAAATCCTCTTCATAAAGGGTGGTGACATCGTCATGCCAACGATTGACAACCACCGAGAAAAAAAGATCCTTATCGGATTTTTCTGCACCCTTTATGATGCGTAAATAAGCAAGGTTGGCGTTGTGATCGGCAACCTTTCTTAAGAAAGCCGTTCCGGGTTTCGAAACAGCCTGGAATCCTTTGTAATATTCCTCTATATTAGAATATTTGGCAAGCAACTCCGGATACTCCTCGCCGGCCCGGAGATAATTCCGATCAAAGTGCATCCCCGTCTCCGGGCTAAAGTGTTCGTCCACCAGGTATTCAACGAATTCCCTTTTCGGCTCACCGGTTGTAAAGACAAAGCCGGCCTCCAGATCCGACATGGAATAATTGATACTCACCTGCTCCAGATCCATCCCCCCATACCACTCCTTCATCATTGCATAGCGACGATTTTTCGGCATAAAATCGATGAAATATGTCTCTCCCTCCTGGCGTAACTCATCCATATAGACGCGAATGGAACCCTGATGCATCTTATGCCCAAAGACGTTGAACCCGGCTACCAGCGAGTAATAGATGCGCTCGACCAGGGGATAGTCCATCACCCAAATGGTGTCGGGCAGGTTTCCCTGTGGCCCTGCCTCAACGGAAGCGCTGTCAAAATGGCGGAACACGGTCAGGAGCGGGCTGTCCTTACTTTTGCCCTCGCGCCAGTCTTTCCTCTCGGGCTTAACTGCACAGGTTGCCTCCTTGGGTGTCCTGCCTGGCCAGATTGCACACGCACCCGGTTCCTGATACCGATAATGGGCTGCGTAGTACTCCTGCCTTTTTTGGGCAAATTCCGTCGATTTTTTGCGATACTCTCGCTTGATGGTCGCTAAAAATAAACCAAAGAAATTTTCCTTCATGAGAGGCATTTCCAGTAACTCACCATAGGTCCGCAAAAACCCCGGATTCTGTACGCTCAGATCATACTCCGGATCAAGAAATACCACCCAGAAATGATCCTGCACAACATCGAGAGCAACCTGTCCTTTGCATACCGGCCCGCGGATGAAGGTCATGATAATATAGTGGATATTATCGAGGAGAAACTGGTAACGCGAACGAGTCGGAATCTGCTCGAAGGCCTTGAAAGGATTAGCGCTGATTTTAGGATCATAGCCGATACGTTCTTCCGGAAGCAGCCACTTCGGCGTGATGAACAAATCGTGAAATCTCTGATACTGCTGGTCCGAAAGTTCAAAGACCATATGCGTCTTATGGACGATGGTTGAATGGATTTTTCGGAACCTATAATAAAATTGCTTTTCCCCCGGATCGTCATAGGGAAGGGTGGTGGCGATTACCTTTACCGGTGCCCCGGACGGAGTGCGGGAGCGGACCAATTCATAAAAAATATTCGACTTGGTGGAAAACTTGATGTGCGCAAGAAAGAGATGTTCATAGAGATACCTGGCGGTCATCGCGTGTTTGGCATCGGTCTTATTAAAGAAGTTTTCCCATTGCTCGATCTTTTCCTGATCCTCCGGGGGGATCTGCATGAGAACCGCCTTTTCAACTCCTTCCGGTCCGGCAGCGCCTTGGGCCAGCCAGCCGGCAATTTTGTCAAATTCATCCGGTTTCAGCGGCGGGAATCCATAGGGCATTCCCCGGTTTGGGTGTTTGCTGAGATACTCGCCAAGTTCACTTTCTGAATTGGCACAGGTCCATACATCCTCTTCCGGTTTGAAAGCATCACCATCTTTTATTCCATTATTTTTTTTGTGTTCGAGAAGCGTAAGGAGTATGGAATTGTTCTGCCCACACCCCGCCGTGTTGTTAGTCACGCCATGAAATCCTTTACTGCGCCATTCGGAAACACTGTGGGCATCCATAAACAACCGTGTCGGCTCCATGGTTTGCAAGCGGTTGGCGTTGTAAACCGCCTGCTTGCTGGCACCACGTTCAAGGCCTTCAAAGGAATCGAGTTTCAGCTGGCAGGGAGAATTGTAACAGCTGTGGCAGACGACGCAGCGCTTAACCAGGATCGGTTGCACCTCGGTCTGATAATCGATTTTCTCTTGAGGTGCAGTGAAGGTAACAGGCGGCAGGGTGTTGGTGATACAACCGGCGAGGAGAAGCAGGAACAACAATGATAGGCGCGGATAATTCATACATCCCTCCAAAAGTGAGCGGTGCAATGAAAAGAAGGCGGAAAAGACCCTCAACCACACAAACTACTGAACTATCACCTATCATTTTACTGAATCTTTTGCAAGACTATTTCAGTTCTTTACCAAAACCGGCAGGGTATCAAGAAACTCTACCAACTCCGATAATGGGATTAAAAATTCTCGATCTTATTGCCGCGCAGCACACACTGCTCAAGCTCGTGGCAGCAGGTGTTTACCGACCGTATCATGGCGAGGATTTCGAGAAACACCGGGTCGTCCCGACCAAGGTCGTTTTCCGCCTGAGCCAGGAGTGCCGTGCCCTGGTGCAGATATTCCTGGAGTTCTTCCACCAACATTTTCCGCTTGCTGTGTTTTTCCTTTTCCCGGACCAAGAGGGGCAAAATCCGTTCGATCGAATACTCAACCAAGGCATCGCGCGGGGTATTGTACTGCTCCGAAACCCTTTCCAGGTTTTCCAGGGTCTTCCTGGATATCACATAGGTTTTTGCCACCCGCTGGGCGGCCTGACCGACATTGGCAAATTCGCTGGCGATCATCCGCAAAGCCTGGGTATCCTCAATCAGATGATCAAAAAGCGATTTTTGTTTTATGCCAAGCTGGCCGGCAAGAATACTGAGGGCATCGATAGATCTTTCCGACAGCTTGAAGGTCGTCCGCACCGACTGCCTGCCACGCAGATCGGCGGTGGTCTCCTCGGAATATTGTAAATGAAAAAAAGGTGTCGTTTTCTCGTCCATATACCCCACTCCTCTTGCCTTGCCGGATGTCGTTACCAGCACCTGCAAGGAACAAATAGTAATATTTCGTTATCGACTGCTTACGTTTTAATATTACCATTTCCGGACAAGAGATAAACTCCTTTAAATACGGGACACCTTCTTGCCTATTCCAGCATCAAGGGCTGCCGGAATTTTTTGAAGAATTATCAAAAAAGCTGAAAGGACATCGGTTTCACTCCATTTATATGAATATTTAGTGCAGAAATCATAATAATAGCGTTACCATTTCAGATAGAAACGATGTTGACTCGGTTCTGCTACTCGCTGTAAGAAAATGAGTGTAATGAGCTGCAAGATATGTTGGCAAATTGATCATGGGATGGTAGCAGGCTTCAAGATATCCCTTAAATATGCGGGTAACCAGTTAGATACAGTCTGCTAACGGCCACTTTGGTCTGCCAAGACTTGTGAGTGGTTGGAGATAGCTGAAAAACTAGAGAGTAACTTGTTTGGCTGAGATAAAAAATGCCAAGTCATAATAATGCCAGCAAAGAATCACAACATTTATGCCATAGGCTTGTCGAAGAGCTACAACATTTTTTGCCAGATGTAGTCCGAAGCGAGTCGAAAGATACTTGTGCGCTTTATGTGCCCGGCAAAAATAGATTCGCGTATGTTTATCATAGATCGGTCGGGGGCTTTATTCGGGTCTACTTCAGGGGGGACGTTTCGGTTGCACCTGCCCTTCAGAAACAACTTTCTGTTCATGTGCGCCCCAAAGTAGAAAAGGGATGGGATAAAGAATTCCCATATTTTATAGAGATAAAGAACATAGAGTTACTGCCTGCGGTCGCTAATCTTCTTATTACAAACGCATACCCACTGTCAGAAAAGAAAAAAGAAGAAAAGAAACTGGAAAATGAGAGTCATCTTCCGGAGGAAATACCACAATCTCTCATTCCGTTGGTTGAAGGGGCATCAAAGACCATATCTGTTAATGTATACGAACGAAATGCTACAGCTAGAAAAATTTGCATTGCCCATTATGGCTGTATTTGCCAACTATGTGAATTTGATTTTGAAAACACTTATGGAAGTCTTGGTGAAGGCATTATTCATATTCATCATTTAACCCCTTTGGCTCAAATTGGCGAAGGTTATCAAGTTGATCCGTTAGCCGATTTAATTCCTGTTTGCCCTAACTGTCATGCTGTTATTCATAGGAGAAATCCTCCTATTGATATTGAGACAATAAGAAAATCTATAAAGAAAAATAGCCGAACAAAATTTTCAGCCTGACCGCGAGCAGCGCGGTTGCTTTTCCTGTCATATAATTGGTGCTGCAGGTTAAAATAGGCGTTAGCTAACAACGTTAACTATCACATAGAGCAATGTTTTCTAGCAAAGTGAGGTTTCGTTTGGTTTTACCCAAGGTTACTCATCGACGTTATTTGTTAACTTCACGAATCAAAAGGCAGAGTATGTTTCCATATTTTTATGCACACCAGAAATTTTCTGAGGCTATATACTGTCTTGCAGTAGGTGGCGGGGATGTTCGTTCGAGGTTGTTGGTTGTATTTAATGGCCCACTGTATCCAATCTTTGAGGAGCACCTGCCAAAAGAGCATCATGGCGAGTGGCTATGGGTTCGTAAAGAAATAGTCAAATTTGAAGAATTGTATTCCAACCAACGTGCAAACTGGGAGAAGCTACATCGGACAGTTCCGTTTGAGCCCCCGGCAAGACTGGAGGCAACTATGAAGCGCATCACAAACCGTACGGGAAGAAAAATAGCGGAAAAAATTCACCAAATCTGGTACGCCCTTGATTCTATGTATCAGGATTGGAGGCCAAATGATAGAGGGATTGATATTACGGCTAACAGAAGCAAATCCAACTAGTCCAATCGCTAACCAATTGGTTAAAGCGGACGGCGGGAACGGGCTTGAATTTTCAAGGGCAGGTTGGTGGCCGCAGCCGCTTACCATAAGTTCTAATGCGTAGAATAACCCCATGCTTAATACAAAAATACCGGCAATTTTAATCATAGCTTTATGCTCCTTCTTCAGTTCTACCGTGTTGGCAGAGCCAAAAGATGCGACCGCTACTCTTCGAGACTTTTACAAACACTATTTCAGTTACGATTATTCGTGTCCTTTCGGCAAGCCTGCCTATCATGAAGGTACAATAGCTGGTAAAGTCCGGTGGGGGAGTTGGTGCTGGATCTCGCTCAACAAGCGGGAGATGTGAAGTTTTCCTTATAATTCCAGGGCAGCCAACGAGACGGATTGGCAAACAGAGCTGAGGTGTTTTTCTGCAGAGCCGTGAGATAATCGAAGGGATTGATCTTGGCGAGAGCACAGGTGTGGATGATACTCATGAACAGGTCACCGATATAGGCACCGTGCTCGG
>CAIQWD010000084.1 GCA_903875445.1 uncultured delta proteobacterium | reverse complement strand
ATCAACGTCAACCGAATCATCTCCCTGACCTTTCTCGTCGGCGGATTGCTCGGCGGAGCGGCAGGCGTGCTCTATGCCCTGAAGTTCACCAGGATCGATCCCTTTGTCGGCTTTTTCCCGGGGTTGAAGGCGTTTACCGCCGCGGTTCTCGGCGGCATCGGCAATATGACCGGGGCACTCCTCGGCGGGATTATCCTTGGCATGCTGGAGACCTTTGCCGGCTCCTATATGGGCATCTTCACGGCGGGTGCGGCAGGTTCGGAATACAAGGATATCTTCGCCTTCAGTATCCTCATCCTTGTGCTGATTTTTAGGCCACAAGGGTTGATGGGTAAAAATGTCGGCCAGAAAGCATAGGAGATTCTCATGGTTTCGTCGTATTTTAAGGAATTGCTCGATAAAGTAAACCAGGGGCCCTTGGCGTATCTTTTCATCGTCGGCCACATCATGGCCGGGACCTTCCTGGTCTATACCCAGCCGCGCTCGAATCTGGCCTTTCTGGTACTTATCACTTCGTTTCTGTCACTCTACTTTTTCCGGGCCGATGCGCGCTTCAAGCTGTTTATCGGGGCGCTGCTGGCGCTTGTCATCATCCCGATAATCGGTGTCCGGAATATCTTTTATCTGGAGGTAATCTTCCAGATCAGCGTCTTTGCCGCCCTGGCCCTTGGTCTCAATATCGTCGTCGGCTTTGCCGGCCTGCTCGATCTCGGCTATGTCGCCTTTTATGCGGTGGGCGCCTATCTCTGGGCCTTTTTCGGCTCGCAGCAATTCTACGTGCTGCACTATGCACCCGGCACCCAGCCGTCTGGCCTGCCGTTTCTTCTGCCGGGTGATGCCTTTTATATGTTTCTTCTGGTCGGCGTCATCATCGCCGCCATGGTTGGGATTCTCCTCGGTATGCCGGTACTCAGACTGAAGGGCGATTACCTGGCCATCGTCACCTTGGGTTTCGGAGAGGTTATCCGGGTTCTTGCCAACAACCTCGACAAACCTCTCAATATCACCAACGGCCCGCAGGGCATCACCCCGATCCAGCGACCCACCATGCCGGAGTTTGCGGTCGATTGGTTCAATACTGTTTTCAGCCCCTTGATAGGCCATCCGGTGAGTCGAGCGGATATGTATAACCTGATGTTTTATCTCTTCGCTTTGCTGGTGATCATCATCATCGTCTTTGTCACCAGACGTCTCGACGACTCGAAACTCGGCCGCGCCTGGACAGCGGTGCGCGAGGATGAAACCGCGGCCATTGCCCAGGGCATCCCATTGGTACGCATGAAACTGACCGCCTTTGCCGTCGGTGCCTCTTTCGCCGGGGTCATGGGCGTACTGCTCGCCGCCAGCCGAACCTTTATCAGCCCGGAATCCTTTTCCTTCATGCAGTCGATCGGGGTTTTGTCGATGGTTATTCTCGGCGGTTCCGGCAGTATTCCCGGGGTTATTCTCGGGGCGGCGACGGTGACCATCCTCAACCTTCAGGTGCTTCAGGGTTTTTCCCTGTACCTCAATGACCTGCGCCAGAGTGATGCGGTGATTCCGGTCATCAATTTTGCCTGGAAGAATCTGTCTACCCAACTCGATCCGGCGAAATATCAGAAACTGCTTTTCGGTCTCATTCTGATTCTCATGATGATCTTCCGGCCCGGTGGTCTCATTCCCGCCAAACGGCGTAAACGCGAAGTGGCCCCGGAAGACGGTAAATAAGGAGACCTGCCAATGGCATTACTTGAAATTGCAAATATCACCAAGACCTTTGGTGGCCTGAAGGCGATCAGCGACGTCACCTTTTCTCTGGAAAAGGGCCGGATAGTTTCGATCATCGGCCCGAACGGCGCCGGTAAAACGTCATTTTTCAATACCCTCACCGGGATCTACAAACCGGATAGCGGCTCAATCACCTTTGGCGGCAAATCACTTCTCGGGCTCAGGCCGGATCAGATAGCTGCCCGTGGAATTGCCCGCACCTTCCAGAACATTCGTCTTTTCCCCGACATGACGGTCATTGAGAATATCATGGTAGGGATGCATATTCATTATAAACAATCCGCCCTGGCAATCTTGTTCAGATTGGAATCTTTCAAGAAAGAGGAAAAGGCAGCGGAGCAGAAGGCCTTACGGTTGATGAAGTATGTCGGTCTGCAAACCGGTGAAAATGAACTGGCCAAGAATCTCCCTTATGGGGCGCAGCGGCGCTTGGAAATTGCCCGGGCTCTGGCCGCCGACCCGCAATTGCTCCTCCTTGACGAACCGGCTGCCGGCATGAATCCCCAGGAAACCGAGGATATCATCCAGCTGTTTCGGAATATCCGGGACAAAATGGGTATTACCATCCTCCTGATCGAACACGATATGCGGGTGGTCATGAACATCTCCGAGGATATCTGCGTCATGGATTACGGGGTGAAAATCGCCCAGGGGACGCCTGCGGAAATACGCAACAACACCCGGGTTATCGAGGCCTACCTTGGTCGTGGGGCGGTTGCCGGACAGCATGAGGAGAAAATGCAATGAGCCTTCTGACGATTGACAATATCCATAGTTATTACGGCCATATTCATGCATTGAAGGGGATATCCGTTACGGTCAACGAGGGGGAGATAGTGACCCTGATCGGCTCGAACGGTGCCGGCAAGAGCACGGCGCTCAGAACCATTTCCGGCATGATGCATCCGAAGAAGGGACGGATTGTCTTTGACGGCAAAGATATTTCCAAAATGGAGCCGCATGAGATCGTCTACCAGGGCATGGTGCACGTACCCGAGGGCCGGGGCATCTTCCCGACACTGACGGTCAAGGAGAACCTGGAGATGGGCGCCTTTACGGTCGGCGACGCGGATCTGATCGAAGAGCGGATGGCCAATGGCTTTGCCCTCTTTCCCCGCTTAAAGGAACGGATCGATCAGTTCGGCGGCACGCTTTCCGGCGGGGAGCAGCAGATGCTGGCGATCGCCCGCGGTCTCATGCTCAGCCCGCGTCTTCTCATGCTCGATGAACCGTCGATGGGCCTGGCACCGATCCTTGTTGAACTGATTTTTGATATCATCAAAAAACTGAACGAGCAGGGCACCACCATCCTCCTCGTGGAACAGAACGCCCTCATGGCCCTGTCCATCGCTCACCGCGGCTATGTTCTCCAGACCGGCGAGATCACCGTTACCGATTCGGCCGCGCAGCTCAGAAATAACAAGGCGGTGCAGAAGGCTTATCTTGGCATGTCGTAAGATAAGGTTTT
>CAIQWD010000083.1 GCA_903875445.1 uncultured delta proteobacterium | reverse complement strand
TGATACGGGCTTGTTTTCCTTCTTTGCTCTCGGCATAGAAAGAACCTCCTTAAAAAAGGCGGTGGGGTAAGCGCGGGTGAGATTATCTCTTAAGAGCCACATTATAATTCAAATTACCTTTTTCCATCACCTTGATAAAGAGGATTTTTTCAATTGACCCTTGTACGAGACAGGTCCTTTCACCTATAATTCATTTACAATACGGAGCCTCCTGCAAAATACGGAGTCTCCGGCAATCTTGCTGCAAGGCCAAGAACCTGGAAACGCTGGAATAATCGGCAATTACCGGTCGCCATATCGATCATGATCAAACTTACCCGCCTAAATAAAAAAGAGATCTATCTCAACCCAGATCTGATGAAAAGCATTGAGGAAACCCCTGATACGGTTATTGGCCTGGTCAATGGCGACCATTATCTGGTGCGCGAAAAGGCGTCGGAAATAATTGGTAAAATAATTGAATTTCGGGTTACGATACTGAATCGTTTAGAAAATCCGAGCGGCTTGCTCAACTCAGCGCCGCTTTCGGTAGATGATAGGTGACGAAAAACAAACTCTCCGGCCATGTTGGTATTTGCCGATGGCTTAACCTCTTTAGTTTTTTAATGTATGGATATCGCAACAATTATCGGCTTGGTGCTCGCCCTCGGAGCAATTCTCGGCGGAGCTGTACTGGAAGGTCTGCATTTTAATTCGCTCATCCAGCCGACGGCAGCAATAATCGTTCTCGGGGGCACCTTTGGCGCTGCATTTATCAGCTTTCCGATGAGTTCGGCTATGCAGGCCGTGAAAGACTTGAAACTCCTTTTTTCCGCTCCGGAGCAACCGGAAGCAATAATCCCTGTCATCTTAGAACTTGCCAACAGGGCCCGGAAAAACGGGATTCTCTCTCTCGAAGAAGACTCAAAAAATTCCAAGGAACTTTTCCTCAGAAAAGCTCTGACGCTCTGTGTTGATGGCGTTGAGCCAAAGGATGTGCAGGACATCCTCGAGATTGATTTAGCCACCTACGAGGAACATGCGAAGATGAGTGCCGAATTTTTTGAGGCTGCAGGCGGCTATGCGCCGACCATAGGTATTATCGGCGCCGTTCTCGGTCTTATTCACGTCATGAGTAATCTTTCAGACACCTCAAAGCTTGGGGAAGGCATAGCTGTGGCCTTCGTAGCGACCATCTATGGACTGGTGACTGCCAATATTATCTGCCTGCCGTTTGCCACCAAAATCAAAATGCGCATAAAAAATGAATTGCAGCGACGAGAAATGCTTACCGCCGGGATTATCGGTATCCAGCAAGGAAGTAATCCGCGATTCATTGAAGAACGGCTCAAATCCTTCCTTCCCGGAGGCGGGCATTCCGCGAACGCTGACGAGGCTCAATAGGAGGTCGAAACAATGGCAAGAAAGAAAGCTCCCGAAAAAGCTGCTAATCACGAAAGATGGTTGGTCTCTTACGCTGATTTTATCACCCTGCTGTTTGCTGTCTTTGTTACCCTCTATGCAATGTCACAAACCGATAAGAAGAAGGTGGATATGGTAGCCGCCTCGTATCGCAGTGCCTTCGGGATCACCGCCGGAGCCGGCACCAGCAGTTCTAATCTCCTTCCCAGCACTGAGATTAAGGCTATTCCGTCCTTGGAAATTGTGCCGGCACCTCCGAAAAATCAGCGAATACAGGAAGATGCCGAGAAAGGCAAGAATGCCTCGGATGCAGGGAAGAAGTCGCAAGGTCGTGCCGGCGATTTTCAGGAACTCAAAAAAATGATTAAAGTTTCCTTAAAACCTCTGCAGATTGTCGGCGATGTCGTGGTCGAAGAATCTTCGCGCGGGCTGGCGATTCGCTTGGAAGAAGATATCTATTTCGAACCGGGCAGTGCAACTCTTAAACCGGAATCGCTGCCTTTGATAGGTATAATTGCCGGAGCGATATCTTCCATCGGCAATCAGCAGATACGCATTGAAGGGCACACCGACAACTTGCCGATATCAACAGCCCGTTATAAAACCAATTGGGATCTGTCGCTCGACCGGGCGACAAATATCATGCGGATTTTTCTTACAAACTATGACTTTTCCCCGGTGAATATCTCCATCGCCGGGTACGGCCAATACCGACCGATTGCCAGTAATGACACTGAAGCAGGTCGTAAAAAAAACCGCAGGGTCGATATTATTCTCCTGGAAACGAAGGGAGATAAACCGGTGCTTTGATCCCTATGAAAAAAACGAAAATCATTGCGACGATTTCCAACCAGATGTGCGATGTCCCCTTTCTCACCCGCATGCATCATGCCGGGATGGACGTGGTCAGGTTGAATACCGCCCATCAGGTGCCTGAAGACGCCCTGGCGGTTATCAAGAATGTACGAAAGGTAAGCAACCGGATCGCCATCATCATCGACACCAAGGGGCCGGAAATCAGAACCACCCTGGCCAAGGCCGATATCCCGGTTGTGGCCGGCGATATGGTGTACGTCACCGGCGATAAAAATGGCGAATGTACGCCGGGAAATATCTGCCTGACCTACGACCATTTTGTCGAAGAACTGTCGGTTGGAGACAAGATCCTCATTGATGACGGAGAGATAGAGCTGGAGGTGCGAGAGAAAGACCCCTTTAAGCTGCTGTGCGAGGTGAAAAACGACGGCTCGATCAAAGGCAAGAAAAGTATCAATCTGCCCTCGGTCAAGATAAAAAATCTCCCTTCCCTCACCGAAAAAGATCGGGCTTTCGTTGCCTTTGCCGCCGAGCAGGAGATTGACTTCATCGCCCATTCCTTCGTGCGCAACAAGGAAGATGTCCTAGCCATCCAGGAGATCCTCGACGCCAAGAGAAGTCCGATCAAGATTATCGCCAAGATAGAAAACCAGCAAGGGGTGGACAATATCGACGAGATCCTTGATCACGTTTATGGCGTGATGGTCGCCCGCGGCGATCTGGCCATCGAGATCCCTGCCGAAAGGATCCCCATTATCCAGAAAAAGCTGGTGCGAAAATGCATTGAACGACGGAAACCGGTGATCATTGCCACCCAAATGCTCCAGTCGATGATCAAGTCACCTCGGCCGACCCGGGCCGAGGTCTCCGACGTCGCCAACGCCTGCCTTGACCGAACCGATGCGATCATGCTCTCGGGCGAAACCGCCTTTGGCAAATATCCGCTCGAATCGGTGCAAATGATGACGAAAATCGCCGAAGAGATCGAGTCCAGCCTCAGTACCTTCACCGACTCGCCGTACGAAGCCGAGCACAGCGTCACCAGTTATCTTGCCAAGGCAGCAGTCAAGGCGTCTCTGCGGCTTTCGACCAAGGCCCTGATAGCCGATTCGATCAGCGGCAAGACCATTCTCAGCCTGGTTGCCTACCGGGGCGAAAACCCGATCTTTGCCCAGTGCTACAGCCAGCGGGTAATGCGGGAACTGGCTCTGTCCTACGGCGTTTACGCCTCTTTTATGCCGACCGACATCTCTTCCCACGAGTTTTTACGGACGGCACTCAACCGGCTGCTGGCGGAGAAACATTTCGACGAGGAGAGTCTTATCACGGTGCTTGCCGGCAATTTCGGTTCCGCCTACGGGGCCTCCTATGTGGAGATCAGTACGGCGCGGAATCTGCTTGAACGAAAATAATGAATAATAATAATACCGATGAGATAGAGTTTTTTGCCAATAGACGTTTTCTTGAGTTATTTTTTCCGGATCAACGTCCTGCAAAATAATCGTTCAGCCGATAAGAGTTCGTTTTCTCCCACCTCCATAACAGGCCAAGTATTCTGTAGTCAGGAAACCTAGGCGCATGTAATCTGTTTGCCTACAAAGAGGTAATCAATTTACTTACATAAAATCTAAATAAATCAAGCACATGTCTGAATAAGTCGTTCTTTGCTATCTAAAGGAAATGTGTTGTTCGCAAAATCAAAGGTGCTATACATCTGCACCTATTGGCACAGGAGGTGCACAGCCGTGCCCTACTCCACGGAGAATTCACTAACCTCAGCAAAAAGGAGAACGTATGAAAATCACCAGGAGGAGATTTCTGTCCATGTCCGGTGCGATCGGCTCAGGGTTGGCCCTGTCCTCGCTCGGGCTGGACCTCACCGCCTTGAAGGCCCATGCTGCCGGACTCGGCAAGATGGACCGGATACGGACGGCTAAACAGACGACAACAATTTGTTGTTACTGTTCCGTCGGTTGCGGCCTCATCTGCAGCACCGACCGGCTGACCGGCAAGATCTTCAATATCGAAGGAGACCCGGATCATCCGATCAACGAGGGTTCGCTCTGTGCCAAGGGCGCAGGACTCTTTGGCCTAACCGAGGTCAACAGCCATCGGTTGCGCAAGGTGCTTTACCGGGCGCCAAAGAGCGACAAATGGGAAGAGAAAGATTGGAACTGGACCCTGCAGCGTATCGCCCGTCTGGTGAAAGACACCCGCGATGCCGATTTTATAACCAAAAACGACAAAGGCGAAGTGGTTAACCGGTTAGAATCCATCGGCCACTACGGCTCCTCGAATATCGGCAACGAGGAATGCTGGACGCTCTCCGTCGCCTGCCGGGCGATGGGGCTCGTCAACATCGATCACCAGGCCCGGGTCTGACACAGCCCCTCCGTAGCGGCTCTGGGAGAGTCGTTTGGCCGAGGTTCGATGACGAACCATTATATCGATTTAAAGAACAGTGACTGTATTCTTATCATGGGCAGCAATGCCGCCGAAAACCATCCGATCGCCTTCAAATGGATCATGCGGGCAAAGGATCGGGGCGCGAAGATCATCCATGTCGACCCACGCTATACCCGCACCTCCGCCCGTTGCGATTATCATGTGCCGCTCCGTTCCGGTACCGATATCGCCTTCCTCGGCGGGATGATCAAGCATATTATCGACAATAATCTCATCCAGGAAGAATACGTCAAGTACTACACCAACGCCTCGCAGATTGTAAGTTCCGGTTACGACTTCAAGGATGGCCTGTTCTCCGGCTATAACCAGGAGAAACGCAGTTACAATAAAGATACCTGGACCGTCGAAAAAGACGAGAAGGGCATCCCGGTCCGCGATTATACCCTGGAGAATCCCCGCTGCGTCTATCAGATGCTGAAAAAGCATTATGAGCGCTACACTCTCGATCAGGTCTCCTCGATTACCGGCGTTTCCAAGGAAAATCTCCTTAAGGTCTACCAAGAGTACGGTGCCACCGGCGCCAAGGACAAGGCCGGTACCGAATGCTACGCCCTCGGCTGGACCCACCATACCACCGGCAGCCAGAATATCCGCACCATGTCGATCATCCAGCTGCTCCTTGGCAATATGGGGATCTGCGGCGGCGGCATCAACGCCCTGCGCGGTGAGCCGAACGTCCAGGGCTCGACCGACCATGCCATTCTCTACAATATCCTGCCGGGCTACCTGAAGATGCCCAGCGGCTCGATCGATACCCTGCAGAAGTATAACGACAAATACACCTCCAAGTCGACCGACCCGCAATCGGCCAACTGGTATCAAAACTATCCGAAGTATACGGTCAGTTTCCTGAAGGCGATGTGGGGCGACAAGGCGACCGCCGAGAACGAATTTGGTTACTCCTGGCTGCCGAAGATGGACGATGGCAAGCACTACTCCATCCTGCATACCATCGACAGCATGTATGCCGGCAAAATCAAAGGCTTTTTCGCTTACGGTAGCAATATCGCGGTGAGTTCGCCGAACAGCACCAAGGTCCGCAAAGGCTTGCAGAAACTGAAGTGGCTGGTCAACGTCAATATCTTCGACAACGAAACCGCTTCGTTCTGGAAGGCGCCCGGCGTCGATCCGAAGACCGTCGATACCGAGGTCTTCCTCCTGCCCGCGGCGGCCAGCATGGAAAAAGAAGGCAGTCAGAGTAACTCCGGCCGCTGGGTGCAGTGGCGCTACAAGGCCGCCAATCCACCGGGTGATGCCCTGTCCGACGGCGATATCACCATGCGCATCATCGATGCCCTGCGCGATCTGTACCAGAAAGAGGGCGGAGCCTGTCCGGAACAGCTTCTCAACCTGAAATGGGATTATAAAGACGCCTGGGGCAAGTTCGATGTCCTCAAGGCCTCGAAGATCATCAATGGCCATTATACCAAGGATGTGACCATTGAGGACCCGACCGGCAAGGCGCCGAAAGAGGTGAATCTGAAAGGCGAACTGGTGCCGACCTTCGCTAAACTCATGGCCGATGGCTCCACCTCTAGCGGCAACTGGTTGATGTCAGGGAGTTTTGAGCAGAAGGGCGTCAATAAGATGATGAAGCGGGGCAAGGAAGATCCGACCGGTCTCGGCCTCTTTGCCGACTGGTCCTACGCCTGGCCGCTCAACCGCCGCATCATCTACAACCGCGCTTCCTGCGATCTGAACGGCAAACCCTACAACCCGAAGATGAAACTCCTCGAATGGGTAGGCGACAAATGGGTCGGTGACGTCGCCGATGGTCCGTGGCCGCCACTCGGCGACAAGGAAAAGGGTAAATACCCCTTCATCATGAAGGCTGACGGTGTCGGTGCCATCTTTGGCGCCGGCATGGTCGAAGGCCCCTTCCCCGAGCATTATGAACCTCTGGAAGGACCTCTTGCCAAAAACCCCTTCTCCCCGCAACTGGTCAACCCAACAATTACTATCTTCAAGAGTGATCTGGACAAGGTGGCGAATGCCGATGAAAAATTCCCCTATGTCTGCACTACCTATTCGTGCACAGAACACTGGTGTACCGGTTTCACCCGCTGGCAACCTTGGCTTCTGGAGATGATGCCCGAGGCCTATATGGAGATAAGCGAGGTTTTGGCTCAGAAACTCGGCATCAAAAATGGCGAGAAGGTCAAGGTTTCCTCGGTGAGGGGCGAGATTCCAGTTGTCGCCATGGTAACTAAACGCATGAAACCTTTCCAGGTCGAAGGAAAGACCGTGCATGAGGTGGGTATTCCGTTCAACTACGGCTGGCGCTGGCCGGACGGAGCTGCTGATGCTTCGGTCAATCACCTGACACCCTCCGTGGGTTGCCCTAATACTTTCTGTCCCGAGTATAAGGCGTTCATGGTCAATATCAGAAAGGCTTAAGGGGGTGAAACGATGAAACAAGAACTTATAAAACTGATCGATCTCTCGCGCTGTACCGCTTGTCGCGGTTGTCAGGTCGCCTGTAAGCAGTGGAATGAAATGCCGGCTTCGAAGACCAACAACTTCGGAAGCTACCAAAACCCGCCCGACCTGCAGTGGAACACCTGGACGCTCATTCGCTTCCAGGAGATTGAAGACCGGGGCGGCAACGTCAAATGGCTGTTCAGAAAAGACGGTTGCATGCACTGCACCGATGCGGCCTGCATCAAGGTCTGTCCTACCGAGGCCTTGTACCATACGGAATTCGGCAGTGTGGCCCTGAAAGCCCATAAGTGTATCGGTTGCAAGGCCTGCATCCCAGCCTGCCCGTTTGGGGTGCCGAAGATGAATACCGCAACCAACCGAATAAGTAAATGTGACCTCTGCTACACCAGGCTCCTGGCCAATCAACCGCCGGCCTGTGTTCTGTCGTGCCCGACCGGAGCAATCACCTTCGGCGATCGCGATGCCATGCTCGCCAAGGCCCACAAGAGGGCAACCGAACTGGGTGGCGACGCCAGCGTCTACGGTGACAAGTTCGTCGACGGCACCCATGTGCTCTATGTCCTGACGGAAAAGGCGGAGGTCTACGAGCATCTGCCAACCGATCCGAAGATGCCGCTGTCGATCATAGTCTGGAAGGATATTTTGAAACCGGCCGGTCTGATCACCGCGGGAGCTGTGGTGGCTGGGGCCTTCCTCCACTATATCACCCACGGGCCGAAGACCCCGGAAGAGGAAACTACCTGTGAAGGAGGGAAAGAGTCATGAAAAAAGGAATGATTAAGGCCACAGGGCCCTTTGAGCGAGTGGTGCACTGGTGTGTCGCCCTCTCTTGTCTATTTTTGTGCATTACCGGAATGGCGATGATGTACCACAGCCTGAACGTCGTTGGTTCTCTGGTCGGCGGTATGGAAAATGTGAAAATCCTCCACAATTACTGCGGGGTCTTCTTCGGGATCAGCCTTGTCCTCACCATTCTCATGTGGTGGCGGGAAGCGGGGATCTTTTCCTTCCCCGAGGATCTGCAGTGGATCATGGCGGCCGGCGGCTATCTCTGGCATGTTGACAAGGTGCCGGAGGTCGGTAAGTACAACCCCGGCCAGAAGATGTTCTTTCTGGCGGTGGCCCTTTTCGGTGCGGTCATGGTGGCAAGCGGCCTCATCATCTGGTTTCCGGAAGGCTACGCGGTCGGCACTCTGCGACTGATGTACGTCTTCCACGCCCTGGGCTTTGTGGTGATCTTTGCCTTCTTCTTCGTCCATCTTTATCTGGTGACCATCGGCGCACCGGGATCTGCTCCGGCGATGTTCACCGGTTGGGTGACCCGGGGCTGGGTGAAAACCCAGCATCCGAAGTGGTTGAAGGAGATGGAAAAAGACGGTACCTTGGTTGTTTGCGGTGAGAAAAAGTGCTCCGGAAAGAAGGCCTGAGTACAATAATTACATTTTCCAAACCGCCCCGATTTAAGATGCACTGCGTTTATCGGGGGTAGCAACCTCCATATAAGGGGCCGGGATATCAGCACATCCCGGTCCCTTTCTTCACTCCGATCTCTCCACGGCGAGATCGGGCACGTTCGGAACGAGGAACAACAATCATGGCAAACCACCTGTATACAACCGAGGACCTGATGAGTGAAATTGAGCAGCTTCGCATTGCCCAACCCCATCTCGAAAACCTGCTCAAGGCCTTTGGCCCCCTGCTTGTCGAAAAGAATCAATGGCTGTCGGACACGGCTGTTGATCCGCGAGCTTTGCCGATCGATCCGCTTCGCTTTGCCGAGGGCATTCCGCTCAACCGGCAACACCAGCTTTTTTTCGCGGATGACCCCTGGGGCAGTGCCGGGTGGTCGGCAGCAAAAGCCATTTCCCAGGGATTCCCGCATCTCGGGCAAGACATGGAGGTACTTTTGCGGCGCTTTACCGAAGGAAAGTACCATTGCTTTTCTCAACTCTTCGTCAATAACCAAGAAGCAGATGGGCAGCTTTCTGAGAAGGCCGCCCATCTGGCAATTTCTCCGACCTCGCTCCACCTCTTCCTGCGTGTCCTCAACCGTTTCATGCTGAGCAAAAAGGCCAGGGACATGCAGGCGGAACTGGCCGCTCATCCCTGGAAAAAAGGCTATTGCCCGGTCTGCGGCGCCCTTCCCCACCTGGCAATCCTTGGTGATCAAGGACAACGCCGGTTGCAATGCGCTGATTGCGGCCATGCCTGGCCGTTTTCCCGCCTCACTTGCCCATATTGTGAGCACGAAGACCCGCAAAACACCAATATTTTCTTTATCGACGGGCAAAAGGAGGATTCCGCCTTCACCTGCGACAAGTGCCGCAGATACCTGCTCACCGCCAATCGTTCCGCCAGTCTCGGCAATCCCCATGCCGATCTTATCGCCATGAGCCTTCTTCACTTCGACGTCATCTTGCAGGAAAAGGGGTATAGCCCGATGGCCGAATGCGAGTGGAATAGCTTTCTTCAGAAGGACGAGTGACAAGGGCGAGAAGACCTCTCCCTGTTTCTCTCTCGAACCCCCAGATCTTTCTCACATAAGAGTATTTCGTTGTGCCGACGGCTTTTCCTGCAAGAAACCGATGGAACAACAGGAGATTCGTTGATTACTCTTATAAATTTGAGTAGATAATATAATAGTGGTATGATTGTCGGAGGGTAATGGACATGTTAATTCATGAAAAAGGAGAAGAGAATGAAGATATACGTGGGGAATTTGTCGTACAACGTCACTGAAGAAGAGTTACGGCAGGCTCTCGAGGCATTCGGACCGGTTAACTCTGCCTCCATTATTACAGACAAAAATACCGGACAATCGAAAGGTTTCGGCTTTGTGGAAATGGCCGCGGAGGCCGATGGTAAGGCGGCGATAGAAGGACTGAACGGCAAGGAATTAAAAGGCAGAGCGATTGTTGTCAATGAGGCGCGGCCACGCCCTGAAGGGGGCGCAGGCAGAGGCGGAGGAGGCAGCAGAAGTGGTGGCCGTGGAGGCCCAGGCGGTGGCCGTGGAGGCCAGGGTGGAGGACGCGGTGGCCAGGGTGGAGGCAGAAGCGGCCAGGGCGATTCCGGTTATCGGGGTGGGCAAGGTGGTGGCAATCGACCCTAGGGCTTACCATTTTGCTTAACCAAGTGGCCAGCGAGGATGCCACCGGCCTCCTCGCTGACAATTTCTCCTTCAGCAACATTTTTGCTTACCTTGGCGATACGCAGCTTACCGGTTGGAATCTGCTCGACATCAAGAACTTCGCCGGTTTTCGGATGCTTGATGACGGCTCCTTCTCGGTAGACGAGAAACTCGGTGCCGGAAGAAAGTCCGGCATCAAGCCCCAGGTCGATAATTACCGAGGACGGATTTCTCTTCACAACATAGCCGGTGAGCGGGAAATTGCGCAGGATCTTGGCGGTCAACTGATCGGCGAGATTATGCAGATCACTGCCGGCGCTGCTTCGGATATTCTCGGCCGCGAAAATCGACCCGTTTTCAACACTGATGACCCGGGAGTTAATTTCAATCGTGTCGTGAAGTTTCATAACCGAACCGGAAATAATGACTTTGACACCGAGTATTTTGCCGAGGGTCGTGGCGCTGCTCTCATCGATAATTCCGGTCGATGAGAGTTTCTGTTCGGCGATAATCTTTTGCAGCATGACCCGTTCGACAACATCGAACCGGCCACTTTTGACAATGCCGGCGATGAGCCATTCCGAGAGAATTGCACCCAAATCGGCAGGCTCCAGTTTGTCGCCGGTCAACTCGAAGTCAAGCACGGCTACTTTTGGTCTTTGGAACTCGGCGTGCGCGGCAGTCGAAAGCATACCGGACAGCAGGGCGAAAAGGAGTGTTATGAGAATACCGTTTTTTGCCGTCTTCATTGTTTATCCATTAAACCGCTGTAAAAAACATAACCTTATTTATATTTGTAGGTAGATACCAGTTTTGCCAGAGATTTGGCAAGAAAATCAAGCGAACCGGCGTTTTCATTTATCTGATGGGCGTTGTCGTTCATCTTGCCGCTTGCTTTGTTCATCTCGGCGATTTCCTTGGCGATCATCTGCGAAACCTGTGAGTTTTCTGCGATATTGTTGTTAACCTCTTGGATGTTCATGGAGATCTGCGCGACGTTTTGCGAAATTTCCTTGGCGGTCACCGATTGCTCTTCAACAGCTGTCGCGATAGTATTGACAATCTCGGAGTTCTCGCCCACCACCTTGCTGATATTCTCGATAACCGTGACTGTCGCTTTGGTTGAGGTCTGAATTGAATCGATGCGACCTTTTATCTGATCACTGGCATCGGCTGTTTGGCTGGCAAGAGCCTTTATTTCATTGGCGACAACTGCAAAACCTTTGCCTGCATCACCGGCTCGAGCAGCCTCTATCGTTGCATTCAACGCGAGAAGGTTAACCTGTTTCGAGATGTCGGTTATCGTTTCCAGCACCTCGGCAATTTCCTTGGCGGCAAGGCCGAGGGCATCAACGCTGACCGAGGCATCGGACGACTGTTTCACCGCGTTGTCGGTAATTGCCCTGGCTTTTTCCGAGGTTTCGGCGATTTCATGGATGGTTGAGGTCATTTCCTCTATGGCCGAGGCCATCGCATTGACATTGGCCGCTGCCTCATCGATGGATGTTGCGACCAAAGTCATATTGGCAGACATTTCTTCGACCGCGGCGGCGGCGGTATTGGATTTGCCGAAGGTGTCCTGGGCGACGGCAGTCAAATCGCTGGAGATTTTCGAGAGGGAGCCGGAAGAGGTATTGATTTCCACCGATTCCTCGGCAATATAGCCGACCATTCCCTGAAGTTTGTCGGCAAAGATGTTGAACGATTTGGCCATATCGCCGATTTCATCGTTGCTGTTCACCTTGAGACGAGCGGTCAGATCCCCTTGCCCCTGGGCGATATCCTGAAAAAATGCATCGGTTGCACGAATCGGTTTGGCAATACGCGTGGCCATAAAGATGAGCAGTCCGCCGACCACGAGAATCATCGTCAAGACAATGGTGGTAATAAGCGTTTTCTGCTGAGTGAGAGTCGCAACGACCCCCTCCCTTTGTTTGGCCATTGCCTTATCGATGTCGTCGACATAGATGCCGGTGCTTACTATCCACCCCCATTCCTTAAAAAGCTGGACGTAGCTGAGTTTGCCGACCGGCTCGTTCTCACCAGGCTTTGGCCACAGATATTCGACAAAACCTTGACCATTTTCTTTGGCGATTTTCACCATCTCCTGAATAAATGCCTTACCCTTAGGATCCCGAAGATCGCTCTGATCATTACCAACCATCGACGGCTTAATCGGGTGCATGAGCATTATCCCTGCGGTATCAACGATAAAGAAGTAGTCCTTGCCGTCAGGGCCGAAGCGCAGATTGCCGATCTGCTGCTTCGCCTGCTCCATGAAATATTTTTCCGCCGTCTCGAGGTACACCCCGGTCCCGATCACCCAGTTCCAGGGTTTGAAGAGCCTGACATAGGAGAGCTTGGGTACCGGTTTATCTTTCCCTGGTTTGGGCCACATGTAGTCGACGAAGCCCTGGCCGTCTTTTTCGCATACCTTGACAAACTCATTAAAAAGCAATTTGCCGTTCGGATCCTTGTAGGTAGAGAGGTCTGTGCCGTCCATGGTCGGCTTCATCGGATGCATGACCATGGTGGGTTTCATGTCGTTTATCCAAAGATAATTATCGTCTGCATAACGCATGTTCTTGATAATTTTCAAGGCCTGGTCTTTCTTCCACTGCTCGGACTGACCGGTCTCATTATAAACAGCCTGGATGGAAGAAAACGCCAGGTTGACAACCGATTGCAGCTCGCTTTCATAGGCCTTGGCAATCTTGGTGGTATCATGGGCGGTTTGATACTGAGTGTTGAGAATTTCGAAGGTGTTACGGACAAGATCGGTGAGCTTTTCCTTTTTATCGTTCTGCATCGTCGTGTTAATAAGCTCCAGGCCCTGTTTACCCTGATTCTCGATGCTCGAGATACTCAAAAAGAGAATGCCAACGCCGAAAACGAGGAAAAACGGCAGTGTTACTCCAAGGATCTTTTTGGTAATGGTCAATTTCATCTTTATTCTCCCGAGATTGTATTGCCGTTCCCCTGCAAAAAATGCTCAGCTTCTACACTGCAATTCCAGCATAAAATAAATGAAAACTCAAGGCATTGTGAAAAAAAACTGAAATATGGCGAAGAGGGAGCTGTTTTCGTTTTCGCGAAATAACGACCACAGCCATGATGCCGTAACAAGGCGATCAGGTGGTTATTTTGGACATTTTGTCGAGCAAATGGATTTTATCGATAAGCTGTCGGCTGATCTGTTCGGTTCCTCCCTGGCGTGACCGGAAGAATCGGCGGACCTCTTCGATTACTTCAGCCCTTGAACCATAACCATCAATTGCCGCAAGCAGGGCATCCGGCAACTCGGTTGCATCGGCAACTTCCCGGACCAGACCGGAGGTGACGATTTCCCGCCCCACCCAGGAAAAATCTCGCCAATAGGGGCCGATGATCGGTTTCAGTCCGAAGACTAAGGGTTCGAGGAAATTCTGACCACCCAGATTTACCAGACTGCCGCCGACAAAGGTCGCTGCCGCAAGGGCGTAGGCCCCGGCGAGTTCGCCAAAAACATCCCAGACAATGACCGTGCCGGGAAGTATCCTTGCATCTATTTGCGAGCGTTTGATCGCACTGGTCTCTGCTGCGCGCAGCAGGTCGAGCCAGTGATCGGCCCGTTCGATATGCTTGGGAAAGAGGCCGATGATGATATCGCTGCGGTGCGCCAGGGTTGCGGTTATGGTCTCGAGGATTATTTGTTCTTCCTCGCGGCGGATGGAACCAAGAAGGACAAAGGGGACGGTGGCCGGAAGGAACAGGGCGATGGGGGCGGTGCCGGAATGGTTTTCCGGCTCTATTCGGTCGAACTTGATATTATGCATAAGAAACACCCGTTCCGGGCCGACGATCCGGGCAAAACGTTCTCCGTCCAGGGGTGAAATCGCCCAGATTTTTTCCGGGCCGTACCTCTTGAAAAAGCCGCGAAAATGGCGGTAGGAATTATAACTCTTCTCGGACATTCGACCGTTGATGAGGAAAACCGGCACCTTGTTGCGGTGGGCACAGACAAGAAACCCCGGCCAGAGTTCCGTCTCGACGATCACCGCAAGCCTTGGGGCAAAGCGGGCAAAGGCCTTTTGCATGAGGTGCGGTGCATCGAAGGGGAAGTAGGCGATACTGACCTCGAGGTTGCCGCCCGGGGACAGCATGTCTCGGCCCTTTTGCAGGCTATCGATGCCCTCATTGGTGCCGGATGTGGCGAGTATCCGCAGCTTTTCTTGCGGTGGTAAGGTGGCGGCAAGGCTTGCCAAAACCATATTGGTCAAAAGCGCTTCGCCGCCCGATGCCGCCTGGATCCAGATGTCGAAGGGTCCATCCGGAGCCTCCCGCAGGGTTCGCTGCGCCCAGCCGAGGGAGACCCGCCGGGAACGCCGCAGCAACGGCATGGCGACCGACCAGGCAAGATTGTAGAGGGGGAAAAGCAGGTTAATCAACGATGCGATCCGGGAAAAGGCGTAAGGACAACGGATTGCGGGCAATCCGTGTACCAGTTGCGGCGATCCTAGCGTGTTTGGTTGATCTTTTCAATTGAAACTTGCGATGCGCTTCGTTACAGGGTTTGATGATGTTTTGACAACGCTCTCTCGCCGTCCATTTGCAAACAGATGGCAAGGGAATTTCCAACCATCAAAAGCTGCCGGAGGAACCTTGCCGCTTCCACAACTTCCCATCCACTCCATTCTCGGCGAGTTGCAACGGGCCCTTGGCAAAGGTTCGGCGGTGCTCTCCGCCCCGCCCGGTTCCGGCAAGACGACCATCGTTCCCTTGGCCCTCCTCGACGAACCCTGGCTTGCCGGCAAAAAGATCCTCATCCTTGAACCCCGCCGCCTGGCAGCGAGGGCGGCGGCGGCGCGGATGGCCGCTCTTCTCGGCGAGAGAATCGGGCAAAGAGTCGGCTACCAGATTCGTTTCGACCGGCAAATCTCGGAAACAACCCGTATTGAAGTACTCACCGAAGGTATTCTCACCCGGCGGCTGCAAAACGATTCAGGTCTCGACGACGTTGGTCTGATCATCTTTGACGAATTCCATGAGCGATCGGTGCACGCCGATCTGGCCCTGGCCCTCTGTCTCGACTTGTGTCAGCTGAAGGAGGATTTGCGCCTCTTGATCATGTCGGCAACTCTTGAGGCTTCAGAGGTGGCCGCCCTGCTCGGCGATGTTCCGGTCGTTACCGGTGAGGGACAGAACCATGCGGTGCAAATCGAATACCTTGGCCGACCGGCCCGGGGCAGAATCGGTGCAACCACCATCGCCGGGATACGCCGGGTGGTGGCCGAGCGGCAGGGCGATATCCTGGTTTTCCTGCCCGGCACCGGCGAAATCAGGGAAGTGCAGCGGCAATTGCTGCTTCTGCCGGATTGCCGGGAATTGCTTATCTCGCCGCTCTTTGGCGACCTGTCGCAGAAGGAACAGGACCAGGCCATCCTGCCCGATCCCGCGGGCAGGCGGCGGGTGATTCTCGCCACTTCCATCGCCGAGACGAGCCTGACCATCGAGGGAATAACCTGCGTCGTCGACAGCGGCTGGTCGCGGCGGCCGCATTTCGAGCCGGCAAACGGTCTCAGCCGCTTAACCACCGTCCGGGTGTCCAGGGCTGCGGCCCGGCAGCGTACCGGTCGCGCCGGCCGTCTCGGACCAGGCTATTGTCTCAGGTTGTGGACGAAGGACGAAGACCATAGTCTTGCGCCCTTTCATCCTCCGGAAATAGTCACCGTTGATCTGGCCGGTCTTGCCCTGGAGCTTGCCCTGTGGGGCGTCACGGACCCGGAAGAATTGCACTGGCTCGACCCGCCCCGCTCAGGCCCCTATCAGCAGGCACTGGAGCTTCTCCGCTCCCTCGGGGCGATAACTGCCGCCGGGCGGATTACCGAGACCGGTCGGCAACTGGCCGCCCTGCCTGTCCATCCGCGTCTTGGGCACATGCTGCTTATGGCGAAAAAACTGGGGCATGGCTCGCTGGCCTGCGATCTCTCGGCCATACTCTCGGAGCGCGATCCTCTCATTCGCCATGCTTCCCAACCTTCGGCCGAGTTGCATCTCCGCCTCAACCTGCTGGCAATATGGCGGGAAAAGGGCGACGACGGCCTTCGCCGGGAGGGAGGAGACCCGGATATCTGCCGCCGCATCGACCGGGACAGTCGCCGCTGGCAGAGGCAGCTCGCCTGTCCGGACGGGCCGCGCCAGGTAGAGGCGGCCGGTAATCTCCTCGTCTCTGCCTATCCCGACAGGCTTGCCCGCCGCCGGCCGGGTCAACGCGGACGCTACCTGCTGGCAGGTGGCCGCGGGGCTTTTTTGCCGCCGACCGATCCCCTGGCCGCCTGTGAATATCTGGTGGTGCCGTCCCTCGACGCCGGTCGGATCGAGGGACGGATTTTTCTGGCGGAAGAAGTTGAACTGGGCGACCTGCGACAGCATCATCCCCATTTGTTTGCAGCCACGAGGAAAGTGTATTGGGATGATGCCGCTGCCCGGGTTGTGGCCATGCGCCGTCTCAACCTCGGGAAAATCGTTGTCGAGGAAGAACCCTTGACGGGCGGGAAGCCCGAGGAAATCAGCGCCGCCCTGCTAACTGGCATTCGCCGCATGGGTCTGGCATCTTTGTCCTGGGACCGGGAATCCCGGCAACTGCAGGCACGGCTGCACTGCCTGCGCAGCTGGCAGCCGGAAGGAGACTGGCCGGATCTCAGCGACGACCGACTTCTGGAAAATCTCGACTGGCTGGTTCCCTACCTTTCCGGCATCACCAAGGCTGAACAACTGAAGCAACTCAACCTGCTGGAAATATTTACAACTCTACTCGGCTGGGAAAAAAGGCAGAAAATGGAGCGGGATGCACCGAGCAGTCTGACTGTCGCCAGCGGCTCAAAAATTCGCATCGAATACCGCATGGGTGAATCGCCGCTTTTAGCGGTGCGCATCCAGGAGATGTTCGGGATGGCAGCAACACCCACAATCTGCGGCGGCAAGGTGCCGCTGCTTCTCCACCTGTTGTCCCCGGCGCGCCGCCCGATCCAGGTCACCTCCGACCTGGCCGGATTCTGGCAGCGTGGTTACCAGGAGGTGAAAAAAGAACTGAAAGGCCGCTATCCCAAACATTTCTGGCCGGATGACCCGTTGACCGCCGAGGCGGTTCGGGGGGTGAAAAGAAAAGTTCGCTAACACTTCGTCATCGTCATTCAGCAATTCTCCCCATACCAGGCAATCCCCGCCTCAATCGCCCGCATATTGAGATCCACCAGGTTTTTCCGCTTAATCGACAGAGGGATAACCTTCTGCAGGGTTTCGATGGTAATCGCCCCGGAGACCAGGGCGTAAACGGTCAAGAGGATAACGCTGGCGCTCTGGATGGCGCCGAGGTTGTTGGCCATGTCGCTCACCGGAATATGATAGGCGGCAACATCCTCGCGCCGAACCTTGCGGGGTGCCAGCGACGAGTTGACGTAAATGGCACCGCCGGGACGGACCGTATCCTCAAAGGCATCGAGCGACGGCAGATTCATAACCATCAGGACGTTGGGGAAGGAAACGATGGGTGAGCCGATGGTCGTATGCGAGATATTGATACTGGCATTGGCCGTGCCGCCGCGCATTTCCGCACCGTAGGAGGGCAGCCAGGTGGTTTTGAGACCTTCGGCGATAGCGCAGTTGGCAAGGAGTATGCCGGTTGACAACACGCCCTGGCCGCCGAAACCGGCGATCTTGATGTTTTGTTCTTCTTGCAGTTGGACGGTGCCGGCATGCACCTCTTCTTCACCCACGCCGAGGATCTCGAGGATTTTCTTGTTGCTGATCCTAGCGACCTTCTTTTTATCAACCCTATCGAAGGGTCCTTTCGGCAGATCGCGGAGATTACCGACCGGGAAGACCGGTTCGAGGTTGTTCTCCAGCCAGCGCCGTGCCTCAACCGCAGTCATCTTCCAGTTCACCGGACAGGGTGACAGGATTTCGACAAAGGAAAAACCCTTTTTATCCACCTGGTTGCGGAGCGCCTTGCGGATGGCCATGCGGGCCTTCATTACCTTGGCGGCGTTGGCAAGCGAGACGCGTTCAATGAACACCGGTGCCTGCAGGCTGCTGATGATTTCCGCCATACCGATGGGGAAGCCTTCGTTGGCGGCATTGCGCCCCTCTGGTGTGGTAACGGTCTTCTGGCCCAGGATGGTGGTCGGGGCCATCTGCCCGCCGGTCATACCGTAGATGGCGTTATTGATGAAAAAGACGGTGATATTTTCACCGCGATTGGCGGCATGGACGATCTGGCTCATGCCGATCCCGGCAAGATCGCCGTCGCCCTGATAGGAGATGACAATCGCCTCTTCATTGGTGCGGCGGATCGCCGAGGCCACGGCCGGAGCCCTGCCGTGGGCGCACTGAATATTGCCGACATCGAAATAGTAATAGGCGAAAACACTGCAACCCACCGGCGAGCAGAAGATGGTCCGGTCCTGGATACCAAGATCGTCAATGGCCTCGGCGATAAGGTTATGGACCGTGCCGTGGCCGCAACCG
The DNA here is from genome assembly GCA_903875445.1 of uncultured delta proteobacterium. Lineage (GTDB taxonomy): Bacteria > Desulfobacterota > Desulfobulbia > Desulfobulbales > Desulfocapsaceae > Desulforhopalus_A. The sequence continues at coordinate 15,743 of CAIQWD010000083.1, read as the reverse complement.
GGGCAGTAGTGGCTGACGTCGGCCCCGGGCGCCTTGCGCTCAAAGGTCGGATAGAGGGAACGGGCCTTTTGGTGTTTTATGGTGTGCATTGCTTCTTTCTCCCTGATCCCGGGTATACGGGATGAGTACATACACAAAATGCGTTCTTGCTAGCTTGATGAGGCGGCCACGTCTTTTTCCAGACGCCGGACAATCTCATCGGTTGCCGGGATGCGTCCGCCCATCCAGCTGTAAAGTTCTACTGGCACCGCCCCCTGCACTGCAAGCTGCACGTCACGGACCATCTGACCGTTGCTGAGTTCCGCCACCACCATCTTCTTTACCTGCCCGGCCAGTTGCCGCAGCCGGACACTGGGAAACGGGAAGAGGGTCTTCGGTCGCAGCATCCCGGCCTTTATCCCCTTTTTCCGCAACTCATTCACGGCCGAATGGCAGATCCGCGAACTGATGCCGTAAGCGACAAACAGATATTCGGCATCGTCCGTCAGGACCTCTTCAAAATCGACAATTTCCGTCTCCATCCGCCGGTATTTTCCCTGCAGATGCAGATTGTGGCCCTCCAATTCTTCCATCTTCAGATAAATAGAGGAGAGGAGATTGCGGCGGCTCTTCGCATCACCGTACAAGGCCCAGTCCTTATGCGGGTTGGTTTGTATTTGTCGAGGCAATTCGACCGGTTCCATGATCTGGCCGATATAGGCGTCGGAGAGGATAAAGACCGTGCAGCGATAGTGCTCGGCAAGCTCGAAGGCCTTGTAGGCGAAGTCGCACATCTCCTGCGCCGAATTGGGGGCAAGGACCACACCGCTGTGGCTGCCGTGGCCGGCGCCGTGGACGATGAAATTGTAGTCGGCCTGCTCGGGCCAGATATAGCCGAGACCCGGCCCGGCGCGCTGCACATCGACCACCACCGAGGGCAGCTCCGAGCCGGACAGATAGGAAAGTCCCTCGGCCATCAGCGACAGACCCGGCCCGGAAGAGCCGGTGATGACCCGAGCCCCGGCGGCAGCGGCGCCGTAGAGCATGCTGATCGACGAAACCTCGCATTCGGCCTGGAGAAAATGCCGGCCGCAGCGGGGAAAGAGGTCGGCTGCGGCATGGGCGATTTCACTGGCCGGGGTGATCGGGTAGCCGAAATAGTGAGTCGCCCCGCCGAGCAAGGCGCCGTAGATCACCGCCTCGTTGCCCTTCATCAGATGTTGCCCCATATCAGGCCCCCTTCCGTGGTTTCTTGTAAACAGTAATGGCCCCGAACTCAGGACAGGTATAGAAACACAAGCCGCAGGCAATACATTTCCGGACGGCGAAACGGGCGAATTGATAGCCCATCTGATTGATTTCCGAACCTATCTCGATACACCCATGGGGGCAGGCGACAATACAGGCGGCACAGCCCTTGCAGCGTTTCGGGTTGATCTCGATAAAGTTTTTCTCTTCAAGGCCCATATTCAGATTCCTTTAAACATATCATCGTGAAATTCGCCGAAGTAATTGATTTTTTTAACCCTGCGGGTAATCTCTTCGGGAATCCGTTGGATGACCAGATCATGATCGGGACAACCATGTTTGGCACAGACAAGAATCCTGTTGACGCCGCCGGGCAGGTTGAGGAGGATGGCCTGGGCGCAGCCGCAACCTTCATAGGTGCAATGTCGCTCGGTCATCAGGCTGATGCCGCAATGCGGACACCGGGCCTCGGTGATGCTGTGCATGTCGGCTTCCTTTGGGATGAAACTGTACAGCTTGTCATGGCTGCCCCAGAAGGCATCAAGGAAAATTCGCCCTCGCTGCGAGCCGATCTTGGCATCAAGAAAAATCGACGGCTCCCCGTGCATCCGTACATGGTCGGCCATCAGACTGTGGCCGTCCTTGCAGTACAGCTGTTCGATAACGAGAAAATCCTTACCCTGCTTCTGCACGTACTTGACGCCTTCCGGCAGGGCGGCGAGAAATTCGACGGGCACCTCTTTGTGGACAAGCTTCATTTCTTCCTCCTTGGTCGCGCGGGGAACACCGATAGATGGATACTCTTTAAGAAGAATATACCGTTCCGGTAAAAAGCGGAAGTGGGGTGATGAAATTTTGCCGAAATGCGAGAAGAAGAAGGGGCATTTGGGAGAATCGGACCAACTGTGCCCTATGTAAATGAAAACAATTGACACTGTGTCTGTCTATGACCTGTGGTAGTGTGTCTGTTGTTTTCAAGAAAACCGGCTACAATCACAGATACTATGAAAATAGAGACGAAAACCATGGAAAAGACCCTTTTATATAGAGAAGTTGCCGAAAGAATAGCCGCCCTTGTCGCCGGCGGGACCTTCAGGATAGGAGATCGGCTGCCCTCCATCAGGGAAATGAGCCGGCAGGCACAGGTCAGTATCAACACGGTCAAGGTGGCCTACAGCCATCTTGAGGATCGGTGCCTGATCGAGGCCCGGCCGCAGTCCGGATATTATGTCTGTCCGCGGCCCTTGGAGCTGCCGAGAGAACCGAAGATCAGCCAGAAAAGCATTGAGCCGCAGGGAATCAGTTCGAGCAAGCTGGTCGGGCGGTTGCTGAAGGATATCCTGGACGGCGAGAAGATCCAGTTCGGGGCGGCGATCCCTGACCCGGAACTAGTTCCTGCCAGAAAACTGGGGCGTATCCTGGCCGTATCCTGCCGTAATCATGCCTCAGAATCTATCGGCTATGCCACTTCCCCCGGCAATGCCCGCTTGCGCAGCCAGATTGCCCGCTGGATGTTTAAAGCCGGTTGCACGCTTTCCGCCGATGAACTGATTATTACCTCCGGGGCCTCCGAGGCGGTCTTTCTCGCTTTGCAGACCCTCTGCCGTCCGGGCGATACGGTGGCCATCGGTTCCCCCATCTATTTTAATTTCGTGCAGATGCTGCAGCTCCTCAATCTTCGGGTAATCGAGATCCCCACTTCACCGACGGAAGGCATGCATCTTCCCACCCTGCGCCAGGCTCTTGGAACCAATAAGATTGCCTGCTGTGTGGCGATTTCCAATTTTGACAATCCCCTGGGCAGCAGCCTGACCGATGCGCGCAAGCAGGAGCTGGCGGCAATGCTCGCCGCTGCTGGGGTGCCGCTGATCGAAGACGACATTAACGGCGATCTCAGCCATGACGATGAGCGGCCCAGTGTCGCCAAGGCCTGGGACCGGGAAGGCAATATCCTGCTCTGTTCTTCCTTTTCCAAAACCCTGGCGCCCGGCTACCGGGTCGGCTGGATTGCCCCCGGACGATACCTGGAAGAGGCACTGCATCGCAAACTGGTGACCAATATCGCCTCCGCCAGTCCGACCCAGCTGGCTGTGGCCGAATTTCTCGCCAATGGCGGCTACGCCCATCATCTGCGGGTCATCCGCAAGGCTTACGCCATCAAGCTGGCCCGGATGGCCGATGCCATCGGCAGGTATTTCCCCCAGGGAACCAGGGTAACCCGACCCGCCGGAGGGTTTACCCTGTGGATCGAATTGCCGGCGGATGTCGATACCGTGGACCTCTATACCCGGGCTGAAACAAAAAAAATCACCTTTGCCCCGGGGCGGATTTTTTCTTCGACCAGGGGCCGGTTTCGCAACTGTCTGCGTCTCAACGGCGCCTTCTGGTCGGAAAAAAACCGCTGGGCCGTCGAATCGCTTGGGCGAATGGCTGCAAAGTTATGCGAGGAACATTCCTGACACTTGAAGTTTTTATATCTCATCTATGGAGTTGTTAATGAAAAATGCACTGTTTTACCTGATTACCGTACTCATCTGGGGTTCAACCTGGCTGGGAATTAAATTGCAGCTCGGTGTCGTTGATCCGATGGTTTCGGTGACCTACCGATTTGCCCTGGCTTCGGCCCTTTTACTAGCCTGGTGTGTGGTCGGGAAAATGAACATGCGTTTCACCTGGCGCGAACATGGCTTCATGTTGTTGCAAGGGATGCTCCTCTTCGGCTTCAATTACCTATTTTTGTATAAGGCCGAATTGTATATCACCAGCGGACTTGCGGCGGTGCTGTTTTCCACCATCCTGGTGATGAATATAGTCAATGGAGCCCTCTTTCTCGGTTCGCCAATTGACGGCAAGGTAGTTATTGGCGGAGGGCTCGGTCTCCTCGGCATCATTCTCGTTTTTCTTCCCGAGATCTCCCATTTCTCTTTCGATAATCATGGCGTACGAGGCATCGCCCTATGCCTTCTTGCGACCCTGTTTGCCTCCTGGGGCAATATCACTTCCGCCCGTAATCAGAAAAAGAGGCTACCGATAATTCAGAGCAATGCCTTCGGCATGGGATACGGCTCCCTCGTCATGGGTGCCATGGCCTTGATCGGCGGCAAGACTTTCAGCATTGAGGTGTCGGCCGTCTATCTCGGGTCACTCGCTTACCTGGCAGTATTTGGCTCCATTATCGCCTTTGGTTGTTATCTGTCCCTGGTCGGCACTATCGGTGCCGACCGTGCCGCCTATTCGACCCTGCTGTTTCCCCTGGTGGCCTTGGCAATATCTACCGTCTGGGAAGGCTATGCGTGGAGCGTCGCTTCGCTCTCGGGAGTAGCTTTGATCCTTATCGGCAACCTCTGCATTCTCGTGCGAAAAAGGACGGGACGGCAACCTGCACCGGCCCTGGCCGGTAAACTTGGGATTTCCGGAGAAATCGCTTAGGAACCGTATTCCATGCGCAATGCGCCTCCCCAACAATCGGAGTTCAAAAAAAGGAAAATATGTCAATCTTCGCTTCACAACGACATCTCTTCGATATTCCAGATGAAATTTCCTATTTCAATTGTGCCTACAACTCGCCGCAATTGAAGGAATCGCAGAATCGGCTGCTCTCCGGGGTCCGCAGCAAAAGCCGCCCCTGGGAACGTGCGCCGGCAAGTTTTTTTGAAGATGCGGAAACGATACGCTGCCTTTCTTCGGAGATCTTCGGCGGCGATGCCGCAGGCTATGCGGTTGTTCCCGCGGCAAGTTACGGCCTGAGCACTGCCGCCCGTGCCATCGAACCGCATCTGCAGGCCGGCGACAAGATCCTGGTTATCGCCGAGGAATTTCCCAGTAATGTCTTGCCGTGGAAAAGAACGGCGCAGGAAACCGGGGCGGTTCTGGTAACGGTTCCGACACCTGAAGGTGGTGGCTGGACCCAGGCTCTTCTTGACAAAATCGGCCAAGGGGTAAAAGTCGTCGCCGTATCGACCTGCCATTGGACCAATGGCGCTTTCATCGATCTAGCACCTGTCGGCAAAGCCTGCCGCGAGGCGGGTGCTCTCCTGGTGGTTGATGCTACCCAAACACTTGGTGCCATGCCTTTCTCGCTTGCCCTGGTGAAGCCGGATTTTCTTGTGGCTGCGGGCTATAAGTGGCTTCTCGGCCCCTATGGCTTCGGCCTTCTCTACGTTGCGGAAGAGTGGCGCGATGCGCGACCCCTTGAAGAAAGCTGGCTGACGCGGGACAACGCCCTCGATTTCACGGCGCTGGTGAAATACTCCGAAAGATATATGCCGGGCGCACGTCGTTTTGATGTGGGAGAAAAATGTACCGCCACCATTCTCCCCGGAGCTATTGCGGCACTTGAGCAAATCAAGGAATGGCGGGTGAGCAGGATTGCCGAATCCCTGGCGAAAATGAACGGGAGAATCGCCGAACACCTTGAACAACTGGGATTTTCTCTGCCGAATGCGTCGGAGCGATGCCCGCATATGTTTGGTGCACAATTACCGGAGGGGTATGCGGGTAATCTGGTTGCCGAGTTGATGAAGCAGAAAATTTATATCAGCCAGCGGGGCAAGGCGGTTCGCTTTGCCCCGCATCTGCACGTCACCGAGAATGATGGAGATCGCCTTTTACAGGCAATAGCCGAGATAGTAGATACTCCTGGCAGGAAGTGGCTCTGAAAATGCAGGACAACCGAGGGTTGTCCTGCATCCGAAACCTATTTCATCGGTTTCAGTTCTACGCGGCGGTTGTTGCTCCGGCCTTTGGCAGTATCGTTGGTGTCCATGGGTCTCGACTTGCCGTAGCCTTTGGCGGTCATCCGCGAAGCGGCGATTCCCTTGCCTTGCAGGTAGTGCATCACCGTCCTGGCACGGCGCTGGGACAAATCGAGGTTGTAGGCAACCGAGGCGGTGCTGTCGGTATGGCCTTGAATTTCAACGGAAATATCCGGATGCCCTTTCAAAATTTTGACGATCTCTTCCAGAGTCGGATAGGAACTGGCGATGAGTACGTCCTTGTCTACTTCAAACTTGATGTCCTTGAACACCCAGGTGCCGGCCTTGCTCATTGTCGGCAGTGCCACCTCGACTTTTTTGAGGAGAACGGTTGCGACAAAATCGGCCATGGTAGACCCGGTGGCGAGATCCTCGGCGGAAAGGGCCTTCCAGCAACCGGTAACCTGACTGATGCCTTCGAGCAGCAAGCGACCGGGAGCATCGTCGCCGACGAGAACCGTGTAAATGCACAACCGATCGCCATACTGAGCCTTTAACTCCCTGGCGGCTTCCAGGGGAGCCTTGTTCATATCCTTGCCGTCGCTTATCACGATCATAGCGATTTTTCCTTGCGACGCCTTCAGATCGTCGGCAGCCGCCCGGAACGCTTTCTCCATCGGGCTGGAGCCGCCGGCCGGAATGATTTTCGCCAAGGCATCGCTGATGCCGGAACGTGAATAGTCCCTTAATCCGTATTCAAGAACAGTGCTTTTATCGGAAAAGGCATTGGCGTGTCCGAAGCTGCGCAGTACGGTTTTAAACGGCAGATCCGGCATGGTTTGATTGAAATTGGCCACGATATTACGTCCGAGGGTGAATTTCTCAATCCCATTGTAGTTTTCGGACATCGAAGAAGAGGCATCCAAGATAAAGACCAGATTGTCGGTCTTCAGCTGCCACATCTCCTTGGCGAGGGGCTGGGCTTGGAATGGCGGCCCTTGCTGCATGTGTTGCTCTGTGGCACAACCGCCCACCAAAAACATGAAAACCAAAATAGCTGCTAGCCAGCTTGCACCTTTTGTGTTCATAAACTCCTCTTGTGAATTGTTTAGTAGATAACGTAGTAACACGACAGCTTATTGATGTTTCTTGACTATACTTCCTTCGGCTTGTCCCGAGCCTTTCCATGGTCCTTGGCAATCAGCATATAGATCGACGGGATGACGAAGAGGGTAAACAGGGTGCCGATAGTCATGCCGCCTACCAGTACCAGACCGATGGAGTTCCTGGCCAGAGCGCCGGCACCGGTGACCAGGGTCAGCGGGAAATGACCGGCGATGGTGGCCCCGGAGGTCATAAGTACAGGGCGGAGACGGGTGATCGCCGCTTCCTGGATCGCTTCCCGTTTGGAGAGCCCTTTTTCCTGGAGTTTATTGGCAAATTCGACAATCAGGATGCCATTTTTCGAAACCAGTCCGACCAGGGTGACAAGGCCTACCTGCGAGTAGATATTCAGCGTCGTGGTCCAGCCGTGCGTCCAGAAGGCAACACTCGGGTCGGGCATCTTCAAAAAGGTAAACAGCAATGCCCCGAACATGCCCAAAGGCACCGAGCCGGCGAGGATGACGAAAGGATCGCGGAAACTGTTGAACTGGGCTGCGAGTACCATAAAGATAAGAATCACCGCAAAGCCGAAGGCCGGCAGGAATTTGTTGCCTTCCGTCCTCAGTTGACGGGACTCCCCGGTGTAATCAAGGACATATCCTTTGGGGAGGATCTTTATCGCCTCATCTTCAAGAAAACGCAGGGCTTCATCCAGGGGTCGTATCGCCACGCCGCTGATTTTCACTGCATTCAGCTGCTGGAAACGGTTCAGAGACCGAGCGCCGGTGGAATTCTTGATGGTGGCAACGGTTGACAGCTGCACCAGTTTGCCGTCCGGTCCGGTAACATAGATCTCCTCCAGCTGATCCGGATTCAGCCGTTCAACCCGCTTAATCTGCGGGATGACCTTGTAACTGCGACCGGCGATATTGAAGCGGTTGACGAAATTGCCGCCCATCATGGTTCCGATATCGGAACCGATCTGCTGGAGATTCAGACCCAAATCGGCAACCTTATCACGATCGATGACGATTTCCGACTGGGATTGATCCATCTTCACATCGATAAGCGGCGGAAAGGCAAACATCTTGCTTTGCATGGCCTTCAGTTGAATCTGCTGAGCAAACTGCAGAATCTGATCGGCCTCGGCCGTGGAAGCGATGATGAATTCCACCGGAAACTGGCCGCCGCCGGGCAGAGCCGGAGGCGTGACGGGAAACATCCGAATACCTGGGATGGCGTGCAGTTTTCCCTGTATCTCAGGCATGATCTGAAAAACATTACGCTGCCGTTTATCCCAGGGTTTCAGCACCATGCCGCCAAAACCCGAGGTCGGAAAGGTAATCTGAAAGGTGAAATCGGTTTCGGGAGTGCTCATGAAGGCGTCGTTGGCGGCAGCGGCATAGAGACTGTTCTGGTCAAGGGTTGAATTTGCCGCGCCATCGAGGATGCCGAAAATAACCCCCTGATCCTCGGCCGGTGCCAACTCCTTGGCCGACATCATAAACATCGGAAAAGCGAGCAGAACCAGGACCAACCAGACCAGATAAACGGCCGGTCGGGCATTCAAGGTGCCACTCAGCAGACGTCCGTAAAAGTTTTGTATTTTTTTGAAATCCCTGGCAATCTTGCCGGCAAAACCGCGCTGTTCTGACCCCGGTTTGAGGATCTTGGCCGACATTACCGGTGACAGGGTTAAGGCCACGATTCCCGAGATGGTGACAGCGCCGGCGAGAGTTAAGGCAAACTCGCGAAACAGCGACCCGGTCAAGCCCCCTTGCAGGCCGATCGGAGCATAGACCGCCGCAAGAGTAATGGTCATTGCAATGATCGGGCCGATCAGTTCTCTAGCGCCGTTGATCGCCGCATCGTAGGGTGATTCCCCGGCGCGAAGGTGTCGTTCGACATTTTCCACCACGACGATTGCATCGTCCACCACCAGTCCGACGGAAAGGACAATGGCGAGAAGGGTCAGGAGATTAATGGTAAAACCGAAGACCTGCATCAGGAAAATGCCGCCGATAAGCGAGACGGGGATGGCCACCACCGGCACCAGAACCGACCTGAACGAACCGAGAAAGAGGAAGATGATCACCACGACGATGAGCAAGGTATCGATGAGGGTCTTGATGACCTCATGGATCGCATTGGTAATATAATCGGTGGCATCGTAGGCGATCTGCCCCAGCATGCCGCTGGGCAGTTGTTTCTGGACGGCTTCCAGCTCGGTCCGTACCCGCTTGATCACATCGATAGAGTTGGCATTGGGCAGCGGCCAGATACCCATGAAGACGGCAGACTGACCGGAGAAATGGACCTCCGCCCCATAATCTTCGGCTCCGAGAACCACTTCGGCGATGTCTTCTAAACGAACGACGGCACCGCCTTCCTTCTTGATTACCAGTTGTTTAAACTCACGCACCGAGCGCAGATCGGTATTAGCGGTGAGATTGATCTGGATCAACGAGCCCTTGGTCTGTCCGACCGCGGCCAGGAAGTTATTGCCGGCAAGGGACTGTCGCACCATCGCCGGACTGATATTGTAGGCGGCCATCCGTTCGGTGTTGAGCCAAATACGCATCGCAAAGGTGCGTCCGCCGAGAATATCGGCGCGCTGCACTCCCTCAAGGGCCGAGAGTCGTGGCTGGACCACCCGCACCAGGTAATCGGTGATCTCGTTCTGTCGCAGGTCTTTCGCCGTGAAACTCAAATAGGCGGAGGCAAACTGGCTGTCCGCCGACTGGACGTTGAGGGCCGGAACCTGGGCCTCGGGGGGCAGATCGCCACGGATCTGGTCGACCTTGGAACTGATCTCGGCAAGCGCCTTGATCGGATCATAATTGAGCTTCAGACGGACATTGATGGTAGACAGCCCCTGGGCGCTCTGGGATTCAATGTAATCGATGCCGTCGGCGGCAGCGATCACCCGCTCCAGCGGGGTGGTGATGAAGCCGCGAACCAGGTCGGCACTCGCACCAACGTAAACGGTAGTGACGGAAACCACGGCGTTGTCACTGCGCGGGTATTGACGGACGTTCAGGTTACGAATTGCCTGCAGACCGACGATGACGATCACCAGGCTGATTACCAGTGCCAAAACCGGTCGGCGGATAAAAAGATCTGTAAATTTCATAGTCTTTCAGCTGTCTTCGGGTTTCGGGGTAAGTTTGAATTCAGGGGCAAGTTTATTATCGACGACAACGGCCTGACCGTTGCGCAGCTTGAAGACTCCCGTGGTGACGATCGTGTCGCTTTCTTTCAAGCCGGAAATTACCGAGATGAAATCTCCCCGTTTTTCGCCAAGGCGAACAAACTGCTGATGCACTACCTTGCCTTCCTGACCACTCTTTTCATCTGTCTTATTGTCAACTACAAATACCGAATCACTGTAAGGGGCATAAAGGACGGAGGTGGCCGGGATGGCAAGGACCTCGTTCTGAGCAGGCAAAATCACCCGGACATCGACGAACATTCCGGGACGCAGATGCTCGTCGGTGTTTTCAAGAGTTGCTTGTATCCCGATGTTGCGGGTAGCGCTGTCCACTTGGGGATTAATTGCCGTAATCTTGCCGTTGATCGCCTCGCCGGGCAGAGCATCCGATGTTATCCGTACCACATAGCCCATTTTGATCTGAGCGAGCTGATGCTGCGGGATTTGGAAATTGGCAAAAATTGGGTTCAGGGTTTGCAGGGAAACGATGGGAGTGCCCTCTTTGAGGATCTCGCCGAGATTGATGAGGCGGATTCCCAGTTGCCCGGTAAAAGGGGAAAGGATGTTCTTTTTGGCGATTGCCGTGCGAATTGCATCCGCCTGGGCCTTGTTGGCCTTCAGTTGAGCATCGGCATTGTCAAAATCTGATCGGGAGATAGCGCCCCGGGTGAGGAGCTGTTCTATCCGGTTGTAATTGTTCTGGGCGAGGGCAATCTGCGCCTCGGCGGAGCGGAGCTGGGCCTCTTCAGTGGTGCTGTCCTGTTTGACCAGGAGGTCTCCCGCATGTACCTTGGCCCCCGGTTCAAAGGCAATGCGTACGACCTTGCCGGCAAGTTCTGCCGCCATGGTCACCCCTTGTACCGCCGTGAGACTGCCCACCGAATTGACAGTCGATTCCCAGGAGCTTTTTTGGACCCCGGTCGCCGTCACAATCTCGGGAGGAAAGGTCATGGCCTTGCCCTGGTCAATCATTTTTTTGATCTGCAGGGCTTTGATGCCGCTAATTCCCCCCGCAAGAAGAACAAGCCCGAGAATTGCAAAGAATATCTTTTTCTTCATGGTAATGGTCCGTTAGGAGATGGTGATAAAATCATTTCTTTGTTCACGTTGCTACAATAACAACCCTCCTGCCTATGTCAATCCGAATGAAGAGTTGACATTTGGCCTGAATTGATAGCATATTCTCAGCGAAAAGAACAATCATCAAAAATTACTTATGGAGAAAATACCGGATGAAAAACCTCAAATCCAGCATCGTCGCAACCCTTGCCGCAGTATGTTTCGCCTTTGTCGCTTTCGCATCTCAGCCCGTTGAAGCGATGATGCATCATGCAAAAGCGGGAATCTCAGCTCCTGTTAAACATACGAAGAGTGTGAAGAAGGCAAAAAAGACTAAGAAAGCCAAAAAGACTAAAAAGGCAAAAAAAGGCAAAAAATCCAAGAAAATCAAGACAGCGAGGAAAACAAGCAGCAAAACAACACAACCAAGCTATGGAGATCCTGCTGCACAATAGTCCTTTCTGTGGCCGGTCTGACTGGGCGGTGATGCCGCCGCCCCGTCGTTGCTTGTGACCATCCTTCTTGTTGATGCCTTCTCGGTTTGGGCATTTATCCCCGTTTGTAACCACTAGGCAGCTATTCTGCCACAGTGCAAATCCCAATAAGATTGTCATATTCCTGATGGACATCGATTTCCCATCATCTTTTCTTTGACCATTGGTTTTTAAGCGGCTACCATACTAAGAATGATGGCTTTTTATTCGTCAAGACCTTGGCATCGATTTGGTATAGATCCTATGAAGTCAAAAAAAGTTGGGCAAGCGACTGGCAGCGATGAAGTGACGGGGATTGAGAAAGAGGTCGCCATCCTGCTCAGTGATATGGTCGGCTACTCCCTGAAAACCGCAGATATGCGGCCAACGGAAATCAAGGATTTCATGTTGCTGTATCACCGCAACCTGAAAAAAATCGTCCATTCGCTTTGCGGCAAGGAACAGAACATCGAATCTTCGGCGGGAGACGGTGCGGTCGCTCTTTTTGAGCGAAAAGCAGGGCAGGGCAAAGATCAGATGTGCGGGCAGGCTTTGAATGTCGCTCTGGAAATGGTCTCTGCCATGGAGAAAGGCCTCATTTGCGAAACTCGCATAGGGATCTTTACCGGTGACGTTATCGAAGCTGTGCTTGACGGCAAGACCATGCGTTTTGGTGCCAGTTTTTCGGTGGCCAGTCGTCTTGAGGAACTGTGCGGCTATTTCGGTATCAAAATCCTTATGGATCGCGAGGTGGCGTTCTGGCAGACGGAGCACTCCCGATATCTGACCAGTATCGGTAAGGTTACGCCCAAGAATTTTTTACACCCGGTGCATATTTTTTCCGTGTACAAGCCCGGTATTCACCAGTGTCCGGTCGATGTGAACAAGAAACAACTCATGGGTTTTATCGAGATGAAGAATCGCGCCATCGAGTTATTCTGCGGCAATGTTCTGCAAGGAATACAGCCGGATTTCCCTCTGGCCCGGCAGAAACTCCTGGAGTGTCAGGAACTCTTTGTCGAAATGACCGGCAAAAAAGATCTGCCTACCGAACGAGTTCTCGAATATATCGGCAATCATCCTAGTCCGGAAGAGGACTTCCGGCAGGTTGGCATGAAAATCGGCGAGCCTGTCGGACAGCATCATGGGGTCCGTCTGCTTAATCTTTCCAGCGAACTCTTTAAAGCCATGAATAAAGAGTTTTATCAGACTCTCGTGGTCGATACCGCCTGGGAGAGAAAATTCAAATTGGTCTGGTATAAAAAAAATGAACCGGTCATTCATTTCAATGACAACCCGGATGGGGTGTATTTTATTGATGTAGGCAGTGTCGCCATCCTTGATGGCAACGGTGTGCAACTCAATACCCTGAAGGCTGGAGATGTTTTTGGCGAAATGGCCTATTTTTCCAAAAAAGGACTGAGAAGTGCCACTGTTATTGCCAAATCCGATCTTGTGCTCCGCCGACTTTCCGGTAAAGATCTCAAAACCCTGCCGGTTGTTAAGAAAATATTTAAGAAAATCGCGAAAAAAAGAAAAAAGGATGAAGAGCATTGAACAATGCAAAAATGAAACTGCCGGAAATGCTGGAGATACTGAAAGTCATTTATGAAAAGCAAATGCCTTTTAACCGTCTGCTGGGTATCCGGGTCACCAGTCTGACCACGACGGATATAGAGATCAGACTCGATATGCGGCAAGAACTGGTCGGTAACTTTGTCCGGGAAATACTGCATGGCGGGGTCATTTCCTCAATGCTCGATGTGGCCGGCGGCCTGGTTGCCTCGGTGGAACTCTTGAAGCATCTGGAAGAGCTGGAAATGGAGGAACTCGGGAAACGCATGGCAAAAATCGGCACCATTGACCTGCGCGTCGATTATCTCCGCCCGGGAAAAGGAGAATACTTCGTCGCCACCGGTACGATTCTCCGCAAGGGCAGCAAGGTGGCGGTCGTCCGCAGCGAATTATGCAACGAGCAGAAGGTGCTTATCGCGGCCGGAACCGGCACCTATCTGGTGGGCTGAAGGGTGGCGTCGATCCTGGCCGAAAAAACCCTTCTTGTTTATCCTCTATCGATCCTTATATTGATAGGAACAGCGGGATTTTTTCCTGCTGCCCGGTCATTTTGCAAATGGAGGCTGCGATGATAATTACAAAAGAAGAAATATGTAAAAAAATTGAAGAAGTTATCCCCAATGCCGGAGTTTGCGGTGTTGATATTGACGTCGAATTTGATGAAACCGCTCAGGCATGGGCAGTGGATTTGCACCATGGACAGCATCATTTGCGAACATTCCTTGAAACTGCTGAGGCGAGTAGTTGCTTAGAAGGAAAATCATGCATTTCTTTAGGGATGCAGATATCGCAACTTAAGCGTAATTTTGATCTTACTTCCTGCGCTGAGCATTAAGGCCGAGATGAGAATTGCCCTTCTTGCTGCGGACCTCAGTCCGCACCGAGAAGAACTTCCGGTCTTCTTTCTCGACGACATTGTCCTTTACCAACGGCAGGGTAAAACTCGGCCAACCGGTACCCGAATCGAATTTGTCAAGTGAGCTGAAAAGCGAAGACGTTGACAGGTAGTACCCCCGGTAGCATCCAATTACATTAACAACAAGGTTTATGTGGGTAACTGACGGATTTGTAACATTACTACAATTTTCCTGTCAATCGCTTTACTCGCTCCTCTCGTTCCAGCTTATTTTGTTCATCTTTAACAACTTGCTTTAGTTGTTGCCTTTCTTCCTTGATGTGAACCATTAACATCCAACCGAGTGCTGCGCCTAACAGGATGAGCAATACAAACGTATTCATTTCTGTATGTATCTATTATTATATTATTTTTTATGAAAAATGCTGAAGCAAATTGTCAATATCCTGTGGGGAATGAGTTTCCAAATAAATCCATCAGCTCAAACCCTTCAGAATCACCTTAAGACAAAATTATGCAATCTTTGCGCCATGACCCAATTATAAATATCTATTGTACAGAGGTCTCTCTCACAAAAGGCTTTTACGATTATTTCGTTGATAAACAAAAGGATTAGTTGTTTTAAAAGTTGTTTCAAGACAGACTAAAGTGACAAATATCGCCACAAGATACCTTTTTGAGCGTTCAGTTGCGCAAACAAAAATGGGTTAAGCCATTTCTGACTTAACGCATTGAATTTACAGGTTCCTTGACCAGGAATTGAACAAGGGACATACGAAATTTCAGTCCGCAAAAAATTGAATAGGATAAGGTTCAATCTCTCCGCTAACTTCATCGCCAAGCAGCGAATTGTTTGTACCCGATTTTGTACCCCGTTAAATTTTGAGCACAAAAAAAAGGGCCACAGAATTACCGTAAGCCCTTGTAATCAGTGGTCGGGGCGGAGTGATTCGAACACTCGACCTCCTGCTCCCAAGGCAGGCGCGCTGAATAATAGCCCTAGGATATTAGGGGGTTTGCCGTTCGGTGTATGCAGGAAAACCGTTAAAACAACATTCCATTACGCTAAAACCGCCACCAGACCCGCCACCAACCGTTCGAGCTAAATGGGCGACGACGGCAGGACGCTAGAACGAGCCTGGCGTCCTGCCGCTGGAGCGAGGGGTAGGCTTCACTTGAGCAATGGAACGCGCTGCATTTCTGCCTTGAATTCAGTCAAGTCAGGCATAGATAAGCGGAGAATTATCTCAACTTTGTCGCCGGGTTTGGAAGAATCGATAGCGGCGCGCAGCCTCGTAAATAAGCCCTTGACAAAGCTTTCAATCTCAAAGATCGCGTTGGCAGAAAGTGCCCCGGAAAGCTTCAGCAGCTGCGAGAGGTCTTCGCTGGCTGCCACCCTTCGAAACTTCGGCGCTAACAGGAATTGAGCCACTTTTGCTAATGAAAACTGAGCCAGTGAGTGCGCAGCAGGGAGTGTCTTGAGGGAGAGGAAAGAGCGATACGGGTGGGTCAGGTGAGATGAGATTTGCTGAGTGGCCTACGTC
>CAIQWD010000082.1 GCA_903875445.1 uncultured delta proteobacterium | reverse complement strand
GAGACTGAGATCTTCAAGAGCCAGATTCCCGGCGGTATGCTCTCGAACATGGAGAGTCAGCTCAAGCAACAGGGCGCTGGCGATCGGATGAAAGAGGTTCTCGAAGAGATCCCCCGTGTTCGCAAGGATACTGGCTATGTTCCCCTTGTTACCCCAAGCAGCCAGATTGTAGGCACTCAGGCCGTTTTGAATGTGCTCATGGGAAGATACAAGGTTCTGACCGGCGAATTTGCCGACCTCATGCTTGGATACTACGGGGCCGTATCAGGCGAGAAAAATCCCGATGTGGTGAAAATGGCACAAGAGCATGCCCACAAAAAGCCGATTCATTGCCGTCCGGCAAATCTGCTGAAACCCGAGTGGGACAAGCTCCGCCGGGAGGCTCTTGGCCTGACCGGATGCAACGGTACGGATGAAGATGTACTGACGTATGCCATGTTCCCACAGGTAGCGCCCAAGTTTTTTGCTGAACGTCACGAAGGGCCTCGCAACCTTGGACGGGATCCCGAGACCGGAGAGTCGGAAACACAACCGGCAGAAGGCCATCAGGGAGCGATCACCGGCCCCATCACCTACTCCGTGACCCTGAGCGGGCGGCAGCACAAGGTGACGGTAACGCCATA
This sequence comes from uncultured delta proteobacterium, assembly GCA_903875445.1. GTDB lineage: Bacteria > Desulfobacterota > Desulfobulbia > Desulfobulbales > Desulfocapsaceae > Desulforhopalus_A. The sequence goes on along the minus strand of CAIQWD010000082.1, from coordinate 2,607 downwards.
CCAATAATTATAAAAAGGATAATCAGTGCAGAGTCAGGACACCATGAATATTGATGAGATAATACAGGATCTTAACCAACGAAAAGAGACGTTACAATTGGGTGGCGGGCAAGACAAAATCGACCGCCAGCACCAGGCAGGCAGTCTCAGCGCACGTGAACGCATCAGCGCCCTCCTCGATCAGGACAGTTTTCAGGAAACGGGACTTTTTGCTAAACACCGCTGCACCAACTTTGGCATGACGGACAAGGAAATGCCTGCCGATGGCGTTGTCACCGGAGCTGGAAGCATCAACGGCAGGCTGGTGCATGTCGCCAGCCAGGACTTCACCGTGGTCGGTGGATCGGCCGGTGAAGCCCACTGCACCAAAATCGTGCAGATGATGCAATCATCGCTGAAGACCGGCTCACCCTTTGTCATGATCAACGACTCGGGCGGTGCCCGTATTCAGGAAGGTATCGACAGCCTCTCCGGCTACGGAAAGGTCTTCTACAACAACGTCATGCTCTCTGGAGTTGTTCCGCAGGTCTCCATCATCTGCGGCCCTTGTGCCGGTGGCGCTGCCTACAGTCCGGCTTTGACCGATTTCATTATCCAGACCAGGGCGGCACGGATGTTCATAACCGGCCCATCGGTTATCAAGGCCGTAACCGGCGAAGTGGTTACCGCCGAAGATCTGGGAGGGCCGATAGCACAGATGAATAACTCCGGGGTCGTTCACTTCATCGCTGAGGATGATCTGGACGCTATCGCCATCTGCAAACGCCTGCTCTCATTTCTCCCTTCCAACAATCTGGAAGACTCACCCCAGGGAGAGGCGGAAGAGGTTATCATTCCTAACAAACGTCTGAACTCAATCATCCCTCTGGACCCGAAACAACGATACGATATTCGAGAGGTGATCGGCAATATCATTGACAACGCCGATTTCATGGAGGTGCAATCCTCCTTTGCCCCCAACATTGTCATAGGGTTTGCCCGGCTTCAGGGACGCGCAGTAGGGATCGTTGCCAACCAGCCCAATGTTCTGGCTGGCGTGCTTGATATCAACGCATCGGACAAGGCCGCCCGCTTTATCCGATTCTGCAATGCCTTCAACATACCGCTGATCACCTTTGTCGATGTTCCAGGTTTTCTGCCCGGCGTCGAGCAGGAGTATGGCGGAATTATCCGGCATGGCGCCAAGATGCTCTTCGCTTACGCCGCCGCTACGGTACCAAAAATCACGGTGGTTCTCCGCAAAGCTTATGGCGGCGCCTATCTGGCCATGTGCAGCAAGGATCTTGATGCCGACAGAGTCGTCTCCTGGCCTTCTGCAGAAATCGCCGTCATGGGCGCTGATGGAGCCGTAGACGTTATTTTCAGGAACGAAATCAAGAACGCAGTCGATCCCGCAGAGCGGCGCCAGGAACTGGTCAAAGAGTACCGCGAAACCTTTGCGACCCCTTATGCTGCAGCAGCACACTTTCAGGTGGATGACATCATCGAACCCGCTGAAACGCGCCGCTATCTTGCCATGTCACTCGATTTTCTCCATTCCAAACGCGAATTCAGGCCCCAGAAGAAACATGGCCTGATTCCACTTTAACTCTATTCCAATGGAAGCAACTATCTCCGAGCCCATAAACAGTGAATCGAATATAACACCGGAACTGCTGATCATCATGTCGTCCGCCATCGCGGCCTACCTGGGAAAGAACGTCCGGATTCGCAGGGCTCGTTTCATCAGCAACCAGGGGCCAAGCTCCTGGTCTCAACAGGGGCGTGTCTCCATCCAGTCATCCCATACCTTCAGCACCACTAAATAAGGAATACTACCGTGCAGTTGATTTTAACCATAGATGGAAAAAAATATATAGTCGACGTGGATGTTCTCGAAGGGGAAGAGATCCGTACACCGGACTCCTTCCAGGAGCTGACCTCCACCATTCAGTCGAAGCAGGTCATCACTCCCTCCCCTCAACCTCTCGCAGTGCAGCCCGTTGCGGACGGTTTGCCAGACGAAAAGGTCTGCCGGAGTCCCATTGCCGGAATTGTACAGCGGGTTAATGTCCAAGTGGGGCAGAAACTCCAGGTAGACGACCTGCTGGTCGTGCTGGAGGCCATGAAGATGGAGACAAATATTACCGCCCATACGGCCGGTACCGTGAAAAAGATCATGGCATCACCGGGAGAGGCCGTAAAAAGCGGTCAGGCTCTTATCGAATTCGAGTAAGAAAACATGGTGTCGAGCGGATCTGCGCTGTTGGTTCCATCTGGCAGGAGCATGTACCCGGGAACGCCGAGCCCCAGCTCGGCATGAAAGGAGGAGAAGGTGCCTCCATTCACAACCCTTCTACAACCGCGACTGCCAAACCAGTACAACCTGAAATCGTTTCGATGTCAAAACCGGCATCTTTAAGCCTTTTAGCAACATCCAGTGCTTTTTGCTGAATACCCTCTGCCATCCCTTCATCATAAGCGGTATCAACAACATTCTTCAGGTCCCGATAAATCTTGAGGCTCTCTTCATAAGCCTCTGCTTCAACACTCGAATACCGGGCAATTTCAGCAAGCTCAAATACTTTGAGGAAAACCTTCTCCTGAAGACGAGTCGGGCGATCGGTG
>CAIQWD010000081.1 GCA_903875445.1 uncultured delta proteobacterium | reverse complement strand
TAATATATAATATTATTAAATACATATATAAACAGACTCATGAATTTTCTGGCAACAGCAAGCCCATTTTTCAGGCTACACCTGGCAACAGTAAAACCGGACTCAGACAGCACCATCTAACTCTTTAATGAATCTCAATGAGCTTCTTCGATACTATACTCGACACAGCCGGAACGTCTGAAAATACAGGGATCAAGAGAGATCTCCAACCAAAGCCCGTTGTAGGTGAAAGCCAGGAAAATGAAAAAATCAGTGAAAACCATAAAAACGGCCATCAAAACGATGCAGCCAGGCAACCGCCTAGGGGTGAGAATCAGAAAACACCCCATGCCAAGCCGGAAAAGCTGTCATTTCTCAAACCGTGCCTTCTTTGCGGCGGCAGAAATTTTATCTACGCCACGGCCGGCGGTTTTTTTTGCGAGGTATGTAACCCAGAGATCCCGGGTAAGCCGGTGGAAGCGACCGGCCAGAACCGCCAGGTCACAGACCAAATCAACAGCCAGAAAAAGGAAAGTTTCGCGGTTGCCTGGCCCTGGATCAGAGAGAGATTGCCGATCCTATTGGCCGCCACCTGGTCGCGGTCCGCCCTGCTTCGCCGGGGAAAGCATCACCATCCATGCGGCGCTTGGGGCGTGGCTTGGTTATCGGTGTGGCGGAAGCCATCACTCACTGTGACCATCGGTGCACACGGTGAGATTGTTTTTAAATATCAATCATGCGGGAGGTCAATAACACAAACGGCCTTCCCGGAAGTTTCATTTTTCCAAGCGCAAAAAAAAAATCAAGTGGAAACAAACATCGGGGAGCGAAATCCCCGTGAATCTCAAACCTCCAGGAAGGACCCGCAGCCTTGCCCGGAGAAACATCCGGCAGGTTGTAAATGAAAAAATCATGATCTTTTTTCCCCGACATAAAAACAAAACAGGGGGTTGGGGAAAAGACAATACTGGCATGCAGCATATAGCTCCAAACATGTCAAAGCAACAATACAGCAGACAGCAAGCTCCTGTTTATCAAAGCATGACAACAACATCAACAGGGCGCAAGCCCAAAGGAAGCAGCCCATGCAAGACACGACAACCACAACGTTTAAAGAACAGACCGTAACCGTTAAGGAATTGACAGTGAAGCAAGTCAGAGAGGTATTCAACAGACTCGACACAGAAAGCGTGCTCTTTATCGATGACCTAATTGACCAGCCGGTCCCCGCCCTCATTGTTGTCGAATCAACCGGCATACCGCTTGAAGAACTTGAGGCGTCCAAACCATCTGACTTGATTCCTCTGTGCTCGGAGGTGATGAGTGTAAACCCTACTTGCGCCTCGATGATCAGGAGAAGAATCGAGGCAGCAAGCGAGTTAAAAAGGATACTCCTTTCCGCCAAAGGCTTGACCGGGCAATCTGTATAATGATTGCCAACGGCCATCATAGGGTTTGGGAATACGGCTTCGGCTTCTTCCTGACCGCGATCAAAGAAACATCAAGTGAGGTAGCACATGAGTAAACAGGAAATAGCCGTAGTACTCACCGCCACCGATTCAGGACTGACCAGCACTATCGGCAAGGCAACGCAGGGGTTGAAGATGTTCCAGCGTGGCGTCAGTGAATGGAACCAGGAGGCGGCCAAGCTTGACGGCGGGCTGTCCAGCTTGGCCGGGAAGTTCTCAGCACTGTTCGGCGGCATATCGACCGTGGCCTTCGCCAAGTCGGTATTCGATGCGGGGTTGATAGTCGACCGCCTCGACAGATCTTTTATCGCTATCACCGGCTCATCAAACAATGCGCAACGTGAAATGGATTTTGTAAAACAGACAGCCAATGATCTTGGTTTGGAGTTTGTAACTGTAGCCGAATCATATAAGAAACTTATGGCTGCTTCCAAAGGAACAAGCCTCGAAGGCACAGGAACGCGTGAGATTTTTCTCGGCATTGCCGAGGCTTCAGCCGTCTTGAATCTCTCCGCTGATCAAACCCAAGGTGCCCTAACCGCCATTGAACAGATGATGTCCAAGGGAAATGTCCAGGCCGAGGAATTGCGTGGCCAGCTCGGGGAACGGCTACCCGGAGCCTTCGGAATGGCGGCTAAGGCAATGGGTGTAACTACGCAGGAACTTGACAAACTCCTGAAAAATGGGCAGGTGACGGCTGCAGATATGCTCCCCAAACTCGCCAAGGTACTCCGCGATGAATATGGCAAGGCGGCCCTGGATGCGGGCAATAGTGCCACAGCCGGGGTGAATCGCTTCAAGAATGCCTGGCTTGAGTTCCGGATCATCATTGCAAGGAGCGGGTTTATGGATGTGGCAACCGGCAAAATTCGCGATTTGACCGCAGCTTTGAATGACCCGAAGGTGCAAAAATCTGTTGCCGAACTGACCACCAAATTTGTGGACATGGCCGAAGCGGCCTTTCAGTTCGGTGTCAACCATGGAGAGGCTCTCTTAAAAATCACCGGGGGCTTGGTCGCAATGTCGGCGCTCTCGCGTTCCGCCCATCTGCTCACCGGCATATGGGCGGGTCTTAATGCTGCAATGCTTGTTACCACTGGCTTACAGCTGATTCCTTATCTGACACAACTCAGGACAAGCCTCGATATGGCGAAGATTGCGGCCCTTGGTGTTGCTGGAGCCCTGGGGGCAGCGGCGGGCGGTACCCTGGCGTATCTCGCCGGGCTCAACATCGGCGAGCAGATTTACAAGGCCACCGATGCAGCAGAAGTGGCGCTTGCCAAACTCAGGCATGATCTTGATCTGACGGCTGCCAAGTTTCAGCAGTTCGCAAACTTTACCCCTGAAAAACAAGAGAGCCTCTTTGCCAAATCAGAGAGAGACCTGGAGGGTTACAAACAGAAGCTGGAAGGAGCCTTCCGCTACCAATCAGCCGTTGTCTCCTCTCTTTATGCGGCCTCACGGGAAACCAACTTTTGGGGGCAACAGACAGAAGAAGCCAAGCGGGCACAGGTCGAATATGTAGCGGCAAAAACCAGGCTCGGGGAAATTGAAAAGGCCATGAATGAGTACGGTGGCGCAGCAGCAAAAGTTCACCAGCAGACAGAAGCTGCCGCAAGAAAATCGGCCACAGGTGAAAAGACAGCGAAGCTCGCCTCCCTGGAGGAAATGCAAAAGGCATATCAGAAATATGTCGAGACCATAAGTAGACTGCAAGATCAAATTGGAGGTAAAGAAAGGGACCTGACCGCAAGACTCCGGGAAATGAGCCAGAGCGGTATGTCTGATGTGGCAGCCTGGAAGGACCGCAAGAAAGAGGCCGAGGAGTATGTGGCGGCAGCCAAAAAAGCCCAAGAAGCTGCAAATACTGCATTGCAGGCGGGGGACCAGGATGCAGCGGCCAAATCCTTTAAGCTCGCCGAGGAATACGCGCAAAGAGCAGAGAAGGAATACGGCAAATTGACAGGAGAGGTGAAGAATGGTGATCAAGTTTTCATGACGTCACAGGAAACCCTGAAAGTTGCCATGGCCGGGACAAAAAAAGCCGGAGAACTGGAAATCGAAATCATAAAACAGGAGAAGAAAGCGGCCAGTGAGGCTGTCGACGCTCTCAATAAATCGGCTGGCTGGAAGCTTGGAGACGCCTTTACCGACGCCGGACAGAAGTTAAAGCTGATCAGCGACCAGGGTGTCAAATTCAACGAAAACTGGCAAGCGACCTTTGTGGCCATGGGTAAAGATGCAGCGAAAGAAATTGACGGAATCGATAAGATGCTGAGCGACATGGCAGCAAAGAAGCGGGGCATAACCTTCCACGTAGCCACCACATCAATCGAGGACACTCCAACCGAGGACCCGCCCGAGGCCCGAGCCTTGGGCGGGGTAATCCACCACCTTGCCAGAGGGGGAAGGCTACCGGGGTACGGCGGCGGGGACCGGGTCCGGGCCTTGCTGGAGCCTGGAGAGTTCGTTGTCCGCAAGGAAGCCGTTACCAAATACGGCCTCAACTATCTGTATTCGCTCAATTCCATGCGGCTGAATGACTTCAGCATAATCCGGGCAAGGATCGGCGGAATGATTGGCAGCGCCACCACCGGATATCAGCGATTGCAGCAAGGCGGGGTGGCGATGGCCAAGGAACCGACCGAAACCATTAACGTCAACCTGAACCTGCCGACACCGGGAAGGCCGGTACCGATGCAGATGACCCGACAGAATGCCAACGAATTCTTGCGACAGCTTGAAGCCATACACAGGATGAGCGGTTGAGGTGGCATACCCAAACACCGGTGAGAAACGGCCAGAATGCCCGCCCTTGATCGTTTGTCATGTGGGAGCCCCATCATGATGGGGACCGGCCAAAAAAGACAGATAAGCACAGTGGGTATTTTGACGGTTTTTTGCTATTGGTGCATCTTCGTGTTGACACCTAACCATCGAGCAAGGTATGCTTTCTTCGTTGCCGGGATACTGGCAACCGGGATTGGCGTCCCGAACGAAGGCGGACACACCGCCACATCTTTATTTCTGGCGGTTTTTTTGTGTCCACTCATCATGGATTTGCTCTTGTTGGGCGGTCTATGTGGGGAGCCGTAAGGCTCGCCGGTCCTTCGTCCGGTACGCCAACCCACATGGTCCGCCCTTTTTGCGTTTTGCATCATGGGCTGGAAAAAACTCAAACCAAAGAGGAATACCATGAACCAAGAACCTTATTTAAAACCCCGTACATTATCTCTAACATCTCATGAAGTTTTTACCTTTGAGGTAGAAATGCAGGCTATCGAGAGGGCTCAAAGTGCGATATCAGCTGTTGCTGATATCGGGGCCTTCCTGGAACGGAACAAAAAAAATGACTTACTCAATGATATTGAAAACAAGAACCTAACTGTTTTGGGGTTACATGATGCCATACATACCGCTGCGTTAGCGATACTGTTTTCACATGAAACCGTTGTTTCGATGTTTGAGCAGGCTTTTGAGAAAGCTGAAAAGGAGGGCCAGTCATGAAAAACTATTTTGCAACAGACCGTAGCGTCACTATTGACCCTAACGACCTTGAAACAATCAATTTTAATCTTGGCAAGATAGCAGACGCAAGCGATGCATGTTTTGCAATTGCCAACACCCTGGCCTTTTTACAACATAACCCTCTTGAAAATAATCATTCAGAGCCACCATACCCCGGCAAAGCAACAGTTGATAAAATCCTGTTCAATATCCTTGGGGGGGTTATGCAAAACAGAGGAGCTATTACCAGCGGCCTCTTTTCGATGATTAAAATCATAGCAGAAACTCTTGAAGATACGAGAGCTGACATTGCTGTTTCTATAGAGCAGAGCACCAAGGAGGCGCAATTGAAAGCGATGGAAAACGTTACAGTGTAACGTGTGAGGTTGATCAACCAGCCATCAGAAAACGCCTGTATGTGAATAGAGCGCAGCGGAGAAAGACCGGCATGAATCACTACCGGTCTTTCTCGTGTTAAAAAATCTTTGATATTGACCTAAATTTCTTCAGCACTTCCAAAACAGGAGGCAGGTATGACAGAGGAAAACGATTCATTTGTTTTGCAAAAATCGCAAATATTGGAAGATTTCAACGATGAGCAAGTATCTTTCTTGTATTTTTGTGGCTGGATCGTTGATGGTCGAGCTGGCGGGTTCATTGTCGGTAGAACGCACCCAACCGACAGTATTCTGTGTTTTGTTCGCCATGATGACGGCAAATTTTCAAACATACACGTTGATGGCTTCGAGTATGTAATAAATCCGTATGCGGCAGAAAGAAATTTTGCGAGGTTGCAAGAGCTCAATTCGTTTCAGGACGAACACCATACCCTACAGGAAATTCCTCTCAGTCTTGCCAGCAGAATCATCAACACCTCGGCACAACCTCAAGACAAATACATACTCATGTTGAATGGTGGCTTCATAATCAATCGAAGGGCCACAGCGAAACACTTCAAAGAGCTGGAAGAGATCAATAACAGCAGTAACCCGTATAATTATTATGACATAAACTATTTGAATCCAGCCAACAGGGACAACCGGGACGAAAACGGTAATATCGTAATAAAGCTACCTCGATAGAACAGAAGCCTTATCCCAATGAAGATTAATGGTATTCAGAATTCTCTGCTAGAAAAAGCTGTTATATGCAACAGATAAAAGGAAAACCGACATGAGGAAAATTAAATTTCATCTGAATTTGGCGGTAACTGTGAAAAAAGCATCAAGGGATAAAGAGTTTAGGGAACTATTTCAGAAAGAAATCTATATTGAAAAGGCTCAGAACGCCATCAACGATGCGACCATTCACCTTAGAGACGATGGCCCTAACAGATACAAAATACTTACCTATCTGAGCACTGCGGCACAACTAATAGAAAATTTTCACGAAATGCCAGGGAAAAAGCCGGCAATCAACGGCCTCGACGTATTAATTTCTCATTTATGCCAAGGTGATATCAACAAAGATAACCTGCTTATTCATATGGAATTTGTGACACGATTTTTGAAAAGCTACCACATGAACAACAAGCAGATGATAGATAGATTTTATCAGACGCGCTATCACCCTCCAAAAGGCCAACTTTTGTCAATGTCAGAATATACCGCCACACGAAGACCGTAAGACATATTGTTCACATCACGGTAAATTTATGCTACCCCTGGACCACAGCGAAGCTGTGATTAATTCCAGGAATTTTCAAATAATCGAAGACCAAGCGAGGAGAAAAACTGAGTTGCCTCATTTTTTGAGCTACATTGGATACGCCCTTGCTTTTGAT
>CAIQWD010000080.1 GCA_903875445.1 uncultured delta proteobacterium | reverse complement strand
TCCAGCTTCCTCCGGACGGTTCCTCACGAAACCGCCCTTGCTTTCGGCTAGTATTTATGTTCCTGTCATCACGACAGTAACAGGGTTTACATACAGGGGACTTGCACCCCATAAGATCACGCCCATGCCGGGCGTACACAAAGCATTGCAGCGGACAAGCCGCTGAATGCAATGATTACTTAAACCGGCATTAAACATTGCAAATTCGGAATGACATTCCGAATTTGCAAGGATATTCTTTCCCCATGATACCACGCCCACTTTATAGTGAAGCCGTTTCACGAGCGCTGCTGCGTTCTCCAGTCACCGCCCTGTTCGGCCCGCGCCAATGCGGAAAAACAACGCTGGCGCGGCAGATCGGCCAAGAGCGGGAAGGACATTATTTTGACATGGAGTCGCCCGTTGATCGGCAGCGCCTCCAAAACCCCGAACTCGCGCTCGGTTCTCTGTCGGGACTGATAATTATTGATGAAATTCAACTTGTTCCCGAACTATTCGGCATTCTGCGGGTGCTGACGGACCGTCCTGGCCAGGCTGCCCGCTATCTGGTACTGGGGAGCGCGTCTCTCCATATCATCAAGAGGATTTCGGAAACCCTTGCCGGACGGATCGAGTTTGTTGACTTGTCCGGGTTCAATCTTGCGGAAATATCGCCGGAAGAGCGAGACCGACTCAGGCTGCGCGGCGGTTTTCCCCGTTCGTTTCTCGCCGGCAGCGAGGCAGACAGCCTTGCCTGGCGGGAAGGATTCATCCGCACCTTCCTGGAACGCGATATCCCACAACTTGGGATAACCATTCCCGCCACGGCCATGCGCCGGTTCTGGACCATGCTGTCGCACCTCCACGGACAGACATGGAACGCTTCCGACTTGGGTCGCTCCATGGGCCTGTCGGACAAAACCGTGCGCCATTACCTGGACATCCTCACCGGCACCTATATGGTCAGGCAGTTACAGCCCTGGCATGAAAACCTGAAAAAACGCCAGGTAAAATCACCCAAGGTTTACCTGCGCGATACCGGCTTGCTGCACAGCCTGCTGAATATTCCCGGTATGGGAGAACTCTGGGCGCATCCACGGCTCGGTGCATCATGGGAAGGGTTCTGCCTGGAACAGGTGGTGGCGGCTCTGAACACGCAGGAGGTTTATTTCTGGGCTACCCAGGGTGGAGCGGAGCTGGATCTGCTTTTCTTCTCGGGGGGGAGACGGTTTGGCGTGGAGTTCAAGTTCAACGAGGCGCCAAAAGTTACCAAATCCATGCTGAGCGCTCTGACGGACCTCTCACTGGCCCATCTCTGGGTAGTGTATCCCGGCGCGGTGCGCTACGCTGCTCATGGGGAGATCACCATGCTGCCGCTGGCGGAAATTGCCAGCCTGCCTGTGGAGATATTGACAACATCCGTAAAGAGATAGGTGTGGACAGGGATGCTTTAATAAAAATCTGGCTTCATGAACGGGTGAAGCAGGAAAAAAAGGCCAGCGTGGCTTAAAAATTATTTCCCACAATCCCCGGCTCAGAAAAGACGACTGGAGCATCGCAGGGATGGCCCTCTTACTCCGACCGCAAGGCCTCGACTGGATCGAGCCGGGCCGCCTGCCGGGCGGGGATGATGCCGGCGATTATGCCGATAAGCATGGAGAGCAGTTCGGCAAAAATCACAAAACTCCAGGGAGTGTGCACCGGCAGGAGCGGCACCAGGGCATGGATCAGCGAGGCAAGAGAGAAGCCTACCGCCAGGCCGGCTGTACCTCCGAGACCTGCGAGCACCGTCCCTTCCAGAAGAAAAAGTAGAAGAATTTGCTGACGCGAGGCACCGACGGCGCGGAGCAGGCCGATTTCGGCGGTGCGCTCGCGAACGGCGATGGTCATGATGGTGAAGATGCCGACACTGCCAACGAGTAACGATATCCCGCCCAGGGCGCCGACGGCAACCGTCAGCATCGACAGCACCGAGCCGAGGACATCGAGCATCTGCTGCTGGGTGGTGATGGTAAAGTCCTCCTGACCGTGACGATTGACGAGAATCCGCTTAATCGCGGCAACCACCTCGCTGGCCTCATGGCCGTCGCGGTAGAGGACATCGATCTCCATCAAGCCCTCCCGGTCGAAGAGATCAAGGGCCCTGACCGCCGGGATGTAGACGGTATCGTCCATATCAAACCCGAGAACCTGCCCCTTATGCTCCATCACCCCGAGCACCCGCGCCGGCTGGTTGCCGATCTGCATCCGTCGGCCGAGCGGATTGTCATTGGGAAACAGTTCGTGGGCCACCTTATCGCCTAAGACCACAAAGGGCCGGGCGAGACGCGGGTCGTCCGGCGGCAGAAAGCGGCCGCTGCCGACCTGCATGCGAAAGGCCCGGTCCATCTCGGCGCCGACCCCGTAGAGGGTAATCCTTCTAGTCCGGCCCTCGGCCTTTACCTCAACATTGCCCTGCACCATGGGCACCACCGCCTCGGCCTGGGGCAGATGGCGCAGGGCCTCGCAGTCATCAAGAGTCAACAGCCGTTCCGAGCCGAGGATACCGAGGGTCGTGCCCATGGTGGTGACCTTGCCGGGATTGACGGCGATCAGGTTGGAGCCGAACTGGGTGAACTCGGCGACGACAAAGCGCTGCAGCCCTTCGCCCATGGAGGTGAGAAGGATGACCGCGGCGATGCCGACGGCGATGCCCAGACCGGTGAGAAAGGATTGCAGCCGCTTGGCGCGGATGGAGCTTACGATGAATTGCAGTTGATCCCTGGTCCCCATGCCCCCTCCCTAACGCCTCGCCAGGGCGCGAATCGGATCGAGCCGCGCCGCCCTGCCTGCGGGCAGCAGGGAAAAGATCAGGCCGGTGCCGAGGGCAGTGGCCATGGCGGCGGCGACCGCCCAGAGCGGCGGCGTAGTGGTAAGCTCCGGATACACCTGGGCAATACCCCAGGACCCGGCAAAACCGAGAAGCAGGCCGAGTATTCCGCCGATAACCGAAAGGAGAAGGGCCTCGGACACCAGCATCGCCATGATCTGCCGACGGGTGCCGCCCAGGGCCTTGCAGAGGCCGATCTCGGCGGTACGCTGGGCAACCGACATAAGCATGACATTCATAATAAGTATTCCGGCCACCACCAGGCTGATGGCGGCAATTCCGGCAACGGTCAGGGTCAGCGACCTGAGGATCTTGTCGAAGGTGGCGAGGATCGAGTCCTGGGTGATGATCGTCACATCCTCTTCCCCGTAGTGGCGCTTGGCGATGGTCGCTTTGATATGCTTTTTCAGGCGTTCCAGGGATTCCAGATCCTTGCCCTCGACCAGGATGCGGAACAGGCCGCTGGTGTTGTAGAGCATCTGGGCAAAGGCCACCGGTACCATGACCATCTCCTGGGTGTCAAATCCCAGTGAACGCCCTTCCGACGCGAGGATACCTATCACCCGGCAGCGGTAGCCGCCGAGACGAATCAGTTCCCCGATGGCCGGCTCCCGGCCGAACAGCTCCTGGGACACCTTCGAGCCGAGGACGCAGACTGGTCTGGCGATATCCCAGTCCTCCTCCGGCAAAAAGGAACCAAGAGCAAGCTTTAAGTGATGTATTGCCAGAAAAGAGGCGGAGGAACCGAGCACCGGCACCTGCCGTTCCCTACCCTGCCGGACTGCATTCAGTTCACCGATATTGAGAGGAGCGACACGTTCCACCAGTTCGCTGCGCATGACCGCCGCCGCGTCTTCAAGCGTCAGGTCGCGCGGGGTTTCGCCGATGAGGGTGGCCGGGGTGTTGTTGGCGGTTTCCGCCCGGCCGGGGATGACGATAACCAGATTGGTACCAAGCGAGGCGAACTGATCGACAATGTACAGCCTGGCGCCGTTACCGATGCCGGTGAGCAGCACCACCGCCGCCACTCCGATACTCATGGCCAGGAGCATGAGGGCGGTGCGTACCCGGTTGCTGCCGAGGCTTCCGAGGCCGAAGCGGATGGTGTCCAAGGGCCGCATGTTCAGCCGCCGCTGTCGGAGGCAAGCCGGCCGTCGACCACCCGGACCCGCCGCCGCGCCCTTTCGCCGATCTCCGGATCGTGGGTGACGATCACCAGGGTCTGCCCGGCACGGTTGAGGCCTTCGAGCAAGTCGATGATCTCCGCCCCGGAACTGCGGTCGAGATTGCCGGTCGGCTCATCGGCCAGGAGCACCGCCGGCTGGTTGATCACCGCCCGGGCAATCGCCACCCGCTGCCGCTGGCCGCCGGACAATTCGTCCGGACGATGATGCCGCCGGTTGCCGAGGCCGAAGCTGTCGATAAGGACGGCACTGCGCTGCCGCCGCTGCCGTAACGGCACGCCGGCGAGCATCAGCGGCAACTCGATGTTCTGGGCGGCGGAAAGTCTTGGGATGAGGTGAAAAAACTGAAAGATAAAGCCGATTTTCCGGCTGCGCGTCGCCGCCAGCTGCTCGTCCGCAAGGCTGGTGACATCCCGGCCGTCGAGGAGATAGGTGCCGCTGTTCGGCGTGTCGAGGAGGCCGATAATGTTCAGAAGGGTCGATTTCCCCGAACCGGACGGCCCCATGATCGACAGATACTCGCCGGCGCCTATGGTCAGGGAGACATGGTCCATGGCCCGGACTTCCTGGCCGCCGACGGTAAAGGTCCGGCAGATGTCGCTGAGTTCGATCATTTTTTGCCACTACTCCTCTTCGACACGAAGTTCCAGGACGATTCGTCCCCAGCCGCCGCATTCCAGACCCACATCGAAACAACCGGCCCGTTTGAACCTGATCTGGTTGGGATCAATCCCGGCAAAGAGCATTTCGTTGGCGGCAAAAACCATCATCATGGCGGCATTCAAGGAATATCCGCATACTTTTTTCGGACAGCGTTCAGTCAAGAGATTGCCGAAAGCATCGAAATAGAACCTGTCGCCAATCTTGTGCTTGCTGTTGCAGCCGTGTGATTCCACCACTTCCAGGATTATCAATTTATGTGTAAGGCTTGCGCTAATCGCAAGCACATCGGTATTTCTCGGATCTGCCTTGAATTTTGTCATTTCTGCATCGGTGTAGCCCAAATGACGCTGGACGATCTTCATCTTTCGGTCATCTATTTGCATTGTTGACTACCCCCCAAAAAAAGAATCTTTTCCTGTATGGTCTTGAATCCAGCACAACACAACCAAGGAGAATGCCATGAAACTCAGAGACAAGATATCATGGTTAACGGGTCGAGTCCAAAGAAGTTTATTCCCATCTCAACCAATGTTTGGCAAGTTCGACAGAGTACCGAAGAGGTTATCAGCAAGTTTAATGCTTTATTCTCACAGAGAAGTATCTCAGTGTAGTTAGGCATAATACAGAGTGAGGTGAACGACAAAAAAATTGCAAATTTCAGTATCAGAGGGTAGCCTAAAATCAGTCAATCAGATGTATCTTGGCTGGTAGGGAGACCGTTTTAAAAAAGGGACTACTTAAACACTTCCCCACCCCCAGCCAACCCATCTCTTCCCGGCAAGGAAACCTGACTATGCCTAAAGTCAAAACTGCAATTATCGGCTGTGGAAAAGTCAGCGACCTGCACGCGAAAGCGCTGCTGCAAACTGCCGAATCGAAGTTTGTCGCGGTGTACAGCCGCAACCGGGAAAAAGCACGGAGATACGGCGAAAAATACGGGGTTCAAGGGTTCGACAATATTCAGGAGATGATAGTTTCTGCAGGTGTCGAGGCGGTGATTATCTGCACACCGCACCCGGCACACCGCGCTGCAGCGGTCATTGCCGCCGATGCCGGCGTACATGTTCTTGTGGAAAAGCCTCTGGCAGCAAATCTTGCGGATTGCGACGAGATGCTGGCCGCGGCGAAAAAAGCCAAGGTCAAAATCGGCACAGTGAGCCAGCGCCGTTTTTATGCCCCGGTGCAGCGGGTCCGTGAGGCCATCGATGCCGGCAAAATTGGACGACCCGCTCTCGGTACGGTACTCATGCTCGGCTGGCGCGACCGGAAGTATTACGCAAGCGACCCGTGGCGCGGCCGGTGGCAGGCAGAAGGCGGCGGTGTCCTGGTCAATCAGGCGCCACACCAACTGGATCTCTTGCAGTGGTTTATGGGGCCGATCGTCGAACTCTTCGGCGTCTGGTCAAATATCAATCATCCCTATATCGAGGTTGAGGATACGGCTGTTGCGATAGTTCGCTTTGAAAGCGGGGCGCTTGGCAACATCGTGGTGAGCAATTCGCAAAAGCCCGGCATTTACGGTAAGGTCCATGTGCATGGACAAAACGGCGCATCGATCGGGGTGCAAACCGACGGTGGAGCCATGTTCGTCGCCGGCATGTCGTCGATTCTCGAACCGCCGGTGAATGATCTCTGGACAGTAGCCGGCGAAGAGAACATGCTGGAGCAGTGGCGAGCAGAGGACAGTGCGCTCTTCAACACTCTGCCCGATGCCTCGGTTCACTACTTTCATCTGCAAATTCGTGACTTTCTCCGGGCAATTCTTGAGGATCGGCAGCCGCTTGTAAGCGGCGAAGACGGCCGGAAAACGGTGGAAATTTTTACAGCGATCTACCGTTCGCAGAAAACCAATGCCCCGATCAAATTTCCGCTTCAACCGGAGGCTGCCGATCTCGACTACAGCACCTATGCATCGCTACCGGTTAAATCAATCTGCAGGAATGAATCATGAAAGCGCTCGTTCTAAAGGAATACAACAGGTTTTCACTTGAAGAGGTGCCGCTGCCGGAAATCGGACCCGAGGAGGTTCTGGTGCGGGTCAAAGCCTGCGGCATCTGCGGCAGCGACGTGCATGGCATGGACGGCAGCACCGGTCGAAGGATTCCGCCGATCATTATGGGGCATGAGGCTTCCGGGGTCATTGAACAGCTTGGCAGCGGCAGCAGCGAATGGCAGGTGGGGGAAAGGGTAACCTTTGATTCGACGGTAGTGACCAGGCAGGATTTTTATTCGCAGAAAGGGGCGTTTAACCTCAGCGACTTTCGTAAGGTCCTTGGGGTTTCCTGTGGCGAATATCGACAGCATGGCGCTTTTGCCGAGTATGTGGCTGTACCGCAGTCGATCCTCTATCGCTTGCCCGAGGGTTTAAGCTTTACGCAGGCGGCAATGACCGAGCCTGTTTCGGTGGCCTTTCATGCAGTCAATCTCATTCCCAGCGAGATTAACGACAGCGCGGTGGTCGTCGGCTGCGGCATGATCGGCCTCTTTGTCGTGCAGGCGCTGCGCATAAAAGGTTGCGGCAGAATCATTGCCATCGATCTTGGCAGGTCGCGTCTCGATATGGCTTTAAAGTTCGGCGCCGATTTCGCTATTAAGTCGGATGAGGGCGATACAATCGACAAGGTTAAAAATCTCACCCACGGCCGTGGCGCCGATATGGCGTTTGAGGTCGTCGGGATTGCGCCGACGGTAAACCTGGCGATTCATGCGGTGCGCAAAGGTGGAAAGGTCGGCCTGGTCGGCAATCTTTCGCCCAAGGTCGAATTGCCGTTGCAGGCCGTGGTGACGCGGCAGCTGACCCTCTACGGCTCGTGCGCTTCCGCAGGTGAATACCCGGCGTGTCTCGACATGATCGCCAGTGGACGGGTAAAGGTTGACGCGATGATCTCAGCGGTTGTGCCCTTATTGGACGCGGCCTTATGGTTTGATCGACTGCACAAGGGTGAACCGGGGCTGATGAAGGTCATCGTCAAACCCTAGTAAACGCTGCAGCGAGGGCTTTGATAATTCACAAAATTACAATCAATTGAGCATAAAACGGCCTATGACATGTCCAATGTGATCCTTAAAAACGTTGTCAAGCGATATGGCTCGGTTGCCGCGGTCGACGATCTTTCGATTGAGATTCGGGACCAGGAGTTTGCGGTCCTGGTCGGCTCCTCCGGCTGCGGCAAGACCACGGCACTGCGGATGATTGCCGGCCTGGAAACAGCCACCTCCGGCGATATATTCATCGGCGATACCTGCGTCAATGACATGCCGCCGAAAGACCGGGACATTGCCATGGTCTTTCAGAACTACGCCCTCTACCCGCACATGAACGTTCGAGACAACATGGGTTTTGGCCTGAAAATCCGGCAGATGAGCAAAAAAGACATTGACGCACGGGTGGAGGAGGCCGCCGACATCCTTGGCATCCAGGCACTGCTGGCGAGAAAACCGAAAGAGCTCTCCGGCGGGCAACGGCAGCGCGTGGCGGTAGGCAGGGCCATCGTCCGTAAGCCCAAAGTCTTTCTCTTCGACGAACCACTCTCCAACCTCGATGCCAAGCTGCGGGTAGCGATGCGGGCCGAAATCAGTAAACTCCATCGTCGCTTGGGGGCCACCATCATTTACGTCACCCACGATCAGGTTGAGGCTATGACCATGGCCGACCGAATCTTCATCATGCACAACGGCGCCTTACAGCAGATCGGCGCGCCGATGGAGGTGTATCGGCAACCGGCCAACCGCTTTGTGGCCGGCTTTATCGGCTCCCCGGCGATGAACTTCATAGACGCCAAGGTTGCCTTGGAGGATGGGGCCATGTTCATTGATGCCGGCGGCTTTCGGGTCCGGGCTCCTGAGACATTTCGTTCCCGACTCGAACCCTATCTCGACCGTCCGGTGATCTTTGGCGTACGTCCGGAGGACATGTCCTTGCATGACGCTACTGCCGGCACGGGCAACAGCATCAAGGCGCATGCGGATGTGGTCGAAACCCTGGGTTCGGAGATTTTTGTCCATCTTACCTGCGAGGCGCACTCCCTCGTTGCCCGCATGGAAGCACCGGATAGCCCACCTATGGTCGGAGACATGCTTGAGATCGATTTAAAAATGGCAAAAACCCATGTTTTTGATAGGGAGACATCACAAACTATTGTGTGATTTACCGGTTCAGATAACTGCGGCCTGCGCAACGGGCCGCTTAAGCGTTTTCATTCTTTTACGGAGGGCTTATGAGAAAATTACTGGTTGCTGCACTGGTTATACTGTCTTCGCTCTGGTTATCGAGCAACACCATGGCTGAGACCAAGGAACTTCGTGTTCTTTTGGCAAATCATCCCTACGGGGATCTGCTGAAGGCGGCTATTCCCGAATTTGAAACCGCCACCGGCATCAAGGTCAATGCCGAGAGTCTCCAGGAGGGCCAACTGACAACCAAACTGACGACCGAGTTTGCTACAAAATCCTCGTCGGTCGATGTCTTCATGACCCGACCTCTGCAGGAAGGAAAGATGTTCTACAAAAACGGCTGGTATGAGCCGCTTCCCGGATTCGACTTCTCCGATTACCCGAAGAACGTCATGAGTGTTGCCACCTTCGGGCCAAAATCCTACCTTGTGCCCCTGGTAACCGAATGGCAGGTTCTCTATTACCGGAAAGACGTTTTGAAAGATGCCGGACTGAAGGTTCCTGAAAACTTCACCGAGCTGGAGGCTACGGCAAAGAAAATCAATTCGGACAGCCTTGCAGGCTTTGCCTCCCGCGGCAAGGGTGCCGCCGCAGTTACCCAGTTGTCCAGCTACGTCTATAACTATGGAGGACTGTACCTCGATAACGGTGTTGCCGTTTTTGATGCAAAACCGGCAGTGGATGCTATCCGTTTTTACGGGAAGATGCTCGGCAACTTCGGCCCCAAAGGCGTGACCTCC
Source organism: uncultured delta proteobacterium (assembly GCA_903875445.1). GTDB lineage: Bacteria > Desulfobacterota > Desulfobulbia > Desulfobulbales > Desulfocapsaceae > Desulforhopalus_A. The sequence goes on along the minus strand of CAIQWD010000080.1, from coordinate 3,510 downwards.
ATGTCTTGGGAAAACATCATGCCGCTGTTCCAGGCCGGTAAGATTGCCATGTGGACGGATGCATCGGTATTTTATGGTCAGGTCGTCGACCCGGCCAAGACTCAGGTCGCGGCAGAGAATGTCGGGATAGCCAATTTCCCGGCCGGACCGAAAATGAATTCGCCTTTCATCGTCACTTCCTGGGGCATTGCTCTTGCAAAACAATCGAAAAACAAGGAACTGGCGATGAAATTCCTCGAATGGGCAACCAGTAAAGAGCTGGCAGCCAAAGGCATGCTCAGCAACATCACCATGGCGCGTTCCTCGGTTTGGGAAGACAAGGCAATTCTTGCCAAGATCAATCCCGGACTTGTGGAAACCCGTGCCTATGCGGCGAAAAACGGCAATCCTCTTGATCGCCCCTACATGAGTGCAGTCGGTGAAGCCCGTGACCTGATCGGCGAACTGGTTATCGAATCAATCAATACCAAAGGCGAATCGGTAAGCCTGGAAAAAATGGCGAAAGAGAAGGTTGCCAAGGTAAATGAGATTCTCCAGGATACCGGTGAATACGGCAAATAATAGCTAAAGACTGTCAAAGGCTCCCAATGTCCCAGTCAAGTTTTACAGAACGGAATCTGCACATCTTGTTTCCTCTGCCGGCGATCATCTTTGTCGCCATGCTTATGGTGTTTCCCGTTCTCTATACCCTTTTCCTCAGTTTGACCAACTGGAATCTCACCTCCGGTGCACCTCTTTCTTTTGTCGGATTAAAGAGTTACGCACGGGTGCTGACGGAACCGCGTTTTTTGCATGCCTTGACCAGGACCTTTGTCTTTACATTTTTTGCGGTGGCAATCGAAGGGGTACTCGGGGTTGCCATTGCCCTCATTCTCAACCGGGCCTTTGTCGGCAAGAGTGTGGCAAAGTTGCTTCTCCTTTTGCCGCTGGTGGCAACGCCGGTTGCGGTCGGAATTGTTTTCAATCTCTTTTTCGATCCGACAACCGGCCTTGCCAATTATATACTTACGTCAGTCGGATTGCCGCAGGGCCTGTGGATCTCAAGTGCGGCATCGGTACTCCCGTCGCTGATCATCGTCGATGTCTGGCAATGGACACCGATGATCACCCTGATTGTTCTTGCCGGTCTTGCCGGCCTCTCCAACGAGCCTGTTGAAGCAGCACATGTGGATGGCGCAAGTGAATGGCAAATCCTGCGCTATGTGACGATTCCCATGCTCATGCCGGTTATTTTGACGGCAATGATCCTCAGGTTGATCGATGCACTGAAAACCTTCGACATCATCTTCGCCATGACCGGAGGCGGCCCCGGCTATGCATCGGAGACTCTCAATATCATGGCCTACAAATACAGCTTTGAATATTTCCGCATGGGACAATCTTCCGTCATTCTTGTGGTCTTGTTCCTTGTGGTCTTCGGCTGCAGTCTCGGAATCATGAAACTGCGTACGTCTTCGGAAATTTGAGGAGTCCCGGATGAATAAAAAACTCCTGTCAAATATACTTTTTTATCTCATTGTGATAGCGATTGCTTGCATCGTCCTGTTCCCCTTTCTCTGGATGCTGGTATCATCTTTTAAAACCCAGGTCGATATAATTTCCTGGCCGCCGAAATTCTTCTTTACCCCGACGCTGCAAAATTATCAGAAGGTGTTCGAAGAGCAGGATTTTCTCAAATACTTTCTCAACTCGACAATAGTCGGTGTTGTTGCGGTGGGATTTTCGCTGGTGCTTGGGTTACCGGCGGCGTATTCAATAGCCCGGTTCACGCAAAAGAAACTCTCGGTCTTCATTCTCTTGGCGCGTCTCATGCCGGGAATTTCCTTTCTGGTACCGTGGTACATTGTTTTTTCACGCTTGAACCTGATGGACAGCTATCTTGCACTGATCCTCAGCCATATGCTGATCGCCCTGCCCATTGTCGTATGGATCATGTCCACCTATTTCAACACTATTCCGCGCGAGATGGAAGAGTCGGCGATGGTCGACGGGGCAACCCGTCAATATGCCTTTTTCGCTATCATTCTCCCCCTGTCGGGGCCGGGCATTATTACCGCAACAACCCTGTCTTTCATTTTCTCCTGGAACAATTTCATGTTTTCCCAGGTTCTCAGTATGGAAAAAACCAAGACGCTGCCCATCGCCGTCTATAACTTCCTTTCCTATGCGGAAGTTGATTGGGGCGGTGTGATGGCCGCCGCCGTGGCGATCATGACGCCGGCAATTATCCTGACGATGATTTTTCAAAAATATGTGGTCAAGGGTTTGACGATGGGTGCGGTGAAAGGATAGATGGTGCGGCAGAAATTTTTACTAGCACCTGTAACAGGTTAAAAACATACGGTGAAACCCCTATGCGAATTGCAGTCATAGCCGATATCCACAGTAATAATCTCGCCCTGGCAGCGGTGCTGGAGGACATTGCTCGGCACCGGATGATCGCATCGTTCATCTTGGAGACGCTCTCAATGGCCCGATGGATCCTTGCGCCACCGTCCGGATGCTCAAGGAGTGCGAAGCAATTCATGTCCGCGGCAATGGCGACAGGATGGTTTTTAATCCCGAATGCCGAAACCCGTCAAAGAGTGCGCTGTTTGCGAGAGGACGGCTTTCCATAGAGGACCTAGCCTTTGCGGCAACCTGGCCGGCCATCTACCAAGAGGAGGGGTGGCTTGCTTGCCATGGTTCACCTCGAAGCGATACAGAATACTTGCTTGAGGAGGTTAGGCATGACGGAGTCTCCATCAGGAACCGGGAGAAAATCACCGCCATCCTCGGAAAAGACTATGCGCCTCTCGTTCTCTGCGGGCACACTCATATACCCCGAGTCGTGTACCTTCCGAATGGTTGCACCATAGTAAACCCCGGGAGTATCGGCCTCCCCGCATATTACGATGACCTTCCCGCGCCGCATAAGATGGAGACCGGCAGCCCGCATGCACGCTATGCCATAGTAGAAGGCGCAATCGAGCAATTGTCTGTTTCCATAAGGGTGGTTCCATACGACTGGGAGAAAGCCGCGTTGACCGCTGCACGCAATGGATTCCCCGAATGGCTGCATGCTCTGCAAACAGGATATGTATGAAGATTGGGGGAGGATTATTCCATTGACAAGGGCCTTTTAATGGGTGACCCCCACCTCCTGTCCGTATATTTTTTGTCCCATTCTCCCTACCTTGACAAATCACAATCCTTACTTAGAACTTTATTGTGAGAGTGATTCTTAACAACCGTTGCCAGCGAGCAAAATCGCCCTCTAAACACATCGTCAAGATGAGTGCTTGCAGTAGGAAGCAAACCTCGTCATTGTTCAACCTCTACAAATGGGGATGGAGCCATGAAGAAAGTTTTTTGTGCTTCACTGATTGCGTTTTCTTTAATTTTGTAAGCGCCATATCAACCGCACCTTGCCGACGCGACAATTCCCAGTTTTTCCGGAGTAACATTCCAGGGCAAGAGCGCCTCGTAGTCCTCCAACATTGATGCCAAAGGTAATCTGTCGAAGATGTA
>CAIQWD010000079.1 GCA_903875445.1 uncultured delta proteobacterium | reverse complement strand
TCCAGCTTCCTCCGGACGGTTCCTCACGAAACCGCCCTTGCTTTCGGCTAGTATTTATGTTCCTGTCATCACGACAGTAACAGGGTTTACATACAGGGGACTTGCACCCCATAAGATCACGCCCATGCCGGGCGTACACAAGTCAATAAACCGGACTGGAAATAGCCGCGTTCTTAAAGCTGCAAACTCTCGGCCAGCCGGTTATTTCACCGTTGACCGCCGCTTGCCGCGATCATATGCAAAGGACTTACACAATACACCGCACGCGATGTGCAACTTTTTTCGTCAAGCAGTCGGTCGATTTCATCGATTTTAAGAAACGACCAGAGGCTCATTTAAATAATCACTAAAAATCAACATCTTGGGAGAGTTGCCAATCACCTTAATATTTAAAGAAGGAGGATAGTTATGACATTCATGCACCAAGGGCTGAAAGCCACCCCGAAGGCCATCCGATCCATGCCCCTTCCACGTCGCGCAATTTTTCGCGTCGATGGAGCAGGAAAAGACATCCCGTACTATCCATCTCCTGTCGACTGGGCAAGCGAAGTCCTGTACTTTCTTCTGCCCGACCGTTTTAGCGACGGTCTCGATATTGGGAGACCCCCTTTCGACTACACCAAACCACCCAACTCAGCACGGCCAGTCGGCTTTCTATGGGACAAGTGGGCCGAGTCCGGCGGTGGGCGTTGGCAGGGCGGCACTCTCAACGGCATCGCCTCTCGGCTTGATTATCTTGAGCACCTCGGCATCACTGCACTCTGGATCGGCCCCATTTTCAAACAACGAAAGCACAGCAACGAATATCATGGCTATGCTATCCAGAACTTCCTGGAAGTGGATCCACATTTCGGTACTCGCGAGGACTTGGTCAATCTCGTCATCGCTGCGCACCAGCGGGGTATCCGCGTCATCCTCGACGTGATTTTCAACCACTCCGGTCATAACTGGGACTACGACGGTGGCGTGGCCAACCCTCCCTATCGCCCGTGGCCAGACTATTATGCACGCGGACCCTGGCTCGACGGCGCAGGAAACCACGCCCCCGCCATCGCCGCGGACCCGGAGTCTGGCGTCTGGCCCGAAGAGTTTCAACGCGATGAGTGTTACACCCGCGCGGGGAAAGGGAGTCTCGACAAAGGTGATATAATCGACGACCATTGTGAAATGAAACGCACCGACTTCGACGGTTCGTTCCGTGACTTCAACTTCGACGACTCCGCCACACTGAATGACTTGACGCGCTGTTTCAAGTACTGGATTGCCCTAACCGACGTTGACGGCATGCGCCTCGATACCCTCAAGCATGTTCCACAGGAAGCCGCGCGTAACTTTTGCGGCGGCATCAAGGAATTTGCAGCGAACCTCGGCAAGGCCGATTTCTTCCTTGTTGGAGAGGTCGCAGGAGGAGACGACAATGCCGGCAAGTACCTCGATGCTCTGGAACTCAACCTCAATGCCACTCTCGATATTGGCAATTCGCGCATTGTCCTGACCAATGTCTCCAAGGGTCTTGAGGCCGCGACCGACTATTTCGAGATTATGCAGCCCTGGGACTCCAAACTCGGTTCACACCGCAATTCTGCTCAGCGTCATGTAAAAATCATCGATGACCACGACCATGTATCGGGGACGAAGGTTCGCTTCTCCTCCGATGCATCAAGCGATCACCAAGTCTGTGCGGCGGCTGCCATCCAGCTTCTTACTCTCGGGATCCCGTGCATCTATTATGGGACTGAGCAGTCTTTTGCCGGTCCCGAGAAGGGCGAGCGCGACAAGTATCTCCCCGACTATGGTAAGGGTCCCGATAAGTACCTGCGCGAGACGATGTTCGGTGCTCCCCACCCCCGCAAGAATGGAGCCGATGGTCTGGCATCGGGCAACGGCGGGTTGGACATGAGTCTGCCTGGTTTCGGTGCGTTCGGTACCGCAGCCTGTCACTTCTTCAATGAAAGCCATCCTGCTTTCAAGCGGATCCGGCACCTCATCGCGGCTCGCCAGAGCTACCCTGCTCTGCGCTACGGCAGACAGTACCTGCGCCCTCTTCGGAACTTCGGCGCTCCGTTCGTTCCCTCCGTCAATGGCGAACTTATTGCTTGGTCGCGCATTCTCGACGAAGAAGAGATTCTCTGTGTGGTCAACAGTAACGGCACCGAACTTCGCGGCGCTGATGTCCTTGTCGACACGGCGCTCAATTCCGCGCCGGCCTCCAGCTTTACCGTCATTGCCAACAGCGCCCAAATTGCGCAGGGTGCCTCATACAACGGCGCCCATGCGCTCGGCGAAACTGTCTCGGTAAAGTTCGACGGTTGCGCCTTTCTGGAGGTACGAAACCTTAGTCCTTCTGAGGTTCTCATTTTGACCAATAAACCGTGAGGCTGTTTTCAATAAAGAAAAATGGGGGCACTAGCCAAATATCACCGTATACAAATTCGAAAAAGCAGGGGAAAGTAGTACCCCTTCCGTGTTATTAAGGAAGGTTGTGCCGGATTACTCCAACCTCCATTTACGCGAACCTGATCTGCAGCGGTGTCGGATTGCCGATGGTATCGCAAAGCGGGCACCTGGCAAGGAGTTCCTGACGAAATTCCTCCTTTTCACTTTCTGAAAGTTCCGAGGAAAACTCAACCTGCACCGACAGGTGTGAAAAACCGGCCCTGGTATCCGTAACCAGGCCAAAGGCACGGGAAGGGTCGGCATCCCCGGCAATTGATACACGGAGATCTTTCAATTCAATCTGCTTCTCCATTGCCAGAAAACGGCAGATATTTAAGATGCATCCCCCGAGAGCTATGGCTAGGCATTCCGGCGGGGTCGGGCCGGCATCGTCACCTCCCCGTTCTTTGGGAATATCCATAAGGATTTCATGGCCGCGGGTCGTGGCAATTATGCGTCGATTGGCCCCAGCAACCAGTGTTGTCGAAATTTGGATGAGTTCCATTTTCTCCGGTGAGCCATTTTCATCTGCCTTCATGGTTGTCTCCTTGGACTGTTGTTTGTGATTAATCATTTATTTAGATTAAATTTGTTGCCGAAATAATTCCTGTAGATAAGGATATACAAAACAATTCTCGGCTCTGTCCAACGATAATTTTTCATATCTTTATCGGAATATTCGATTAAAAAAAGGAGCAAACACCATGGACCTGCAACGCCTGCAGACCTTTCGGACGGTGGCTACCCTGATGAACTTCAACCAGGCCGCCGAAGTTCTGCACTACTCGCAATCCACCGTTTCCGCCCAGATAAAAACCCTGGAAAATGAAATCGGCATCCTGCTGTTCAAAAGGATAGGCAAATCGATCAGTTTAACCGAGGCAGGGTCGAAGATGCTCGTCTACGCCGATAAGCTCCTCGCCATCAAGGAGGAGGCCGTGGCCGAAGTCACCGGCAGAAATATGGCCTCCGGTCTATTGACAATCCGCATGCCTCAGACCGTGGCTACGCACTATCTGCCGCCTGTCCTCTGCGAGTATCAACCGCGCTTTCCGGGGATGCGCCTCGATATCACCAGTTGCGCCATGCATTCTCTAGAGAAAGAACTGCGAATCGGCACGGTCGATCTGGCGTTTTTGTTTGCCGATAGCATCGGTGCGAAAAATCTTCAATCCGAGCTGTTACGCATTGAGCCCCTCGCCATTGTCACGCACCCAAGTCATCCCTTGGCCGCGCGAAAATCGGCTGATTTTCAGGACCTCGAAGGACAGGTCCTGCTTCTTCCGAAAAGTGATTGCGGCTATCGAATGGTCTTCGAACAGGCATTAGTAACTGAGCGAGTGACCCCGGCCACCGTAATTGAAATGAACAGCATTGAGGCAATAAAGCAGACGATAAAAGCCGGCATCGGGGTAACCATCATCCCGGAGATTGCCATACGGGTCGATGTGGAAAAAGGGGAAATGGCCAGAGTGTGCTGGGCGGATGATCTGGAAACCGGAGTCCTGATGATCCATTACAAGGATAAATGGCGTTCCCCGGCAGTAGAGGCCTTTATGGATGCAATGAGGCGATTGTCAAGAAGCCTGGTTTCTATCCCAGCAGTTGGTGGATGAAGTCCACAAAAAACAACGGGCACGAGGGTGATTCTTGGTTATTTTATGGGTGCCGAACCAAGGGGCAACTCGACAATAAATACCGTCCCCGGCCCCATATGCTTGGACTGTGCGAAATCCTCCGGCAGATATTCCGCCGGAGGAGGACTCAGCACGGAGATTTTCCCCCCATGCTCCTTGATGATCCCAAACGATACCGAGAGCCCCAAGCCTGTCCCCTTACCCACCTCCTTGGTAGTGAAGAATGGGTCAAATATTTTGGATAAATTGGCCTTGGTAATCCCTTTTCCAGTGTCGGCGATGCTTATCTCTATCCTTTCTCCTTGGGGGTCGAGCTTCGTCTGAACCGAGACCATTCCGTCTTTACCAATGGCATCGGCGGCGTTATTGAGCAGATTCAGCCAAACCTGTTTAAGCTTCGCCTCGTCACCGGTCAAGGGCGGGATATTTACATCCAAAGCAACCAAAACTTTTATGCCGTTCAGAAAAAACGAATGTTCAACCAGATTGGTGATATTGCGGATTGAGTCATTGACGTCAACCGTCTCGCTGACCGACTGGGAATTTCTGGCAAAGCCCAGCAGGTCAGCGACGATCTTGCGACAGACCTTGGTCTGTTTTTCTATGATTTTCATGCCTTCCAAGACTTCTGCATCTTTGATATCGTCCATCAGAAGCTGACTGTAACCGAGAATAATGCCCAATGGCGTATTGATCTCGTGGGCCACTCCCCCGGCCAACCGCCCAAGATCCTCCATCTTTTGCGACTGGATAAGCTGCGCCTGGAATTTCTTCAGCATGGAGATATCCCTGGCGGTCAAAAGAACCCCCATGATACTATTATTCTCATCATAAACCGGGACCTTGACCACATGAAACCATCTCTGCTCCTCCAGCCTTTTGAGACACATTTCTTTGGCCAGAGGATGACCCGTGAGGAGCACCTCCTTGCCTTCCCGAAGATTGAGTTCAGCCTGTTCACTCGGAAAAATGTCACAATCGGTCTTGCCCACTACCTGCTCTTCTTGCAGATTGAAATAATCGCAGAAGGCCTTACCGGCAAAGGTGTACGTCAACTCTCGGTCCTGCAAGGTTATGAAATCCGGCGTGACATTCATAATGGTCTTCAGCAGTCCTTGTTGCCTGGCTATGGTTTTTTCCCTCTCGGTAAGTTCATCGATATGCTTTTTAACCGTCATGGCCATGGCGTCGAAGGCCTCTGCCAGATCCTGGAGTTCATCGCCGAAATTGTGTTTGTAAACCGAGCAATGCCGACAGCTCTCCATCTTGCCGGGATACTCCCGATCCAGACAATTCGGGCAAAGGCTGCCCGCTAGATACCAGCAGCGCCGCCGTACATCACCGTAGGCCGGGCACTGCCTGCGGTTGCAGTCGATGAGTTCCCAACAGTATTTTTCCGGAGAAAACCCGACCTGAACATCAAGATTGCCCCTGACAATTTCTTCCACCGACTTCCTCAGCCGGTTGAGACGGGAAGTCACGGTTCGCGAAAACCAGAGAGCCAGAACAATTCCCAAACCTACCACTCCCAAGGTGCTGAAGAGGCTGGTCAGTCGTTGGCGATAGATCTGGGCATCCATGTCACTCCTTGACAATCCCAACCTAACAGTGCCCAGATTGCTCTCGCCGAGAACAATCCGGGCATTGAAGTCATAAATCGGCCCGCGCTCGGTGGTTAAAAGCAAGGGTTGCTTTCTTCGGCTGTCCAGATTGACCCGGAGAAGATCGGTGGGAAAACCTCCGGTAAAGGTATGGGTGAGAACGTTGTCGCTGGCATCGGTCAGAAAAATATAGATAACGTCGTCATACTGCTTGCGGATATTGTCAATGGAGTTTTTCATCTGTAAAAGATCCATTGAGAGAAGAGGTTCAGCCAGATGAAAGGCCAGGCCCGAGGTCAGGGCCATGCCTCGTTTTTTCCCCTCCAAAAGAAGAGCATTAGATGACATGCCTGACAGAATAAGACCGATACCCAGACCGCAGAAGATCAACATAATAGCTACGCCCAGAGTGATCTTGGTCCTGAACCGCAGACGATACAGAAATTTCGGCAGATAATCACTCAAGATCAAGCCCCACCTTTTTGCTCAGATCCCGGACGGGATCAAAGTCCCGGTCATTGGAAGGAACTAGGCCGATGCACTTTGCCGCATCAAGAATAGCCCGGTGCCGGGGATTGTTTTTATAATCAAGACGCAAGAGAGCCACACTGATCTTGTCCGCCACATCCTGGGGAAGCCTTGGGCTATAGGCATATACCCACCCCGGATACCACCTAGTGTTATTTATTACCTTGATCTGGCTGATATCGATTTTGTCCTTTACTACATTGAGAGAACCTTCCCGTATTGAACCAATGTCATACAGCCCGGCGTAAACCCCGAGAATGACATTCTCCTGCCTGCCACCGACAAAGACCACCTCCTTAAAGTCATCCAGTTTTAACCCGTGATCGACAAAATGTCCGAGAGCAAACAGATAGCCCCCGGCTGAGGACGGATCAACCGCCACCCATGATTTTCCCCGGCAATCTTTGATCGATTTGATCCCCTGGTTATCCCTCCGGGCAATGATTTGGCCGCGAAACTCGGCGCGCCCATCCTCTTCGATAATTCTGGCCATGGCCTTGGCGCCAAAGCGATTGGCCAATTGCACATAAATGAACGGATTGGAAAACGAGATATCGATCTTTCCCTGGCTGAACATTTTTACGTGATCGTCAAAGGTTTCCGGAAACACCTGGCGGATGGCAAGTCCGGTCTCTTCGGCCAGGTATTCCACCAGCAGGTGGTGACGCTGAAAGGATTCCGTATGCGCGTATTGTGGCAGGTAGGCGTAGGTAATGGCAGGGAGTTGCTGCTTAAAGGCGATATCCTCGCGCTTCTCAAGGGATACTTTGACCGTCTCCTCGTTTTCCCGGCAGGAGGAGAGAAAGAAGACCGCAAGAATCATGCAAAGGCAGGATATTGTTGTTCGCGAAGACACCATCTGTTCTCAAGTGAAGGAAATTGTTTCTTCTGTCTCAATCTTTGTCGCCGATAACGGGGCACCTTCAGGCTACCTTTTCCTGCTTGTTTTTGCAATTTTTTGTACCTCTCCCATCCCCTGAAAGATTGATACAACGATACGCCGTAGAAAAAGAAAGCAGATGCAATTTCCGCAAGAGTTGAGCATAGTGTATAAAAAATCAGGTCCTTGCTATCGACCACTTCCCCTATCCTTGAGCTGCGCATGACCGAACACCGGACCGTCCACGGGACCCTGTATATTGTCCCCACTCCCATCGGCAATCTCGAAGACATCACCCTGCGGGCCTTGCGTATCCTCAAGGAGGTCGACCTTATCGCCGCCGAAGACACCCGCCACACCCGCAATCTCCTTAACCACTTCGGGATCGCGACACCTTTGATTAGCTACTATCGGGAGAAAGAGGCTGAGCGCAGTGAGGAAATACTTCTTCGTCTGCAGGAGGGTAAAAATGTCGCCCTGGTCAGCGATGCCGGAACACCGGCCATTTCCGATCCGGGCGCCGTCGTCGTCCGCCAGGCCCACGACCGCGGCTTGACCGTTGTGCCGCTGCCTGGGGCCTCGGCGCTTACCACCGCTCTTTCCGCTTCGGGAATCACCTCCGCCGGTTTTCTCTTTCTCGGTTTTCTCCCGGCCAAATCGGGACAACGGCGCAAAGCGCTTGCCGCCATCGCCGCCTGCGAATACCCGGTGGTGTTCTACGAATCGCCGCACCGCATCGATGATTTCCTGGCCGATGCCCTGGAAATTCTTGGCGAAAGGCAGGCCTTCTGGGCCAGGGAGTTGACCAAGAGCTTTGAGGATCTGCAGTCCGGCACGCTCGGCGCCCTCCTGGCAAAAAGCCGGGAAGGCAGGAACCGCGGCGAATTCGTCGTGGTTGTCTGTCCCGGCACCCGGGAAGAGGCCAAGGGGCAGACCCTGGAAGAACTCATCCTTTGGTACCGCGACAACTCCGAACTCTCTTTAAAAGACGTCAGCCGACAGCTGGCCTCCGACCTCGGAGTATCCCGTTCGCAGATTTATCAACAGGCGCTGGCGCTCTGGAACCGGTGAACTTGCGGAATAGATGCAACTCTATTTACCCTGGGGACACCCCCACATAACCTCTTGCAAACCCGCTTTCCAAGAGGTATTATGCCGCCATGCCAAGAATCGCACGTATCATAGCCGCCGGATATCCCCACCATATCACCCAGCGCGGCAACAATCGGGCCACGGTTTTCTTCGATGATGTGGACCGGGTGACCTTCTTGCGCTTGCTGCGAGTTAATGCCCGCAAACAGCAGTTGCAGGTCTTAGCCTATTGCCTGATGGATAACCACATCCATCTCTTGGTCGTACCGGAGACGGAAGGTGCTTTGTCGCGGGGAATCGGGCTCACCAATATGATGTATACCCAGTATCTCAACCGCAAACTGGATCATTCCGGCCGAATCTGGCAAAATCGTTTCTTCTCTTGTATCGTTGAAAACGATCAACATCTCTGGGATGTGGCCCGCTATATCGAACGCAATCCCTTGAGAACCGGAGTGGTGACGAGCGCCGAAGCATATCGCTGGTCGAGTGCCAGATCCCATCTTGCCGAAACAACCGACCCGCTGCTCTACGAACCCTCGTGGCTCTCTCCGGACAAACGAAGTGCCTATAGTGAATTTCTCCATCTTGAAGATGAAGACACCGACGAGGCTATTCGCCGAATAACTAGAATCGGCCGGCCATTCGGCTCCGAACAATTTATCGATATGCTCGAACTGAAATTGGATCAGCCATTACGAGCGAGAAGGCCTGGGCGTCCCCGCAAATCCTAGCATCATAAAGCACCACAATCAATAACGGGAGATGCCCCCTGTGAAACAACTGCGAACATGCATCACTCCTGCCGGTAAATTTGAGTATGGCATCCATAAACCGGCCTACGCCGTTGCCAATCTTCGTCAAGATACCCGGCTCGCAACCCTTGGGCGTACCGCCGACGACGAAGCGGTTGACAATGCCCGGAACTATCCGCGGGAAAACGTCGCCGTTGCCGATGCCGATTGGATCTTTGAGATTCCCAACCCGTTTCCCTTTAAGGGTTGCACCTATCTCGACAAGGAATGGGCCGATGCCAGTGCGAAATATCCGGAGAGGATTCGCCTAGGGCAGCCTGCCGAGGTATCTTTAACTGCAAGCCTGAAAATCGTCGGAATTGGTAATGACTTATGGGGCCACCTGCCGGAACCGATTCTCCTCGCTCTAGCCACCTGTTCGACCGACGCAGAGGATCTGGCGGCTCTCGCCGAACTGTCCTGCGAAATTGTCAGGGACCGGGAGCAGCCTACCGGCCTGCGTTTTTTGAAGGATGCCGCCGGCAGATTACGCCCGATTATCCATAACCACGCTCTCTACGAGGCGGTAGCCAACAATCCGCACCTGCCGGACAGCTACAAGATCCTCATGGTCATCCGCCCCGGCGCCCAGGGCGCAAGCGAGATAGTCGGCGAATGGCCGGAAGACGGCCACACCCATGTCTTTGAATATCTGCGGCGAAACTCCTATATCCCCGGCGGCCATTACGCCGCCAACATGGCCGATGATGCCATCCGCTATTCGATAGCGGCCCTTGGCCTGGGTGATATCCGCGGCCTGCGCCATCTTTACTACCAGCGCACCTTTGTGCGCCTTGCCGAAGAACTGGCGATCCCCCTGCCGGCAATGCAAAGAATGCTTTTGCCGGAAGAGCTTGAGACACTGCGCTTGGCTCTTGTCGGCAAAATGAAAAAGGATGGCGGTGGCTCCGTCACCCTCTGGGGCTGGAATTTCGGCTTTGATTTTGCGCCGTCGCTCTATCGGCTGCATGCCTCGCATCAGCAGGTACACCAGCAATATGCCATGGTCCCGGAGAGGGTGGTGATCTACAACGAAGGTTGCGAACATCCGGTCGGGCACCGGCAAAGCTATTGTTGCGGCGATCTGATAGCCGACTGTATCGACGATTACCACCAGCTGCATGGCAGCGATTTCTTTGCCGATTACCGTACGGCTATCGCCGGCAACCGGCGCCTGGACGGTCGTACCGACTTGCCTGCCGGCCTGGTGGTCTGGAGCGACGGCAGGAGCATGCTCTTCGTCCCCAAGGCCCAGACCTCGCAATGGGAACTCCAACTCATGACCCTGCCGGTAGCAGACGGCAGTCTTGCCGGCAATATCGTCGAGTGCGATCATGAGGCCCGTCGCTCCCTCGATACCGGCATTTTGCTGGCGCAGAAAGCCTTGGCCGGTCTCGGGGCAAAAATGGTGACCTCCATTGAATATGCAAAACGGTTCGGCGCGTCGAGCAACCGGCAACAGCCGCTCGTCTATGCCTTTCTCCCCCGTCTGCCCGAGGCCCCGGGAGCCTTCAGCGAGGCCCAGCTGCGCTTTATCAACGGCCATTATCCTGAGGATTTCGCCACTGCCTGCCGCAAACAGCTGGAAGAGGCCGGTGCTTAACCCCAACTCTTTCGTAAGGCTTTCTAATCGTTCTGAATGATCGTGGCACTCACCCGAGCCCGGTGGATGACCTTCTGCAGGCCGAGCCGCGTCCGCGGATTGATGATCACCGGCCCGGAGATATTGGCATTCAGGGCCGGAGAAGGAGCTCCGTCACCTTCTTTTTTACTGAGCATCATGAAAACGCCGATCTCTTCCGCGCCTTTTGCCTGCAGGAGATCCCGTTCCTCGTCGGTCAATTCCAGGTCATAACTGAGCCCGTATTGCCCGGGATCGACAATGGTAAAGGTGACATCCGGCTGTTCGGTCGATTCCAGCCAGTAGGCGCTCAGGTCATTTTCTTCCTTGTGATATACGAGGTAAGTAGTGTATTTTTCAAACCCTGGTATGCCGCGGGGAAAGGTCAACACTTTTTCTGAATCGATTTTCGGGCTGCTCGCAACAACTCCATCTCTGGCCATACGGTTCTCCTTGACCTTAAAGGGTGGATGACAGGTAAAAGCGATTTCTTAACTATTTTTCAGCTTAGCAAAATTTCCTTCAAACATTCAAGTACATAATCAAATAATGATGGAGATTGAGCCGAATTGCCAAAATCACTTTCCGGCAGAGGCGATTGGCTCTCAAATATCAGAACGCATTTCTAGTGTCCGCAGGTGACACAGCACGGAGAACGCAATGGAACAAAACGGTTTTTTTGGTCAGTGGGGTGGTGCATATATCCCGGAAATCCTTCATCAAACCTTCGCCGAGCTAACCCTTGCTCTGCGCCGTGCCCAGGACGACCCGAAGTTCTGGCAGGAGTATCTGGAACTCATGTCCACCTACTCCTGTCGACCGACGCCGCTGACCTTTGCCGAAAATCTCACCAGGCATTTCGGCGGGGCGAAGATCTACATCAAGCGCGAAGATCTCAACCACACCGGAGCCCATAAGGCCAATAATGTCATGGGCCAGGGCCTCTTGGTGAAGAGGATGGGGAAAAAACGGGTGATCGCCGAGACCGGCGCCGGTCAACACGGGATGGCCACCGCCACCATGGCCGCCAAATTCGGCCTGGAATGCACCATTTATATGGGCGAGGTCGATGTCCTCAGGCAACGTCCCAATGTCTTCTGGATGGAAAAGATGGGCGCCACCGTGGTTCCGGTACAAGACGGTTCGAAAACCCTGAAAGACGCTATCAACGAGGCCTTTAGAGACTGGGTAACCAACGTCGACTCCACCCACTATGTCCTTGGCACGGCCTGCGGCCCCGCCCCCTTCCCCGAGATGGTCTCCTGGTTCCAGTCGATCATCGGCACCGAGGCAAGAAAGCAGATCCTTGCCCGCCACGGCAAATTGCCGGCCCGGGTCTACGCCTGCGTCGGCGGCGGCTCGAACGCCATGGGTATTTTCCAGGGCTTTCTCGACAACCCCGAGGTGCAGCTGGTTGGGGTCGAGGCCGGCGGCAAGGGTCTCGACAGCGGCATGCACGCCTCACGGCTTTGCGGCAAGGATGCCAGCCCCGGCATCGCCCAGGGGTATAAGACCATGTTTCTCCAGAATAGCGACGGCCAGATGCGCGAAACCCATTCGGTGGCCGCAGGCCTTGATTACGTCGGGGTCAGCCCGATTCTCTCCGATCTTGCCGAGAAGGGGCGGGTGCGCTTCGAATCGGCCACCGATGCCGAGGTCATGACCGCCCTCGACCTGACCATGCGCATGGAAGGCATCATCCCCGCCCTCGAATCGACCCACGGCTTTGTTCAGGCCTTCAAGGAAGCGCCGGGTCTCAGCCCGGACGATGCCATTATCATCAACCAGTCCGGCCGGGGCGACAAGGATATCTTTACCATCGCCCACGCCTTTGATGACCCTTCGTGGAAGGCGTTTATCATCGCCCGCGCCAAGGAATATGCTAAATAAAACCCCTCCTTTTGAGAATAAAAGAACGGTGAGAACACATGCAACTTGAAAAAAAACTCCGCAGCCGGCTGGAAAATAAGAAAATTCTGCTGATGACCCATATCGTTCTCGGCTACCCTTCCATGGCCACCAACCGCCAGGTCATCGAACAGATGGTGGCCGGCGGCGTCGACTGCATCGAGATGCAGATCCCCTTCTCCGAACCGATGGCCGATGGACCGGTCATCCTCAAAGCCAACCAGGACAGCCTGGCCGCCGGCACCAAGATCGCCGACTGCCTGGCCTTCGGCGCCGAGATGACCGCCCACTACGACATTCCCTTTCTCTTTATGACCTACTACAACATCGTCTTTAAATACGGTGAGGAGAAATTTTTCAAGGATTGCCGGAGCGCAGGCATCGACGGCCTGATCATCCCCGACCTGCCGCCGGAGATGGGCGGCAATTTCTTTAAGCTGGCGACCGAGTACCAGGTAGCCCCGGTGCTTATCTTCGCTCCGACCTCAACAGATGCGCGGATGGTCGAACTGAACAAATCGGCCGCCGGATTTATCTACTGCGTCGCCCGGCGTGGGGTAACCGGTAAGCAATCGGAATTCGGTGAAGACTTCAATGCCTATCTGACTCGGTGTCGAGCCGCGACCACGCTGCCCCTGGCGGTGGGTTTCGGCATTCGAAACCGCGAGGATGTTGCCGCCATTACCGGCAAGGCGGAGATGGCGGTCATCGGCTCGGAAACCATCCGCTTGGTCGATGCACATGGCCCGGAGGCGGTGGGTCCGTTTATCGCCGGACTTCGTTAACCAAGAGGATACCATGGCCGATACGACAGAAACCAACAAAAGTCTCGGTACCGCCGACGTCCTTTGGAATCTCACCGATCTCTACAGCGGCACCGACGATCAGTACATCGACTCCGATACCCTCTGGTGCGAAACCGAGGCGACCGCCATCAAGACCCTCTATTATGCCAAGGTGGCGGAACTCGATGCACCGCAGCTGCTGCTCCTGGTGAGGAGGCTTGAGACCCTCGACTGTGCGCTGAACAAGCTCGCCACCTTCTCTTTTCTCAACTTCACCACCCGGATGGGCAATGCCGCCGCCGGGGCGCTCGACCAAAAGATCCATGAACTGGTCAGTCGCTGCGGTACGGAAACGGTGTTCTTTCAACTGGAATGGAACCAAGTGGCAGACGTGCAGGCCGAGGTTTTGCTAGACGACCCGGTCCTGGCGCCGTATCGCCATTATCTTTTCTGTTTGAGAAGATACCGTCCACATCAACTTTCCGAGATCGAAGAAAAACTCCTCCTCGAAAAAGAGGCGGTGGGGCGGAATTCCTGGACGACCCTCTTCGACAAGGTTCTCAGCCAGCAGAAGTTCGGGGCAAAAAAGCGAACGGAGGAAGAGGTTCTCTCCGACCTCTATGCCGCCGACCGGAAGGTACGAAGACGTGCCGCGGGCGAGATGACCGCCGGGCTTACCGACAAGAATCATATCCTCACCCACATCTTCAACACCCTAGCGGCGGACAAGATGATCACCGACCGGCTGCGCAAACATCCCGGCTGGATTGATTCCATGAACCTGCACAATGAGCTGCAGAACCCTACCGTCGACACCTTGATAGAGGCGGTGATTTCCCGGTATGATCTTGTACATCGCTATTACGGGGTAAAACGCGATCTGCTGCATCTCAAAAAACTCGAACATTACGACCGCTATGCCCCCCTGCCCTCCCTGCCGGAAAAGAGAATCGACTGGCAGACATGCCGGCAAACCGTCCTTACCGCCTTTGCCGATTTTTCGCCGCGGATGGCGGAGATAGGCGAGATGTTCTTTACCCGCAACTGGATCCATGCCCCGCTTGGCGAGGGCAAACGCGGCGGCGCCTTCGCCCATCCCTGTGTTCCGGACGTGCATCCCTATGTGCTGGTCAACTACACCGGCAATCTGCGGGATGTCTCAACGGTAGCGCACGAACTCGGCCACGGCATCCACCAGGTACTTGCCGCCAGTCAAGGTCATTTCAACAGCGATACGCCGCTGCCTCTAGCGGAAACCGCCTCGGTCTTCGCCGAACTGCTGATCTTCAACAGTCAGCTGGCAATGCTGGCAGGCGATGAGGAGCGACGCGCCTTTATCTGTCAGAAACTGGAGTCGATTTTCGCAACCGTCTTCCGACAGACAGCCATGAACCGCTTCGAACAGCTGATGCACGAGGGGAGGCGGAAGCACGGGGAATTGAGCAGCGAGCAGTTGAGTGAATATTGGCTTAGCACCCAAAAAGCGATGTTTGGCGATACGGTCCATTTGAGCGCCGACTACGGCATCTGGTGGTCCTATATCCCCCACTTCCTCTCGACTCCCGGCTATGTCTATTCCTACGCCTTCGGGGAATTGCTGGTTCTCGCCCTGTACGGCATATATCGCCGGGAAGGGGCGCCCTTTATCGACAAGTATCTTGATCTTCTCTCCGCCGGCGGCTCACGCTCGCCGTATGAAATGCTGCAACCTTTCGGCATTGACCTGGACAGCCCGGAATTCTGGCATACCGGCCTGAATGTCATTGAGGAGATGGTCACCAAGATCGAATAATCAGCCGGTAACCCTATTGCGCCGCCAATGCGGATGGGTGATTTGCAGCTTGTTGATTTTATAATTTAAAGCCCTGGGGCTGATGCCGAGTTTTGTCGCCGCATTCTTCTGCACCCATAAGCACTCCTCAAGGGCTCGGAAGATGAGATCCTTCTCCTGTTCGGCAAGGGATTCATTCATTTCTGTTGACCTTGCGGCGTTCTCCTGAACCTCGTGGGGTGGGAAGATTGCCTGTGGCTGACGGACAACTTTCTCCGGCAGAGCCAGATTATATGAGTGTACCAAGCGATCATCTTCGAGAATAACCGCCCGTTCGATGGTATTGGCCAACTGCCGGATATTGCCGGGCCAATGGTAGTCCTGGATCAGCTCTCTTGCCTTGTCGGTGAAACCGAGGATGTCGCGGTGCATGGAGGTGCAGCATTTTTTTAGAAGCAACTCGGCCAGCGGCAGGATGCAGGCCCGGCGGTCGCGTAGAGACGGCAGACTGACCGGCAGGACGTTGATGCGATAATAGAGATCCTCGCGAAACAGGCCCCTTTCCACCTGCCCGACCAGATCCTTATTGGTGGCGGCAATGATCCGCACATCGCTGAAAATAGTCTTATTACCGCCCACCCGTTCGAAGGATTTCTCTTCGAGCACCCGCAGCAGCTTGGTTTGCAGGCGCATGTTCATTTCCCCGATCTCGTCGAGGAAGATCGTGCCGCCGCTGGCCTGCTCGAACCTGCCGATCCGCTGTTTATCGGCGCCGGTAAAGGCCCCTTTTTCATGGCCGAACAGCTCGGATTCGAGAAGATCCTCGGGGATATTGGCGCAGTTGATCTTGACGAAAGGTTTCTTGCGGCGCGGGGAATTGAAATGCACCGTCCCGGAGAGAAAGGATTTACCGGTACCCGTGTCGCCGGTAATGAGAATGGTCGAGTCGGTCCTGGCAAACCGTTCGAGACTCTTGAGAATCTGCTGCATCCCGCGGCTGTAAGCGACTACGTCTTTAAAATCATAGACCACGTCCTGCTTGCGACGGTGATAGGCGATCTCGAAACGCTGATCGCGAATCTGGATAGCCTTGTCGACGGCAATGTTGATCCGGGTTGGAGAAATCGGGTGGATGAGGAAATCGCTGGCCCCGTCGTTCATTGCCTGCACTATGATCTCCGCTTTTTCCGCCTTGCTGACCATAATAATCGGCAGGAAAGGATCCTTGTTATGAATCTGTGCCAGCAGCTCCATGGGAGAACCTTCCAGGGAATCGATATCAAGGAAGATCAAATCGAACTGTCGCGTCTTAATCTCAGCTTGAAATTCATTCTCGTTAGTTATACAAGTCAACTCACACCTGTCCTGCAGAGCAGAGATCATACTGGCACCGGTCAGCTTGAGGCAGTCGTAGATGAGAATCTTATACATGCGATTGATTACAAGACAGTAAATGATGTTTCAAAAACGTAACTCCATTACTTACTTATATGGGCAATGCAAGGAAAATGCAAAAAAAAGTTAGTGATGACCTGAAAATCATTGATTCACCGGATAAATTACAGCAGACTGATGGGGAATTTCTGCAAAAACTAGCGACCGACGAATACTGGATGGGTCTCGCCCTGCAACAGGCAAAAGAGGCTGCCGACCACGGCGAAGTGCCGGTGGGTGCAGTGCTGGTAGGAAAAGACGGCTTACTTGCGGCTGCCGGCAATAGCCCGATCCACCTTGCCGACCCATCGGCCCATGCGGAAATTCTTGCCATCCGGGCCGCAGCCCGGCTTCTGCACAACTACCGTTTACCGGAGACCGCCCTCTATGTCACCCTCGAACCGTGTATTATGTGTATGGGAGCGCTCATCCAGGCTCGGATAAGTCGCCTGGTCTACGGTGCCGCCGACCCGAAAACCGGGGCGGCGATTTCCCTATATGCCATCGGCAGCGACTGGCGTCAAAACCATAAGATCGCCGTAAGCGGCGGAATCCTGGCCGACCAATGTGGAGAGCTATTGAAGAAATTTTTCAAGGAGAAACGAAGCCAGGGTCTCGGCATAAATCCCCCTTTTTAAAATCGCCGTGACTTTTTTGATTGCCAAAAGGACGATGACGGTATACATAGTACCACACATTTTTGAGCATTCGAAAAGGAGAGGTGACCGAGTGGCTTAAGGTGCACGCCTGGAACGCGTGTGTACGCAAGTACCGTGAGTTCGAATCTCACCCTCTCCGCCAACAATATGAGTTCGACTTTGATAGCCGGGCCCTGCGCAACAAAGAATCGCGAACCCCGCCAGGTCCGGAAGGAAGCAACGGTAGCGACCCTCTTCGTGTGCCGCAGGTAACCCGGCTATCATTTTTTCACCGGTCCGCATAGCAGTTTTTTCTAACCATTCGCGGTGTTGTATGTCTTATCTCGTTCTTGCCAGAAAGTCCCGTCCCCAGACCTTCAGTCAGGTGGTCGGGCAACGTCCGGTGGTGCGAACCCTGCAAAACAGCATCATCCGCAACCGGGTGGCCCACGCCATTCTTTTCTCCGGGGTCCGCGGCGTCGGCAAGACCACCATCGCCCGCATCATGGCCAAGGCCATCAACTGCCAGGCGGAGGAACCGGCGGCTCGCCCCTGCGACCAGTGCCCAACCTGCCGTGAAATTGCCGCAGGAACATCGTTTGATCTCACCGAGATCGACGGTGCCTCGAACCGCGGCATCCAGGAGATCCGTGAGTTAAAAGAAAAAATCAAATTTCTCCCCACCTCGGCAAAGTATCGCATCATCATCATCGACGAGGTGCACATGCTCACTACTGAGGCCTTCAACGCCCTGTTGAAGACTCTGGAGGAGCCGCCCGCTCACGTCTATTTCATGTTTGCCACCACGGAAATCCACAAGATTCCCGTCACCATCCTCTCCAGATGTCAACAATACGAGTTGAAACGGATCAGCGCCGGCGAACTGTATGACCATTTTCAAAAACTTGCCGCCATGGAGGGTTTTGAGATCGAACCGGCCGCCCTTTCCCTTATCGTCCGCGAGGCCGGCGGCTCGGTACGGGACGGCCTCAGCCTGCTCGACCAGATGTTTTCCTTTGGCGAAATGAGGATTAGCAGTCAGGATGTCGTCGAGGTGCTCGGCCTGGTGAGTCGCGAGGTGCTGCTGCAACTGACCAAGGGACTGCTCGAAGGTTCCCTGTCCGTGGTACTTACTTCGCTTGCCGAGATATTTAATTTTGGTCTTGATATCAAGCGCTTTACCGAAGATCTGATGGGCAACTTCCGTACTCTCCTCCTGTGTAAAATCGATGGCTGTGCCGGCCTTATCGATCTTCCGGCCGAAGAACTGACGGAGTTGCAGACCCTGGCCGCGGCCTACACCAGAGAGACCCTGCACCTGAAGCTGGCTCTCCTTATGGCCATGGCCGAAGAGCTGCGGTTTGCCGGCCAGCCGCGACTCACCCTTGAGACCTCTTTTGTGAAGATCATCGAAGCGGATAATGTCGTCCCGGTCTCGACCCTACTCGGACACCTGAACCAAATACTAACCTCCCTGCCGACTTATCCCCCGACATCCCTGGTCTTACCGGGCCCGGCGACAAGAGTGCAGGTAAAAGAGGATGAGCCGACGACCGCCGTACCAAGTCCGGAAATACAACAAGCTCCACCGCCAATACCTCCCATCCCCCCTGCCTCCGAGGAACAAGAGGAAAATGCCATCGATGCAGCGGCAGAACAAGAAGAACCAATCGCCGAGGAACTTATTGCACCCGACTCTGCCGCATACGAAAAAGTGGACCAAGAGATGAAGCCGGTCAAACTCCATCCCCATGAAAAGGATGTTCGGAAGGACTGGCTTCTATTCATCAACTACGTCAAAGAGCGTAACGTCTGGATGGCTCAGGATTTGCAACGGGCAGACAGTGTCAGGCAGGATGCCGAAGGACAGCTGCAGTTGAGCTACACCGATGCCGCCAATTGTTCGCTGCTGCGGCAAAAAGAAAATCGGCAGATCCTCAACGAATTTGTTGTCGATTTTTTTCAAAAACCGTTAAAGGTGCGATTCATTATCCCAGCCGCCGAGGATCCGGCGGAAACAAACGGCAATGAATCGCCGAACCGAAAAAGAGCCCAGCTGGCAAGCGACCCTCTAGTAGTCATGGCAGCAGAAATTTTCAACGGCGAGGTCGGCGACATTCGCATCGGCCCGCATAGCAGATAACGGAAGCCCTTCTACAAGGGTTCATTCCCTTAACAAACCTTTCTTTCCAAGAGACTCAATTAGGACGAAGATCATGGATTTAAACAGTATCATGCAACAGGCAAAGGTCATGCAAGAGAAAATGGCCAAAATCCAACAGGATCTCGCGAAAAAGACCATTAGCGGCAGCGCCGGAGGCGGCATGGTTCAGATAACCGTCAATGGTCAGGGTGAGGTTCTCTCAGCGTCGATCGAAAAAGCGGTGATCGATGTAAACGAGGTGGAGATGCTTCAGGATCTGGTAGTCGCGGCGACCAATGACGCTTTACGCAAGGCCAAAGAACTGAGCAAACAAGAACTGTCCCAACTGACCGGTGGTCTCAACCTGCCCGGTCTCTCCAATTTCATGCAGTCCTAAGGCGTCATGCAGGTCATTCCTCCGGCTCTTGAAAGACTCATCGATAATCTGGCCCGCCTTCCCGGTATCGGAAAAAAAACCGCAACCCGGCTTGCTCTCAATATCCTCCGCAAGCCGCAAACCCTGGCCAAGGATCTTGCCGATGCCCTTAGCACCCTGCACGATTCCATCCAGCTCTGTTCCTGCTGCTTTTCTTTTTCCGACAAAGACCCGTGCGCCATCTGCGCCGACCCGCGTCGCCAGGCCGACACTCTCTGCGTGGTCGAGCAGTCCGGCGACCTCCTGGCTATTGAAAAGACCGATTCCTACCGAGGACATTATCACATTCTCCA
Organism: uncultured delta proteobacterium; assembly: GCA_903875445.1. GTDB lineage: Bacteria > Desulfobacterota > Desulfobulbia > Desulfobulbales > Desulfocapsaceae > Desulforhopalus_A. The sequence continues at coordinate 37,663 of CAIQWD010000079.1, read as the reverse complement.
CGGGGTCATTTCGCCGATGGACGGTATAGGACCTGAGGAAATCAAAATCAGAGAACTGCAGGCCCGCATCGAAAACGGCACGATTAAAGAAGTAATCATAGCCACCAGCTCAACCGTCCCGGGTGAAGCAACCGCCTCCTACCTGATCGACATCCTGCAGCATGCCCCGGTCCGCTTGACTCGCCTCGCCTGCGGCATTCCCATGGGTATGGATATTAAATATGCCGACAAGTACACCCTGGCAAAAGCGATCGAAGCCCGTTCTCTTGCAAAATGACGGCAACCGCTCAAACAAAATAGACGTCCGCGAGACAAGTCTGCACCGAAAAAAACTAAGAAAGCAGGTTGGTTTGTTACCTTTTTTCCATAATCCCGGGTAAAAAAATGTTGCACCGGCCATTTAATCATGTTAATAAATGGCTCTTGCCAAGCCCGGGAAAACCGCTGAAGCGGATTTAACGGTTTCGAGGCGAATAGAGTCTCCTAGGCGTGTAGCTCAGTGGGAGAGCGCCACCTTGACGTGGTGGATGTCGTGGGTTCAATCCCCTCCGCGCCTACCAAGATAAAAGGCTAAAGCAAAAACTCCTTTTCCAAGGCGTTAATTCTTTAGCCTTTATTTTTATATGCAAATACCTCATGATTGATATAATCGTCACCCTACCTGAAGGAGAATCCATCACTGTGGCCGCAGGGACCACCGTGCACGAGGTCTTGGCCTCTCTCCTCTCCAATAAGCAACGTAAGCAGACAGTTGCCGCCAGGATTGGTGATGCTGTTGTCGATTTTACCACCCCTCTCCATACGGATACCGTCCTTGCCCCGATTCAACTCAATGACGCTGTGGCCCTTGATATCCTCCGTCACAGCACCGCCCATATAATGGCCCTTGCGGTGCGCGAGATTTTCGGCGAAGACGTGAAAATTGCCATAGGCCCTTCGATTGACAACGGTTTTTATTACGATTTCCACCGCAACGAGCCGTTCAGTCCGGAAGATTTCGAGGCTATCGAAGCCAAGATGGAAGAGCTGGTGCGCCGCGCCCTGCCCTTTCAGCGAACCGAAATGGCGAGCAGCGACGCTATTAAGAAATTTGCCGCCGACCAGGAAAAATTCAAGGTCGAACTCATTGAAGATCTGCATACCGACAGCGTCTCTCTCTATCATGTGGGTGAATTTACCGATCTTTGTCGCGGTCCGCATCTGCCCAACACCTCGTTCATCAAGGCTTTCAAGTTGCTGCGCGTGGCCGGAGCCTATTGGCGCGGCGATGAGACCCGCGATGTCCTGCAGCGCATTTACGGAACCGCTTTTTTCGACAAGAAGGATTTAAAAAAATATCTCAGCGACCTGGAAGAAGCGAAAAAACGCGACCATCGTAAGCTGGGCAAAGAGCTTGAACTGTTCACCATCAGGGATGAAATCGGACCGGGGCTTATTCTCTGGCAACCCAAAGGCGCGCAACTTCGGCGCCTTATTGAAGATTTTTGGAAAGACGAACATTATCGGCACGATTATCAACTGCTCTACACCCCGCACATTGCCCGCCAGGATCTTTGGAAGACTTCGGGGCACCTCGATTTTTACAGCGAGAACATGTACTCCTCGATGGATATCGACGAGGTGAAGTACCAGCTGAAACCGATGAACTGCCCCTTTCACATCGGAGTATTCAACAACGACAAACGAAGCTACCGGGAGTTGCCCATCCGCTGGTGTGAGCTAGGTACGGTGTATCGCTACGAACGAGCCGGAGCCCTGCACGGTCTTCTCAGGGTACGCGGTTTTACCCAGGACGATGCCCACATTTTCTGCCGTCCTGATCAACTTGAAGATGAGATTCTCAATATTCTCGATCTCAATCTCCATATTCTCCGGTCCTTCGGCTTCAGTGAATACGACATCTATCTCTCCACTCGCCCGGCCAAATATGTCGGCAGTGACGAGAACTGGGAGAAGGCAACCGAGGCTCTGAAACTCGCCCTGGAAAATAGAGGACTTGAGTATAAGATCGATCCGGGTGAAGGCGTTTTCTACGGACCGAAGATCGATATCAAGATCAAGGACCAGTTGGGCAGATCCTGGCAGTGTTCCACCATTCAGGTCGACTTCAACCTGCCGGAACGGTTCCAAATGCATTACACCGGTGCCGACAATACCGATCACCAACCGATAATGATCCACCGAGCCCTCATGGGCTCTCTGGAACGTTTTATCGGGGTGCTCATTGAACACTATGCCGGGGCCTTCCCCCTGTGGTTTTCGCCTGTCCAGGCGCGGATTCTCAACATCACCGACGAACAGGCGGAGTATTGTGAAGAGGTATATGCGCAGCTTCGCAAGGCCGGGGTGCGAATTGAAAAGGATTTGCGCAACGAAAAACTCAATTATAAAATCAGGGAAGCGCAAGTTGCTAAAATACCGTATATGCTTATAGTCGGCGACAAAGAAAAGGCTGATGGTACTGTCACCGTTCGTCAGCGTGACGGAGCCAATCTGCCACCAATGACCATTGCCGAATTTGCCGAGAAGGTTGCCGTGGAAGTCAGGGCAGGTCGCGGCTATTAGTACCTTACAGATTAATTAAGCTCGTAGAATCGAGGAGGTAAAGTTATTAACAGAAAAGGCAGGACTGCACCGGTACAGCGTGAGGCACAATCATTAACCAATGAAGCGATTCGTTTTCCCAACGTTCGATTGATCGACGCGGAAGGCGCCCAATTGGGGATTGTTTCAACCGAAGAAGCAAAAAGAATAGCATTTGATGCAGGTCTCGACCTGGTTGTTGTTTCGGAGAATGCCGATCCACCTGTTTGCCGGGTGATGAATTACGATAAATTCCGCTACGAGCAGAAAAAGAAGACGCAGGAAGCAAAAAAGAAGCAAACGGTTATAGAAACCAAAGAGATCAAGTTCCGACCGAAAACCGATGAACATGACCTCAATTTTAAGATAAAAAATATTAAGAAATTTCTTGCCGATAAGAACAAGGTGAAACTCACCATGCGTTTTCGCGGCAGGGAAATTGTGTACTGTGAGACCATCGGCTTAGATTCAATGAAAAAGATTGCCGAGGCATTGACAGGTGATGCGATCATTCTCCAGGAACCAAAGATGGAAGGCCGTCAACTGGTGATGTTTGTCGGACCGAAGGGATAAGTTTTATTGTTTGAGCCCCGTTAAGCTCGTTTTTAATACAAAAAACAATCGCTGGTGATTGTGATATTGAGGTGAAAGGAGTTTTATCATGCCAAAAATGAAAACCAACAGAGGCGCCGCCAAACGCTTCAAAATTACCGGATCGGGCAAGATCAAACGCTCTAAGGCGTTTACCAGCCACATCCTGACCAAAAAATCAACCAAAAGAAAACGCGGTCTGCGTAGGTCCGACCTCGTAGATTCTGCCAATCTCAAGGGAATTCGTAAGATTTTACCTTATATGTAAATGTTGCGGGCTGTTCTTGACTGAGTTGCACATCGAGGGCAATTCAAACAATGAAGGCCTAGTGAGCCTGTCGGTTTCTCCGGCGGGCAGGATAAAAAGGAGTTTACAGATGCCACGCGTAACACGAGGTTTTAAGGCCCGCCGAAGAAGAAACAGGGTACTGAAGCTTGCCAAAGGATACCGGGGAGGCAAATCGCGCCTCTATAAAACAGCCACCGAAGCGGTTGATCGTGCCTTGGTTTATGCCTACCGTGACCGGCGAACCAAAAAGAGAGATTTTCGCCAGTTATGGATCGCCAGGATCAATGCCGGAACGCACATGAACGACATGAGCTACAGCAAATTTATGGGTGGTCTGAAAAAAGCCAATGTACACCTTGACCGTAAAGTACTCGCCAACTTGGCAATACTTGATGCCGGCGCTTTTTCTAAAGTGGTGCAGATCGCTAAAGAAGCCAACGCATAACAGGTCACACCTCTCTGTTTTTTCTGTATGCCGGTTTTGGTTCCAGTAACCAACAACCGGCATGCTGTTTCTTTCTGCCAATACCTTTCGCAGCGAATATGGAACACCAGTTACAAAGCTTAGAAACCGAAGCCAGGAAAAGTCTGGAACAGCTTTCCGACAGTGGCCAACTTGAGGAATTCCGCGTCCGTTTTCTCGGCCGCAAAGGCGATTTCAGTACCATTATGCGCCAGCTTGGTACTGTGCCCGCCGAGGAACGGCCCCGAGTCGGACAATTGGCAAACAGCATAAAAGCCGAGATCGAAAGGCTGTTCGAAGGGAAAAAAGCGGCGCTGGCGGCTACGGCTTCAGGAAGTGCCGGCAAGGCAACTCCCGATCTGAGCCTGCCAGGGCGCTGCCCCGCCGGTGGCAAACTGCATCCGATTACCCTAGTCATGCGAGAAACCTGTGCTATTTTTGAGAATCTCGGTTTCTCTGTTGCCGAAGGACCGGATGTCGAGCTGGATTATTACAATTTTGAGGCGCTGAACATTCCCGCCCACCACCCGGCTCGGGATATGCACGACACCTTTTATATCAGCGACTCGGTCCTGCTGCGTACCCATACTTCGCCTATGCAGGCGCGGATCATGGAGGCCCAGCAGCCACCACTTAGGGTCATTGCCCCCGGCAAGGTTTATCGCTGTGACTCGGATATCACCCACACCCCGATGTTTCATCAGGTGGAAGGCTTCCTGGTCGACAAGAACATCTCCTTTGCCGATCTGAAAGGTGTACTGACCGTCTTCACCAGAAAAATGTTTGAAAAAGAGCTGCCCCTTCGCTTCCGGCCATCGTTTTTTCCCTTTACCGAACCGAGCGCCGAGGTAGATATCGCCTGCGTCATCTGCGGCGGCGAAGGCTGCCGGGTCTGCAAGAAAACCGGCTGGCTGGAGATTCTCGGCTCCGGCATGATTGATCCAGAGGTCTTTAAAATGGTCGGTTACGATCCCGAGGTCTATAGCGGCTTTGCCTTTGGCCTGGGTATCGAGCGTATCGCCATGCTCAAATACGGGATTGACGACATTCGGCTGTTTTATGAAAACGATCAGCGTTTTCTCTCACAGTTCTAGTCTGTTTCACTACACATCAGAAGACTGCTATGAAGCTTACCCTTGACTGGTTGCAAAACTATGTGGATCTCGGCGGCCTGGCCCCGGAGAAACTCGCCGATCACCTGACCATGCTGGGCCTGGAGGTGGATGCCGTAACCCCTCTCTATGACGAACTTGCCCCATTGCGAACCGGTCTTGTAGTTGCCGCCGAAAAACACCCCGACGCCGATAAGTTGACTGTATGCCAGGTTAAAATAGGCGAAGAAACCCACCAGATTGTCTGCGGTGCCCCGAATGTCCGGAAAGACCTGGCGGTGGTTGTTGCCCTTCCCGGCACCCTTCTTCCCGGCGATGTGAAAATCGGCAAATCAAAGATCCGTGGTGTTCAGTCAGGCGGCATGATCTGTTCGGAAAGAGAGCTTGGTCTCGGTACCGCCCATGACGGGATCATGGAACTCCCTGCAAACACCGAACACGGCCAAGCCTTTATTGAGGCACTTGGCTTAAAAGATACCTTTGTCGAGGTTGATCTTACACCCAACCGTCCCGACTGTGCCTCGGTCATCGGTATTGCCAGAGAAGTTGCCGGAATTCTAGGTAAACCCCTGGTGCTGCCGGTAAGTGATGCAAAGATTAAAGGTACCAGCACTGAGTTTGCCGTTGAAGTTGAATCGAGCGACCTGTGCCCGCGCTATGCCGGGCGACTGATTAAAAATGTCAAAATCGGCCCCTCTCCCTGGTGGCTGCGAAAGCGTCTGCTTAGCATCGGTCAGCGGCCGATCAACAACATCGTCGATATCACCAATTTTGTCATGATGGAATACGGCCAACCTTTGCACGCCTTCGATTTTGACACCTTGGCCGGAAAGAAAATCGTCGTTCGCGCGCCGCGGGAAAGCGAGATGACCTTTACCACCCTGGACGGCAGCATTCGCCAACTCGATGCCGAGATGATGATGATCTGTGACGGAGAAAAACCGGTGGCGGTGGCCGGGATCATGGGCGGTGAGAATTCCGAGGTGAGCGACGTAACCACCACTATCCTGCTGGAAAGCGCCTGCTTCAATCCGGTTTCCGTTAGGCGCACTGCCAGGAAACTCAATCTGGCATCGGAGGCATCCTACCGCTTTGAACGGGGTGTCGATCCCGAGGGCACGATCAATGCCCTTAATCGTGCCGTGCAGCTCATCTGCGAGCTGGCCGAGGGAGAGGCTCCGGAAGATGGCGTTGATTACTACGGCGGACGCAAAGAATCGAAAACCCTGAAGCTGAGCGTTGCCAGAACCATGTCGCTCTTGGGCATTTCCCTTACCGCCGGTGAAATCGTCGGTCTTCTGGGCTCAATCGGCCTGCCCTGCCGCCCGCAAGACGATCAGGTGGTCCTTGTCGATGCACCGTCATTTCGGCTGGATATCGAACGGGAAGCCGACCTGATAGAGGAGGTCGCCCGCCTTTACGGCTACAACAAAATCCCCACCACCCTGCCTAAAGTCGAGCTGAGCTACCCGGAACAGGATAACCACCGCCGGCGACGCCTCAAGATCGCCGATCGGCTTACCTCCACTGGCTTCAGCGAGGCGATAAACTACAGTTTCGTCTCGGAAAAACATGCAGAGATGGTAGGTCTTACAAGTGATGACCGGCGTTGTCAGGCTGTCCGCCTGCTCAATCCGATCAGCGAGGAGCAAGGGGTGCTGCGAACCATGCTCTTACCCGGATTACTTGAAAATGTCAGGCGAAACATTAATTTTCAAAAGACCGATATCAAACTCTTTGAGATCGGTAAAGTATTCAGTCCCGCCGGGGAAAATATCCAACCCGTAGAAACAATGCGACTTGCCGGAGTGCTCTCCGGTAATCGCTATGGCGAAAGCTCACCGCTTTATTTCAAACAGGAAGCAGTCGACATCTTTGACACCAAAGGCTGTGTCGAATTTGTTCTCAAGGAAATGGGTCTTGGTTGCCTGGACAATCCCGAGGGCATCCACTTCGCCGTTCCCCAGGAAGGAAGCGGTGAATCGTATGCGGAAAATGGCTATTGCCTCGATGTTTACCACGCTACTGAAAAGCTCGGCACCCTCGGTAAAATCAAGGCCGAGGTACTCAGGCGATTTTCCATTAAACATGATGTCTATTTCTTCGACCTTGATTTTCAGGGCATCTGTCTGCCGGAGACCATCGCTAAAAAGTTTGTCGGCCTGCCGGTATATCCTTCGGTAAAAAGAGATATCGCTATTGTTGTTCCGGACGGCGTTTCTGCCGGCGAACTCATAGCTGCAGTACGCAAACACCCGGACAAGCTGGTTGAGAGCTGTGAACTTTTCGATGTCTTCCAAGGTGAAAAAATCCAGTCGGGTCATAAAAGCGTGGCACTGAGCATTACCTACAGATCACAGTCTAAAACACTTACAGAAAAGAACGTGGAGAAATCCCACGAAAAAATATTACGTTTACTGACAGAGCAATTTGGGGGTACATTTCGTGATGCATGACATGAATAACAATTTAACCAGGAAGGAACTGACCGAGACCCTGGCGGGTAAACTCGGCTTTTCCCAAAGCAACTGTTCCCTCATCGTCGACAGTTTTCTCGATAGCATGAAACAGACCATGGTCGAGGGACAGTCGATCAAACTTGTGCATTTTGGCACCTTTACCGTGCGCAACAAATCTCCCCGCAGAGGTCGCAATCCTCGAACCGGAGATACAATTACCATTAAAAAGCGTCAGGCGATAAGTTTTCGCCCCAGCAAAAAACTCAGGGAGCAGGTCAATAGTTAGTAATTCCCTGGCATCTTTTATAGAGGGATGGTTGGTGGTATGAAACCCCAGATACCGGATAAGCTCTATTTTAAGATCGGTGAAGTGGCAAAATTGGCCGAGGTACCGGCCCATGTTCTGCGTTACTGGGAATCAGAGTTTCCCGGAATTCGTCCCAAAAGGGCCAATTCCCAGCAACGGCTGTATCGCTATCAGGATGTGGAACTCATTCTCCACATTAAGGCTCTCCTGCACGGAGAAGGATACACCATCGCCGGGGCGAGGAAACTTCTGGAAACCGGTGGTGAAGCAAAACCCCAAGCCATAGATGAACCAAGCACCGACAACCAGGCGCAAAAACTGCAGATCATTAAAGAAGAACTGCAAAAATTGCAAAGCCTGCTGACTAAAACAAAAGAATAATTGTTCCTCGGTTGATACTGTTGACAGCCAATAGAACACATGGTAGAAAGTGCAGCACATATCGGGATGTAGCGCAGTCTGGTTAGCGCACTAGTCTGGGGGACTAGGGGCCGGAGGTTCAAATCCTCTCATCCCGACCATATTGAAAACACAGGGTTTTAAGAGATATCAGCCTCTTAAAGCCCTTTTTTATTGCCTTTTTTCGATGGATTGGAGTAGTGTCCTTCTATGATTCTCATTTTTTATGTAAGATCCGAAGTTAGAATGAGTACACTCAACAGGAGGGAAATTTCATGAAATGTATCTTTGCTCTCATATTGATGAGTACAGCTATGTTGTCCGGATGTGCCCCGGCAAATATCTCAGCGGTAATGCGGGGCTCAGACAGAGATAATCCCTATATGGAAACACGTTGCGTGGCCGTTGATATGCGAGACAAAGCTGACATGGAGCGCGCTTTTACACAGTATGATGGTTGGCGGATGGTATATCTTTCCGAGTATACCACCGGGAACAGGTTCGGGACCGTCGGAGCGGTCTGTTTTGAAAGACCCAGAAAATAGCATCATAAAAAACGATTAATCCTCAGTGTCTCTAAAGAGTTCCCGGCCGATCAGCATACGGCGGATTTCACTGGTTCCGGCACCGATTTCATAGAGTTTCGCATCGCGCAGGAGTCGACCGGTGGGAAAATCATTAATATAGCCATTGCCACCGAGACACTGTATTGCTTCAAGTGCCATCCAGGTTGCCCGTTCAGCGGCGTAGAGGATAACTGCCGCCGCATCCTTGCGGATGTTGCCGCCGCCGTCGGCAGCCTTGGCAACCGTATAGGTATAGGATTTGCAAGCATTCCAGGTAGCGTACATGTCGGCAATTTTCCCCTGCATCAGTTCGAATTCACCAATCGACCGACCGAATTGACGACGTTCATGGATATACGGCAGGACCACATCCATACAGGCGCTCATGATGCCTAAAGGGCCACCTGTAAGCACCAGGCGTTCGTAGTTCAGACCGCTCATCAGCACCTCGACACCCCTGTCCAATTTACCGAGAATATGTTCCTCCGGGACCACACAATCAGTAAAAACCAGCTCACAGGTGGGCGAACCGCGCATGCCGAGTTTGTCTAGTTTCGGGCTGGTTGAGAAGCCGGGCATGGTTTTTTCGACAAGAAAGGCGGTTATTCCTTGATGCAATTTTTCAGGAGATGTCTTGGCATAGACGATCAGGACATTGGCATTAGGGCCGTTAGTGATCCACATCTTGGTGCCGTTGAGAATGTAACTTTCGCCTTTTTTGACGGCGGCGAGACGCATGCTGACGACATCCGAGCCGGCACCCGCCTCGCTCATGGCTAGGGCGCCGATATATTCGCCGGAGATAAGCTTCGGCAGGTAGCGTTGTTTTTGTGCCTCCGTGCCGTTCAGTTTCAGTTGATTGACGCAGAGATTGGAGTGCGCACCATAGGCAAGACCGACGGAGGCCGAGCCGCGGCTGATCTCCTCCATGGCGATGACATGCTCCAAGTAGCCCATTTCCGCGCCACCATATTGTTCGGCAACGGTGATCCCCAGGAGCCCCATTTCACCCATTTTGCGCCACAATTCCGGCGGAAAATGGTCGTTGCGGTCAATGTCCGCCGCCAGTGGAGCGATTTCCTTGTTGACGAAGTCGCGTACCGAATCACGCAACAGATTAGCAGTTTCACCCAGGCCAAAATTTAAAAGAGGGAATATCTTCATGGTTTCTCCCTGTTTTGAGGATATGGTACAAAGATGGTACTCACCGCTGCAGCTCAGCGATGCCGGAGAAATAATCCAGAACCTCTGGGTTTTTCAGGGCGTCTTTGTTTTTGACCTCTCGACCGTGAATCATTTTTTGCACGGCCAGTTCAACCTTTTTCATATTGAGCGTGTAGGGAATATCCGGCGCCCAAAGAATCTTTGCCGGTACATGGCGCGGCGAGGCATTGTCTCTGATGTCTTTTTTGATCTTGTCCCGGAGAGTATCAGTAAGCTCAAGGCCTTCTTTCATCTTCACAAAGAGGATAATTCTGATATCGTTCTGCCATTCCTGGCTGACCACAACGCTGTCGGCCACTTCCTCGATCTGTTCAATGACCCTGTAGATTTCCGCCGTACCGATCCTCACCCCGCCGGGATTGAGGGTGGCATCGGACCTGCCGTACATGATCAAGCCACCACGTTCGGTGACTTCGATAAAGTCGCCATGCGTCCATATCTCAGGGAACCTGTCGAAATAGGCCGAATGATATTTTTTGCCATCCTTATCGTCCCAAAAAGAAATGGGCATGGAGGGAAAGGCGGCAGTGCAGACCAGTTCGCCCTGCCGACCCACCACCGGCAACCCGTTCTCGTCATAGGCGAAAACCTTCATGCCAAGGCCGCGACACTGCAGCTCTCCTTCGTACACCGGCCCCATGGGATTACCCAGGGCAAAGCAGCCATTGAGGTCTGATCCGCCGGAAATCGAGGCCAACTGCAAATCGGTCTTTACCTCTTTGTAGATGAAGCGAAAGTCTTCTTTTGACAGAGGAGAGCCGGTTGAGAGCAGCGACTTTAAGGCCTGCAGATTAAACTGTTTTGCCGGTTTCACCCCGGCGTTTTTCAGGGCCGCGATATATCCGGCGCTGGTGCCGAACACGCTGATTTTTTCCTCTTCGGCCATTCGCCAGAGGGCATCCGGGCCAGGATGGAAAGGATTGCCGTCATACAATACCAGGGTCGCACCGACGGCAAGCGAGGTGACCAGCCAGTTCCACATCATCCAACCGCAGGTGGTGAAATAGAAAATGGTGTCCTGACGCTTCAGGTCGGTGTGGAGCAGGAGTTCCTTCAGCTGATGCAGGAGAACCCCGCCGGCGCTCTGCACCATGCATTTCGGCAGGCCTGTCGTGCCTGAGGAATACATGATATAGAGGGGGTGCTCGAACGGCAGCTGGGCGAACTCGATTTCTTCGGCATCATTTTTTATGAAATCGACATAAAGAACGGCTTTCGGCAGACCGGCCAGATCGGGTTTTTCCAGGGTATATGGGACGACAATAATCTTTTCAAGAGATTGAATTTCTTTGGCAATGCCGGCGACCTTTGCCAGGCAGTCAAGGGGTTTGCCCTTGAAAAAATAGCCGTCGGCGGTAAAGAGGACCTTCGGCCTGGTCTGGCCGAATCTGTCGAGAACACCTTTTATACCAAAGTCCGGAGAACAGGAAGACCATGTCGCCCCGATGCTGGTGGCCGCAAGCATGGCGATGATCGATTCCGGCATGTTCGGCATAAAGCCGACAACCCGGTCGCCGGCGACGACTCCCAATCTGCGGAGTGAAGCTCCAAGTTTGGCAGTTGCTGCAAAAAGCTGGCGGTAGGTCAGCGTCCTGCGAACAACGTCTTCCCCCCTAAAGACCAGTGCCATCCGATCATCTCGGTAACGCAGCAGATTTTCGGCAAAATTCAGGCGGGTGCCGGAAAACCACTTTGCGCCGGGCATTTTCATTGGATCATCGATCACCTGATCGTAGCCTATGGTCGCCTTGATCCCGGCAAAAGCCCACATTTCCGCCCAAAACGCGGCAATGTTTGTCACAGACCATTGGTACAACGCATCATAATCGGTGAACTGCGTTCCGTAGGTACGGTTCACACCCTGCATGAACCGGTACATATTGGACTCTTTAATTCGTTGCTCCGACGGTTCCCATAATGGTTGTGCCATGGCCTTCCTCTTCCAAAGAATTTAGGAGCCGTTACGAAATAACTTGAAGATTTACTCCATTTCGTTACGGCTCCTTATGCCGCTTTTAGTGAGATGGTTCGAGTTATTTTTGCTTAACGGCTTACTACCGTTTCTGCAGTTGGCTTTGGGCCATTTCCCTCAGCTTGTATTTCTGGATCTTGCCGCTGGCGGTTGATGGATATTGGTCGACGAAAAAGACATATTTGGGGATCTTGTAATAAGAGATCTGATCCTTGCAAAAGGAGATTATCTCCTCTTCGGTTGCCTGTTGCGCCGGTTTCAGTTGGATAAAAGCGGCCACCTCTTCCCCGTATTTTTCACTTGTTATGCCGACAACCTGAATATCTTTCACCTTCGGGTTGGTGTAGAGGAACTCCTCTATCTCCCGAGGGTAGATATTCTCTCCACCGCGAATTATCATGTCTTTGATTCTGCCGGTGATCTTGCAATATCCCTTGGCATCCATAATCGCCAGGTCGCCGGTGTGCAACCAACCATCCGCATCGATGGTTTTTGCCGTGGCCTCGGGCAGCTTGTAGTAACCCTTCATGACATGGTAGCCCCGGGTACAGAGTTCACCCTGTTCGCCTATGGGCATTTCCCGGTTGGTGTCCGGGTGGACGATCTTCACCTCGACATTGGGCAGCGCCCTGCCTACCGTTGTCGTTTTCAGTTCCAGGGAATCGAGATCGCGGGTCTGGGTGATGCCGGGCGATGCCTCGGTCTGACCATAGACGATGGTCATCTCGTTTGCTCCCATGTCCTTGATGACCCGTTTCATCACCTCGACCGGACAGGTTGATCCGGCCATGACCCCGGTACGCAGACTTGAGGTATCATAGTGATTTTTATCCATCTCCTCAAACTCGGCGATGAACATGGTCGGTACACCCAGCAAGGCATTGCATTTTGAGGCCTCAACGGTTTTCAAGACACCAGCGGCCGTGAAAGAGACAACCGGGGCCATGGTGGTTCCCGATACCATGCAGCACAGGGTGCCGATAACACAGCCGAAGCAGTGGAAAAACGGCACGGGAATACACATGGCATCGTCAGGCGTGAGTTTCATGCATTCGGCCATGCTGAGGGCATTGCCTATCAGGTTGGTATGCGAAAGCATAACGCCCTTGGGGAAGCCCGTGGTCCCGGAAGTATACTGCATATTGATGACATCGTCCGGAGCGAGGGAGTCGAGACGGGTTTTCAGCTGGGCATCCGACACCTGTTTCCCCATCGCCAGGACCTCATCCCAGTTGTACATTCCGGCGATCTTTTCCTTGCCGAGATAAATGATATTTTTTAAAAAAGGGAGTTTGTCGCACTGCAGTTTTCCCGGTTGGCTGTCTTTTATAGTCGGACAAACTTTTGCCAGCACCTTGAGGTACTCGTCCGCTTCTCTAATGCCACCGGTCAGGATAAGGGTCGTCGTATCGGATTGCTGCAGGAGATATTCCAGTTCGTTGCTGCGATAGTTGGTGTTCACCGTCACCAAAACCGCACCCATCCGGGCACTGCCATACTGGGTATACACCCATTCGGGGAGATTGTTTGCCCAGATGGCAACCTTCTCGCCTTTGGCAATGCCAAGAGCCATCAGCCCTTTAGCGACTTCGTCGAATTTTTCTCGTAACTGACTGAAGTTTTTCCGGATGTCCAGAGAATGGTACTCCAGTCCAATGTTGTTCCCGAAGTTTTCTGCCAGAATATCGACAACATTACCGATGGTCGTTGCGCCGACTGCAATGTCAGGCTTGTGCATCTGATCCCCCTTAACAAAAGTGATTGTAATTACCAGAGATGATTCTCACGTATCAACCTCTGACGGGAGCCCGGGAAAAGGAAAATTTCCCTGCCGAGAATCCCGTCAGTTTATGCCAAAGTGAAACATTTACTGCCCGATTGAACCGGATGTCTACTAAAAACTGAAACCCTCCGGGAGTTGCTCTACTTTTGTCCCTTCCGGTACCCAGGAGAGATCGAGAATTGTAAAGGTTGGCCCGCTGGTCTTGAAAATAGGAACCACCCGCATCCCAAAAGACGGTTCGCCGATACTCAAATAACTCATCAAGATGGTGGCCACACCGGCAAATTCGATGTTGATGAATTTGATCGGCTTATTCAAAAGATTAAATGCCCCGGATCGCTCGCAAACCATGAAGGTGTGGATCTTCGCGGTTTTCTTGGCATTATCGGTCATGTCGATCACCGTGTTCTTTCCAAGACAATCCGGACAATGGATTCGAAACGGTTGGTAGATAATCCCTTGGGAATCACAGCCTTGGCCGTCGCACCGGGTCGCCAACAGCTTTCCCTGGCTGAGCGATTCGAAAAAGATCGCCTCACCTCCATAGGAATGCATGTAGGTCATGTCTCGCGGATTGGTTACGCCAAGGAGTTTCCAGCCGTCGTCGGCGTTGCGAATCGGGGTGTTGGGGGTCAGATGATGGAAGTTACCTTTCAGTTTGTACTGATTATTTTTAACAAAAACCTGTCCGAACATGCTCATAGTATCTCTCCTTTTATCCCAGGTGACGGGTTAGGCGTCTTTCTTTATCAAATGATCGGGGTCCATGAGGATGGTCGAGGTAACATGCGAACCTACCCCGGCATGGCTTATTGCCATTCCTCTCTTGGCGCCTACAACCTGCAGGTTGGTCCAGTCGCTGGGTTTCTCCCGGTTGAAATCTTTCCAGATCTTTTCGTCGCCGTGGAATTCTTCCCATCTGTTCCAGATATGGGTTGCGATTTCAAAGGTCTGCATAATGCCGGTAGCACCAACGGAGTGCATGCAACCGATCAGACCGCCGGACAGATTGGACGGCAGTTTCCCAGGTTTGCCGGTATGCGGATTGGTGTGGTAACAGTCTCCGGACTCGACGTAATCGCGGCCGTAACCATAGGGGCGAAGACCGACATCCTCATAGGTTTGGACATCGCTGATGGTAAAGGCGTCATGCAGTTCAACGACATCGAGGTCTTCGAGCGGATTGGTAATTCCGGTCATTCCGTAGCCGTAATAGGCAGCCATCCGGGCGGCGAGAAAGCCGGTAAAGCCGGGGTAGCGATCCCCACCCGGAAACCGTTCCCCGAGATCTTTATACTGATCGGCAGTTTCATGGGGCAGCAGCGGGATTTCCATATGCTGCCTGTCGGCGGGACGGAGACTATGCGAACCTGCCGCCACCCAGATGCGCAGCGGTTTATTTTTAGTGTTTTTTGTCAATTTGAAAGCGGTGTCTTCATCGCAGAGAATGGTGCAGGCCGCCCCGACGCTCATCAGGCAACAATCAAGGGCACGAAGAGGATAGGCGATTACCGGCGATTTCAATACGTCATCGACGGTAATTTTCATGGGGGCATGGGCGAAGGGGTTAAAACGGGCGTAGCCATGATGTTTTACGGAAATCTCGGCGAGGGTCCGCCTGAAGGATTCTTCCGATTTACCGAAAATCTGCCAGTAGCGCTGGGCCATGACCGCGTAATATCCGGTATAGATATGGCCGAGAGGCGATTCCCAGTCTTTATCGGCGGCACAGGATATAAGGAAGTTCCCCTCATCGGTTGGCACCTCGTCCATCCGCTCCCAACCCATCGCCAGCACGCAATCCGAGTAGCCGGAGGCAACCGCCTTCATCGCTTCCCAGATGGTCGAGCCACCGGTCGCACCGCCGGTTTTGACACCGACATTGCCGAGCGGATCGAGGCCAAGCCGGTCATGGATGACCGATTCACCGAGGAGTTGATCACCGAAATGGTCGGCAAAATGTCCGTAATAACAGGTATGTATAGAACGTTTCAATTCTGCCGGCGAGATGTCGAGCAGTTTTGCCGCCATGGTGAAGGCGTCTATGCATAACTCTTCGGTTCGCTTGTCCGGGAAGGCCCGATCAAACTTGGATTGTCCGGCGGTCACCAAATATACCGGCCTTTGCAGTCTGGGTATTTTCAACTGTTGTTTGCTGAATGTGATCATACCTCGGTCTCCTTGCTGGTTATGGTTATCCTGATTCTTTATGTGCTTGCTAAAGTGTTCCTACCCATAAGACGAAGCTGGTTGTATAGCTATTGTTGGTGATCTTCTGCTTGTCGGGATTTGACCAGAAATGGACGGAGTCCCCCTCAGCAAGAGACAGTATCTCATCACCGAGATTCAATTCCACCGTCCCTTTCAATACACAGAGAACCTCCTGACCGTTCTTGATATTTTTCCGAACCGGAATGAATTTCCCCGGTTCGATCACCAGGATCGACGAATCTATGACGCTTCTGCTTTCCGGCGGGAAAAATCGGCGGGTTACAAAACCGGTATGGGAAAGATCGATGTCGTCCCACTCCGATTTTTTGATAAGGATGCTCTTCTCCTGTTGACTGACTTGGGAGATAAGGTCGCCGGCATTTACTCCGACGGCATTACAGATCCTGATGAGAGTATCGACAGAGGGGGAATTTACCGCATTCTCAACTTGACTGAGAAAGCCTTCGGAAATGCCTGCCTTTTCGGCAACGGCCTTCAAGGTCAGCTTGCGTTCCTTCCGGCATTTTCTGATAAGGGTACCAATATTCATGCAGTTTCAAGGGATGTTGAGAAAACGCGAGGCCATCCTTCCTAATATCAATATTTGATATTAGTTAATATTTACTTATGCAGAATATTAATAAATGTCAACAGATAATTCGAATATGAAAAAAGATATAACCAACCACCCCCGGAGGTGCCGGTTGTTTATTAGCTACAGATTTAGGGACAAAAATAAGACTATTCTTTGGGATAGTGCTTCTCCAAGCAATCATCACAGAGTCCGTGCGAGAAATCGATATCCAAGTGAGTAGCGAAGTAATTTGCGATGTCTGTCCAGTATCCTTCGTCATTTCTGATTTTCCGGCAATGCATGCAGATTGGCAGCAGGCCTTTTAGTTGTATCAACTCACTTATATTCTCGATAGTCAGTAGAACATAGTTCTTCTCCTCATGCAGAAAAGGCGCGGCAGAAACTAAAAGGTGCAGCTCGGTTTTTATATCTCCGCTACGAAGCTCCATTCTAGCGGCCTTGCGGTAGACTTTATTACCCTGTATCGCCTCTCTGACGGAATTCCTAATCACGCAATCCGTGCAGAATGGAGCTTTGCCGCAACCCTCGGGAGCGTCGGTCGAATGGATGCAGTTCAATACCTCTCCACCCCGTTTGTGATAAACCTTACTGATATCAAGTCCTAGGGTCGCCGAAGCAGTGGTGTTGACGTGGAGTATACGGACATCGTTGTCAACAATAACCAATACGGCAGGTATTGCGTCGAATACCTTTCGAAGAAAACCAGCATGGGTAAGTAAACTTTCTTCCATATATGCCTCCGGTTTCCAGGTGCTTTACAACCAATCATTTGTAAATTTTAAACCTTCTTCATTATACGACTTAAAATTTAAGAATTGAAAGAGAAATGCGGACCTGCCATGTATAAATACGGTAGTACTTTATCGAGAAGAGATTAAGATTTTCCGTACTATTCGATCTGCGGAAAAAAGACGATCGTTATCCGAATTTGCAACACAGGGATATATCAAGAATGGGACTATGCATTCAACGAATAAAGCCAATCATGGTGCGAAGAGGGGGACTCGAACCCCCACAGGTTTCCCCGCCAGATCCTAAGTCTGGTGCGTCTACCAATTCCGCCATCCTCGCAAGTGTCTTGCGTCCCGATATTCACAAAAAAAGTTGCTATAAATACCATCTTGAGCGTATGGTTACCACTTATTTTTCCTTTCCCAATGTTTTTCACCAGGTGCCCCACAGCTATCCATTTGTCTTACGCAGGCGGCTTGCGAAAACTGAGGAGAGTGGCTATTGTGAACAGTCAGAAATACACCGTCGTGTCTTAACTCATAAAAATTAACACTTTACGAGGACTTTATGAAATTTCCCAAATTGTACGCATGCTGCTTAGCGGCTCTTCTTATCGGCTCAGGTGCCAATGCTCTCACCATGCCGGACGCCGGACAGGACAAGAGAGTTGAATGGAAAATCCAGCAAACTTGGCCTACTGCGGGAAAAACCCTGACCATGGTGAACTCCCTTGACGGGAAATTCGTTTTCCTCCTGAACGACAAACAGCAGGTACAAATCTTCAACAACCAAGGACAACTCCAGGGCAGTATTCCCGTTGAAGAAGGTGTTTCGGCAATCGATATCTCACCCCAGGGAGAAATGCTCTATCTGATAAACAACACCAGCCAATCTTTTACATCTGTGGCACTTTCCTTTATTGTTGATGTCGATATAACCGGTGCCCCGTTTAAAGGACCGGCCGACGCACCTGTCACCATCACCCTGTTCACCGACTTTGAGTGTCCGTATTGTCGCCAGATAATTCCGCTTCTTGATGAAGTCATGGGAAAAAACCCGAAAAACGTCAAACTTTCCTTCAAAAACCTGCCCCTGAAATTTCATAAGCTGGCCGAACCCAGTGCCAAAGCCGCTCTTGCCGCCCAAGAGCAGGGAAAATTTTGGCCGTTTCATGACCGACTTTTTGCCGAACCAAAACTCACCGAAGAGACTATCAAAAAGACCGCTGTCGACCTGAAACTCGATATTCCCCGGTTTGAAAAAGATATGGAGTCACCCTTGATCCAGAGTAAGCTGCAGAAGGATCTCCTTGATGCCCAGCTTGCCGGTGTAACCGGGACGCCGACGATTTTCATCAACGGCCGTACACCACGGCAACGCAGCCTTGAGGGATTTCAGGCGATAATTGACGACGAACTGCAGAAACTTGGCAAGAAATAACAACCCGATGGATGCCAATCTCACCGAGCGGGAACTTACCTTCGTCGACAACGCCAAGGCCTGCTCCCTCTACGGTGCACTCAACAAAAACCTCCAGGCCGTCGAAAAATGTTCGGGGGTGGCAATTCATGTCAGGGGTACGAACCTGCGAATTGTCGGCATGCCACATGCGGTGGAGCTGGTTGCCAATCTTCTCACTCAACTTTATGAACTAATAGGCCGGGGGTATCCGGTTTACAGTTCCGATTTTGCCTTCGGCTTGAAGATCCTCGAGTCTACCCCCAAAGCCCGGCTTGACAAAATCTTTCTCGACAAGGTGTATGTGACGACACAGCATCGGGTGATTTCACCCAAAACCAGGAACCAAAAGATCTATATCGATGCCATCCGCGACAATGATATAGTTTTCGGCATAGGCCCGGCCGGAACCGGTAAAACCTATCTTGCCGTCGCCATGGCGGTATCCGCCTTGACCGCCGGTCATGTCAAATCCATTATCCTTACCCGCCCGGCGGTGGAAGCAGGCGAAAAACTCGGTTTTCTGCCCGGCGATGTGGCCCAAAAGGTCAACCCTTATCTTCGTCCTTTGCATGACGCCTTAAACGATATGCTCGGCCCGGAAAAAGCCCACGATCTGATCGAGCAGGAGATTATCGAAATCGCCCCCCTCGCCTTCATGCGCGGACGAACCCTCAGCAATGCCTTTATCATCCTCGACGAGGCCCAGAACACCACCCGGGAACAGATGAAAATGTTTCTCACCAGAATCGGTTTCGATTCCCGGGCGGTGATCACCGGCGACAGCACCCAGGTCGATCTGCCGATGAAAAACCAATCCGGCTTGCTGCAGGCCAAAAAGATACTCGGCAACATCGACGGCATCAAATTCTGCGCTTTTGCCAAGGAGGACGTCGTCCGGCACCCTTTAGTGCAGCAGATTATCAACGCTTACGAAAAAGAGTAAAGGTTTTCGCATGCCGACAAAACTTACCTGCCATTACCACCGCACCGGGCAAAGGGTCAAAGAGAGAAGGCTCATACAGCTTGCCGACCGACTCCTCAAAGAGTGCGGAATGAGCGATCACAGCCTCAGCATCCTCCTGGTGGACGACGAGGAAATACGGCAAATCAATAGCCAGTACCGCAATAAGAACCAACCCACCAATGTCCTCTCCTTCCCCTTTGCCGATGGGGCCGATGCCTCGCTTGCCTCCCTGCCGATAAAGGAACTGGGCGATGTCATCATCTCGGTTGAAACCGCTAGGCGGGAAGCCCTTCTCTACCGCCAGTCCTTTCACGAGCGTATGACCTGGCTGCTCGTTCACGGCCTGCTACACCTCCTGGGCTTTGATCATGAGCGTTCGTCAGGCGAAGAAGAAAAAATGCAGGCCAGGGAACAGGAACTGCTCAGGAAGATAAACAATTACAGGAGAACCGCAATGACCAGACTCGCCATCAACGTCGATCATGTTGCCACCATCAGGCAGGCACGAGGCATCAGCGAACCCGACCCAGTCGCCGCCGCAGCAATCTGCGAGTTGGCCGGGGCGGCGGGAATCGTCGTCCACCTGCGCGAGGACCGCCGCCATATCCAGGACCGCGATGTGTTTTTGTTACGCCAGACGATTAAATCGAAACTGAATCTGGAAATGGGAGCCAACAAGGAGATTATCGCTATTGCCTTGGAGATCAAACCCGATCTCATCACTCTGGTGCCGGAAAAACGCGAAGAACTGACCACGGAAGGTGGGCTGGACATCCTTTCGCAGACCAAAAAAATAGCCAAGGTTATAGAAAAAATGGCGAAGGCATCGATTCCCGTCTCTCTCTTCCTTGATCCCGACCCGAAACAATTGGCGGTCGCTAGAGAGATCGGCGCGACCTTTGTCGAACTGCATACCGGCCGGTATTGCGATGCCACCAGTGAAACAATGGCCGAACATGAGTTTGAACTCCTAGCGGCAGCGGCTGAAGAAGGCGACCGGATGGGCCTTAGGGTCTGCGCCGGACATGGTTTGAACTACCAAAACACCGCGCCCATAGCCGCCCTTGATACAATTGAGGAACTGTCCATCGGCCATGCGATCATTGCTCGATCGCTCTTCACCGGCATGGACAAAGCGGTGCGGGACATGCTGGCCATAATCCGCCAGGCGGATATGCTGCTCTGATCCCTGTTGCCCACTCCCTTCTTCCCTTATTTTTCAAGGCAAAATGGCAATTGAAGAGGATTGACAATGGCGAGTGTGGTATGGTAAAAGCAACCAACTTAGCACAGCCTGGATGGTGGAATAGGTAGACACCCGAGACTTAAAATCTCGTGCTCCTTGTGGGCGTGTCGGTTCGAGTCCGACTCTAGGCACCAATTGATAGTTCAGAGACTTTCTTTTAAGTCCATTAAAGCCCATTATCTTCCTGATAATGGGCTTCTTTTTTTCCTTTTTCTTCCGTTTTCGATCATTTTTGTTCATTAACATCCATTGCAGATGTGTGTACCAATGCGTATATTTAATACGCTATAACGAACTGAGTCGCAATTATACACACATTCTGGAGTGATTATGCCTAAACTTACGGTCTTGCAACTGCGCCAGGCGAAAGAAAACTGTCGATTGGTGGATGGTGGTGGTCTTTATTTTGAAATTACGTCTTCAGGGCTTAAGCGTTGGCTATACCGCTTCAGGGTTGGCGGCAAAGGAAATATGTTTATAATCGGCCACTACCCTGAAACCTCTCTTGAAGAAGCTCGAAATGCGCATAGAAAAGCCAAGGCTCTGGTTAAGCAGGGAATAAATCCTTCTCAGGTTAGACGCAAAAAACGGGAGGAAAACAGTAACAGAGAAAAAACCTTACGGAACGAGAGAGAACAAACGTTTGAATTTATAGCCCTTGACTGGATAATGCAACAACGGGGGGGCTGGAGCAAGAGTCATGCAGATTCGGTGGTGCGATCGCTGAAGAACAATGTGTTTGAAGGTCTCGGGAAGAGAAACATTGAAACAATAACACCTCCTGATGTCTTAGAAATATTAAGAAGAATTGAGGAGAGGGGTTCTTTGGAGATTGCCAGAAAGGTCCTCCAACGAATGACTGCTGTTTTCCGGTATGCAATTCAAACCGGTCGGGCGATGTACAATCCGGCCTCTGACATGCAAGGCGTTTTGAAATCAAAGCCGGTGAAGCATATGCCTGCGGTATTCGGTGATGATCTTGGTAGTCTCCTTCGCGATATTGCCGCCAGCGAGAAGATACATCTCACAACAAAACTGGCCCTTCAATTTACGGCGCATACGGCCTGTCGGTCGAATGAGGTGAGGGGGGCGAGGTGGTCGGAAATTAATCTCGATGAAAGAGAGTGGCATATACCGGCAGAGAGGATGAAAATGAAACGTCCTCATATCGTACCACTTTCAAAACAGGCCGTTGGAATATTAGAGAGGGCCGGGGTTCTTTTTGGCGTCGACGGTTTGGTTTACCCCAGTGTCAGAGATAGGAACAAGCCTATGTCGGACAATGCCATGTCAAAAGCCTTGCGCGATATGGGGTATAAAGGAATTGCCACTCCTCATGGGTTCCGAGCTTCCTTTTCTTCAGCAGCGTATGAGAAATCCGGACAGCCTGGCGAGGTCATAGAGAAAGCTCTTGCTCACGAAGAAAAGAACAAGATTAAGGCCGCCTATAACCGTGCTGAATATTTGGAACAGAGGCATGCTTTGATGGACTGGTGGGGCTGGCAATTACAGATAATGGAACAGGGCGGTGAAATAGTAAGCGAGGAACAATGAAATGTCGGAGAATGAATACAATTGCTATGAGCAACATATTGAACTTTGGGGTGAAAATGAAACGTATGATGCTCTTTCCGCACTTCAACTCCTTATCGGGTTGGTGCCACAGCCTTTAGAGATCGACCGCTTAGATATTCCACAATCAGGGATAACGGATTATCTCAAGGACCCATAAAGCTCGACTATATCCAAGCGCTTTGTGTCCCTTCCGGTTATCAAGAGGTCGGAATCTCAGAATTCAATCAACATTCTCGTTTAGGTTATGAATTTCTCGAAGAGGAAATAAAACGAATTGAAAACCATTTCTCTGCGGCAGAGGGATATAGACAAGTCGATGGAGTGAATATAGAAGTTGCTGTTTATTGCGTGCTTCAATCAACTGAATTTAATAGGAAAATTAATGAATTATATTCTCTTTGGTGTAAAGAACAAAAAAGAGAAAGCGGCTATCCTCTACAGTATTACCTGGAATGGGCTTTAAGTGTTGGTGTTGTAGTCCCGTGGCTTGAATGGGCTATCCATAGGTTTCCTCATTTAGTGTCCGGGAAAGTCTTCCATCATGGCATTGCGTGCCGAGAAGGTTATGCGATTTAGCCAATTACGCAGGAAATTGGGCGGAGTCAGTGAGAAGATGCTGGCGCAAAGCCTGCAGGCATTGGCCTTTGATGATTTTGTGCTCAGAAAATCCTATCCATGTGTGCCGCCACATGTGGAATACAGCCTGACTGAGATGGGTGAAGAGATTGCCGGACATGTTGCCCAATTGGCCGATTGGATAGAATATAACTTTCCCAGGGTGATAGAAGCGCAGGTATCTGCAAAAGAAACCGCTGATAAGTAAAGAAAGTAGCAATCAGGGGGGAGGAAAGGAAAGTCGTTTAATAAAATGACGTTGAAATTCCGGATCTCCGGCGAGATCTATGGTGACAACAGAGTTTGCAAGTTCATCGGCCTTGCTACGGCTGTTTTCATCACAGAGTGCCATGACCGCACCGGCACCGGCAAGATTGCCGGCTACGGTCACTTTACTTCGATCCATTTGTGGTATCATACCAATAGCCATCAAATCTTCGGGTTTGAGATGTGATCCGAAGGCTCCGGCCAGGATGATCCTTTCCAATTGCTCCAGTCCAGCCCTGCGGAGCAGAATTTCAATCCCGGTTATAAGAGCTCCCTTGCCAAGTTGTATGGCGCGGATATCTTTTTGGCAGAGTGAAATTTCCTGCCCGGTATCGGATTCTTCCTTGTTAAAGATCTGGAAGCGGTGGCCTCTTGACCTATCTTTTAAGAGATGTGTAATACCTTTCTGTTGGGTGAAGGCGCCGCTTGATTCGACAATTCCGGTTCGCACCATCTCTGCCAGGCAACTGACGACACCCGATCCACAGATCCCAGACGGTTTGGGCTTATTGGTGGAACCGTTTCGTGACAGTACAGTACAGCGGGGCGGACAGAGTGCGTTTTCTATAATGACATCATCAATTGCTCCAGAAACTGCCTGCATACCGCAAGAAAGTGTTGCACCCTCAAAAGCTGGGCCGGTTGCACATGATGTTGCATAAAGTCCTGATCCGGCTTTTAGAATCAGTTCCCCGTTGGTTCCGATATCTATCAGCAATGTACCATGGGGGGCATGCTCAATATCTGCAGCCAGAGCGGCGCTAAGCAAGTCTCCGCCAATGAAGCCAGAAATTTGAGGCAGGGTGAAAATATTGAGTTGTAATTGTTCAAAACCGATCTGCTGGCTGGCAGTAACCCTGGATTGAGTGAATACGGGTTGGTAGGGTGTAACGCCAAGAGGTTGGGGATCTACTCCCAGGAACAGATGGATCATGGTTGGGTTACCGACAACCACCATACTTCGCAGACCCGTATGGGGTATCTGACAGGCTTTAAGCAGGGCCATAGCTCCCAACTCAATGGTCTTGACAGCCAAGGTTTGTAGATGACGAAGATTGGCCTCGTCTTCTGAAACATTATATATTCGACTCATTACATCGTCGCCGAATAAAGCCTGGGGATTTTTCAAGGAGCTGGAGGACAAAATTTCGGCAGAACTGGTGTTTACCAGATAGATGGCAATGGTAGTTGTACCCAGGTCAACTGCGAGACCAAAGTCTGCAGAGTGATTGCATTCCTGCATCATGCGAATAAATTGTTCAGGTAATTGGACCGGGGCCTTGCCAATCACCTCCGGAGACAACATTGATCCAAGTGGTATCTCAACTGTCATATCCTTTTCAACAGTTACGGTGCAGGAGTTACATTCTTCGTGCTGCCCGTCTTGGTTTACGATATATATCCGGCATTTTCCGCAGATACCCCTGCCTCCACAGTCGGTTCGCAGAATAATATTCTGCTCATAAAGAGCGTTGAGGAGGTTGCCGCCTTTTTCCACAGAGATGGCTCGGCTAATTGGAAGTAACTGAATCGTACATTGATTTGAATTTACAAGCTGCTTTTCCAATGTTTTCCTCCAAATACGCTCATTACTGGACAGAAACCAGCTCGTACAACCCAATGCTTCAGTTGGCTTCTGAGCTGAATTTTCGAATGTAAACCACAACTGACAATGATGATAGACCACAAAGCAGAAAACCTAGTACCAGAGGCAGGACAGTTCCATCATAACACTGTCCAATCAGTCCTCCTACTGCTACGGACAACAGTGTTTGCACAGATGCGATAACGGAATTTGCTATACCGGCAATATGCCCCAAGGGTTGAATCGCCAGTGCATTAAAACTGCTAAAAAGTACTCCGTAACTAAAAAATGTGATTGTGAGATATCCCATTAAAAGATACAGAGCTGGTTGTCCAAAATTACTTCGTGCATACAAATAAAAAATAGAAGAGGATATTGAGAGAAGGAGCAAAGAAAAGAAGCTGAGTTTTTCCATCCCAAATCTCATCACAAGTTTAGAAGTCACAAAAGACGAGAATCCGATAGCAATCGAGAGTCCTCCAAAATAAAGAGAGAACGCATCACCAAGCTTATACTGGTTTTGTAAAATCTGTTGAGCACAGCTTAAATAGCCTATGAATGCCCCAAAGATAACTCCCGAGGCAAGCGTGTAGAGACGGGTTATGGGGTTTCTTATGGTTTCAATAAATCCGGCACGGATCGTTGGAACTGAAAATGCCAGTCGTTTTTCCTTGGGTAAGGTCTCTGGCTGACGAAATAAAAACCATAAGGTGGCGACAACTGTAACTATTAAAATAATTCCAAAGATAGCTCGCCATTGTGCAAAAAAAAGAACTGTTTGTCCTATAGACGGGGCAATTGCAGGTACTATCATGAAGATAACCATTATTAACGACATCACTCTACCCATTTCTCTCCCTTGCAGTGTGTCTCGAATCATGGCCAGAGTAACAACCCTGCAAGAAGCTAATCCACCCCCCTGACACGCTCTTCCAACCAATATGGAGGTGAGATTTGTTGATAATAATGAAATCAAATTGCCAAAGATGAAAATTGATATCCCAAGATAAATTGCGTTTTTTCGGCCAAATGAGTCAGAAAAGGGACCATAAAACAGCATTCCTACTGCCATTCCTAAAAAAAAGATTGAAATAATCATTTGATTATTGTTTGGGTTTTGCACCCCCAGACTATCTCCGATTTGAGCTAATGCTGGTAACACCGAATCTGTTGTTAATGCCACCAGCGACATGAATACTGCCATCAGGCCAATAAATTCTGTTTTGCTGACTTGTGATTCTCTAATTTTCACTTTTCTGCCCATCTCCTAGTGACTGGTATTTGGTCTTTGAAGCAAAAGCAAATTGTTAATTTTCCTTTGCGGTATTTGTTATTGTGAGCGGAGAAATGACTAAAGAAAATGGATGGTAAAACACTCACCCATCAAGTTTGGATAATGTTATGGGGCAGGTTTTCTGATTACGGCACCATTGACAAATAGTCCCAACCCGGTCGGAGGTAAGGCCGGGGCCAATACCAATCAAACTGCTGGCAGTTTTTAAAGGGTACAACAATCCACTGGTTTTGATTTCTATACCAATTTGTTCAACAGGTAAAAGTTTTCCTAAAACACATTGTCCGCAGAGAGCCCAGGCGCGCAAGTCTCCAGGGCTGAGCCGGCGACTTACTCCCCAGCTTTTTACTGCAGCAATTTTCTCCGCATGCTGATCAACTATTCGACCTGCATGATACAAGGCTAAAATTGACGCCGTATCGAGTAGATATTGCTTCAACATCTTATCCTGCTTTTGCAGGTCATCATTCTGAGACTGCATCTTCATGCCCAGAGTAACAAAACTGACTTGCACACAATTGGCACCTTCAAGCAGGGAGACACCTCTCTTGCCAATCTCGAGTTTTACCGGTTCTGAAATATCTTCAGAAGTTATTGTAATCGTATCTGTTTCAATCCTGTCAATTTGAAATATCCCAACAATTGCCTTTGGTTTCGCCAATTGCTCTACTGTTTCACAGGCCCATTGCGCTTCAGCCCGTATCCCGGGAATTTTCCTGTCACCGCCGATTGCATTCAGTAATCGCTGAAAGTCGACTTGTGTTGGAATATTTTCTAAGATAGTCATTTTGACTTTCACCGTTTAAATTTGCTCTTTGCGCTGGACCGCGAAAAGGGGGGAAGAGAGTTTGGTCCTGTAATGACTGCAACAATCTTCCCCCAAAGCTTACTAAAAAGATTAATATTTACAGAAGTTACGTCCACACTCCAGGCAAGCCTTGACATTCTCCGCATTGGCCTGATCAACAACGGCTCCCGGAGTTATGCAGAATCCACCCCCCCTCACCACAAGTGATGCCTGTTTATGTCCGGTTATACCGCCAACGCCATCGCCCATCATGAGGTACTCGATAAGGGTGTGCACTTCATCCAGAAACCGTTTTCCATGGGCGACCTCGGCAAAAAAATCAGAGAAGTAATGGAGTGAGATTTTGCGCAAGGCGTGATTTTTTCATCATCTGATCCTTTTATTGGTTATATGCGGAACTCAATAGTAAGGATTTTCAAGAAGCTCAAGACCCGCTGTCTATAATGCTTTTTAACATTGCCATTTATTTATAAAATGAGATTGCCTAAAATATTTGGTATCCACTTTTTTCAACCTACCTCACATAGGCCTTATCAGGTGTTTTTCTGTTTAATCTTGCATGAGGTCTAGAACGGTAATTGGGTACTATTGGTAGCAGATTTCACACTTAACCGCATGTTCAATTTTTCTAGACCACTTCTGTAATCTCGAGAAAAAACCTGCATGTTAGAAAGAACCGATGAGCTGTAGGCAAACAGTAGTGCCTTCAGTCGTATTTTCTGCTCCATATTCGGTGAGATAGCGAAGGGCAACCTGAAATGGAAACGGTTTGAATGCCATGTATCTGATTTCCGGTCCTATACTATTACCGATAAATTTATTATCACTGGCACCAGTGCCGGAATCTTCCGTCAGTTGAGCATAGGTATACCCTGCTATTCCGGCAGTTATGATATGGTTTTCGCTGGGGAAGGCCTTGGCCAGGCCATACTCGGCAACGACTTCGGTGCCGGGAGTTACGTTGGTATCCCGATTTTCGGTATTCTGCAGCCAGCGCGTCAAAAGAGAGACCGTCCAGGTTCTTGACTCATCGAAATAGTAGGTAGCACCAAGAGTTTCCATGAAACTCCAATATCCTTTACCTATGGAAGAAGGTTCGCCGCTCGCGGCTGTCGGGGCAAAAACGCCAAGTGCAAATGCGAAATCCCACCGCGGAGTATGCCAACCAAGTACAAATGGTTCAAAATAGAGATCACCTATGCCTGTGGTACTCTCATTGACACCTGCCATTTTAATATCCACGTTGACCAGAGGAACGATCATGTCAAAACCGAAATCCGCCCCGAGGATTTTTTGATTGGTCATATACGTAAACTGGTGGGCACTGGCAAAAACATTTAGATCAAGCCCTGCATCGACAAAATTGCCGTTATTGTCATGCAATGTGCTGGCATTGTAAAACATATTGTAGATGGTATAGTGAAAACCTGGGGGGGGGAGGCTGGCGGCGTTCAAACCGAGAGCCCCGGGCTCATAATGACCGAAGGCATTAGCAAGGTTACAGCTTACCGGGGTGAACAAAAATGCATAAAAAGCCACAGCGAAAATATTTACCTTATTGAAGTATCTCATTATTATCTCTCCAAAATGGGGGGTTTTGCAAATCATAACAAAACGGAGGAATTGGTTCCGTATTGTTTTCCTGTTGCCATAAATGCTGGCATTGCATGGTGGTTGTTCTCATACATGGGAGCAGCTCTCAATACAGTTGATTTTTTAAGTAACACATCATTCCTGTATCGACTAAGTCACATAAATAGGCATGGGCTTAGATCGCCTAGTTGAAAACCTGGTAAGTAAGCCTGGAATTCAAGAACAAACAGAAGAGTTTGTCAGAACATTTTTTTGCTCATTTTATCAATTTGAACACTTACTTCCTCATATACTCCCGGAAAAGAACTGAAGTTTAGCCCCTGGGTTAGGTTGGGGATGAAGTAATGCTTACCGCAACTTCTGCAGATTCTTTCAACATGCTCAGCACATATCTCCGGAGTCCACTTAGGAAAATCGACTTCACCGCTGTCAATACCTCCCATAAAGCTGATTTGAGACCCATATTTTTCAATCAATCTTGGGATGTTATTTGTAGTCATTGCGCCCTGCCATATATCAATTCCCATTTCAATCATAAAGGGAACCAAAGTAGCGGCATAGGAATCGCTATGGTGGATAATCAGTTCGACCCCATTGTCTTTCCAGAACTTGTAAATTTTTTTATAGGACGCCAGGAAGAATTCTTTGAACATATTCGGAGAGATGAATGTTGATATCTGTCCACCCCAATCATCATGGTGGAAAAGGGCATTTGGTTGTATACGGTCAACGATCATTGCAGCCCTTTTTAGCTCAAAATCCGTCACCCTTTCAATGAGTCCGTGCATACAATCAGGCTCCTCATAGAGTGCCATTAAAGCGTCCTCCATTCCCATCATATGATGGGTCATTTCAAAAACGCCCGGCATCTGACACGCTGTCACAAATTTATCATCACGGTTCACGCTGTTCGCTATCTCCATAGCCGGAGCCCATGCTTCGTCCGAGGTATCCAGAACGGGAGGCTTGACCACGTCTTCCCACTGGCTAATATCCTTGAGCACTTTGTGCTCGTCGTCATGAAGAGGGAAACCACCGATCTGTCCCTCCGGAAAGGTAAAGGTGATACCCCAGTCGTCCTTGACTGTCACGCCCGGTTGCAGCGGATATTTAAATCCTGGCATAAACACAATAAGCTCCAGAAATTCGTATTGGTTTACAAATCTATCAGGATTACCACCTCTGATTGTCTCCAGTAAGTTCTGCTTTGCGGTCAACATAGTTGAAACTCTCTATAAAGTTGATGTTATGTGGCTAGGCGGCTGCAACGAGTCCCTTGGCTCTGACGGCTGCACTTCCTGCATCCGGAGCATAGGCATCCGCCCCGATTTCAATCGCATACGCCTGAGTAACAGGAGCTCCGCCGACCATCACTTTGAATCCGGCAAGTCCACTGCCTTTGAGTTTTTCAACAGTATCTTTCATGGCAGGCATGGTGGTGGTGAGCAGACCGGAACATGCTACGAGTTTTACATTTTCGTTTTCCTTGATTGCCTGGATAAATTTTTCGGCAGGAACGTCGACGCCAAGATCAACCATTGTAAAACCGGCGCTCTCAATCATCATGGCAACAAGATTTTTGCCGATATCATGGAGGTCACCATGAACCGTACCAATAACACAAGTTCCTAGGGACACCGATGTTTCTCCGGATAAATAGGGTTTAAGGACTTCTACACCTTTGGCCATGGCCTTTGCGGCGATAAGCATCTCGGGAACGAAAATTTCACCGGACGAGAATTTATCACCGACAACACTCATGGCACCGACCATGGCACCAAGGATATCAGCAGGCTTGCTACCCTCATCAAGTGCTTCCTGAACCAACCCCGGAACGAGTTTTGTTTTACCTGTTTCTACCTTGGATCTAACTTCATCAATTTTAGCCATTTCAAGAATCCTCCTTTAATAAAGTGAAACAATAGTTGATCCATGCCTACTTGACAGGGCCATAGAGCCCTTCCCTATAGCCGTTAATATATTCCATGCAGTACTCATCATTGCCTTTCAGTGCTTCTGTGGCATAAATCAATCCCATCATATGGTTATGCAAAGGATTGATAATGGCGCTGTCCATCCCCGCGCCCATAGCCAGAACAAGAAATGCCTGGTTTACAAACTTTCTGGCAGGAAGATTGAAGGAGATATTGCTGGCACCGCCAGTGACATGAATGGCAGGGTATTGCCTCTTTATTTCCCTGATTACTTCCAGGATGGTGTTAATTCCGTCTTCTGAAGTGCAGAGCATCTCAACCAAGGGATCTATATGAAGGCGGGAAGGGGCTATGTCGTATTCCTTGGCCTTATGCATAAACGCGTCAAATATTTCCAAACGCTTCTTTCCGGTCTTGGGGATACCGGTATCGTCACAAAGTAGCGCAACACATTCCCATTTGGTGCCAGCAATAACAGGAAATACCACTTCAATCTTGTTCCCTTCCATGGAAACGGAGTTGATCAAACCTGGCTTTTTGCAGAAAGCCACAGCCCTGGCACATACATTCGCATCAGGGCTGTCGATAGCAATGGGTGTATCAACGACTTCCTGGACAAGGTCGATAAGCCATTTCATGGTTTCCAGTTCAATTTTCACATCAGCTGACGCACAGACATCAATGAAATCAGCACCAGCCTCGACCTGGGTTTTTGCAAGATTTTTGATGAAATCGACATCCTTTTGGACAATCGCTTCGGCCACAGAAGAGATTGCCCCATTTATTTTCTCACCGATAATAATCACGTAATGTACCTCCCATAGTTTATATGAATTTGATTGTTTATAGATGGTTGTATAAACTAATGGAAATGATAAAAAAAAATTGGTTATGCAGCGATTGCATAAGTTGAAGTTGCTGTGTATACATCCTTTTTGGGAAGTGGTATGACTTTTGGCCCACGTAATAGAGGGGGAGGAGATATGAAACTGAGTTACTTCAGAGAGTTTATTGCTCTATCAAGACATCTGAACTTTTCAATTGCCGCCAGCCAGCTGCATATGACTCAGCCAGGATTAAGCCGCCATATTTCGGGACTTGAGAAGGAAATCGGGATTAAACTATTTGAAAGGGATACGCATGTCGTCAAACTCACTGAAGAGGGAAAACACTTTTTAGGAGGCATTCAAAAAATCATAGATGATTATGATTTTCTCTGTGAAGCGGTCTCAAAAGGGGGCATGGAAAAGATCACCATTGGCGTCCCCTATTATGGCGTTAAGAAATATTTAAGCAATATCATAATGTTATTTGAGTCTGCTAACCCCAGGGTGAAAATAAACTATTTGCCGGCATATCCCGATGCAATTATAAATGGTTTATTTTCAAAGGAAGTTGATGTTGCTGTTTTGCCTAGAGTCAATTTTCTCAATTCCCAGGACCTGATCTTTCACGATGTATTCAATGAGTCGGTAGTTATCTTAGTAAATCGGAATCACCGTCTGGCAACAAGAACCGGGGTGCAAGTTGCCGATTTGCAGAATGAATATTTTATTTCCCTTGTAGGATTTTGGGGAGATGCCCTGTTTGAAGACTGGTGTGAGCTCTGCCACCGGCGCGGATTCCACCCTCCAAGAAAAAAACTGGAAACACGGTCAATCGAAGAAGCCGCATTAAGCATCAAGCCGGATAGCGGCGTTATGTTACTGCCGGAACATTTAAAGGAAGCCAATATTTCCGGAAATATTACCTGTGTCGATATCCTTGATGAGGATTGCTCTTTTGCGATCAGTTTGGTGCGCCACCCTGAGAACCAAAAACCAATTATTGAAAAATTCATCAGTTTTTATCTCAAGCACAGTGATAAGTAATGGTTTTTTGCCATGAATGGCGCATATTGAATGGTAATGAGGTTGACTTGTTGAACGTGGGCTTAAGACTGGCCCACTGCTTAGAGAAGTGAGAATATTCAACGAGTGCGATTTAACGACTTTATTCGGGATCTTTTTCACAATTCACAAACGATTTCTTACTCCAAGGTACCGTTCAGACCTGAAGTGAAAAACTTTGTGAACAGAATATGTGCGGCTATTTTGGGAAAAGCTGGACTTGCCCTCCTGCTATCGAATCTTTGGAAGAATTACAAGTCAAGATTTCACAATTTAATCAGGTTGTTGTCTTTAACAAGGTATATCAGCTTACAGACAGTTTTGACTGGGACGGTATGCAAAATGGTGCTCAGGATTTTCAGTGAAGAATTCTAAAATTAAAAAGAAAATCAGAAAGACAGATCCTGCTTTTCCTTTTGTTTCGCTCGGAGCCGGAGCCTGCCGGATCCCGGGAAACAATTTTGGGAATTACCCCCGGAATGTAATCATCATGTATGGATATTAACCCATCGGGACATTCGATTGACAGCCCGAATCAGGGCATTCATGCAATTCATGTATCATGAAACCGCAGGGAATTATGATCGTCAGGTCTGACAAATGATACAGAAGTGACTCCGTTAAATCTTCCTAAGTGTTAAAGCTCGCGGATAATGACCAAGGCTAATATTGCCATTTCCAAGATATATTTATATATATAATTTCGACAACTTAAGGTTTCTACTATTCAGGTTTCGCGGGCTCAGGATAAGGTCATGTTGACCATCCTATCATGATCTTAGGATTGCCAGCCCTTGACGGAGCTCCCTCTGGGAAAAAACTTGACTTATCAGAAAAAAACAGAGAAAAATAACATCAGGTAACAATTTAACATAAAAAGAAAAAACAGGATTTGTTACGTACACCTCCGATATATAGACCCACAACTTTTGGAAATATCTTTCCTTGGCTCAAGAAATTTTACATAATTTCTTCAGATACTTGTTCAAACGGACAGAGCCACCTCCGTTGGTAGTCTTTAAACCATCTTCGAGTTGGGGTACAGTGGGCAGAAGGGGGAAGGTTTAAATTTAATGGTACGGTACGCTTTGTATTAATCGGTAAATAAAAAAACAAATTAGTTAGGCTAGCTAACTGCGCTCCTGCTTTGTATTACAGAGAAAAATGACCAATGGACGCAAACGACTATCAAGTAATCCGGCAGCTGTTCGATGACTACCTAAGGATGTATTCATCCCGCGATGATCGGCTCACCTCGCATTTCAGCGATGACTTTTCCGGCTTCACCGGAGGTGGGGATTTTCTGGTCAAGAACAGGGAAGAATGGGTTGATATTACCCGGCAAGACTTCGCCCAAGTCAAGGATCCACTCCGCATCGAACTGAAGGATCTGGCCATCCAGTCATTGTCTGAAACGATTGCAGTCACAACAGGATTCTTCACCATCCATCTGCCGATTAAGGACCACATATTGTCACGGGAGACAGCCCGCCTGGTTCTGATATTCCGCAAAGAAACCTCAGTTTGGAAAATCTCCCATAGTAGTATATCCATTCCCTACCACCTGGTTCGTGAGGGTGAAATCTATCCGATGAAGGAACTGGTGGATCGGAATCAGTTCCTGGAAAAGCTAGTCGCAGAACGCACGATTCAGCTTTCCGAGGCAAACAATAATCTGCTACAGACAAATGAAAACCTTTCACATGAGATTGTAGAGCACAAGCAGACTGAGACGGCTTTGCAAAGTTCTCTGTCATTGCTAGCTGCCTCTCTGGAATCCACTACCGATGGTATTCTCATTGTCGACAGACAAGGAAAAATCACACGGTGGAATCGGAAATTTGTCGAGATGTGGAGGATACCGCAAGAGGTTCTCTCCAGCCGCGATGATGAAAAAGTAATAAACTGTATCTTGGTACAACTTGTTGACCCTAATCAGTTTATTGAAAATGTCAGGAAGTTGTACGAACAACCGGCGCAATCGAGTTTTGAGCAGATCGAGTTTCTGGATGGACGCGTTTTTGAGCGTTATTCGCAACCTCAACGAATTGAAGATACCATTGTAGGCCGTGTGTGGTCATTCCACGACATCACCGAACGTAAACGGGCAGAGGCGACCATTAACAATTCGAACAAGCTTCTCCAGACTGTAATAAACACAGCGCCCATGAGAATCTTTTTCAAGAATAAACAATTGCGCTATTTGGGCTGCAATAATGCCTTTGCGAAGGATGCAGGGGTTGTATGTGCAGAGGATCTGATTGGCAAAGATGATTATCAATTAGCATGGAAGGAACAAGCGGAGTTGTATCAAACCGACGACCTTCACGTTATTGAATCTGGAGTCCCAAAGCTTTCTTATGACGAGCCGCAGACCACACCGGGAGGGAACCAGGTATGGCTACGTACCTCAAAAGTTCCACTCCGTAACGAGGCTAATAAAATTATCGGAGTCCTTGGCATGTATGAGGACATTACCGATCGCAAAAAGGTTGAAACAGACAGAACGAGACTAATGTTACGTCAGCGTGCGATTTTGGACAATTTGCCAATGATGGCATGGCTTAAGGATACGGAAAGTCGTCTTGATATGATAAATGAGCCGTACGCCAATGCCTGTGGTCATACAGTCGAAGAATGCATTGGTAAGACTGATCTCGATTTGTTTCCAAAAGAAATGGCCATAGGTTTTATTGCTGACGACCGTGAGGTGTGTGCATCAGGACAGAAAAAGCAAGTGGAAGAAGCGATTTCCACACCAGATGGAATTAAATGGCATCTCACATATAAAACCCCAGTTTATGATGAGCAGGGGGTGATCATTGGAACAGCAGGGATAGCTCAGGATATTACCGAGCGTAAGAAGTCG
Source organism: uncultured delta proteobacterium (assembly GCA_903875445.1). GTDB lineage: Bacteria > Desulfobacterota > Desulfobulbia > Desulfobulbales > Desulfocapsaceae > Desulforhopalus_A. The sequence continues at coordinate 2,277 of CAIQWD010000079.1, read as the reverse complement.
GCGGAGGCACTTAGCCAGAGCGAAGCCCATTACCATTCACTCTTTGACAATTCGCTTGTTGGCGTAACGGTTACCGACAAAAGTTTCATTTTTACCGATGCTAATGACGCTTTCTGCAGGATGCTGGAATATTCAAGAGAAGAACTTGTAGGCAAAATGACATTCTCAGATATCAGTCATCCTAATGATGTCGTCAAAAGTATGGATATGGTCAATAAGCTGATAAGACATGATATCGATCATTTTTCCCTTGAAAAGTACTATGTTTCGAAGACAGGAAAAACAATACCCACGTTGATTTATGTCAGAGGCCATTATAACCTCAATGGAGAATATGAAGGAACTACCGCCTCCATTCTGGACATTACCGAAAGAAAAAAGGCTGATGATTTGCTGCGCGAGAGTAATGAAAAATTCATCGTTGCCTTCAAAAACGCGCCAATCATAATCGCTATAAGTAACCTGGAGGATGGTACCTACCTGGATATCAATCAAAGATTCATCGATACCTTCGGCTTCAGCCGAGAGGAGGTAATCGGAAAATCCTCTATAGAATTGGGCCTGCTCACTGAATCCCATCGACAACAGTTGCTGGAAGTAATCAAAAAGAAGGGTAAAATTGAAGACGTAGATCTTGTTATGTCTACAAAATCAGGTAAAGAGCTTTTTTTCAAATACTGGGGAGAAAGTATCACGATTTCGAACCAGAAGCGCATCCTTTCCATTTCGCTGGACATTACCGAACACCGGAAGATCGAACAGCAACTCCAGCAGGCGCAAAAGATGGACTCGGTCGGCCGCCTGGCGGGTGGTGTTGCACATGACTTTAACAATATGCTCGGGGTGATCCTCGGACATGCCGAAATTGCTATGGATCAACTAGACCCAACCCAGCCACTCTTTGCCGACCTGGAAGAAATTCGTAAGGCGGCCAGCCGTTCGGCCGATCTGACCCGGCAACTACTGGCTTTTGCCCGCAAACAGACGGTTGTTCCCAAGGTGCTCGACCTGAATGAAACCATTGAAGGGTTGCTCAAGATGTTGCGGCGACTTATCGGTGAGGACATTGATCTCGTATGGATGCCCGGAGCCGGACTCTGGCCGGTTAAGGTAGATCCTTCACAGCTAGACCAGATACTGGCAAATCTCTGTGTCAATGCCCGGGATTCTATCACAGGCGTGGGCAAGATAATCGTCGAGACCAGCAATGGTACCTTTGCTGAAGAGTTCTGCGCGACTCATGCGGGCTGTTTTTCCGGGGAATATGTGCGGATTTCTATGAGTGATACCGGTTGTGGCATGGACAGAGAAACGCTATCCCAAATCTTTGAACCTTTTTTTACGACCAAGGGTGTCGGCGAGGGTACTGGATTGGGTTTGTCGACGGTGTACGGTGCGGTTAAACAGAACAACGGATTTGTCGATGTCTTCAGTGAACCGGGACAAGGAACGATTTTTACGATCAACCTGCCCCGCTATATGTATGCGGGCACAACCGGGCCGGCGTTCAAAGAAGGTGCGGCAGCGCCTGTTGAAGGTGGCCATGAAACAATTCTGGTCGTGGAGGACGAACCGACGATCCTGAAAATGACCACAACGATACTCCAGCATCTCGGTTACATGGTTATTGCAGCAAACACCCCCAGCGAAGCCATTCGCCTGGTTGGGGAATTCGTCGCTGAAATTCACCTTCTCATGACCGATGTAATCATGCCTGAAATGAATGGTCCGGACTTGGCGGAACGGCTTATGATCATCAAAAAAGGGATGAAATGCTTGTTCATGTCTGGCTACACCTCTGATATAATTGCCAACCAAGGCGTGCTGGCTGAAGGAACGCATTTCATCCAAAAACCCTTTTCTCGCAAAGAGCTGGCCGTTAGGATTCGGAAAGTACTAAATACTGAAGATGGTAAAATACATTAACTGCTATCTGGGCCATCGGAAATAATCAGCTCTTAGAGTATCGAAGGAGCGTGGTTAATGGCCGGTTAGGGAAGAACCCCTGATAGTGATTTCTGATTCCACCGAGAAAATGTTCTGCCGTGACTCCGACTCAAGTTGTGCGGTTAATATTGCCACATTGAACGTTCTGTTTTCTTGCAAATACCCAAATTGAAGGTGTCTACTATATACCTGAAGTTTCCTGAAAAGGTTTCATGCCGCGATCTTCATGATTGCGGCCGCGAAGGTATTTGCTATCGATTTGCGTGGAAGCGGGCAAACCAATTGAAAATCTTTTTCCAATGCTGCTTGGGCAATCAATCTCCTGACATC
>CAIQWD010000078.1 GCA_903875445.1 uncultured delta proteobacterium | reverse complement strand
TGCAGGTGTGCGCTTTTTGCACCTGCACTCTTCCGGACAGATAACAGCAAGCTCCCAGAGAGTGGCTCCCCGCCAGGGGGCTCCCAGGGGGCTCCCAGAGGGCTTTTTACTCTCGGTGCTCGCATTGCTCTTCAGCGAACGACCCAGCTCACCGGCGGCAATGGAGCGCAGCGGAATTGCCGTCCGGTGCAGCGCCTTGTTATGCGATTCATTTGGCTAAAACCATAAGCGAATAGCCACCCAGCAACCGGACTGCGAAATCTTTATTTAACGAAAACGCAAGTTTTCTAGGGATTTTCAAGAGGTTGGCTTTCCAGCCTCTATTCGGCAACTCCAAAGAGCCTCCTGTATAAAAATAATCGACAATCGAGTATCCAGTATCTTTTAATGTTTCCAGTGCTGTTTCCTTTGTGAAATAGTGAATATGTCCAACTGATTTTCTTCCTTTGATGATTGGAGAAGAACGGAAAACAGTTTGAACTGATAAATCAAGTGGAATATGAAATATCTTGTATTCGGCTTTTTCTTTCAGCTTTCTCAAGAATCCAAAATAGTCCTCCACATGCTCAAAAACATCTATTGCCATCACAATATCAAAATGTGCAATATCGTCTTTGAGCAAGTCTTCAAGTCTAAAGGTCAGATTTGCTTTTGACTTGTTGCTGCACAATTCAAATGCTTGAGGTGATATTTCGTATCCAATGAAATCTCTATCAATATTCAGCTTTGATAGTTGGTTCAGTATTTCCCCCGCACCACATCCGACCTCACAGATTGTTTTTGGGTTTAGAGAGTTTTTCTTAATGATGTTATCTATCTGCCTTGCTTTCCATGGCGAGTCTTCTTCATGCCAACCAGGATTGTTGGCAAGGTACGTCCCATCTTCATAAATTTGTGTCATCAGGTACTCCATAGGTTTTTGACGCATAACAGTGCAATAAGCGGACTTCTTTCCGTCATATCACCCCCTATGGATGGACGAAATTTCCACTTATTGCGATATCCATCTATAAAACATGGAAAAACCATCAGAAGAATTTCCACTTATTGAATTACCCCTGGAAAGTTTCCACTTATTGCGATATTATAGGATAGGATATGGAAAGTCAAAAGAAAAATAAGGCAAAATTCCGGCCAAATGCCGGCCTGAAGCTTATGGATCAGGTCCGCGAAGTGCTGCGCTATCATCACTATGCGTATCGCACCGAGCAGACCTATTGCCAATGGATCCTTCGCTACATCCATCATTTTGGCGGCAAGACCCATCCTAACCTGCTGGGGGCAAAGGATATCGAACGCTTTCTTTCCCATCTGGCAACCGTTGGCATGGTGTCCGCTTCCACCCAGAAACAGGCTCTTAACGCCCTGATTTTTCTTTATCGGGATGTCCTCGATAAGCCTTTGGTCGAAGAAATCGCTCCAGTCCGCAGCAAACGCCTGCAAAGGCCGCCGACAGTGCTTATCCAGGCGGAGGTGCAGCGTTTGCTTGCAGCCATTACCGGCAAACATGCCCTGATGGCCAAGCTGCTTTATGGCGGCGGCCTGCGTCTGATGGAATGTATCCGCCTGCGTGTTCAGGATGTCGATTTTGGCCAGGGTCTTATTTTTATCCGCGGCGGCAAAGGCGGCAAGGACCGGACCACCATCCTGCCGAAAAATTTACAGGACGAGCTGCAGAAACAGGTTCAAGCGGTTAAGACTCTGCACCATAAGGAGTTGGAAGAAGGCTTTGGCGCAGTATATATCCCTGAGGCCCTAGCCAGAAAATACCCAAATGCCGGAAGGGAAACCGGCTGGCAGTGGGTGTTTCCGGCACGGGAGCGTTCTCTTGATCCGCGTTCGGGCAAGGAGATGCGCCATCATGTGCTTGAATCCGGCTTGCAGAAGGCGGTGAAGCGGGCAGCGGAACAGGTCGGGATCGATAAAAAGGTCGGCTGTCATACCCTGCGGCACAGTTTTGCCACCCATATGCTGGAGAACGGGGTGAATATCCGAGTACTCCAGGAACTCCTCGGCCATGCCGACGTCAAGACCACCGAAATCTATACCCATGTCATGGCCCGGGATATCCGGAAACTGGAGAGCCCGCTGGACCGGTTTTAAGAAGAGGATGTCGGCTCTCCAGACAGAGCCTGGCGATTCCGGCCTTGCTTTCGGCTCGTATTTATGTTCCTCTTTTCACGACAGGAACAAGGATTACACAACACAAAGGGAGGGCCACAACATGTTCATCGATCTTGGCGACCTATCAAAGGGAATGGGAATGATTTTCATGCGGGAATTCATGGAAACGGCCCATAAAATCTCCTGCGGTGAGGGCCAGCTTCTTTTTCGCAAAGGGGATCCCACGCACTATTTTTTCACCTTGATACAGGGTGAACTCCGCTTAACCATCGGGGTCAAGGAGCGGCATGTGTATACGGTGCGCCATGCCGGGGATATTTTCGGCTGGTCCAGCCTTGTCGGTGGCAACATCTACAGCGCCACGGCGGTCTGTACCAAGTCCTCCGAAATACTCCGGTTTGACCGTGACAAGTTGCTCGACCTCTTGGCCAAGCACCCTGAGAGCGGTTATCTCTTCTTTAAAAAACTGTCGGAGATGCTCGGCAAACGCCTCCTGGAATCGTATCGGATTATCGAGGGAGAGAGGCTTGAGGGGGAGTAAGAACATCGCTGCGATTCCTTGGGCACTTGAAGAAGTGAGTATCACTAATGCCCGGCAGAGAGAGCTGAATCTTCCTCCGGAGGCATCCTCGTATCTCGACTTTTCCGACCTGCTGACCGGATATCGCCAATCCTCGGCCCTCATGCTGGCCCATGATGCCGGTGTCTTCGATGCCGTAGGCCAGGAGGGCTGTGAAGGCCCTGAACTCTGCCGCAGGTGCGGTTGGGATCTGCTCTATGGCGAACGCTTCCTCCGCTGTCTGTGCGGCCTGGGACTCCTCAGGCAAGAGGACACGCGCTATTTTCTCTCCCCCTTCGCCGCCACCTATTTGCGATCCGACTCGGCGCAGTATCAAGGCAAGACACTGGCATTTGAAAAGCAACTGTACCGTTCCTGGGAACAGCTGCCAGCTACCCTCGGAGCCGGAAAACGGCTTTTTGCCACCGAAGAAAAGACTCCGGAGGAATTGGAGCAAGCCTTCACCACCTATCTCGGCAGCATGGACGAGGCGGCCCGTATCCGTGCCAAGGAGCTCTGGGATTGGTTTCCTCTTCCCGCCACCGGCGGCACCATCCTCGATCTCGGTTCCGGCTCCGGGGCATTTCTCGCTGATTTCTTGCTGCGCTGGACTTCCTGGCGCGGTATTTTTTGCGATCTGCCGCTGGTTATCGCCAACAACGAACTGCATCGACGGTTGGCGGGGATTGAACATCGGATCAGCTGGTGCGGCTGCAACCTGCTGGCGGATTGCCCTTCGGATTTCGATGCCATCCCTGATAAGTCCTGCGATCTCGTCTTACTTTCCAATATCATCCATTGTCAGGAAAATGCGGAAACCACTGCTTTGATGCGTAAGGCAGCATCGAAAACTCGGGAGCCGGGGTTGCTTGTCGTCCATGATTTTTTCAGCGATTGTGGATGGCGCGGAGCTTTGTATGATATCCATATGATGCTCAACACCTTCAACGGTAAGACATATTCGCTGCCGGAAATAAGTGAGATGGCCGTCGCCTGTGGCTTCTGCCACAGTTTTGCCAAACAGTTTCGTTCGGGCTCAACAGCGCTTATCTTTGCCAGGAACCGGGAGACACTACCGGAAACAGCCTGAGTCTTTAAAAACCATTGACAGCCATCTTTTATCAATCGTCGAGAGGTGAAACACTATGTCGAGAATTTCTAAACGCGCCACTATCCGCGTTCCTACCGCAGAAGAGGACAAAGCCATTACTACGGCGGCAAAAAGCGACCCTGACGCACAGCCACTCACACCAAAGCAATTGAAAGCCATGGTTCCGCTGAAAACCTTACGCGGTCGCCCAAAGTCAGAAAACAAGAAACTGCTCGTGTCCGTGCGCTACAGCCCGGAGGTTGTGGCCTATTTCAAGTCAACGGGGGAAGGTTGGCAATCGCTCATGGATAGCGTGCTTCGTAAATACGTGGCACGTCATTCGCGTAGCGCGTAAGCCAACGCGCACCCCAATCATTCCACCGGACTGGCCGAAAGACGCGGCCAGCCGGTGAATTCAAACAAAAGCTTAGCCAAGACAATGCCGGAAACGGCCTAAGGAGGCCGCTCCGGCTCTTCTTTTAGAGAATCCTGCTTCTCGCGCGGAACTTATACCAGACCAGTCGTGTAGTAGAGGGCAATGACAAAAAATACCGCAATGGTCTTGATGATTGTTATGGCAAAGACATCCTTATACGACTGACGGTGGGTAAGGCCGGTTACCGCCAAGAGGGTTATAACCGCCCCGTTGTGCGGCAGGGTATCCATACCGCCGGAGGCCATTGCCGCAACGCGATGAAAGACCTCCAAGGGGATGCCCGCGGCCTGGGCGTTTTGCACAAAGGTATCCGCCATCGCTGCCAGGGCGATGCCCATCCCGCCCGAGGCCGAACCGGTGATACCGGCTAAAGAGGTGACAGTGATTGCCTCATTGACCAGGGGATTGGGGATGGCCGAAAGGGCATTTGCAACCACAAGAAAGCCGGGCATTGCGGCGATAACCGCGCCAAAACCGTATTCCGATGCGGTATTCATGGTGGCCAGCAAGGCCCCGCCTATCGCCGATTTGGAGCCTTCGGCGAATTTGCCGAGGACTGTTTTCCAGGCAAAGACGAAGACGGTGGCGATACCAAGCAACAGCGCTCCCTCAACCGCCCAGATTGCCGCTACCGCCTTGGTCTGCTGAACAACGGGGCTGACCTTGCCGATTATCGCCGGGATAATCGACACGCTTTCGCCATATAAATTCGGGATTTGCTTGGTTAATACCCAGTTGGCCACGCCGACGATGAGAAGAGGCAGAACGGCGATGAAGGGATGCGCCAGCTTTTCCTGCTCAAAGGGTTCGGGTTCGTTGGTGTGCCCTTCGCCATAGTTTTCGCCGGCGGCTATAGCCTGGCGGCGACGCCATTCCAGGTAGGATAGTCCGAGGATGAGGATAAAAATCGCTCCGGCAAGCCCCAGCCATTGGGCGGCATAGATATTGGTTTTGAAAAAGGTCGTGGGGATAATGTTTTGGATCTGCGGCGTGCCGGGCAGAGAATCCATGGTAAAGGTGAAGGCACCCAGGGCGATGGTCCCGGGAATGAGCCTTTTGGGGATATCACCCTGACGAAACATCTCAGCGGCAAAGGGATACACGGCAAAGACCACGACAAAAAGAGACACGCCACCGTAAGTAAGTATGGCGCAGACGGCGACGATGGCGAGAATGGCCCGTTCCCTACCGATGATGCGGATAACGGCGGCAACAATCGCCTTAGAAAATCCGGACAACTCAATGACTTTGCCGAAAACCGCGCCGAGCAAAAATACCGGAAAGAAATTCTTCACAAACCCCACCATCTTGTCCATGAAAAGGCCGGTGAACATCGGCGCCACCTGCCCGGGATCGGTGAGCAACACCGCCCCGAGTGCGGCAATGGGGGCGAAAAGAATGACGCTGTAGCCGCGATAGGCTACAAACATCAAAAAGGCCAAGGCGGCCAGTACAATAATGAAATCCATTTCTGTCTCCTGCACTGCATAGGTTTTGTTGGTGAGACCCGTAGCACGGCCGGGTTGCCTCTTTCTTCCTCTTTGGCCGGTAAGTGGAGCGATCAAAACAGCAGGGTGCTGACTGAAGTGCTCCTCGGCAAAACGCAACACATCTTGTGCAATTAAAATGCCAAAAATGATAATTACCGGCGGGACTCCTTCGATTGATGGCAAGCAGGTACGGACGTGTCCGGAGATGATGTCTCTTGATGCAAACGACATATTCCTATAGACAATTGGCGAAGAGATATGTATCAATATGGCTACATGTTACCAACACACATTACTTCTCAAGCTACTTGGAATACTCATGGACAACAGACATGGCGACGATTCTGCGGCGATCAGGGAGCAACTGGAACTCTATCACCTGATATTCGATACTCTCCCGAGTGGGGCAATGGTCACTGACCCGAACGGCATTGTTACCCATTTCAATACCAACTATGCCCGCTTTCTCGGCATTGACGTACAAAAAAGCATCGGCAAGCATTGTACGGAAGTGGTGGAAAACACCCGCATGCACATTGTCGGTAAATCCGGGAAAGCCGAGATTAATCAGGTTCAGGTAATTCGCGGCCAGAATATTGTCGTGCACCGTATCCCCATGCGCAAGAATGGCAAAGTTATCGCCGTCTTCGGTCTGGTGATGTTTCAGGACAGCGGCGAGGTGGTGAAACTCGCCAAGAAGCTGCATTCCCTTGAATCGAAAGTAAATAGCTATGAAAAGGAACTGCTGAAATTCCGTTCCACCCGCTATACCCTCGACAGTATTATCGGCACCAGTCGCTCGATTACCGGTCTAAAACAGGAAGCGCTGATGGCGGCGGCCAATACCTCGCCGGTTCTCATAACCGGCGAGAGCGGCACGGGCAAGGAACTTTTCGCCCAGGCCATTCACCATGCGAGTCCAAGAAAATTGCAACCTTTTATCCATCTTAATTGCGCCGCCATCCCCAAGGATCTGCTGGAATCAGAACTATTCGGCTATGAGCGCGGCGCCTTTACCGGGGCGCTCACCGGCGGCAAGCCGGGGAAATTCGAACTTGCCGATCAGGGCACCATCTTCCTCGATGAGATCGGCGATCTGCCTTTCGAAATGCAACCGAAACTCCTGCGGGTGCTTGAGGAGAAATCCTTCGAACGGGTCGGCGGCAACAGCCTGATCCGTTCCGATTTCCGCCTGATAGCCGCCACCAATGCCGATTTGGAAAATCTGATCAAAGAGGGCCGTTTCCGTAAGGACCTGTATTACCGCTTAAACGTCATGTCCCTGCATATCCCGCCGCTTCGTGAACGACCGGAGGATATTGCACCGCTCGCCGGCCATCTTCTCACCTGCATTGCCCGGAAAAACGGCTTTGATGCCATTCGCGTCAATGCTGCGGCGCTCACCGCCCTCGGTGGTCATAGTTGGCAGGGTAATGTCCGGGAGCTGGCCAATGTCCTCGAACGGGCCATGTTGACCATGCACGACGACGAGATCCAGCCCGCCGATTTGCCATTTCTTGCGCGAAAATCCGCGACTCCCGGCGCCGAGACGGCTATCCAGCCGATCCGTCATATCCAGGCGGATGCGGAAAAAGAGGCGATTTTGGCGGCCCTGCGGAAAACCGGCAACAACAAGGCCGAAGCCGCTTCTTTGCTGGGGATTCACCGAACGCAGTTGTATAAGAAATTGAAAAAATACGGTTTGTCGCTGAAGGCGGGCTTGGAGTGTAGCAAGTAAGCTACAGCGCGACGGGGATCGGCCCCTGCCGCGCTTCTCGAACGGTTCATATTTATTTCCGTAACTGCATAGGCTGCGGCTTGAAGATACGCGCATCCATCAACCGGAGTGTACCCTTGATGATCGGCCGGAAGGCCATCTGCGCCAGGATGTCACGCTCAAGATCAACACCTGGAGCGATCTCGATCAGTTCCATGCCCTCTGGGACAAGGCGGAAGACGCAACGCTCGGTGATATAGAAAACCTTCTGGCCGCGCTTTACCGCATATTCGCCGCTGAAGGTGATATGCTCCACTTCGCCGCCCACGAATTTTTGGCATGAGCCTTCCTGGTTGATCTGCAACTGGCCGTTATTAAAGGCCAAGACGAGGCCATTCGCGGTAAAGGTGCCGAGAAAGGCCACGGTCTTGGCATTTTGGCTGATGTTGATGAACCCCCCTGCCCCGGCCAGCCTTGAACCGAACTTACTGACATTGACATTGCCAAACTGGTCGGCCTGGGCCATGCCGAGAAAGCTGATATCGAGGCCGCCGCCGTCGTAGAAATCGAATTGGTAAGGCTGGTCGATCAGAGCGTCGGTATTGACAGCCGCCCCGAAACTGAGACCCCCGGCTGGAATCCCGCCGATAACGCCGGGTTCTGCGGTGAGGACAATATCGCCCAGCAGCCCTTCCTCGTTGACCACCGCCGACACCCCTTCCGGCATGCCGATTCCGAGGTTGACAATAGCTCCCGGCTGCAGCTCAAAGGCCGCCCGCCGGGCAATGATCTTGCGATCGCCCATCTCCATCGGCGGCAGGGAGGCCACGGGGACCTTGATTTCGCTGCTGAAGGCCGGATTATACTGTACGGCAAAGGTCTGCCAGTGATTTTCCGGTTTGCTTACCACCACATAATCGACAAAAATTCCGGGAATCTTCACATCGCGGGCATCGAGGGTGCCGTAATCGGCGATCCGCTCCACCTGGACCACCACCTTGCCCCCGGAATTCCTGGCGGCGATGGCAATAGCCAGCACCTCGATGGTCAGGGCCTCCCGTTCCATGGTTATATTGCCGGCCGGATCGGCGGTGGTACCGCGGAGGAGAGCAAAATTGACCGGTACGGTACGATAGGCAAGATACTCTTTACCGTCGAAGGTGATGAGTTCCACCAGCTCCTCGGTGGTTATTTTATTGATTTTGCCGCCGCCTTTGCGCGGGTCGACGAAGGTGCCGAGGCCGACCGCGCTGATGGTCCGGGGTTTGCCCGCCCCAATATCCCGGAACATCGTCGAGATGATGCCCTGCGGCAGATTGTAGGCGATAATCTTGTTGTCGACCGCCAGCTTCTGCAGCTTCGGCACGAGGCCCCAGTGGCCGCCGATAACCCGGCCCACCAGGCCTTCATGGCCCATGTGGTTCAGGCCGCGTTCGCGCCCGTCCCCTTGCCCTGCCGCATACATGAGGGTAAGATTGCGGGGCTCGCCGGTGGCAAGAAAGCGCTGTTCAAGGCTTATGGCCAATTCCTCGGCAAAACCGATGCCGACAAAACCGCCGGTGGCAACCGTATCGCCGCTGCGAATTAAGGCGACCGCTTCGGCTGCGGAGACAATTTTGTTCTTTCTTTTTTCAAGATTACCTGCGCCTAGCTCTGTTGACATGAATCCACCTGTCCATATGTTTGGGGAATGTTGAATGCTGCAAAGGGGTGACACGGCAGTGCATTAGCAAATACTATGCCTGCCGGAAAACCTTTGCGGAAACTGCTGGCCTGAACTTTGCAAATGTGCTTTCGTCGAACTTTGAAGTGATTGATGGAATCGATGGAAGACAAAATATTTATGAATAAACGTTGACTTGGAAAATGGAGAGCATATGTTGCAAATAGAAAAGAGCGTAGCGGTCATCACCGGCGGTAGTGGCGGGATAGGAAAGGCTTTGGCGGAGTTCTGGCTGAAGGCCGGCGGCAAGGTAGTAATCGCCGATGTTCAGGAAAAAGCCCTTCTCGCCTGCGCGGAGGAGCTGAAGGCACATGGCGCCGAAGTGGCAACCCTGGTCTGTAACGTTACCAGGGAAGAGGATTGTGCCCGACTTGCCGATCTGGCCATCGAACGGTTTGGAGCGATTAACCTGGTAGCCCCTTTTGCCGGCATCACCGACGACGCGATGCTGCTTAAAACCGATCGGGAAACCGGCAAGGTCGTCGGCAAGATGTCGCTGCAGCAGTTCCAGCGGGTGATCGATATAAATCTCACCGGCGTCTTTCTTACTGTGCGCGAATGTGTCGAACGAATGATCAACCATGATTGCCGCGGCCTGATTTGTCTGGTATCGTCAACAGGATCGCTCGGTACCGCCGGACAACTCAACTATTCCTCCTCGAAGGCGGCAATGTCGGTTATGCCAAAGGTGCTGACCGCCGAATTTTTCCGGCGTAACATCGCCGACAAGATCCGTTGCATGGCCGTGGCCCCGGGGTATGTGGGCACGCAGATGGTCAAGGCGATCGACGAAAAGGTTCTCGGCAAAATCATCGAACAAGTGCCCATCGGCCGGCTGATTGAACCGGAGGAGGTGGTTTCTCTGGTAGCCGAGTTGTACCGAAACGAGGCGATGGCTGGGGAAACGGTCTTTATCCATGGCGGTTTGCGCCTTGGATCAAAAGGATAATTAGAAAAAGTGGAGAAACGACAATGCTAAGGAAATTTATCTTACTGATGGTTGTCTTGGGCCTCATGACTGCACCGCAGTTCGCGCCGCGCTCATATGCCTCGGATGAAGAACCGGCTACCGTCGCGCGTATCTCGTACATAGATGGCCATCTGCTTCGCTATGTCGACACAGAAAAGGACTGGGTCGCAACAACCAAAGACGCCCCGTTCGGGATGAACGATTCCCTCTATACAGATGAAAGGGGGAAGGCGGAATTTATTGTGCCGAACCAAACTCGAATCAGAATAGGCTCAACCACACAACTCCAGGCCATATCCCTGACACCTGACGCCAGCGAGGTAGATGTTGCTTCCGGCGTGGCCAGATTCTATAATATGGGTTCGGATTTGGTAGTGAAGGCCACAACGCCCTTCGGATATGTACTGGCACCGGCCGGATCGATTTTCGATCTGTATGTTGGGGACCAGTCTCTTGAAATAATTGCCATCAGAGGCAATGTGGAATATATCCAAAACGAGCAAAGATATGATGTGGCCGCCGGGTCACCATCCCTGCTGGCGGACAGTCATACGGTTTCTTCCGGTTCCGGGACCGTGGATTCCTCGTGGGACAGCTGGAACGGCGACAGGGACAGACTGTGGGAAAAAAGACAGGAAATCACAGGTGAATCCGCAAGATATCTTCCGAGGCAATTGCATGATGACGCCAGTGTACTGGATGAGGATGGAAGATGGGAAAGGGTCTACTACCAGAATGAATACCAGGAAATGTGGAGACCGACCAACGTCGACCCCGACTGGAGGCCTTTTTCCAGCGGCAGGTGGGTCGACTATTATGGCGACCAGTGTTGGGTGCCCGATGAATCGTTTGGCTACGTCACCCATCACTACGGTAACTGGGTTTACGTTGATGGTGGGTGGTTCTGGTCTCCACCGGTTGTGAGCGTGGAAGTGAGGGTTGGACGGGCTGCCGGCTTCGGTTGGTATCCTGGAAGAGTCGCGTGGATAGGTTCGGATGAGAATGTCGGTTGGATCCCGCTGGCCCCGACCGAGGTTTACTACGCCCATAACCATTGGGGACGGGGCGGCGGCATCTCCGTCGTTCGCGTTGGGGCTCCTCTTCCTGTGATTGCAATAGCCACCCTGGCCTTTATCTCGGCTGGTCCTATGATAGTTCCCCAGAGCCATTTCTATGGTGCGTCCAATTACAGGGATGTGCGGGTAACAAGGAACGTCAACATTACCAACATCACTAATAATTATTCAGCAGCACCAGTTGTCACCAATAAAGTTGTTCACAACCAATATTTAAACAATCCGCAGCGGTTCTCATCGGTCAATACGCCGTTGCAGACAAAGCCCGCTGCAGCACTCACACAGCGGATTGACCACAACGTGGCTTTAGCAAAGAGCGGGGGACCGGTAAATGTTGCATCACTCCATGCGGCAGCACACAATACCAGACTTGCTACTCCAATCTCGAATGCCAATATTGCTCCACCCAAGGTCACGAACGCGCTTGTTCCCGCATCCCAGGCATCCCAGGTTAAGACCCTCTCCAGCCTGCCGACAAGGGAAATCAAGACGAATGCGGTCCAGCCCAAACCGACTCCGCTTTCCTCCACCGGAACTACCACTCCCGGTGCAAGCACGCAACAACCTGGATTGACTGGCCCCAGGACACCCCGTGCACCCGAAACATCCGCTTCCGGTGCTACCACCCAGCAACCTGCAGTGACCGGTCCCAGGACACCTCGAACATCCAACACGGTCGTTCCCGGTGCAACCATGCAACAACCTGGATTGACTAGCCCTAGAACGCCCCGTGCACCCGAAACATCCGCTTCCGGTGCCACTATGCAGCAACCTGCAGTGCCCAGTCCCAGGACACCTCGAACACCCGACACGGTCGTTCCCGGTGCAACCATGCAACAACCTGGATTGACTAGCCCTAGAACGCCCCGTGCACCCGAAACATCCGCTTCCGGTGCTACCACGCAGCAACCTGCAGT
>CAIQWD010000077.1 GCA_903875445.1 uncultured delta proteobacterium | reverse complement strand
ACCACCATTATTATCAAAACACTTCCAGGAAGGGCTCACGGTGTCGGCTCCTATCTCGATCACTTGAAAAGTCCGCTCGTTCTCGGCACTATTGCCGGGGATGATACGGTACTGGTAATTCCCTCATCTGTGCTGAATATTTCCGCTTTGATATCATATATTCACAAGAATCTTTCCACAAACTGATAATTCATTACGACGCATGAGCAAGGAAAAAATTGCATTAGCCTATTCCGGTGGACTTGATACCTCCATCATGATCAAGTGGCTGAAAGACAAGTATGACGCTGAAATCGTAGCCGTTACCGGCAACCTCGGCCAGCAGAAAGAGATTGAAAACCTCGAATCGAAAGCACTCTTTACAGGTGCATCAAAGTTCCAGTTTGTTGACCTCCGCAAGGAGTTTGTTGAAGAGTATATCTGGCGCGCACTCAAGGCAGGAGCGCTCTATGAAGATGTCTACCCGCTTGCAACAGCGCTTGGACGTCCACTGCTTGCCAAGGCGCTTGTTGATGTAGCTCTCGCAGAAGATTGCACCATGCTCGCCCACGGCTGCACCGGCAAAGGCAACGACCAGGTTCGCTTTGAGGTCACCTTTGCCTCACTGGCGCCGCACCTGAAAGTGCTCGCTCCCCTGCGTGAGTGGGAGTTCACCTCAAGAGAGGCTGAAATTGCCTATGCCCTTGAGCACAACATCCCGGTATCTGCCACCAAGAAGAGCCCCTATTCCATTGATGAGAACATCTGGGGAATCAGTATTGAGTGCGGAGTCCTCGAAGATCCGATGGTTGCGCCGCCTGAAGATGCGTACCAGATAACCACCTCACCAGAAAAAGCTCCCGACACTCCTTCAGTGGTTGATATCGAGTTTGAAAAAGGTGTGCCTGTTGCTCTTGACGGAATAAAGATGAGCGGACTCGACATGATCATTCGCCTGAACGAGATCGGCGCCGCTAATGGAGTCGGAAGGCTCGATATGATTGAAAACCGCGTTGTTGGTATCAAGTCACGTGAAATTTATGAGGCCCCGGCAGCAACCATCCTCCACTTTGCCCATCGCGAACTGGAACGCCTCACCCTCGAAAAATCGGTCTTCCAGTACAAGAAGAACATTAGTCAGGATTATGCCAACATCATTTACAACGGCACCTGGTTCTCACCAATGAGAACAGCGCTTGATGCCTTTGTCAACGAGACGCAGAATCCTGTGACTGGCCTTGTTCGCCTGAAACTCTACAAGGGTGGAGTCTCCCTGCTTGGCAGAAATTCACCATACTCGCTCTACAACGAGGAGCTTGCTACCTACACCGAAGCTGACACCTTCAACCACAAGGCTGCGGCTGGCTTTATCCACCTCTATGGACTTGGATTGAAGACATTCAGCCAAGTACACGCTGCGAAGTAATATCCGTCCATCGTCGCGCAGGCCAATGAAAAGGCCTGCGCATCTCGGGCGTCAAAATGACACATCGCTACTCCTTTTCAAACCCTTGGCTGGTAAACTTCAGGGTTCTGCTGTTCTCGGTAACGGTTCGTACAACACTATCCGGGGCGCCTTCGGGTAATTCGGCTTCGATTTCTATGGTGACATTTACCCGTGCTCCAACGATGCCTGCAAGATGGGCAATGACTTCCTCCCCAATTTTGCTGGCATCACGACCAACACGGGTGGCATCTAGGGTGGCTGTTCCGTGAAACCGCTTGGGCTTCGTTGCAACAATTGGCTGTGCCTCTAACTTATGGCCGTTGCCCTGTTGCACCGTCCCACCCCTGCCGTCGCCGGTCTGTCCGCCCTCTGCATCATTTGGTAATGGAGCTACAGATACCTCTGCACGCTCTGCTTCAATCTGCCTGCTGGCTACATCGGGTCTTACCACAAGCTCAGATGAGTGGGGATCGGCCAAATGTGCTACTGTGCCGTTGCGCAAGCCTCTGTATCGGCCTGCTGTTTCGTCAAAGCTGTCGGCAAAACCAAAGCTATCCTGCTGCCAGGTGAGAAAGCTCAAGCCTGCACTGATTGCCCCCAACAATACCTTCGGATTCTTGAGTCGAGGCAGGTAGAGGTAGCGTGCAAAATCTTCCACAAGCTGTTTCACCGCCACATGGTCACCACGCCAGAGTGGAATACGGTCAAGCTCCATACGCAAGCGAGTTGGCGCAAAACTGGTGAGGAAGAGTTCATCGGTTCGCAGTTTTTTGCTGGCACGTATGGCCAGAGGGTCGCTGCCGGTGAGGCGCACCGCTTCCCAGGTTATGAGTGCTTGTGGGGAGCTTTGTACCGGCACCAGCAGCCACTGCCATGTTTCGGGCAAACGGGAGGTAACGGCGCTCTCTGCAGCACTTTTCTGGTTTTCGGCCTGTGTTACCTGATAGGGGGAGAGGTTGAGATTTTTCTGCTCATCAAGAATTGAGTGCCAGGCAAGATATTTTCGAACGGCTTCGTCAAGATCCTGCAGACGGGTTTTATCGGCGGCAAGAAATAACAGTGTGTTACGATAGAGACGCGGTGCATTGCCCCGGTTTTCAAGAATTGCTTTTGCGGCCAGATCGGCAGCATTTCCTGATTCCCGGCTGTAGGGGTGGGCAAAACCCAACACGACCAACCGTGCATCCAGATCGTCCGGCACGTCGGCACCATTTTGCGGCATCGGGTGAATGCGATTAAAATCGCCGGTAGTGGCAAGCTCCTTGCGCAACCGTTTTTCGAGTTCGGCTGCCACCTTGTCGGGCTCGCGCTTCAACTGTTCGGCGCGATCTTCGGCCAGCTTAGTCACGGTTGGCTGGGTCGAATACCAGTAGTGGGAGCCATCCTGATAGAGGTAGGTTGCGGCACTTGCCATACGACGCAGGGCATCGCCAAAAATTGCCGGTGATTCGCCGGGCATCACGCAGCCAAGCTTTACCAGCCGGTCATCGATTCCCTTGTGCGCTGCAGCAGTCGTCGGTGCCGAGCCCATGTAGATAGCACGGGCAACCCGGCGGCAGGCAGAATACTTGCCGAGATTGGGTTGCTCACTATCAATTTTAAGCGGTAGCGAGTTCGGCCCATCAACATCCTTTTCGATAACCGGCACCCAGTTATCCGAGAGGTATCGGGTCAATTCGGACTGCACACGAGGATCATCAATGGCAACATTTGCTGGCAGAATAAGCGGGTTGCGGTCACCCTTTTCCCAAAGGCTGTGAATCACCGCCGCCATCAGGCGCAGCACACCGCGCGTGCGCTGGAACTTCACCAGCGTTGACCAGTCGGTATAGAGCCGGTCGAAGATTTCGGGATGAATCGGATAAGCCGCTTTGATACGCTGCTCATAACCGGCATCACGCGTCTCAGGAGGAAACTCGGCCTGCTGGCTGCGGTAAAAATCAGCAAAAGCACGCGCCACCACATCACGCTGCTTGAACTGCTCAGGGTCAGCAAGTGGCTGAAAGAGGCGACGACGCACAATCTCAAACCCCTCCTCAGCACTGGCGGGCCGCCAGGAGGATTCCACCCGCCCGACAACATTGCGCAACCGGTCGAGTGCCTCACGACCACGGGTGCCGCCAACCTCCACATCATTGGCCTGCGTATGTGGCGAGCCGGAGGTATCTGAAGCTGGCAAGCTGATAACCAGCAAACAATTTTTGGCTAACCTGGCCGATTCGGTCAGCACTTGCGCAAAAGAGAACTGCGTCTCAAAGCCACCCGCCGGAAGATCACTCTGGTCGTGCAGTTGGCGGGCATAAGCGACCCACTCATCAATCAGAATCATGCAGGGGCTGTACTCGTTAAAGATCTCGCGCAACAGGTCACCGGGGCTGGTAGCTTTCTCATCATCAGCAGCCACACGGTCAAAAGCCTTTTTCCCGCCGAGCTGCCAGGCAAGTTCACCCCAAAGCGTACGCACCACCGTCCCGTCACCCTTTACCACAGGATTGCCGGGAGAGATCTTGTTGCCCACTAGAACAACACGGTTCACCTTGGGCACACTGCTCACACTGGTGGCGGAGAGAATAGTATCAACGCCGGCAAGCTCGGTCGGTGGAAACCCGGAAAAGAGGTGGTAGAGCGCCAGCATTGAGTGGGTTTTGCCACCGCCGAAGTTGGTCTGCAACTGCACCACAGGATCACCGCCCCCCTGGGTCATGCGTCGCACGGCCCCAATCAGCATCTCCTTCAGGCTTTCGGTCAGATAGGTACGGCGGAAAAACTCCACCGGGTCACGGTACTCGTCAGTCCCTTCACCAAGATGCACCTGCCAGAGATCTGCTGCAAACTCAGCCTGCTGGTAGCGACCACTGGCCACATCATCATGCGGCATCACCACTTCCCGCCAAGGCTTGAGCATCCCTGTTACACCGGTTTCGAGCGCAATGCCTGACGATTTTCTTCGCTCTCCCCTCGCCTGTTCATCAAATCGGAGACGCAGCAACTCCATTTTTGCCTTCTCGACCTGATCGGCTTCCGGTGCGGAGACAGCAGCAAGCAAACGGCCTATGGAGTCCAACGCACGATAGGCATCATCGCTGGAAAATGGTTCCTGATGGGCCCATTTGTTGCGCCAGTCACGGATTTCGGAGACAAGGCTGCGTTCCGAAAAGCCGAGCGTTTTACGGAACACATCGTTCCAGATATCCCACATCAGTTTCAGGAGCGGCGCCACATCCCATTCAGCAATACTTTT